>NZ_JAPDCG010000010.1:0-131354 GCF_027705845.1 Aeromonas sp. S41-2 | reverse complement strand
TAGCGCCGATGGTAGTGTGGCATTCGCCATGCGAGAGTAGGACACTGCCAGGCACCCAACACGAGAAACCCCGCTCATCTGAGTGGGGTTTTTTATTGCCTGAAATTCGTCTTATCTCACCCCTGATATGCGTTTTTGGATGGAGAGCCTGCACTGCTTTCCACCCTGTTGTTCACTCGGCTCTCTCGTGCCGAAACCCGGCGTCAGCCCTGCAATTAGGGTTGTATCTGCCTCATAACTCGGTAGAGTAAAGGCATCTTGGGTTGGCCCGTACTCTCTCATGCTGGTTTCTTTAGTACGGATGCAACTTGGCCTGCTTTTATCAACCTTACGTCAGTGGTATCGATATGGAACAAGTAAACAAGTCCACCTTCAGCGATGTACTGGAATATGTGCGTATGTCCCGTCGTCAGAACAAACTCAAGCGTGAAATTGCGGACAACGAGAAGAAGGTCCGTGACAACCAGAAGCGGGTGCTGCTGCTCGACAACCTGAGCGATTACATCAAACCGGGTATGAGCATCGATGAGGTGCAAGCCATCATCGCCAACATGCGGGCTGATTATGAAGAGCGTGTGGACGACTACATCATCAAGAATGCCGAGCTGTCCAAAGAGCGTAAAGAGCTGAGCACCAAGCTCAAGGCGATGAGTTCCAGCAAATAAGCCTGCTCACTGTCATCTCAAAACACCGGCCATAGGCCGGTGTTTTGCTTTCTGTCATCAGCTCGGATCTCTCACTGCGCTGCAACAATCGGCTCCCCTTTTTATGATCGCCCTGTTACCATCACTACAAAGCGGTCAATAGTTTTCAAGCCATTGACTTGAAACGACTAAGCTTGAGTGAAACACAATAAATTGCGCAACCATGGTGGGGCTGATATGGGCGCATCAGAACAGACGGATTTGAACAAAGTGGCATCTCAGGATTCATCTGTCCCAAGCGCGGACGGCAAGTACAAGCGCAAGCGTCGTTCCTGGTGGCGCTGGTTGTTCTGCTTTTTCTTTTTGCTGTGCCTGGCTGCGGTGATTGCTCTGGTCGGTTATGAGATGCAGACCTCCCGCCTGCAATCGCAGGAGATCTCCCGCTATGCGGCCAAGCTGACCTATCAGGTCGAACCGGGCCCTAGCAAGCAGATTGCCTTCCCCGAAGACGGTCCCTTCGACAAGCGGCTCGGCTATGTGCTGCTGCCCATGATGCAGGAGCGCTTGCTGCAACGGGGTTATCAGGTCAGCGAGCAGGTACATTTCTCCGACGCCTTGTATGACTACGCCAGTCGCGGCTTTTTCGTGCCTTATACCGAGAAGGTGCAAGCCGGCCTGACTCTACACGACTGCCGGGCTGAACCCTTCTATCAATTCAAGTATCCGACCCACTATTACCCGGATTTCGCTTCCATCCCGCCGCTGGTGATCCAGTCGCTCCTGTTCATCGAGAACCGCGACCTGCTCAGCAATGAGCAGCCGCTGGCCAACCCGGCCGTGGATTGGCCCCGTTTTGCCAAGGCGGCCATGTCGCAGGTCGGCAAGGCGCTCGATATGCAGGATCAATCGGCCGGCGGCAGTACGCTGGCGACTCAGGTCGAGAAGTATCGCCATTCGCCGGATGGCTTGACACTGTCACCCACCGAGAAGATCCGCCAGATGGCCTCCGCCAGTGTGCGGGCCTACCGGTTGGGGCCCAAGACGCTGGAGGCGCGCAAGCTGGTTGCCTGGGCCTATCTCAACTCGGTACCGCTCTCTGCAGCGCCTGGCTATGGGGAGGTGCACGGCCTGGGGGATGGTCTCTGGGTATGGTTTGGCGCCAATGTGGACGAGGTAAACCGGCTGCTGGATCCTGCGCGCAACCAAGATGCCTCGTTGGCGGAGCAGGGCTTGGCGCTGCGCCAGGTGGTCTCGCTGATGATTGCCCATCGCCGACCCTCCTACTATCTGGCGCAGGGGCGTGATGCACTGGCGACCCTGACCGATAGCTATCTGCGGCTGTTCGTACAGGAGGGGATGATCACGCCGCCGCTGATGGAGGCCGCGCTGAAGGCCAAGATCTCGTTCCGTGATTTCCTGCAGTCTCCGGCGGTGACCAAGGTCAACAACAACAAGGGCCTGCAAGTTGCTCGTACCCGTCTCAGCCGTCAGCTCGGGGTGCAGCTCTACGATCTGGACCGGCTCGATCTGACGGCCGATACCAGCCTCAACATGCCGCTGCAAAACGAGGTCTCTCGCTACCTGCAGCAGCTGGCCGATCCGACGTTTGCAGCCCAGGTCGGGCTGTTTGGTGAGCGCCTGCTCTCGCCGGAGAAGACCGGAGACGTGAAGTACAGCTTCACGCTGTTCGAAAAATCCCCGCAGGGCTTCAAGGTGCGGGTGCAGACCGACAACACGGATCAGCCGTTCGACATCAACGAGGGCAGCAAGCTGGAGTTGGGGTCAACCGCCAAGCTGCGGGTGCTGACCACCTATCTGGAGATCGTCTCCGAGCTGCATGACAACTACGCGGACATGTCGGCTGAGAGCCTGCGCAAGATAGAGGTATCGGAGCAGGACAACATCAGCCGCTGGGCCGTCTCCTACCTGATGACCGCCAAGGACAAGAGTCTGCCACCCATGCTGGAGGCGGCGCTCGATCGCAAATACTCCGCCAGCCCGAACGAGGGATTCTTCACCGGCGGCGGCATGCACACCTTCAACAACTTCCGACGTGAGGACAATGGCCGCATCCCGGCCATTCGCGACGCGCTGCGCGAGTCCATCAACCTGCCCTTCGTGCGGCTGATGCGCGATATAGTGCGCTACAGCCTGTATCGGGAGGGCAACCGTGCCCAGCTGCTCAAGGATGACAAGGATCCACGCCGTACCGAGTATCTGGCCAAGTTTGCGGATAAAGAGGGGCAGACCTATCTGCTGCGCTTCTGGCGCAAGTACCGTGGCAAGACTGCGGATGAACAGCTCGATACCTTCCTGGATGGTCTCAAGCCCAGCGCCGTGCGCCTGGCAGCCGTACACCGCTACCTGATGCCGGATGCGTCGCAGGAGACGTTCGCTGCCTTCTTGGCGAAGCGCCTGCCGCGGGAGAAGCTGAGCGATCGTCGTATCGAGCAGCTCTATACCAGCTATGGTCCCGGCAAGTATTCACTGCCGGATCAAGGCTATATCGCCCGGGTGCACCCGCTGGAGCTGTGGCTGCTCTCCTATCTCAAGGAGTTTGACAAGGCGACCTTCGCCGATGCCGTCGAGGCGAGCCGGGACGAGCGGCAGGAGGTCTACAGCTGGCTGTTCAAGACCCGCCACCGCAGCGCCCGCGACAGCCGGATCCGCACCATGCTGGAGGTCGAGGCCTTCCTCGATATCCATCAACGCTGGGCCAGACTGGGCTACCCGTTCGATCATCTGGTGCCGTCGCTGGCAACGGCCCTGGGCAGCTCGGGCGACCGCCCTGCTGCGCTGGCCGAGCTGATGGGGATCATCCAGAACGGCGGCATTCGTGCGCCGACCCTGCGCATCGAGCATTTGTCGTTTGCCAAGGGCACGCCGTTCGAAACCGAGTTCCAACCGGCGCAGACCGAGGGGACCCGGGTGCTGCCGGTCGAGGTGGCCACCGCGCTGCGCAACGCGCTGTCGAAGGTGGTGGAAGGTGGCACGGCCAGACGCATTGCCGGTGCCTTCGCCCTGCCGGACGGTACCGTGCTGCAGATGGGGGGAAAGACGGGGACGGGCGACAACCGGATTGAAACGGTCGGCCGCTACGGCAACGTGACCAGCTCGCTGGCTCGCAACCGGACCGCCACCTTCGTCTTCTATCTGGGAGAGGATCACTTCGGCACCCTGACGGCCTATGTGCCGGGCAGCCAGTCCGACAAGTTCCGCTTCACCTCGGCCCTGCCGGTGCAGGTGCTCAAGGGGATGGCCCCGCTGCTGATGCCGTATCTGCAGCCAGGCACTCATACCCAGTGCATGGCGGGCAGCTGACAGCTGCAGCGACACGAAAACGGGGCCATATCGGCCCCGTTTTATTTGTACTGCTCATCGCCGGTCGGCGAAGGTGAGTCATCACTTACAGCAGATCTTCGATCTCGCCGCGTAGATACTGGTACATCTCGCGATAGGCCACCGGCGGCTTGTTCAGCTCCCGCTCCTTGTTGGCGGTGCGGATCAGCTGGCGCAGCTTCTGGCGGTCCAGTTCGTGGAACTGGGACATCAGCTCGTTGAGGGCGCTGTCGCCTTCATTGATCAGTCGCTCACGCCACTGCTCAAGCCGGTGCAGGCGGGCATTCACGGTGGAATGGCGATTCTTGATGATGGAGAGCGCCTCGACGATGGGCTCCACATCGCGGCTGCGCATCAGCCGGCCGATGAACTGCAGGTGGCGACGGAAAGACTCGTCTTTCTTCGGCTTGAGCTTGCGGCCCAGCTCGACCGCTTCGGCCAGCTCTTCATCCAGCGGGATCTTCTCCAGCTCGCTGTGGCTGAGGGAGACGATCTCTTCCCCCATCTTCTGCAAGGCTTCGGCATCGCGCTTGAGCTGGCTTTTGCTGGGGCCCCAGTCTTCCCACTCGTTGTCGTCTTGATATTGACTCATCGGTCTCTTGATTCCTGTCATTCACGTTTGGTGGATATGTTACCAGCTTCTCCCGCTGGGCGCAGGGGTCTGATATGCTTAGCCCCTTTCCTTCCTTCATACAGATGTGAGTTATGGATCAGCAAGACCAAATCCGCCAGGATCAAGCCCATCTTGAAGCCGTAGTTGCCGAAGCCCTGGAGATTGCCAAGGGACTGGGCGCCGGGCTTGCCGAAGTCTCCATCAGCAAGCAGACCGGGTTGTCGGTGAACACCCGGGGTTGTGAACTGGAAAGCATCGAATTCAACAAGGACGGAGCGCTCGGCATCGCCGTCTATCGCGATGGCTGCAAAGGTTCCTCCTCCACCACGGATCTGAGCCCGTCGGCCATTCGTGCCGCCGTCGAAGCGGCCATGGAGATTGCCCGCCACACCTCGCCGGATGCTTGCGCCGGTCTGGCTGATGCCGAGCTGCTGGCCTGGGACGCCCCGGATCTGCAACTGTGTCATCCGATCGAGCTGGATCCGCTGCGAGGCATCGAACTGGCCATCGAGTGTGAACGACTGGCGCTGGGCCGCGATGCCCGCATCAAGCACTCCGACGGTGCCGGTTTCTCCAGTCACCTCGGCATCAAGGTGTATGGCAACAGCCATGGCTTCGTCAAAGGCTACGCGGCATCGCGCAACTCTCTGAGCTGCGTGCTGATCGGCGAGCAGGACGGCGACATGCAGCGCGATTACGGCTACTCCTCCAGTCGTACCCTGGACGGGCTCTGGAGCCCGCAGCGGATCGCCGACGAGGCGGTGGAGCGCACCCTCTCTCGCCTGGGAGCCCGCAAGATCAGCACTCGCCACGCTCCCGTGCTGTTCCATCCCGATACGGCGGCCGGTCTGTGGGGTCATCTGGTGATGGCCATCAGCGGTGGCAATCTCTACCGCAAGTCGAGCTTTCTGCTGGACAAGCTGGGCAAGCAGATCCTGCCTGAGTGGCTCACCATCCAGGAGTTTCCCCACCTGCTGGGGGGGCTCGCCAGTACCCCGTTCGATGGCGAAGGCGTGCTGACCCGCGACATGGACATAGTGCGTAATGGCGAGCTGATGAGTTGGCTGCTTACCTCCTACTCCGCCCGCAAGCTGGGGCTCACCACCACGGGCCACGCCGGCGGTATCCACAACTGGCAGGTCTCCAGCACCGGTCAAGATTTCAATGGCATGCTCAAGGAGATGGGCACCGGCCTGCTGGTGACCGAACTGATGGGGCAGGGGGTCAACATCGTCAATGGCGACTACTCCCGCGGCGCTGCCGGTTTCTGGGTGGAGAACGGCGAGATAGCCTACCCGGTCGAGGAGATCACCATCGCCGGCAATCTGGCCGAGATGTTCAGCCATATCGTGGCGGTGGGCAGCGACGAAGATGAGCGCTCCAGCCTCAAGACCGGCTCGGTGCTGGTCGAGAGCATGAAGCTGGCCGGCCACTGATCCCGGCATCAGCGGATTGCAGCCATGAAAAAGGCCCCTCGCAGTGCGAGGGGCCTTTTTGTATCGGCGTGCTCAGGGACGGCAATCAGCCCTTGATGCGCTCGATGCGGCCGCCAAGGCCTTGCAGCTTGTGCTCGATGTCTTCGTAGCCACGGTCGATGTGGTAGATGCGATCGACGATGGTGGAGCCTTCGGCGACGAAGCCGGCCAGCACCAGACTGGCGGAGGCGCGCAGGTCGGTCGCCATCACCTGGGCACCCTTGAGCTGCTGGGTGTCGCGGCAGATGGCCACATTGCCCTGCAGTTCGATGTCGGCGCCCATCCGTACCAGCTCGGGTACGTGCATGAAGCGGTTCTCGAAGATGGTCTCGGTGACCATGCCGGTGCCCTTGGCCACCGCGTTCAGCACGGTGAACTGGGCCTGCATGTCGGTCGGGAAGGCCGGGTAGGGGGCGGTCTTGATGGTGACCGGCTTGAGGGTACGACCGGTCATGTCGAGGGTGATCCAGTCTTCACCCTTCTCAATCAGGGCGCCAGCCTCTTCCAGCTTGACCAGTACCGCTTCCAGCAGGGTCGGATCGGTCTTGCGGCAGGTGATCTTGCCGCCGGTGACCGCTGCGCCCACCAGGAAGGTACCGGTTTCGATACGGTCTGGCTGGACGCTGTAGCTGCCGCCATGCAGACGCTCGACACCGTCGATGGTCAGGGTGTCGGTGCCCGCACCCTGGATCTTGGCGCCCAGGGCATTGAGGAAGTTGGCCAGATCGACCACTTCCGGCTCGCGCGCGGCGTTCTCGATCACGGTGCGGCCGTCAGCCAGGGTGGCGGCCATCATCAGGTTCTCGGTACCGGTGACGGAGACCATGTCCATCAGGATGTGGGCACCCTTCAGGCGGCCGTCGACACGGGCCTTGATGTAACCATCCTCGATGGCAATCTTGGCACCCATCAGCTCCAGGCCGTGCACGTGCAGATTGACCGGACGGGCACCGATGGCGCAGCCACCGGGCAGGGAGACGTCAGCCGCGCCAAAGCGGGCGGCCAGCGGGCCCAGTGCCAGGATGGAGGCGCGCATGGTTTTCACCAGCTCGTAGGGGGCGACATGGTTGTTCACCGCGCCGGTCAGCACGGTGACGTTGCCGTTCACCTTGGTGGTGGCGCCCAGCATCTCCAGCAGCTTGATGGTGGTGCCCACGTCTTTCAGGCGCGGCACGTTGGAGAGGTGGATCTCCTCATCACACAGCAGGGTGGCGAACAGGATCGGCAGAGCGGCGTTCTTGGCGCCAGAGATGGTCACTTCGCCGTTGAGAGTACAACGACCATCGATCTTGAATTTGTCCATTTACGTTTGATACCAAATCAGGAGGGCAGTAGGAATTTACGTTCGCGTTTCCACTCGGCATCGGTAAAAGCCTTGATGGAGAGTGCGTGAATGGCGTTGCTGGCGATCTTGTCCATCAGCGGGGCATAGATGGCCTGTTGCTTCTTGACCCGGCTCATGCCGTCAAACATGTCGCCGACGGCGATCACTTGGTAGTGACTGCCGTCCCCTTTGACATGGACTTCGGACAATGGCAGAGCCTCAAGGAGTATCGCTTCAATTTCAGAGACTTGCATTATGCGTCCTCAGTTGTGAGCGGGGTTGACTGAAACAATCCGGCCACCCCGTACAGGTTGGCCAGGGTATAAAAATCAGTGGAGGCGCCCACCAGTTGCGGAGTGGCGCCTCGTGCCAGAGCGGCTTTGGCCCATTTGACCAGCAGGGCAAGCCCTGCCGAATCCAGGGTGGTGACGTCGCTAAGCTCGATCTGGTCTTCCTGCCACCAGTCGGCTCGCTGTTGCCATAACTCAACGACCTGGGCCGCCTGCAGCTCGCCGCTCAGTCTCATGACTTGAGCACCAGCGGCTTGGCATTGTGGGCGCGCAGCTGGGCGATCACCGCATCGATGCCGTTCTGGCGGATGAGGCCACCCAGCTCGTTCTGCTTGGCAGAGAGCAGGCTGATCCCTTCGGCGACCATGTCGAAGGCTTTCCATTCACCGGTCTTGTTGTTCTTGCGCAGCTTGAACTCGAGGAAGATGTCCGGCTTGCCGGCCTCTTTCACGCTGACGTTGACTGCGGTGATGTTGCTGTCACCGGCGGCCTTGCCCGGCTCGACCTTGACGGTCTGCTTGTCGAAATGGGCCAGGGCGTCGGCGTAGGAGCTCACCATGTACTCGGTGAACACCTCGACGAAGGCGTCACGCTGGGCCGGGGTGGTCTGCTTGATCTGGTTGCCGAGCACCTTGTAGGCGGCGAAGCGGTTGTCCACGTAGGGCAGCAGCTCTTCGCGGATGATCACCCGCAGGTGATCCGGATTGCTCTTCACCTGGGCCTGATCGGCCTTCAGGCGGGCGAAGGTCTGCTTGGCCGCCTGATCCACCAGGGCATAGGGGTCGGTGGCATCGGTGGCTTGCGCGGTCAGGGAAAACAGCATGCTGGTCATCAGGCCCAGCAGCAGGGCGATCTTCTTGAACATGGTTACTCCTTACTTGCTGTCTGATTTGGTGTCGGAAGACTGGCTGTAGAGGAACTTGCCAATCAGGTCTTCCAGCACAATGGCGGATTTGGTGTCTTCAATCATGTCGCCATCCTTGAGCATGCTGGTGCCCATCTCCTCATCGGTAAAGCCGGGCATCAGGCCTATGTACTGCTCGCCGAGCAGCCCCGAAGTCAGGATGGAGAGGGTACTGGTCTCGGAGAACTCACCGGCGCTCTTTTGCATCTGCAGAGAGACGATTGGCACCTGGCTCTTGGCGTCCAGAGTGATGTCGCTGACCCGACCGACCACCACGCCGCCCACCTTGACCGGTGAGCGTACTTTCAGGCCGCCGATATTATCGAAATGGGCGCGCAGGGTATAGGTTTCTCCTTCCGGTTTGAAACTCAAACCTGCCACTTGCAGTGCCAACGCCAGAATGGCACCGATGCCGGCCAGCATGAAAGCGCCAACCAGGAATTCTACTTTGCTGAACTTCATCTTTACCTTATCCAAACATGACTGCGGTGAGTATAAAATCCAGGCCGAGCACGGCCAGGGAGGAGTGGACCACGGTACGGGTCGTGGCCTGACTGATCCCGGCCGAGGTCGGCTTGGCATCATAACCGTTAAATAGCGCAATCCAGGTAACCACCAGAGCAAAGATCAGGCTCTTGATGGCGCCCTGCATGATGTCATCCTGCCAGTCGACGGAGGCCTGCATGGCGGACCAGAAGCTGCCTTCATCCACCCCCAGCCAGTCCACACCGACCAGCTTGCCGCCGAAGATGCCGATCAGGCTGAACATGAAGGCCAGCAGCGGCATGCTGATGACCCCGGCCCAGAAGCGCGGCGCGACGACCCGGCGCAACGGATCCACTGCCATCATCTCCAGACTGGAGAGCTGTTCGGTGGCCTTCATCAGGCCGATCTCGGCGGTGAGGGCCGAGCCGGCGCGGCCGGCAAACAGCAGCGCGGTCACCACGGGGCCCAGCTCCCGCAGCAGGGAGAGGGAGACCAGCGGCCCCAGACTCTGCTCGGCACCGAAGTCCTTCAGTACGTTGTAACCCTGCAACGAGAGCACCATGCCGATGAACAGGCCCGACACCAGAATGATGGCGACCGACTGCACCCCGACCACATACAACTGCTGCACCAGCAGCGGGAAGTGCTTGCGCGGCGCGGGTTTGCCCGCCAACGCGTGAAACAACATGATGGTGGCGCGGCCGATGGCGCTGATGAATCGCACCCCGCTTCGCCCCAGTTTGCTTACCTGGCTTGTCAACATCAGAGATCCTGTAGCAGGTCGCCTGCCGGAAAATGAAACGGAACAGGACCGTCGGGCAATCCTTTCAGGAACTGCTCGACCTCGGGATTGTGCTCCTCGCGCAGCTGGGCCGGCGTGCCGTGCGCCACCACCTTGCGGTTGGCGATGATATAGGCGTAGTCGGCAATGCTCAGCACCTCTTTCACGTCGTGGGTGACGATGACGGAGGTGATACCGAGGGCATCGTTCATATCCTTGATGAGCTTCACCAGCACCGCCATGGTGATGGGATCCTGGCCGACGAACGGCTCGTCATACATGATGAGGTCCGGATCCAGCGCGATGGAACGGGCCAGCGCCGCGCGCCGGGCCATGCCGCCGGAGAGCTCGGACGGCATCAGTCTTGCCGCGCCGCGCAGGCCCACCGCCTGCAGCTTCATCATGACGATGGTGTGGATCAGCTCCTCGGGCAGGCCGGAGTGCTCACGCAGCGGGAAGGCCACGTTGTCGTACACCGTCATACCGGTAAACAGGGCGCCGCTCTGGAACAGCATGCTCATCCGCTTGCGCACCTCGTACAGGCGCGAGCGGGAGAGAGTGGGGATATCTTCCCCGTCAAACAGGATATGACCGGATTCGGGCTTGAGCTGGCCGCCGATCAACCGCAGCAAGGTGGTCTTGCCGATGCCGCTGGGGCCCATGACCGCAGTGACCTTGCCACGGGGAATGGTCAGGTTTATCCCGTCGTATAACAGCCGATCTCCGTGACTGAAGGTCAGGTCGGAGATGGTGATCAGGTCATCGTTCAAACAATTGTCCATCCGGTGTAAATGAAGAGCGAATTTTATGGGCTAGTCTAGGTCTAAGCAACAGCAAGGAACAACTATTGAACAGCCTGCCTGTCCAGACGCGCGACAGTTTTTTGTAACCAATTGTCTCTCTTTTCAGGTCGGGAAGTATCCGATTCGCTTATCTCGACAGACTTTTTTATAATCCCGCAGCAAATTTCAGCCCGGAGCTGTGCCTTTATGTCTGTAAAGTCTGAAAAAGTGTCTGAACTGTTCGATTTTCGTCGCAGCGCTCGTACCGTGCTGGACATCGAGAAACAAGCGATTGATGGACTCTACCAGTACCTGAACGATGCCTTCGATCAGGCCTGCGAGATGATACTGCGCTGCAGTGGCAAGATAGTGGTCACCGGCATGGGCAAGTCAGGTCATGTCGGAAGCAAGATTGCGGCCACCCTGGCCAGCACCGGCACTCCCGCCTTCTTCCTCCATCCGGGTGAAGCCAGCCACGGCGATCTGGGGATGATTTCCGGCGGTGATCTCATCATCGCCATCTCCAACTCCGGCGAGAGCGACGAGATCCTGGCCCTGTTGCCGGTGCTCAAGCGCCGCGGCATCCCGCTCATCTGCATGACCGGCAACCCGGCCTCCACCATGGCGAAAGAAGCCAACGTGCACCTGTGCATCAAGGTAGAGAAAGAAGCCTGCCCGCTGGGGCTGGCACCCACATCCAGTACCACCGCGACCCTGGTGATGGGTGATGCACTGGCGGTGGCCCTGCTGGAAGCCCGCGGCTTTACCGCCGACGATTTTGCCCTCTCTCATCCAGGCGGTTCCCTTGGCAAGCGACTGCTGCTGCGGGTCGGCGATCTGATGCACAGCGGTGAGCTGTTGCCCCAGGTGGGGATAGATGCCACCATCAGCCAAGCACTGCTGGAAGTGAGCCGCAAGGGGCTCGGCATGACGGCCGTGGCCGATGCCGATGGCCGTCTGGCCGGCCTGTTCACCGACGGCGACTTGCGCCGCATTCTGGACCTGCAGGTGGATATCCACCACACCCCGATCAGCCGCGTGATGACGGTCAACTGTGTTACCGTGGGACCGGAGATGATGGCAGCCGAGGCCGTCAAACTGATGGAAACCAGAAAGATCAACGGATTACTGGTTGTGGATGGCGACAAGCGCCCGCTGGGTGCCTTCAACATGCATGACCTGCTGAAAGCCGGAGTAATTTGATGCAAAACGTACCGACCCTCTATGGTCCGGTGACGCGCAGCCAGTTTGAGAAGGCGGCGCAGATCCGCCTGCTGGTGTGCGATGTGGACGGGGTGCTCTCCAACGGCCTCATCTACATGGGAAATGACGGCGAAGAGCTGAAGACCTTCTGTACCCGCGACGGTGCTGGCATGCGCGCGCTGCTCAACGCCGGGATCGAGATTGCCATCATCACCGGGCGCAACTCCCGCATCGTCAGCGATCGGATGAAGAGCTTGGGGGTGCAGCACCTGGTACAGGGAGCGGATCAGAAGCTGCCCCACTTCGAGGTACTGCTGGCCAAACTGGCACTGACCCCCGAGCAGGCGGCCTACATCGGCGATGACACCATCGATCTGCCGGTGATGCAGGCCTGTGGTCTCGGCATCGCCGTAGCCGATGCCCATCCGCTGGTGCTGGCGCGGGCCGACATGGTGACCCGGCTGGCCGGCGGTGTGGGCGCGGTGCGCGAGGTGTGCGATCTCATTTTGCAGGCCCAGGGGCTGGGTGACTATCAGCCAGAGGCCTCGGTATGAGCAGACAGACCCTGTTGTTCGCCCTGCTGTTCCTGGTTGCGCTGGCCGCCTGGCAGCTCGGCGACATCGAACTGGCGCCGGAGCCGACCACCAAGGTGGAGAATTATCAGCCGGACTTTACCGCCAAGAATCTGGTGACGACCCGCTTCGATGTCGAGGGGCGTCGCACCGAGCGGCTGGAGTCCCGCTACGCGGAGTACTACCAGATCCTCGAGCAGGCCACCTTTGACAAGCCTGTGGTCTACATGTTCGACAAGCAGGGCGAGGCCGAGTGGAAGGTCACTGCCGATACCGGCGTGCTCAACACCGATGACAACGTGATCCTGCGGGACAAGGTGCATCTGGACGGCTTGCTGCCCACCTCTTTCATCTCCACGCTGGATACCCCCTATCTGGAGCTGGATCTGGTGACCCAGAACGTGAGAAGCAATCAGCAGGTCAGCATAGTGGGTAAGGATTTCCAGACCGAGGGCGTTGGCCTGAAGGGTCATCTGGAACGCAAATATTTTGAATTACTGGATCAGGGCCATGCCATCTATTTCAATGAAAAACGCTAATCTGGCCCTCGCGGCCCTGCTGCTGTGCGGCACCGTAAGCGCCAAAGAGTCCGACTTTGCCGAGAAGGTCTATGTGGATGCGGTCAAGCAGGTGGCCGAGATGCAGGATAACCGCATCACCTTCGAGCAGGATGTGACCATCACTCAGGGCACCATCAAGATCAAGGCGGACAAGGTGGTGGTGATTCGCTCCGGTGAGAAGGGTGCCGAGGTGATGACGGCTTATGGCAAACCTGCCACCTTCTTCCAGATCCTGGACAACGGCAAGCCGGTCAATGCCCATGGCAACAGCATCCGTTATGAGCTGAAGAACCGTCTGGTGACCATCACCGGCAACGGTCAGCTCAAGCAGGAAGACAGTCAGGTCAATGGCGACCTGATCCGTTACGACATCGTCAAACAGAAGATGATTGCCGAGAGCAAGACCCCGAACCAGCGGGTCAAGACGGTGTTCCTGCCGGATCAGGTAGAGAATTTCGACAAGCCGGCCGATCAGAAGAAGCAGGGAAAATAAACCATGGCAGTGTTGAAAGCAGCCGGCCTGCAAAAAAGTTACAAGCGCCGCATGGTAGTGAGCGATGTGAGCCTGGAAGTGGGTACCGGCCAGATCGTCGGGCTGTTAGGTCCGAACGGCGCCGGCAAGACCACCTCCTTCTACATGATCGTGGGGCTGGTGCAGAGCGATGCCGGCCTTATCACCATCGATGATCAGGACATCAGCCTGCAGCCCATGCATATCCGTGCCCGCAACGGTATCGGCTATCTGCCGCAGGAGGCCTCCATCTTCCGTCGCCTGTCGGTGTTCGACAACCTGATGGGGGTCATGCAGACCCGCAAGGGGCTGAGTCGCGAAGAGCGGGAGGACAAGGTCCAGCAACTGCTGGAAGAGTTCAACATCACCCATATCCGTGACAGCCTGGGGCAGAGCCTGTCGGGCGGGGAGCGGCGCCGGGTCGAGATCGCCCGGGCACTGGCTGCCGAGCCGCGTTTTATCCTGCTGGATGAACCCTTTGCCGGGGTCGACCCCATTTCTGTGATAGACATCAAGAAGATCATCCAGCATCTCAAAGATAGAGGCCTGGGCGTCTTGATCACCGACCACAACGTCAGAGAGACTCTGGACGTATGTGAGAAGGCCTATATCGTCAGCCACGGCAAGATGATTGCCGAAGGTGCACCGGCCGACATACTGGCCGATGAACAGGTCAAGCGCGTCTATTTGGGCGATCAATTCAGTCTATAGTAAGGGGGCATCTCTTCATTTCCTGTGACGACTGCCTCGCTGAACATAAGGATATCCCGACGTAGATGAAGCCGACATTACAGTTGCGTCTCGGCCAGTCCCTGACCATGACGCCGCAATTACAACAAGCGATTCGTCTGCTCCAGCTCTCCACTCTGGAACTCCAGCAGGAAATTCAGCAAGCGCTCGACAACAACCCCTTGCTGGAGCAAGAGGAAAATGATGTGCAGGAGACCAGCCCGGAAGAGCCGGTCGATGCCAGCCAACTTGACTCCAGCGATGCCATGTCTCAGGACAACATGCCGGACGAACTGCCGGTAGATACCACCTGGGAAGAGGTCTACTCGGCCGGCACGGCCCAGAGCGCGGGCCCCATCCACGACGGTGAAGACAGCATCTATCAGGGCGAAACCACCGAAAACCTGCAGGATTATCTGTTGTGGCAGATGCGCCTGACGCCGTTCAGCGACGTGGATGCCGCCATTGCCCTCGCCATCATCGATGCCATCGACGAATCCGGTTACCTGACGGTGTCGCTGGAAGATATCCAGACTGCGGTAAGCAGCGAGGATGTCGAGGTGGAGCTCGATGAAGTGGAGGCGGTGCTCAAGCGGGTGCAGCACTTCGATCCGGTCGGCATCGCCGCCCGCTCGGTGCAGGAGTGTCTGCTGATCCAGCTCGGTCAATACTCCCCGGACCTGCCCTGGCTGAACGAGGCCAAGGAGGTGATCCTCGAGCACATGGATTTGCTCGGCAATCGCGACTACCGCACCCTGGCGCGCAAGACCCGGCTCAAGGAGAGCGACCTCAAGGAGGTGCTGGACTTGATCCAGCAGCTGGAGCCGAGACCCGGCAACGGCGTCATCCAGAGCGAATCCCAGTACGTGATCCCGGATGTTTCCGTGGTCAAGAAGGGCAACAAGTGGGTGGTCGAGCTCAATCCGGACTCGGCCCCGCGCATCCGGGTCAACGAGACCTATGCCGCCATGGCCCGTCAGGCGCGCACCAGCCAGGATACCCAGTTCATCCGTTCCCACCTGCAGGAAGCCAAGTGGTTCATCAAGAGCCTGGAGAGCCGCAACGACACCCTGCTCAAGGTGGCCAGCTGTATCGTCGAGCAGCAGCAGGGCTTTTTCGAATACGGTGAAGAGGCCATGAAACCCATGGTGCTCAACGACATCGCCGAAGCGGTGGAGATGCATGAGTCGACCATCTCGCGGGTCACGACCCAGAAGTACATGCATACGCCGCGCGGCATCTTCGAACTGAAGTTTTTTTTCTCCAGTCATGTCAACACGGAGGGAGGAGGAGAGTGCTCATCGACCGCAATTCGCGCGCTCATCAAGAAGCTGGTGACGGCGGAGAATCCCGCCAAGCCGCTAAGTGATAGCAAGATCGCGGATTTGCTGGCCGAACAGGGTATTATGGTGGCGAGACGCACGATCGCAAAGTACCGTGAATCCTTGTTGATCCCGCCATCCAATCAGCGCAAACGCCTGGTTTAGGCAAAACAAAAGGAAGACGTTATGCAAATTAACCTGACCGGACACCATGTCGAGATCACCGAAGCTCTGCGTGATTATGTGAACAACAAATTTGCCAAACTCGAGCGTCACTTTGACCACATCAACAATGTTCATGTGGTGTTGAGCGTAGAAAAACTGAACCAGATCGCCGAAGCCAAGCTGCATGTCAGCGGGGGTGAGGTGTTCGCCAATTCGCAGCATGCCGACATGTACGCTGCGATTGATACCCTGCTGGACAAGCTGGATCGGCAGATCATCAAGCACAAAGATAAGTTAAATCAAAAATAACCATGCAACTTGAACACATACTGAGTCGGGACTGCACCAAAAGTGCGGTCCCTTGTACCAGCAAGAAACGCGCCCTGGAGATCATCAGCGAGTTAGCCGCTGAGCGTCTGGGGACCTCTCGTCAGGTGCTCTTCGAGTGCCTGCTGGCGCGAGAAAAAATGGGCAGTACCGGGATCGGTGCCGGTATCGCCATTCCCCACGGCCGGATCGGCGACGAGTTTCCGCCGACCGCCATCCTGATGACCTTCGCAGAGCCGATCCCCTTCGATTCCATCGACAATCAACCGGTTGACCTGCTGTTCGCCCTGCTGGTGCCGGAAAGCGAGTGCAAGCAGCACCTCAAGACCCTTTCCCTGATGGCATCCAAACTGGGCGACAAGGCGGTATGCCGCCAGTTGCGCCAGGCAACCAGCGACGAAGAACTCTATCAGATCATGACATCGGCCTGAGATGCAGGCCCTTGCAATGACGCCAAGCGGTGAGGGAACAAGATGCAATTAATAGTGGTGAGTGGGCGCTCCGGCTCGGGCAAGACAGTTGCCCTGCGTGTGCTGGAGGATCTCGGTTATTACTGCGTGGATAACCTGCCGGTCAACCTGCTGCCCCAGCTGATCGTCTCGGTCGAGAGCCAGTATGACAAGCTGGCGGTCAGCATCGACGTGCGCAACCTGCCGGCGAGCCCGGACAAGCTGGAAACCCTGCTGGCCCAGGTTCGCAACGAGGGGCGGGTGGAGTTCTCGAGCTTCTTCTTCGATGCGGAAAACTCCACCCTGCTCAAGCGCTACGGCGAGAGCCGCCGGCTGCACCCCTTGTCACGCAATCAGTTGTCGCTGGACGAGGCGATTCGGGAAGAGACCCACCTGCTGGCGCCGCTCTCCTCGACGGCTGACCTGCGAATCGATACCACCAACCTCAGCATTCACGACCTGAGCGAGCTCATCAAGACCCGGGTGCTCGGCAAGAAGGAGAACGAGCTGGTGCTGGTGTTCGAGTCGTTCGGCTTCAAGTACGGCATTCCCAAGGATGCCGACTTCGTGTTCGACGCCCGCTTCCTGCCCAATCCGCACTGGATCCCCGAGCTCAAACCCTTCACCGGCAAGGATGAGCCGGTGGCCCGCTATCTCTCCAGCCAGCCCGACGTGATGCAGTTCATCCTGCAGATCGAGAACATGCTGGCGACCTGGTTGCCCCATCTGGAGCGCAACAATCGCAGCTATGTGACGGTCGGCATCGGTTGTACCGGTGGCCAGCACAGATCGGTGTTCATTGCCGAGCAACTGGCCGGCGCCTTCCGCCTGCTGGGCAAGAACGTCCAGATCCGCCACCGCACCCTCGACAAGAGTGCACCGCAATTTTGATGGACCAATAGGAAGATCAGATGACCGTCTCAGCCTCGGTGGAAGTGAAAAACAAACTGGGCATGCATGCCAGACCGGCCATGATGCTGTTCGAGCTGGTGCAGGGGTTCGATGCCCACGTGTTGCTGCGCAACGAAGAGGGAGTGGAGGCCGACGCGGACAGCGTGATCGGCCTGTTGATGCTGGACTCCGCCCAAGGCAAGCAGGTGGAAGTCCAGGTGGAGGGGCCCGAGGAAGTGGAGGCCCTGGCCGCCGTGGTGGCGCTGTTCACCTCGGGCTTCAACGAGGAGTAACGCGCCTCGGCATGCTCAAGGTGCGCTGCGTGCCAGCGTCTTGAAGGCGGCAAAATCCCGACAAGCCAGCAGACTCCTGCTGGCTTTTTCGTTCATCAGCGCCAGGAACAGGTCGTAGAGCCCCATCGCCTCTTCGTAGTCGGCCTTGGCGATGGCCAGCACGAAGACGAGGGTGGCGCTCTCGCCGTTGCCCCAGTCGATCCCCTGCGGGGCCAGCACGGTATAGACCAGAGTGCGGCGCGCCAGCAGGCCGAGGGAGTGGGGCAGGGCGATGCCGTCCCCCAGCATGGTGGAGACGATCCGCTCCCGCTCCTGCAACGATCCCCGAAAGCCGCTTTCCACCAGATCCTCAGCCTCCAGCTGGCTGCAGATGCGATCAAACAGCGCCGCCTGGCTGAGCGGTTCGGTGACCACCATGAAGTGGTCGGCATCGAAGTACTTGTCGAGCAGGTAGGGGCGGGTGCGATCGACCAGCACCAGCTTGCCGAGCTGCTCCAGCTGGTACTGGGTCGGGAAGGGGGCGACCTGCACCACGGGCACGTTCTTCTCGCCGGCCTTGACGGTGCTGATGACGAAATCCTGCTCGATCCGCGCCAGCCCTTCGTAATCCCGCACCGACTCCAGCATGGTCAGCTGCAACTGGGGATACTCCCGCTTGATGCGGGCCTCCAGCACCCGGAAGGTGGCGTTGCCCGCATCGCATAGCAGCAGCGCCTGAGGGCGGCGGGTGTAACCGATGTCGTAGTGACGTTCCAGTCCGACACCGATGTGGATCACCAGATAGCCTATCTCGTGGTGGGTCAGCCTGTAAGGGGTCTGCCTGATCCACTCCGAGATGGCCGCCAGCGTGATGTCGTAGGCGAGGGGGTAGTACTGCTTGATGTGGTCTGCCAGTGGATTGTGGCTGCCAATTTGATATTTGACCCGCAGCAGCATGGCGCTGATATGGGTCTGCAGGTCGGCCCGCAGTTGCAGATCACCGCGCAGGTCATAGGGGTAGTGCTGGTGGATGTAGGCCAGCAGATGTTCCACCAGCTGCTCACTCTCGGCCGCCATGGCCGGGCTGAGCTGGGGGGCATCGGCGGTGAGGCGGGCCTGGATCTGGATGGCGAGGCAGGCTATCTCCTCCTCCCCCGGTGGGGTCAGGGTCGGCAGCTCGCCATAGATGTCGCGGGCAACCGCCAACAGCGGCGCCGTGAGATCTTCGCTGGTGAATTGGCGCAGCTCGTGGCCGGCCGCCTGGCGCAGCAGGGCGACGGCGCAGTAGATGGCGAGCTGCTGCAGGCTCTCATCGGCCAGGCGCAGCTGATGACGGCCGAGCTGCTCGTGGATGTGATTGCCCACTACCTCCAGCGTCTTGCTGGGACAGAGGTTGGGCAGCAGGCTCTGCAGCGGGTTGCTGTGCAGCAGCTCCTGATAGAGCAGTTGAGTGAGGCAGGCGCGGATGGCCGTCTCGCCCCCCTGGATCCGCATCCCCTGCCTGGGTTTGCTGTCGATGGCGAGTCCGAAGTGGGCGAGCCGCTCCCGTACTTCCGCCATGTCCCCCTGCAGTGCCGCCCGGCTCAGATACCAGGTGTCCGCCAGCTCGTCGAGTTTGATCCCCTGCTCCGCCGTCAGCAGCAGGATCTGCAGGTGCAGCACTCGCTCGCGGCTGGTACGAGGCAGTCCGCTCTCCTGTTCCTGGGCCGCCAGCAGCGCCGCGAACAGCTCCTGATTGTAGATCTTGAGCTGATAGCCGCTGCCGCGCTGGTGGATCAGGTGGGCGCCCCGGGTGGCGATGAGCTCGTTCAGGGTCGCCACGTCGGTGCGCACGGTGCGGGTGGAGACACTGAGGCGGCGGGCCAGCTCCTCCTGCGGTAGCGGCTCGGCGTGGAGCAGGGTGAGCAGTTGATGGAGTCTGGGGTGGGGCAGCTTGATCATGAGGGGGGAACGGACTCCTGTCGCGGAATGAACAATCGATGTTAACAAGCGGGTCATTAACAAGCCAGGCACCGGTCAGTGATCGGACCGGTGCCTGAAGGCCGTCAGGCCAGCAGCCGCTTCACCGTGGCCAGCAGGGTACGCACGTCTTCGGGACGAGTCTGACCGCTCGCGCTGTCGATGATGGAGCTGTAGATGTGGGGGATCACCTTCTCGACCCCGGCATCCAGTGCAATCCGCACTATCTCCTCGAAGTTGTCCAGATCGATGCCGCCGGTGGGCTCCAGCCAGAAGCCGTGGCGAGCACAGGCCTCGGCCACCGCCTGATACTCGGCGCGGCAGGTGAGCCCGCCCATGGGGAAGAACTTGACCGAGCTGCCGCCCATGTCCTTGAGCAGGGCGATGGCGGTGTCGATGGGAGCGATGCCGTCGGGCTGCTGGCTACTCAGGGGGCCGGTGGAGATCTTCACCATCCCCGGGGTACCGGTGGGAGAAACAAGGCCATTGACGAGGGTGTCAGACTGGCCGAGCAGTGCCCGGCTGGCGCCGACCCCGGTGAACACCTGGTTGACGTGCTGGGGCTGCAGCTGGCGAGCCAGCTCGGCCACCATGGCAGACTGGCGCGGATCGCCGGCTCCCAGCCCGATGGAGAGGGCGTTGTCGATAAGCTTGGCGTAGGCCTGCATGTCAGCGACGGCGGAGGGCACATCCGGGTAGTTCTTGGAGAGCACACCGACCAGCACGTGGCCCTCGGCGGCCTCATAAATGTCGACGGCATTCTGTCGGGAGCCAGCCAGCACGTTGAGGCAGACCCGATCGCGGTAGTAATTGGGAGTCAAAGACATCAGTTGTTCTCCTGAACGAGGTGGGCAATGGCGGAGTGGATTTGGTCGAGCTGGGGCACGGTGACGCTGCGCACGTCTATCTCGATATGCCCCTCGTTGGCCTTGTAGCCACGGCAGTAGATGGCAGGTGTGCCCTGCTGCAGACGGGCGACGACCTGCACTGTGGTCATGCCGATCTGCTGGTGGTCGAAGGCGATGTCGGTGCGGGCAATATCGCGCCCCGCGCTGTCCCACACCACCCGGGCCTCGACGCCGGGCAACTGGTTGAGGCGCTCGATGAAGGGGGTCATCTTGGCGACCATGGCGGCGCCGCTCTCCTTCTCTTTGAGCAGGTAGCGCTCAATGGCGTGGGTGAGGCCGAGGATCCCCTCCTTGCCCACCTTCATGGCACGGCCGATGCCGTTGGCCTGCTGCTTGACCCACTCCACATACTGGCGCTTGCCGAGTACCAGCCCGCTGGTGGGCCCTTCGATGGCCTTGGCGCCGCTGTAGATGACCAGATCCGCCCCCAGGTTGTAGTAGAGACGCAGATCTTCCTCGGCCGCGGCATCGACGATGAGCGGGAGCCCGTGGGCCTTGGCCACCTCGGCTGCCTCTGCCACCGACAGAATGCTCTTCTGCACGCAGTGGTGGGACTTGATGTAGAGGATGGCAGCTGTGCTGGCATTGATGGCGGCGGCCAGCTGGGCAGCAGAGCACTCGTTGGCGTAGCCGGCCTCCACCACCTTGCCGCCCCCCAGGTTGACCATGGTACCGACCGGGGCGCCGAAGTTGACGTTGTGCCCCTTGGGCAGCACGATTTCGCTCGGCACATGGTGGGCATGGGCGTGCAACTGCTCGAGGCGGTAGGGGTCGCCGCGCACTATCACGGCGGCCACCGACTGGGCGATGCCGGCGCTGGCGCAAGAGACCACCACCGCATCTTCCACGTCCAGCAAGCCCGCCAGATAGGCGCCGGTCTTGTTGACCAGATCCTTCACCTCGAAGTAGTGGCCGAGGCCGAAGTTGACTGCATCGATCACCTCCTGCTCGGGGGTGGAGACGCCGAGAATGGTCATGCGCCCGGAGGCGTTGATCACCGGTTTGAGCTGATATTTCTCATACACAGAAGGCATGGTGTGATTTCCCATAGTGAGTCAGAACCAGTTCGCCACCAACCAGGGCGGCGAGGGGCAGCAACTGCCGATCGCCATTGCGGGCGCCGGCTTCGGTATCGGTAAAGAGGGTTGGGCCGCTGCTCACCTCGAACAGGGTCAGATCGGCAGCGGCGCCCACCTCGAGTCGCCCCTTGCCGGGCAGGCGCAGGGCATCGGCGGCATGGTGGGTGACACAGGCGAGCACCTGCTCCAGGGTCATGCCGATGGCGAGAAACTTCGACATCACGTGGGCCAGGCTGTAGACCGGCCCCTTGATGCGGTTCTTGCAGTAGATGTCGGAGCTGATGGTGCGGGGCAGGATCCCCTGCCGGATAGCCAGCTCCGCCACCTCGAAGCTGAAGCTGGCGCCGCCGTGACCGATGTCGAGCAAGAGGCCCCGCTGCATCGCCTCGCGCACCGCCTGGCGCAGTTCGCCGGCCGGGGTCAGGATGCGGTTGGGCTTGCCGTTGAAGCAGTGGGTCAGCAGATCGCCATCCCCCAACAGGGCGACGATCTCGTCCAGATCCGGCGGCGTGTTGCCCACGTGTACCATCAGCGGCAGCCGGCCGTGGGCCTGTTGCAGCGCCTTGGCCATGCGCAGCGGCTGCAGGCCGTTCTCACCTACCACGCTGCCGCTCATCCGCGCCTTGATGCCGACGATGAAGCCGGGGTGGCGAGCAATGGCCGCCGAGGCGAGATCCATGTCGAGGTCCCGGCTGTCGGCCAGCTCGTTCTGGCGCAGCAGGCCGATGCGGGAGATGTTGAGCAGGGCGTGCACCCGGGTCTTGCAGCCGGCGGCGAGACGCTGGAAGTCATCCACGTCGTCGGCCCCGGTGCTGCCGGCATCGATGACGGTGGTGACACCGGACTCCACGCCCACCTTGTCCGGCTCATCGTGATAGATGGGGGAGGCGGGGTAGCAGTGGGTGTGGCCGTCGATCCAGCCGGCGCTCACATGCACCCGGCCGCCGAGATCCAGGATCTGCCGCGCCGCTGCCGTCTCCGGCAGAGTGCCGATGGCGGCTATCCTGCCCTGCTGGATGGCGATATCGATGAGCTGGCCATCTCCCTGGCGCCCCGCTCTGATGATCATGTCGTACATGCTAGATGGCCTCTCGAGCGCCGCCCCGCAGGGCGGCGGATGGTTATGCAAGTGCAACCGGGAAGAAGGTGCCGAGCAGCATGGCCCCCAGGATGGCACCGCCGGTGATGGGCTTGCCCCACACGTAGAACAGCAGCGCACCCAGCAGGGAACCGATACCGATCGGGATCGAGGCGCCCATGGCGGAGAGGATGATGAGGGGGCCGAGGAAGCGGCCCGAGCTGTTGCCAGCCCCCATCATGACGTCTGCGCCATAGGTGGAGTTGCTCTGGTTGATGGTGAACTTGCGCGCCAGGATGATCACGTAGCCGATGGCCAGACCAATCCCCATGCCGGTGACCAGCGAGGCACCGAAGTTCTCCACTGGATAGACGATGCCGGCCCCCAGCAGCAGGGCGGGCACGCCGAGGCCGACCCCGGTCTGGATGGCGCCGCCGATATCCAGGATCCCCACCAGGGAGCCCTCGATGATGCGGGCAAACAGGAAGCTGGCGCCGAAGGCCGCCACCGCACCATAGGCACCGGTGTCCATGCCGGCCTTGAGCATGGCGACGAAGGCCACCTCGTTGAAGGCGCCGACCCCGTACAGGTAGAACATGTGGGTACCGGCAAAGACCCCGGCCGACAGCAGGCCGACAAAGATGGGGAAGGACCAGTCTGCGTACCAGAAGTTGTTTTTCAGTTTCTCATCCACGGTGTGACCCCTTATTTGCCGCTCAGCAGGTTATGGACGTTTTCCAGCCACAGGGGAACACCCAGATGGAAGGACTCGATGAGTTTCATGTCGAAGCCGCGGAAGAAGCCGCTCAGCACGAACAGCAGGACGATGGCTGCCATCATCACCTTGGTGACATGGTTCCAGCCGCTCTCTTCCACGCCCTTGCCGATCAGGATGCCGAGCACCAGGCCCGGTACCGCGTTGCCCATGATGAGCTGGGCCAGACCGCCGAAGATGGTGGCCCAGAAACCGGACTTCTTGCCCGCCTCGATGGCGGCCAGCCAGAAGATCACCGGCATGACGGTGTTGACCAGCAGGTTGGCAGCCGGTACCAGCACCTTGACCGCGGTGACTTGCAATGCGGCCGGTACGGCGGCGGCCGTGCTGTTGAGGAAGGCGACCACGATGGCACCTATGATGCCGCCGGCAATGGCCATCTTCTTTGGGTCGTGCAGGGTGGTGGCGAGATCCCGGTTCTTGAACAGCAGTGCCGCCGTGGCCCAGTGCGGAATGATGCGGTGATCCACATCCTGGGTGAAGGCGCCGGCTGCCACGGTGGAAGCCCAGGCGTTGAAGAAGAAGCCGAGACCAAACGAGAAGTGGGAGGCGGGGTCCCCTTCGCAGGAGTTGAGCTCACCCAGGGTACGGAAGGCTCCCATGCCCTGCACGGTCGGCGCGTGGAACATCCGTGCCGCGCCGGCCCCCACCCCGACGCCCACCAGGCCGCCGATGATGAGTGACTTGATAAATATGATTAGAAACATCCAACGTATCCTTCTTGTGGGGTGGTACCCGCGGGCGGCGTCACACCAGGGTGAACGTCACTTGTTCGGCATCCAGGCTGGTGACCTTGACCGTGAGCGCCAGCTGGACCCGGAATTCGCGGCGCTGGCGCGGCAGGAAGAAGAACAGGAACTTCTCCACCCGGACCGACTCTTCGGCCTTGAGCACCTGCACCTCGAGCGGCTCGATGCGCAGCATCACCCGCGGGTTGTCCTTGAGCAGCGTTGGCTGCACCTGGCTGAGGGCGGCGGCGAACGCCTGCTGGCGAGTCGGCCCCTTGCCGCTGACCATGACCTGGGTGGTGAAGTCCTCTTTCATCAGGCGCGTCCGTGTTTCTTGGCGAAGGCTTCGATCAGCTTCTGACCCAGCTCTTCCTTGTCCATGAAGCCGAAGCCCAGCACCACGCAGCCTTCGTTGATGGCGGTCACTCCCTCTTCGATGGAGCGCATGCCGTAGCGGCACTTGTAGCCGTACTTGGTCTGGGCCGTGATGGCACCGGCGCCGCCGCTGCCGCAGAAGGAGATGCCGAGATCCGCCTGCTCCTTGTTCATCACGTCACCGAGTTTCATGTCGGCGGCCATGCCGGGGATGATGGTCACGCTGGCGCCGGCGGTTTCCGCGCCTGCCCCCACTTTCTGGCCCTTGCCGAGTCGATCACCGATCACGAGTTTGATGGCTGTCATTTAGCTTTCTCCTTTCACTGAGCTGAGTTCGTTTTCTTTGGCAACTTCGAAATGGACGGACAGCAGATGGGCCTCTTCATAGGCCAGCTTGTCCAGCCAGGCGACGACCTGTTCTGCCAGACGCAGGGAGAGGGGGGAGATCTCCTCGAACAGGCTGAGATCCACCTCCGGCAGTGATTCACCGCTGTAGGAGCGCCACACCATGGCTTTGACGTGGGAGGCCAGCATCTGCCGCTGTACCTCGTTGGGGTGGATGCCCTGCTCGCCGAGCAGGGTGTGGATGCGCGCCAGCGTGTGGTCGGTCTGGCGCAGCAACGCCGGGCTGTCCGGGGTCAGGTTCTGGTCATGGGTCTCTGTGTGCAAGATCTGCTCTCCAAGGCTGGCAGAAGGGATAGCGCTACCCTAAGCCGGCAGTAGAGGAGAGAGGAGGCACGGTTTTTCCGATTCGAAGCGGAAATTCCCGCACGCCTGGGCTGAAAACGGTGATTTTTGTGGGGTGGAGGGAAAAAGGGCTGCTATCGGGGCCGATTTTGTGTGATCGAGGGCGCACTTGGCCCGTCGAGTCGGGCCGACAAGGCTTGCTGGAAACTGTGAGTCGCCTCACGGATGGGGGAGTATGGGAGAAACAAACAGGGGCGGTTGACCGCCCCTGTCGAAGGGGATTGGCGGGATCAGCTGGCGGTGGCGGCGCTCGCGCTGGCCCGGTTCTGGTAGCGCAGATCCTCTTCGATGGTGACCTCCACCTCCAGCGGCTTGCCGTCACGGATCACCGAGATGGTGAGCTTGGTGCCCGGCCGGCTCTCGACGATCTTGTCCATGGCGGTACGCACGCCGCTGATGGCCTCGCCGTTGATCTTGAGCAGCACGTCGCCCCGCTTCAACCCGCCTCTGGTGGCCGGACCGTTGGGATCCAGGCTCTCCACCACCAGGCCGCGCAGATCGCCCAGGTTCATCATGCGGGCGACGATGGGGTTGATCTCGACGCTGGAGATGCCGAGGTAGCCGCGGATCACCCGGCCGTTGGCGATGAGCTCATCCATGATGCGCTTGGCCAGCTTGTAGGGGATGGCGAAGCTGATGCCGTAGCTCTCCTGGTTGCCATTGAGGTGGTAGGCGGCGGTGTTGATGCCCACCAGATCGCCGCGGGCATTGACCAGGGCGCCCCCCGAGTTGCCCTCGTTGATGGCGGCGTCGGTCTGCAGCAGATCCTGCCGGCCGTTGCTGTCCGGGCCCATGCTGGAGAGGCCGATGCGGCCGGTGGCGCTGATGATGCCCTGGGTGATGGTCTGGCCGACGTTGTAGGGGTTGCCGATGGCGAGCACCACGTCGCCCACGTCGGGCAGGCGTTCCGGATCCTGCGGGATCACCGGCAGATTGTCCGACTCGATGTAGAGCACCGCCAGATCGGTCAGCTGATCGGAGCCGACCAGCTCGGCGCTGAATACCCGCCCATCCTGCAGCGCGACGATGATCTGGTCCGCATCGGCGATGACGTGATAGTTGGTCAGCACGTGGCCACGCTGGCTCATGATGACGCCGGAGCCGAGCCCCTGCGGCCTGAGTTCGGCCTGATTGCCCTGGTTGCGGGCGAAGCTGCGGGTATAGATGTTGACGACCGCCGGCCCGGCGCGGTGGGCGGCGTAGGAGAAACTCAGTTCACGGGCATTGGTGATGAGGCCGGGCAACTGGGCCCCGCCACGGAAATTGGGGAACAGCAGCAACAGAAGAGCCGCCACGGTGAGACCGAAGCCGACAGACTTGCCCAAGTAACTGACTAGAGGGGGGATTTTCATGTCATTCTCATCCGTACATACAGCGCGCAGAGAATAACACTATCGGTGGATAAAAATCACCCGCGGCGAGGGCCGCGGGTGAGAGGGAGTTAACGGATCACCAGATAGAGGGAGGATTCCCCGCGCTGGATGTTCAGCGCCAGCACATCCGGCTTGTTCTTCAACGCCTTGCTCAGCTCTTCCAGTGAGTTGATGCGCAGGCGGTTGACCCCGATGATGATGTCACCCTTCTGCAGGCCGGAGGCGGCGGCAGGCGAGCGCGGATCGATGTCGGCCACGGCCACGCCGGTCACCGGCTCGGCGGTGGTGCTCAGCTTGGCCCCTTCCAGTGCCGGGTGGAGGGCGCTGGCCAGGATCTCGCTGTCATCCGCCTTCTTCAGCGTGACCTTGACAGTCTGCTCCTTGCCATCGCGGATGAGGCCCAGAGCGACCTGCTTGTCAGCCCCCATGGTGGCGATCTTGGCGCGCAGCTCACCAAACGAGCGGATGGCCTTGCCATCGATGCTGATGATGATGTCGCCGGCCTTGATGCCCGCCTTGGCGGCGGCGGAGTCAGGCATGACCTGGTTGACGAAGGCGCCATCCTTCTTGTTGTAGCCGAAGGTCTTGGCGATTTCGGAGGTGAGCTCGGTGCCGGTGATGCCCAGCTGGCCGCGGCGCACTTCACCGTATTTCACGATCTGCTCGGACAGGTCGCGCACCATGTTGGACGGAATCGCGAAGCCGATGCCGATGTTGCCGCCGTTCGGTCCCAGGATGGCGGTGTTGATGCCGATCAGCTCGCCGCGCAGGTTGAGCAGGGCACCACCTGAGTTGCCGGAGTTGATGGCCGCATCGGTCTGGATGAAGTTTTCCAGATTTTCGATGTTGAGGCCGCTGCGGCCGAGCGCACTGACGATGCCGGAGGTGACGGTCTGGCCGAGGCCGAACGGGTTGCCGATGGCCAGCGCATAGTCACCGACCCGCAGCTCGTCGGAGTCGGCAAACTTGATCTGCACCAGATCCTCGGCCTTGATTTGCAGCAGTGCGATGTCGGACTGCTTGTCCTCACCGATCTTCTTGGCGGCGTATTCACGGCCATCCTTCAGATTGACCTTGATCTCGTCCGCCTCGTGCACCACGTGGGCGTTGGTGATCACGTAGCCCTTCTTGGCATCGATGATGACGCCGGAGCCGAGCGCCTGGAAGGGCTGCTCGCTCACCTGCTCGTCGGGCATGTTGGGGCCGAAGAAGAAACGGAACTGTTCCGGCAGACGCTGGCGGGTGATCTTCTTGCCGGAGACTGAAATGTTGACCACGGCAGGCGTGACCTGCTCGAGTACCGGCGCCAGGCTCGGCATCTCCTGATTGTTCGCCAGCAGAGAGGGCAGTGCAGCCTGTACAGGGGCCGCAGACATGGCGATACCGACACTGAGGGCTAACACACTGAGCACAGAAAGAGGTTTACGCATATGAAAAACAGCTCCCAGAAAAAGTTGCAATGCAATCGTCAAGGTCTGACCACGCTACCGCGCAATTAGTTCCGCAGGGAACTAACTGGACTGCTTGAGCAGACCGGAGGCCCCGGCATAGTCACGGGGTGGAACGCCCGGTTCTTCATTGGCCGGGACATCGCTGCTCTCGTCGAGCAGGGTTTCACGGAACAGCGGCTCCTGAGCCTTGGCCAGGAATTTGCTCTGCTCCGCCATATGGCGATAAAGGGTCTGGTACTGCTCGGCCAGTTGCTCCATCAGGGCGGCGCTGTCGGCGAAGTGGGTATTGATCTGGCCCTGGTAGCTTTCCAGTTCCTTGTGAGCCTTCTTCAGTTCTTGTTCCAGACGGCCGGCATCCCGGCTGCGCACTGTGAAGCGGCCGATGATGACACCGATAATCAAGGCGGCGACAGCCAGCAGGATCCCGTTTAACAGACTCATAGAAGCTCCTTGTTACAGCTAAATCAATGTGGGTTGATGCGGCCAAAGCGGCCGCTACGCCTTGATGGCACTATACCGTGCACCCCGAGAGCGTGATACCATTTTGTCCTTCATTCAGGGACTTGAAGGCAATCGACAGGATGACCCCGCAGCAAAAGTATCAGCAGGATTTGCAGCGCCCCGGCTTCGTGGCCGACCCCGCCCAGGCGATGGCAGTGGCCCGTCTGGAGCGACTCTATCAGGATTTGTGCCAAACCCCGACTCCGACCAGATCCCGCGGCCTGCTGGGCTGGCTACAAAAGCCGAAACCTCGCACGCCCATCCTGGGTCTATATATGTGGGGCGGAGTGGGCAGAGGCAAGACCTGGCTGATGGATACTTTTTTCGACAGCTTGCCGGGAGAGCGCAAGCTGCGCATTCACTTCCACCGTTTCATGCACCGGGTGCACGATGAGCTCAAGGGGCTGACCGGTCAGGCCGATCCGCTCAAGCTGATCGCCAGCAAGCTGGCCGGCGAGACCGACGTCATCTGCTTCGACGAATTTTTCGTCTCCGACATCACCGATGCCATGCTGTTGGGAACGCTGTTTCAGGAGTTGTTCGGCCACGGGGTGGTGCTGGTGGCGACCTCGAACATACCGCCGCAGGATTTGTATCGAAATGGTCTGCAGCGCGCCCGTTTTCTACCGGCGATTGCGCTCATCGAGCGCCATTGCGAGATACTTAACGTGGACGGCGGCACCGACTATCGCCTGCGCACGCTGGAGCAGGCGGAGATTTATCACTTCCCGCTGGATCAGCAGGCAAAATCCAATCTGGATCGTTATTTTGGGCAGTTAACCGGGTTGGAGGAGGCCCGGGCGGGCAGTGTCGAGATCAATCACCGTCAGCTGGCGTCGCTGGGGATGGGAGAAGGTGTGCTCTATATGGAGTTTGAGCAACTTTGCTGTACTCCCCGCTCACAGGGCGATTACATCGAGCTGGCCCGGCTGTTTCACACCGTCCTGCTGGCCAATGTGCAGCCAATGGGGGCGGGCACGGATGACGCGGCGCGGCGCTTCATCGCCATGGTGGACGAGTTCTATGAGCGGCACGTCAAGCTGATCATATCGGCGGCGGTGCCGATGCAGGAACTCTATGGCAACGGGCTGCTGAATTTCGAGTTCAAACGTTGTCTTTCACGGCTTCAGGAAATGCAATCGCACGAATACCTTGCCAGAGTGCACCTTCCTTAGTCACAATACCGCGCCTGCCAGTCGGATGGGCATCTGCGGCAGGTAGGGCCGGGCGACATTTGCTAGCTTCATGGCAGTGAAATTAGCAGGTGATATTTAAGGCAACTTCACTTATAATCGCCCGGCCCACGTTACAGCTGTCGATAAGACAGCAACACTTTAAGCTTTACTTGTATTCGAAGGGGTACAGGTAGGCCATCGTTTGTTGTTTGTGGGAGAGCCCCCATAAGCAATTGGGTCTGTAACAGGTAATTGGGTTTAACTTAATGAAAACTTTCGTTGCCAAGCCAGAAACCGTAAAACGTGACTGGTACATTGTGGACGCAGAAGGTAAAACTCTGGGTCGTATCGCAACCGAGATCGCTGCTCGTCTGCGTGGTAAGCACAAAGCTGAGTACACTCCGCACGTTGACACCGGTGATTACATCATCGTTGTAAACGCTGAGAAGGTACACGTAACCGGTAAGAAATTTACCGACAAAATGTACCATGCTCACTCCGGTTTCCCGGGTGGTATCAAGTCCATCAGCTTCGACAAGCTGATTCAGCGTAAACCGGAAATGGTAATCGAAGCTGCCGTCAAAGGCATGCTGCCGAAGGGTCCGCTGGGCCGTGCCATGTTCCGTAAGCTGAAAGTTTACGCAGGCGCCGAGCACGCTCATGCTGCTCAGCAACCTCAAGTACTGGATATCTAACGGGAACTGGCAACAATGGCAGAAAATCAATACTACGGTACCGGCCGTCGCAAAAGCTCCACTGCTCGCGTATTTATCAAAGCGGGTAGCGGTAAAATCGTAATCAACCAGCGCTCCCTGGAGCAGTACTTCGGCCGTCCGACTGCCCGCATGGTAGTTCGTCAGCCGCTGGAACTGGTTGAGATGACCGAGAAACTGGACCTGTACATCACCGTTAACGGTGGTGGCATCTCCGGTCAAGCTGGTGCGATCCGCCACGGTATCACTCGTGCTCTGATGCAGTACGATGAAACCCTGCGTTCCGAACTGCGTAAAGCAGGCTTTGTTACTCGCGATGCCCGTAAGGTTGAGCGTAAGAAAGTCGGTCTGCACAAAGCTCGTAAGCGTCCGCAGTACTCCAAGCGTTAATTCGCTTTTGGTACGCACTCTCGCGAGTGTCAAAAAAGCCTGGCCATGTGCCAGGCTTTTTTTATTGGTAATATTACCAATGGTATTGCTAACACCACGTCACAAAAGACAAAAAATTGTGTATTTATTGTTTTTGACCTTCGCTTCTCTTTCTTGTCAAGTTGTTATCTTTTCTTTAAAATTCCCTCGGTTTTTCTGTGACAATTGTAACTCCGCTTCCGCCGCTGTTGTCACGGAAGAAAGGGGAACAGGGACACAATAAGAATGTGCGGAGTCCACATGGGAGAGTTTTTGGATGAGCAATGCGCCAGTTGATACCGGTCGCCGCAGATTTCTTACCTGGTCAACGGTCGCCGTTGGTGGGGTAGGAGCTGCTTTTACCGCAGTGCCGTTTATTAAGTCATGGAACCCGAGTGCCAAAGCCAAAGCGGCGGGTGCTCCGGTAGAAGTGGATATCAGTAAGTTGGAACCAGGCCAGCTCATCCGTGTTGAGTGGCGAGGCAAGCCGGTCTGGGTGGTGAAACGCACCAAGCAGACGCTGGATGCCCTGGCCGCGCACGACGACAAGTTGCGCGATCCGGCTTCCGACGAGCCCCAGCAACCCGACTATGCCCACAACGGTTACAGATCCATCAAGCCGGAGATCTTCGTGGCCGTCGGTATCTGCACTCATCTGGGCTGCTCCCCCTCCTATCTGCCGGACAGCTTTGGCGAGCAGGTGCAGGGCGTGACTTCAGGCTTCTTCTGCCCCTGTCATGGCTCCAAGTTCGACATGGCTGGTCGAGTGTTCCAGGGGGTGCCAGCACCCTTGAACCTGGTCATTCCGCCGTACAAATATCTTAGCGACACCACCATCCTGGTCGGTGCCGATGGCAAGGAGGCCTGACCATGTTTGCCAAACTGATGGGCTGGATTGACTACCGTTTTCCGCTCACTGCCATGTACAACGACCACATGGCCAAGTATCCGGCGCCCAAGAACCTGAACTTCTGGTACTTCTTTGGCTCGCTCGCCATGCTGGTGCTGGTCAACCAGATCATCACGGGTATCTGGCTGACCATGAACTACAACCCCTCCGCCGAAGGTGCTTTCGCCTCCGTCGAGTACATCATGCGGGATGTGGACTACGGCTGGTTGCTGCGCTACATGCACTCCACCGGCGCGTCTGCGTTCTTCATCGTGGTCTATCTGCACATGTTCCGCGGCATGATCTACGGCTCCTACCAGAAGCCGCGCGAGCTGCTGTGGATCTTCGGCATGCTGATCTTCCTCTGCCTGATGGCGGAAGCCTTCATGGGCTATCTGCTGCCGTGGGGCCAGATGTCGTTCTGGGGGGCCCAGGTCATCATCTCGCTGTTTGGCGCCATTCCGGTCATCGGCGACGATCTGACCCTGTGGATCCGCGGTGACTACGTCATCTCCGGCGCTACCCTGAACCGCTTCTTCGCGCTGCACGTCATCGCCCTGCCGCTGGTACTGGTGATGCTGGTTGCCATGCACATTCTGGCGTTGCACGAAGTGGGTTCCAACAACCCGGACGGCATCGATATCAAGAAGCACAAGGACGAGAACGGCTGGCCGCTGGATGCGGTGGCATTCCACCCCTACTTCACCGTCAAGGACATGATCGGCGTTGCAGGCTTCCTGTTCCTGTTCTGCGCCATCATCTTCTTCAAGCCGGACATGTGGGGTTATTTCCTCGAGAAGCCGAACTTTGAAGTGGCCAATGGTCTGAAGACCCCGGCCCACATTGCGCCTGTGTGGTACTTCACTCCCTTCTACGCCATCTTGCGGGCGGTGCCTGACAAGCTGCTGGGCGTCATCATGATGGGGCTCTCCATCGTGGTGCTGTTCCTGCTGCCCTGGCTGGATCGCTGCAAGGTACGTTCGGTGCGCTATCGCAGTACCCTGCACAAGCTGAACATCGCCCAGTTCGTGGTCTGCTTCATCATTCTCGGGGTGCTCGGCGTCTTGCCATCGACTCCGACCCTGACGCTGATCGCCCAGATCTGTACCCTGGGTTATTTCGGGTTCTTCGTCCTGTTGTTCTTCTACAGCAAGAATGAAAGCACCAAGCCGCTGCCGGAGAGGGTGACATTTAAATGAAAAGAATAATTTTTGCAGTGCTGACCCTGCTGCCGTCGCTGGTGTTTGCCAACACCGGGGCAGTGCACCTGGACAAGGCCAACTATGACCTGAACGACAAGGCGTCGTTGCAGCGTGGTGCGGCCACCTTCATGAACTACTGCTTTGGCTGTCACAGCACCCAGTACCAGCGTTACAACCGGGTGGCGGCAGACATCGGTATTCCGGAAGATCTGATGGCGGCCAACCTGATCGTCAATGGTGCCAAGATCGGTGATCTGATGGAAAACTCGGTGCCGGACAAGGATGCGGCCAAATGGTTTGGCGCCCCGCCCCCCGACCTGACCCTGGTTGCCCGGGTACGTGGTGCCGACTGGATTTACACCTACCTGCGCTCTTTCTACGTGGATGAGACCCGTCCGTTTGGCGTGAACAACGTGGTATTCCCGTCCGTGGGCATGCCCCATGTGCTGGAGCCTCTGCAAGGCACGCCCCGCGCCGAGTTCGCGACCCACACCGTCGACGGAGTGGAAGTACAGCAGGTTGTCAGTGTCAAATCTGACGGCAACGGTGAAATGAATAACGAAGAGTATGATCAGACGGTACTGGATCTGGTAAACTTCTTGGTCTACTCGGCTGAACCGGTACAACAGGAGCGCGAACGCATGGGCTTCTGGGTACTTGGCTTCATCGTGATCTTCTTCATCTTCACTGTGCTGTTGAAGAAGGAATTCTGGCGCGACGTTCACTAAGCGACCAGATCCGGGTAATATAATGCACGGCAATGAAGACCAAGAGGCTTCATTGCCGTTTCTGCTTTTTAATGACGGGAGGGTTCAATGGCTGTAGCTGCCAATAAGCGTTCGGTAATGACGCTGTTTTCCGGTGCCAACGATATGTTCAGCCATCAGGTGCGTATTGTCCTGGCGGAGAAGGGTGTTAGCGTAGATATCTGCCAGGTTGACCCAAGCAACCTGCCGGATGAGCTGGCCGAGCTGAACCCCTACAACACCGTACCGACCCTGGTCGATCGCGAGCTGGCGTTGTACACCTCACGCATCATCATGGAGTATCTGGACGAGCGCTTCCCGCACCCGCCCCTGATGCCGGTCTACCCTGTGGCCCGCGGCAACAGCCGTCTGATGATGCATCGTATCGAGCTGGACTGGTATTCTCTGGCCGACAAGATCATGGCGGGTACCGACGTGGATGCGGCGCGTGCCGAACTGCGGGACAACCTGCTGGCCATCGCGCCGATTTTCGGTGAAATGCCCTATTTCATGAGCGAAGAGTTTGGCCTGGTCGACTGCTACATGGCCCCGCTGCTGTGGCGTCTGCCGAGCCTCGGCATCGACTTCACCGGTCGTGGTGCCAAAGAGCTGAAGGCCTACATGGTTCGTCTGTTCGAGCGCGAGTCTTTCCAGGCTTCCCTGACTGAAGCCGAGCGCGAGATCCGTGCCGGCGTATGAGCATGGAACCGACAATGACACCCAGTCGCCCGTACCTGCTGCGGGCGTTCTTCGACTGGTTGCTGGACAATGACCTGACCCCGCATCTGGTGGTCAACGTCAACATCCCTCATGTGATGGTGCCGATGCAGTTTGTCCAGGATGGACAGATAGTGCTGAACATCGCACCCCGTGCGGTAGGGCAGTTCCACATGGACAATGAAGCCATCAGCTTTAGCGCCCGTTTTGGTGGTGTCTCCCAGCAGGTTTACATCCCGATGGCGGCCGTATTGGCCATCCATGCCCGGGAAAACGGCGTGGGGACCCTGTTCCCGCCCGAGCCGGGTTATGACCTCTGGCTGGAGCAAGCCGAAGCGCCGGTGGAACCCGAGCCGGAACCACCGCGTCCGAGCGGTCGTCCGACCCTGAAGGTCATCAAATAAAAAACGCAGCCAGCTGGCTGCGTTTTTTTATGCCGAGAGCCGGTGGTCAGCGCTAGTTCTGGGCAAACTCGAAGGCCTTGATGACGCGCTTGACGCCGCTGACGTGGCGGGCGATCTCGACGGCGTGATCCCCTTCCTGGCGGGTCACCAGGCCAATCAGGAATACCTCGCCGTTCTCGGTGACCACCTTGACCTTGGCACTGTCAAAATTCTTGGCGCCCAGCATGTCTGCCCGCACCTTGGAGGTGATCCAGGAGTCATTGCTGCGAACCCCTATGCTGACCGGCTGGCCGAGGCGCAATTCGTTGTAGACATGGCGCACCCCCTCGATGCGGGCCACTATCTTGCCAGCTTCGAGCTTGTAAGCGTCAGAAGGTGTCTGGCCGACCAGCAGCACACGGCCGTTGTTGCTGTAGACGCTGATCTTGCTGGCCGCGCTCAGCGGCTTGTTGTCAGCCAGCAGGTTGGCCGCTTTCAGCTCGATGGCCTGATCGTCCCACTGGGCGCCCAGGGTGCGACGATCGCCGGAGGCTTTGGCGGTGCCGGCGGCACCGCCAACCACTACGGCTGCGCAACCTTGCAGCAGCAGGGTGCCGGCCAGCAGGCCGAGCAGGAGCATTTGCTTGTTCATGGTTTCAATCTTCCTGTTGCGGGAAAAGAGTCTGGTCGATGAGATCACACAGGCAGTGCAGGGTCAACAGGTTCACTTCCAGAATGCGGGGCCGACGAGCCGACGGCACCCGGATCTCCACGTCGTTGGGACCGAGCAGGCCGGCGATCTCGCCACCGTCACCACCACCCAGCACCACTATGGTCATGTCGCGGGAGAGGGCGGCCTCGGCAGCCTTGATCAGGCTGCGGCTGTTGCCGGTGGTGGTGATGACCACCAGGATGTCGCCGGGCTGACCGAGCGCCCGGATCTGCTTGGCATACACCTCTTCAAAACCGTGATCGGTGGCGATGGCGCTGATGGTGGCCATGTCAGGGGTCAGCGCCATGCCGGGCAGGGAAGGGCGCTCGGTTTCGTAGCAGTTGACCAATTCCGAGATGAACAGCTGGGCCAGCGCTGCGGAAGGACCGTTGCCGCATGCCATCACCTTGTGGCCATTGAGCAGGCAGATGGTCAGCATCTGGGCTGCGGTATGGATGGCATCCGGCAGCGCCTCGGCGGCGGCTATCTTGGTCTGGATGCTCTCGGTGTAGTTCTCTTTGATGCGGTCAGTCATGGGGTCCTCTTAAAATGCGTTCTGGATCCAGTCTGGCTGGTCGCCCTCGAACGCGATCACATCGAATCGGCAGGCCTGGCTGGCCTCGTTGATGGCATGTTGCTTGAAATAGTGGCGCGCTGCCAGCACGATCTTGTGCTGCTTGCGCCGGGTGACCGAGGCGGCGGCGCCGCCATGGCTGGTCTGGGCGCGGTAGCGGACCTCAACAAACACCAGGGTCTCCCCCTGGCGCATGATGAGATCGATCTCGCCGCCCCGGCAGCGGTAGTTGCGGGTCACGGGTTGCAGGCCGCGGGCCTGCAACCAGCGTTCCGCTAGCTGCTCAAAGTGCTGTCCCTTGCTCGGTGCTGACGGGAACAGGTTCTGCCACTGCTGGTGCATCCGTGCCAATAGACCCTTCATGGGGGGCTCCCTCGAGCTGAGGCATGGCACTGTCGCTGACCAGCTTGCCGTTCTGGTAGGTGGCCCAGTCCAGTACCCGCACTATGTTGCCGCTGGCATCCACGCTCAGCTGGCCGCTCATGCCCGGCTGCTGCATGGCATTGACCTTGCGCATCTGCTGCAGGTTTTCCGCCAGTGCCACGGCATCGTAGCCCAGCGCGAACAGTCGCAGCAGGTCACCCTGAGTTTGCGGCCAGAGCAGGGCAATCTGTTCGCGCTGCTTCTCGTAACCGCCCAGCAGCAGCGGCATATCGGAGATATGCATGCCGTTGAGCTCGGAAGCCACTTCGGTGGTGGCGCTGTCATAGCTGCGCGAGCTGCTGTAGATCGGCAGGCTGCCCATCGGATTGACCGAGATGTCCACATACGGCTTGATCATCCGGGTCTCCAGGCTGTTGGCGACCACATAGACCACGTCGATGCTGCGCGGCGCCGTGTCAGCAAGCTGCACCACTTCGCCGGCCCGGGCGGTGGAGCGACCGCTCAGAGCGTTCTTGACCATGCCCTGCACTTCGTTGCGAGCGCCGAAGGTGGCGACGACCGGCTTGTCCTGGCTCACGGTGGCCCAGGCCTGTTCGAACGCCTTGATGCTGCCATAGCCGATCCGGCCCTGGGCGGCGATCAGCAGGGGCTTGCGATAGCCCTGACCGTAGAGGTACTGGGCGGCCTGCGCTGCATCGGCGGCGGCGGAGAGGGAGAAGTAGAAGGTGTTGTCGTTGACGATTGGCTTGTCCAGCTCGTTGAGAGCCAGCACCGGCACGGTCGGATTGGACTTGAGCAGCTCCTCGACCCGGTCTTTGAGCAGCGGGCCGATGATCATGTTGGCCCCTTCCTGAATCGCCTGTTTGTAGAGCTCGCCCATCGCCTTGGTCTGGGTGTCGTAGAAGTTCAGGGTGAACTGGCCCTGATTCTCCTTGTAAGACATCAGCATGCCGTTGCGGATGGCGGCGCCCTGCGGCTCCAGATTGCCGGAGAGCGGCAGGAACACGGCGATCTGCTGCAGGGTATTGATGTTGCTGGTCGCCAGATCGCCCAGACCCGCCGGCATGTCTTTCTGGGCCGGGTGGTTCGGGAAGGCCTGCTTCCAGCCAGCGAGTTGGCGTGCCAGCTGATTGGGCTGGGCGCCGAACTCGTTCACCAGCGCTGCCAGTCGCAGCCAGCCGGTAGTCACGTCGGGAGCCGGCGCCTCTTCCAGTGCCTGCAGGGTGGAGGGGGTCATGCTTTTGAGCAGTGACCAGATTTGCTGGTGATTGGTGGCCAGCTCGTTCTGGGCCAGATAGGGCTCCAGCAGGATCAGCGACTTGGCGGCACCGAACTTGTTGTTGATGTCCAGTTGCAGCACCACCCGCTGGCGATACCAGTCCTTCTGGGTATCGGCATCCAGCGCCACCTCGGGTTTGCCCTCCAGCAGGATCAGCGCCTGGTTGGCGTTGCCCTGGGCGAGCAGCAGGTGAGCCTGCAACAGTTGCAGCTGAGCTTTTTGCTCGGCGCTCTGGCCCTGCTTCTGCAGTTGCTGGAACAGGGCCGCGGCCGGCTTGGCCTGACCGAGCGCCAGATAGCTGCGCGCCGCCATCACCTGCCAGGTGAAGGCTTCGGCCGGCTTGGCCGGATCCACCTGTGCCAGATACCACTGGGCATTCTTGGTCAGATCCGAGAAGGCCGACGGCATGCCGGATTGTCCGGCTGATTGATTGGGCTCCGACGCACAGGCGGCAAGCAGTACTGCCGCGAGTAGGATGCCGAAGAGTCGTGATACACTTAGCTGCTTTGTAACCCGGTTCAAGTTCATTCCCCGACCAGTGTTGAAATTCTCCATAGTGTAAACGGGCCAATATGGCGACACAATTGTCGGGACACTCGGAGCTCCCATGAGTGACATCCCAACCCTGTACATAGTCCCCACCCCGATCGGCAATCTGGCTGACATTACCCAGCGTGCATTGGACATTTTACGCAGTGTCGATCTGGTGGCTGCCGAGGATACCCGTCATACCGGCATCCTGCTCAGCCACTATCAAATCTCGGTACCCACCTTCGCGCTGCACGATCACAACGAACAGCAGAAGGCTGATGTATTGATCGGCCGGATAAAAGAGGGCAAGAACGTGGCCCTGGTCTCCGATGCCGGTACGCCGCTCATCAGCGACCCCGGTTATCACCTGGTCACCCGTTGTCGCGAAGCCGGGGTCAAGGTAGTGCCGCTGCCCGGCCCCTGCGCTGCCATCACGGCACTTTCTGCGGCCGGGCTGCCCACCGACCGGTTTGCCTTCGAAGGTTTTTTGCCCGCCAAGAGCAAGGGACGTGACGACCGTTTGCAGGCGGTGATCGAAGACACCCGTTCACTGGTGTTCTACGAATCCCCGCGTCGGGTGCAGGACACGGTGGAAGCAATCGCCCGCATTCTCGGCGAACGCCAGGTGGTGGTGTGCCGCGAACTGACCAAGACCTTCGAGTCGATCCACGGTCTGCCCGCTTCCGAGATGCTGGTCTGGCTGGGCGAAGACGAAAATCGCTGCCGCGGCGAGATCGTGCTGGTGGTCGCGGGCGCCAATAAAACGGAAGAGGAACTGCCGGCCGAGGCGATCCGTACCCTGGGGCTGCTGGTGGCCGAACTGCCGCTCAAAAAAGCGGCGGCGCTCACCGCCGAGATCCACGGGGTGAAGAAGAACGCGCTCTACAAGTACGGCCTCGAACATTACTGAGGCGGGCAGATGCAGGCCGGAGGCCAGCCTTGGCGTTCTCTCGAGTGCGATTAACTCGGTTAAAACTCAATTGCAGGTTTACCCGAGGTGCCGGACAAGGCTATAATCCGCGCCCGGAGTTGGCTGGGCAATCGCTGCTTCGTCGTTGTGTCCCTCGGGACAGACGGGCGGAGGGGAGGAAAGTCCGGGCTTCATAGGGCAGGGTGCCAGGTAACGCCTGGGGGGCGTGAGCCTACGACCAGTGCAACAGAGAGCAAACCGCCGATGGCCCGCAAGGGATCAGGTAAGGGTGAAAGGGTGCGGTAAGAGCGCACCGCGCGACTGGCAACAGTTCGTGGCACGGTAAACTCCACCCGAAGCAAGACCAAATAGGCCCCTATTGGCGCGGCCCGCGTTGGGGGCGGGTAGGTTGCTTGAGCCAGCGAGCGATTGCTGGCCTAGAGGAATGATTGCTACCCGGGGCAACCCGGTACAGAACCCGGCTTACAGGCCGACTCCGACCTATTCCTGAAGAGCCTTGCGATTTATCGCGAGGCTCTTTTTTATTGGCGAGAAAATAGCAGCTTGTACCGAGAGATATATGCGTTGGCGGATAGTGAGATAGCTGGCTCTATGCATATAGATCAGTTGGTTATGGATTTTTTATACACAATGCCTGAGTTATGTGGGTGCCTGTGAATCTGAGAGGATCATACCGCTGCTTATTGGTTCACCCTGCTGAGCTTTTAATTCTTCGCAATTAATCGATACGCCTCTTACGCAAATAACTTGTGGAAAATCAACTCATTTAATCCTTGCTGCTGAAACGCTGCGTCAATATGTTCCCCATGCCCGAGATCCTCGCTTGAAAAGCCCTCAGCACGTCCTTAAACTTCAAGGTGGGGAAAAGTGGATCAAAGTGGTTTTTATCGGGCGGTTTGCCCCCTTTAACTCATTTTCAGGGACTGCAATTTGTTGCGTGGTGCGCATGCCATCAGCCTCGACAGCAAGGGGCGATTGGCGATTCCGACCAAGTACCGTGATTGGCTGCGCGACGAAAGCGAGGGCCAGCTGGTCTGCACCATCGATATTGCCCATCCCTGCCTGCTGCTTTATCCCCTGAACGAATGGGAAGAGATCGAGCGCAAGCTCAAGACGCTCTCCAGCATGAATCCCCTTGAGCGCCGCCTGCAGCGGCTGTTGCTCGGGCATGCGACCGAATGCGAGCTGGATGGCAATGGCCGTCTGCTGCTCAGCCAGCCACTGCGCAGCCACGCCGGGCTGGACAAGAAGATCATGCTGGTGGGCCAGCTCAACAAGTTTGAGCTGTGGGATGAAGCCCGCTGGCAACAACAGGTCAATGACGACATTCAGGGCTTGCCCGAAGACGACTGGGCAAGCTCGCCACGACTACAGGATTTCTCTTTATAAATGACCCAAGCCGCTGAACACATCACAGTGCTGCTGCACGAAGCCGTTGAAGGGCTGGCCATCAAGCCGGACGGCATCTACGTCGACGGTACGTTTGGCCGGGGTGGTCACTCTCGTCTCATTCTCCAGCAGCTTGGCCCCAACGGCCGGCTGATCGCCATCGACCGGGATCCCCAGGCCATTGCAGAAGCGGCCAAGATCCAGGATCCCCGCTTCGAAATCGTGCACGGCCCCTTCTCCGGTATTGCCTCCTATCTGGATGAACGCGGCCTGCTGGGCAAGGTAGACGGTTTCCTGCTGGATCTGGGGGTCTCTTCTCCCCAGCTGGACGATGCCGAGCGCGGTTTCAGCTTCATGAAGGACGGTCCGCTCGACATGCGGATGGACCCCACCTCCGGTCAGAGCGCCGCCGAATGGCTCGCTCGCGCCGATGTGGACGACATCGCCTGGGTGCTGAAGACCTTTGGCGAGGAGCGTTTCGCCAAGAAGATCGCCCGCGCCATCGTGCACGATCGTGTCACCGAGCCCTATGTCCGCACCCGTCAACTGGCGGAGATGATTGCCCGCGTCAATCCGAGCAAGGAGAAGGGCAAGCACGCCGCCACTCGCAGCTTCCAGGCCATCCGCATCTACATCAACAGCGAGCTGGACGAGATCGAGACTGCGCTCAACGGGGCCCTGCAGGTGCTGGCACCGGAAGGTCGTCTCTCCGTCATCAGCTTCCACTCGCTGGAAGATCGGCTGGTGAAGCATTTCATTCGCAAGCATGAGAAAGGCCCGGAAGTGCCGCACGGCATTCCGTTGACCGAGGCCCAGTTGGCCGGCGGTCGCAAATTGAAGTCGGTCGGCAAGGCGCTTAAGCCTTCCGAGCACGAGGTCAATGAAAACAGCCGATCCCGCAGCTCGGTGCTGCGGGTTGCCCAGCGGTTGGCGGAGTAAGCCATGAGCGAGGTGCGCGTTCATCTGGCCAGGGAGATCCTCGGTGATCTCTGGCGGCACAAGCTGCAGGTGGTGCTGGCCATCGCGGTGCTGATCACCGCCTTTGCGGTGATCCTGGTGACCAACATGACCCGCGGTCTGACGGCCAAGCAGAACGACCTGATGGCGGAGGAGGATCGCCTCAATATCGAATGGCGGCACCTGTTGCTGGAGCAGGGGACACTGGCCGAGCACTCCCGGGTGGCGAGTCTGGCCATGGACAAGTTGCAGATGGCTCGCCCGCTGGTGACCACCGAGAAGGTAATTACACAACCATGAAACGCAAGGCTTCCGCCAAGGCCCAACCCAAGGTCAAAGCTCCGTCACTCTATCCGTGGCGCTTTCGCACGCTGGTGTTCTTCATCGGCATTGCGTTTGCCGGCTTGATCCTGCGACTGGCCTGGATCCAGGTGATCGACCCGGATCGGCTGCGCCAGGAGGGGGACATGCGTTCGCTGCGTACCACCGCCACTCAGGCGGTGCGCGGCATGATCACCGATCGCAACGGCGAGCAGCTGGCGGTGTCGGTGCCTGTTGAAGCTGTCTGGGCCGATCCCAAGACGGTGCACGAGTCTGGCGCCATCCATAACGAGCGGGCCTGGCTGGCCCTGTCCGCCGTGCTCAAGCTCGACATCAACACCCTCAAGCACCGCATCTCCAACCCGAGCAAGCGCTTCGTCTACCTGCAGCGTCAGGTGACGCCGGCGGTGGCGGAATACATCAAGGGCCTCAAGCTGGGCGGCATCTATCTGCGCCCCGAGGCGCGCCGTTTCTATCCGACCGGCGAAATCAGCGCCCATCTGGTGGGGGTAACCAACATCGACGGTAGCGGCATCGAGGGGATCGAGCGCAGCTACAACGAGTGGCTGACGGCAACCCCTGGCGAGATGCGGGTGCGCAAGGACAGGCAGGGCCGGGTCATCGAGCGGCTTGGTCTGGTCAAAGAGGGCAAGAACGCCAACGACCTGCAGCTGAGCATCGATCAACGGGTGCAGGCGCTGGCCTACCGGGCGCTCAAGCGGGCCACCGACGAGAACAAGGCGACCTCCGGCTCCATGGTGATGCTGGACGTCAAGACCGGCGAGGTGCTCGCCATGGTCAACACCCCTTCCTACAACCCCAACAACCGCGGTCAGTACCAGAGTTTCCGGGTGCGCAACCGGGTGGTGACTGATACCTACGAGCCGGGCTCCACCGTCAAGCCGTTGATCCTGCTCAGCGCGCTGCAGGCCGGCGTTACCAGCTGGAAGGACACCATTCCTGGCGGCCCACTGTTTATCGGGGCCAAGCAGATTCGCGACGTGAGTATCCACAAGGCGACCAACCTGTACGACATTCTGCGCTACTCCTCCAACATCGGCATGTCGCGCATCGCGCTGCGGATGCCGGCGCAGGAGATGATCAACACCCTCAGCATGGTGGGCTTCGGGATGGACACCGGCAGCGGCCTGATGGGTGAGAGCAGCGGCATGCTGCCCCAGCGCCGGCGCTGGTCCGACATCGAACGGGCCACCCTGTCGTTCGGCTATGGCCTGCGGGTCACCCCGCTGCAGCTGGCCTCCGCCTATGCCACCCTGGCCAACAAGGGCAAGCGGGTGCCGCTCTCCATCGTCAAGGTGGCCGAGCCGCCCAAGGGGGAGCAGGTCATCGACCACAACAACGCCACCGCCATGCTGCAGGCGCTGGAGTACGTGGTCAGCAATGCCATTCCGAAAGCGCAGATCCCCGGTTATCGGGTCGGCGGCAAGAGTGGTACCGCCAAGGTTGCCGTCGCGGGTGGCTACGGCAAGGACTACATGGCCTGGTTCGCCGGTTTCGCCCCGGCCAGCAATCCCCGTTTCGTCATGGTAGTGGTGATCAACGAGCCCAAGGGCGACGCCTACTACGGTGGCGCCGTGGCGACGCCGCCGTTTGCCGAAGCCATGGGCGGGGTACTGCAGCTCTTCAATATTCGTCCCGACGCGGTGCCGCCTGCGGTGCCCACCAAACTTGCCCGTACGGAGGCTTCCAATGTTGTCCCGCGCACTTGATCAACTGATGCGCCCCTTTGGCATTACTGCCCCGGCGCTCGCGCTTACCGACATCCAGCTGGACAGTCGGCGGGTCGGGCCCGGTTGTCTCTTCGTGGCGATTCGCGGGCATCAGGTGGATGGAAGACGGTTTATCGAACAGGCGGTGGCTCAGGGAGCGACCGCCGTACTGTTTGAAGAGGACGGTGAATTCGTGGCACCGGCACTGAGTGTGCCTTGTCTCGGGATCCCGGATCTGCCAGCTAGGCTCTCCGAGCTGGCCGGCTATTGCTACGACCAGCCGGCCGGCAAGCTGGATCTGGTGGGCATCACCGGCACCAACGGCAAGAGCACCACGGCGCTGCTGGTAGCCAACTGGCGCACCCTGCTGGGGGGCAAGGCCGGGGTGATGGGCACCATCGGCAACGGCCTGTTCGGCGATCTGGTGGAAGCGGAAAACACCACCGGCAGCGCGGTGCAGGTGCAGGCCAATCTGGCCGCTCTGCAAGCGCAGGGGGCGGATCTGGTGGCGATGGAGGTGTCCAGCCACGGCCTGGTACAGCATCGCGTGGCGGCCCTGCCGTTTGCCGCTGCCGTGTTCACCAACCTGAGTCGGGATCATCTGGACTATCACGGCACCATGGAGGCCTACGGCGCCGCCAAGGAAGAGCTGCTGAAACTGGTGGACGAACCTTGCGCCGTGCTCAATGCCGACGACCGGTTGGGCCGCCAATGGCTGGCCGCCTATCCGGCCGCAGTGGCGTTCAGCGTGCACGGCCCGGTGGCCGGTCACCCGGGGCGACAGCTGACGGCGCAGGATCCCCATTTCCACCAGCAAGGTTTTCGCACGCAGATTAACTCCAGCTGGGGGAATGGTGTATTATCCGCCCCCTTGCTCGGGCGCTTCAACGTCAGCAATGTGCTGGCCGCGATGGGCGCCATGCTGGTGCTCGGTTATGACTTCGACGAGTTGCTGGCCAGCGCGCCGCAACTGCAGCCGGTAACCGGCCGCATGGAGTGCTTCGGTGGAGGCAAGGCGCCGCTCGCCGTGGTCGATTATGCCCACACGCCGGATGCGCTGGAGAAGGCCTTGCAGGCCCTGCGGGTGCACTGTGAAGGACGGCTCTGGTGCCTGGTGGGTTGTGGTGGCGACAGGGATCGCGGCAAGCGTCCCATGATGGCCGCCATGGCCGAGCTGCATGCGGATCGCGTGATCCTGACCGATGACAATCCCCGTACCGAGGAGCCGGCCCGGATCATGGCCGACATGGTGGCGGGTCTTCGCGATCCCGGCGCCGTGCAGATCGAGCACGACAGGACCAAGGCAATCCAGCTGGCACTGAGCCAGGCGAGCAAACAGGACATCATCCTGGTGGCCGGTAAGGGTCACGAGGATTATCAGATCATTGGAACCGACAAGCGGCACTACAGCGACCGGGAAACCGTCGCGGCCGCTTTGCACACATTATTGGAGTCATTCGCATGATGACCCTCAGGCTTGCCGAGCTGGCGCAGGTACTCGATGCCCGTCTGATTGGTGAAGACGGAGCGATCACGGCTGTCAGCACCGACACCCGTACCTTGGGCGCAGGCGCGCTATTCGTTGCGCTGCGCGGCGAACGTTTCGATGCCCACGATTTCTGCGAGCAGGCCGTGGCCGCCGGGGCATCGGCCTTGCTGGTCGAGCGTGAACTGCCGTTGGCGATCCCCCAGCTGGTGGTGACCGACAGTCTCAAGGGACTGGGTCGCCTCGGTCGGCTGGTGCGCGAGCGGATCAACCCGAAAGTGCTGGCCATTACCGGCAGCTGCGGCAAGACCACGGTGAAGGAGATGGCGACCGCCATCCTGCGTCAGGAAGGGGACGTGCTGGCCACCGCCGGCAACTTCAACAACGAAGTGGGGGTACCGCTGACCCTGCTGCGCCTCGAGCCGCAACACCGGTTTGCAGTGATGGAGCTGGGGGCCAACCACCCGGGCGAGATCGCCTGGACCACCTCGCTGGCCAAACCCGATGCCGCCATCATCAACAACGTGGCGGCCGCCCACCTGGAGGGCTTCGGCTCGCTGGAAGGGGTATTCCACGCCAAGAGCGAAATCTTCGAGGGGCTGGGTGAAGGTGGCTGCGCCATCGTCAATGCCGACAACGAATTCTGGCCGAAGTGGCAGGCTCGCGGGATCCAGTGCGCCTTCTCCATCGAGGATCAGCGTCAGCTGTTCCACGCCAAAGACGTGGTGATCAACCAGCAGGGCTGTGCCGAGTTCGTCATGGTGACCCCGCAGGGCGAAGTGAGCCTGACCCTGGCCATCCCGGGCCGCCACAACGTGGCGAACGCCCTGGCCGCCGCCGCCGGCACGCTGGCGCTCGGTGCCTCGCTCGCCTCGGTCAAGGCCGGGCTCGAGCAGATGGCGCCGGTCAAGGGCCGTTTCTGCGTCCAGCGCTGGGGTGGTCTCACTTTGGTGGACGATACCTACAACGCCAGCGTGGAGTCCGTGCTGGCGGGCATCGATGCCCTGACCGCCATGAGCGGCTACAAGGTGCTGGTGTTCGGTGACATGAAGGAGTTGGGTGAGGAGTCCGCCGAGCAGCACGCCCGGGTCGGACGCCACGCCAGCGAGCGCGGCCTCGATGCCGTGCTGACCGTAGGGGAACAGAGTCGCCACACCGCAGATGCCGCGGCTGGCCGACATTTCGATAACAAGGCGTCGTTGTTTGAAGTGCTTGCGCAAATGATAAATACACATCAAGAAATCGCGATCCTGGTCAAGGGTGCCCGCGGCTCCCGTATGGAAGATATCGTCGAGATGGTCAAAGACCGTCAGGAGTCAGCCACATGCTAGTCTGGCTGGCGGAACTGCTCACCCCGCACTTCACCTTCTTCAACGTCTTCTCCTACCTGACGTTTCGCGCCATCCTGTCGATCATCACCGGCCTGGTGGTGGCGCTCTGGATGGGGCCTCGCCTCATCCGCCGATTGCAGATCCTCAAATTTGGCCAGGTGATCCGCAATGACGGACCCGAGTCGCACCTGAGCAAGAAAGGCACCCCGACCATGGGCGGCCTGATGATCATTGCCGCCATCTTCATCTCGGTGCTGCTCTGGTGCCGCCTCGACAACCCCTATGTCTGGTTGGTGCTGTTCGTGCTGGGCGCCTATGGCGCCATCGGCTTTGCCGATGACTACCTCAAGGTGGTGCGCAAGAACACCGATGGCCTGATCGCCCGCTGGAAGTACTTCTGGCAATCCGCCGTTGCGCTGGGGGTGGCCGTGTTCCTTTACGCCACCGCCACGCACGACGGTCAGACCCAGCTGGTAGTGCCCTTCCTCAAGGACGTGATGCCGCAACTCGGGCTGATGTTCATCGTATTGACCTACTTCGTCATCGTCGGCACCTCCAACGCGGTCAATCTCACGGATGGCCTGGATGGTCTCGCCATCATGCCGACCGTGATGGTGGCGGGGGGCTTCGCCTTCATCGCCTGGGCCACCGGCAACGTCAATTTCGCCAACTACCTGCATATTCCCTATGTGCCCTATACCTCCGAGCTGGTGATCGTCTGTACCGCCATCGTCGGGGCGGGTCTGGGTTTCCTCTGGTTCAACACCTACCCGGCCCAGGTATTCATGGGGGACGTGGGCTCCCTGGCGCTGGGCGGCGCGCTCGGCACCATCGCCGTGCTGGTGCGTCAGGAGTTTCTGCTGGTGATCATGGGCGGCGTCTTCGTGATGGAGACCGTCTCGGTGATCCTGCAGGTGGGGTCCTACAAGCTGCGCGGCGTGCGCATCTTCCGCATGGCACCGATCCATCACCACTATGAGAAGAAGGGCTGGCCGGAGCCGCGCGTCATCGTGCGCTTCTGGATCATCACGCTCATGCTGGTGCTGCTCGGCCTCGCCACCCTGAAGGTGAGGTAAGCCATGGTCATCATCATCGGACTCGGCAAAACCGGACTCTCCTGCGTCGATTACTTCCTCGGCCGTGGCGTGACGCCGCTGGTGATGGACACCCGCGCCAACCCGCCCGGCAAGGATCAACTGCCTGCCGAGGTGGCGCTCATCCACGGGCTGGATGGCGAGCTGCTCAAGCAGGCGCACATGATAGTGGCGAGCCCGGGCATTGCCCTGGCTACGCCCGAACTGCAAGCGGCCGCCGAGTTCGGGGTGCGCATCGTCGGCGACATCGAGCTGTTCGTGCGCGAGACCCAGGTGCCGGTGATCGCCATCACCGGCTCCAACGGCAAGAGCACGGTCACCACCCTGGTGGGCGAGATGATCGCCGAAGCCGGCCTCAAGGTCGGGGTGGGTGGCAACATCGGCACGCCGGCGCTCGAGCTGCTCAAGCAGCCGATGGATCTCTGCGTGCTGGAGCTCTCCAGCTTCCAGCTGGAGACCACCCACAGCCTGCGCGCCGCCGCCTCCGTGGTATTGAACCTCAGTGAAGATCATATGGATCGCTATCAGGGCATGGCCGACTATCGCGCCGCCAAGATGGAGATCCATCAGCACTCACAGCACATCCTGATCAATCGCGACGATGCCCAGACCCTGCCCGACGTGGGGCAGGTGTGGCAGAGCTTCGGCCTTGACTGCAACGGTTACGGTCGCTGCGAGCTGGATGGCCGTCACTGGCTGACCCTGCACGGCGAGCCGTTGCTGGCGGTGGACGAGATGAAGATCGTCGGCGCCCACAACCAGGCCAACGCGCTGGCCGCCATGGCCCTGTGCGATGCGGTCGGTATCCCGCGCGAGCCGCAGTTGCGAGTACTGCGCCGTTTCGAGGGGTTGCCCCACCGTGCTCGCTTCGTGCGGGAGGTAAACGGGGTGCGCTGGATCAACGACTCCAAGGCCACCAACGTGGGGGCGACTCTGGCTGCCGTGGCCGGGGTGCGTGAGTCGGTGAAAGGCCGTCTGCTGTTGCTGGCCGGTGGCCAGGGCAAGGGCCAGGATTTCGGCCCGGTGCAGGCCCTGCTCGGCAGCCAGATCGATCACATGTACTGCTTTGGCCAGGATGCCGAGGTGCTGCTGGCGCTGGGTGAGCAGACCGAGCGGGTGGCGGATCTGGATGCCGCGGTCGCCAAGGCGGCTGCCGATGCCAGACCCGGCGACTGGGTGCTGCTGGCGCCGGCCTGCGCCAGCCTGGACCAATTCAAGTCTTTCGAAGCGCGCGGTGATCGTTTCACCGAGCTGGTACAGAAGTTATGAACGCCCTTCGCGCAGTCGCAGGCTTCTTGCAGCGCTGGCTGTTGCCGGCGCGCCCTGCCGGTCTCTATGACCGGCAGCTGGTCGTGCTGGCGCTGGCGCTGATGGCGGTGGGTCTGGTGATCGTGGCCTCCGCCTCGATCCCGGAGGGGATCGCCATCAACAACGATCCCTTCATGTTCGTGAAGCGTCACGGCCTGTTTCTGCTGATGGCGCTCGGCATCTCCTGGTTCGTGCTGCAGGTGCCGATGGCGCGCTGGCAGCACTACAACGGCCCCATGCTGCTGCTGGCCATCGTCATGCTGGTGCTGGTGTTGCTGGTGGGCCGCAGCGTCAACGGCTCGGTGCGCTGGTTGCCGCTTGGCCCGTTCAACCTGCAGCCGGCCGAGTTCGGCAAGCTGGCGCTGTTCGTCTATCTGGCGGGTTATCTGGTGCGCCGTCAGAGCGAGGTGCGCGAGCGTTTCATCGGTTTCATGAAGCCGATGGCGGTGCTGTTCGTGGTGGCCATCCTGCTGCTGGCCCAGCCCGATCTGGGCTCCGTGGTGGTGATGTTCGTCACCTCGCTCGGCATGCTGTTCCTGGCCGGCGCCCGCTTGGTGCAGTTCATCGGCCTCATCCTGGTGGGGGTGAGCGCCGTGGTGACCCTGATCATCGCCGAGCCGTACCGGATGCGGCGGGTGACCTCCTTCCTCGATCCCTGGGCCGATCCGTTCGGCAGCGGCTACCAGCTGACCCAGTCGCTGATGGCCTTCGGCCGTGGCAGCTGGTTTGGCGAGGGGCTTGGCAACTCCATCCAGAAGATGGAGTACCTGCCGGAGGCGCACACCGACTTCGTGTTCGCCATCCTGGGGGAAGAGCTGGGCTATGTGGGCGTGCTGGGCGCGCTGTTTCTCATCTTTGCGCTGGCAATCAAGGCGCTCAAGCTGGGGCACCAGGCGCTGGTGGCCGAGCGACTGTATGAAGGCTATCTGGCCATCGGCATCGGCATCTGGTTCAGCTTCCAGACCTTCGTCAACGTGGGGGCAGCCAGCGGCATGATGCCGACCAAGGGGTTGACCCTGCCGCTGGTCAGTTATGGTGGTTCGAGCCTCATCATCATGATGGTGGCGGTGAGCATGTTGATTCGTATCGATTTCGAGTTGCGCCAGGCCAGTGCCCAGGCGCGCGTGCGGGAGGTTTAGTGAGCAAGACGCTGTTGGTGATGGCAGGCGGTACCGGGGGCCATGTGTTCCCCGGCTTGGCCGTGGCTGATCGCCTCAAGGCCCAGGGCTGGACCATTCACTGGCTCGGCACCGCCGACCGGATGGAGGCCGAGCTGGTGCCTGCCCATGGTTACCCCATCTCCTTCATCGATATCCAGGGGGTGCGTGGCAACGGCATCAAGCGTCTGCTGGTGGCGCCCTATCGCATCGTCAAATCAGTGCTGCAGGCGCGCCGGGTGCTCAAGACCATTCGCCCCGACGTGGTGCTCGGCATGGGCGGCTTTGCCTCCGGCCCGGGTGGCGTGGCGGCCTGGCTGTCCGGTATCCCGCTGCTGCTGCACGAGCAGAATGCTGCTGCAGGCCTGACCAACAAGCTGCTGGCTCGCCTCGCCAAGCGGGTGCTGATGGCATTTCCGGGCGCCTTCGCGCCGAGCCGTCGCACCGCCGTGGTGGGCAATCCGGTACGCCCCGAAGTGGTGGCACTGCCGGATCCCCAGTTGCGCAGCGGGGCAGAGCCCCTGCGGCTGTTGATCGTCGGTGGCAGCCTGGGGGCCCGGGTGCTCAACGAGCAGGTGCCGCCAGCGGTGGCGGCGGCCGGCGTGCCCATCGAGGTACGTCACCAGTGTGGCAAGGGCAATCGGGATGCCGTGGCCGAAGCCTACGCCAAGCAGGGTGTTGCGGCTGAAGTGAGTGAATTTATCAAGGACATGGCCGGTGCCTATGCCTGGGCCGATCTGGTGGTGTGCCGGGCGGGGGCGCTGACCGTCTCCGAAGTGGCTGCCGCCGGGGTCGCCGCCATTTTTGTACCACTGCCTCACGCGGTGGATGATCACCAGACCCGCAACGCCCTGACCCTGGTCGATTGCGGTGCGGCTGAATTCCTGCCCCAATCCGAGCTGACGACGGCCTCGCTGGCTGCCCGTCTCTCCTGGCTTGCCGGGCGCAGGGAAACCCTATTGAACATGGCTCAGGCCGCCCGTCGCGTGGCCATTACCGATGCCGCCGAGCGGGTTGCCGATGAGTGCAAACGCCTGGCGACCGGGCAGATTGAGAGAGAACTATGACCAAGGTTGAACTGGCAAAACTGCGTACCGTTATCCCTGAAATGCGCCGCGTGCGTCGCATCCACTTCATCGGCATCGGTGGTGCCGGGATGGGCGGTATCGCCGAAGTGCTTGCCAACGAAGGGTATCAGGTAACCGGCTCGGATCTGGCCCGCAATGCGGTGACCGAGCGACTCGAGTCCCTTGGCGCCCACATCTTCGTCGGTCACAGTGCCGAGCACGTGAACGAGGCGAGCGTGGTGGTGGTCTCTACCGCCATCAAGCAGGACAACCCCGAGCTGCTGGCCGCCCGCGAGCTGCGCATCCCCGTGGTGCGCCGCGCCGAGATGCTGGCCGAGCTGATGCGTTTCCGCCACGGCATCGCCATCGCCGGCACCCATGGCAAGACCACCACCACCAGTCTGGTGGCGAGCATCTATGCCGAAGCGGACCGGGATCCGACCTTCGTCATCGGCGGTTTGCTCAACAGCGCCGGAACCAATGCCCGCCTGGGCAGCAGCCGCTATCTGATTGCCGAGGCGGACGAGAGCGACGCCTCCTTCCTGCATCTGCAGCCGATGGTCTCCATCGTGACCAACATCGAAGCGGATCACATGGATACCTATGGTGGCGACTTCTCCAAGCTGAAGGCCACCTTCATCGACTTCCTGCACAACCTGCCGTTCTACGGGCTGGCCGTGGTGTGCGTGGATGACCCGGTAATCCGCGGCATGCTGCCGGAGATCGCTCGTCCCACCATCACCTACGGCCTGAGTGATGATGCCGACGTGCAGGTGCTGGACTTCGTGCAGACCAGCAACCGCAGTCGCTTCCGGGTGCGCCGCAAAGATGCCGGCGAGCTGGAGGTGACTCTCAATCTGCCCGGCATCCACAATGCGCTCAATGCCGCCGCGGCGATTGCGGTCGCCACCGAGGACGGGATCGGCGATGATGCCATCATCCGGGCGCTGGCCAAGTTTGAAGGGGTCGGTCGCCGCTTCCAGCAATATGGCGAGTTCGAGACCGGTCGCGGCAAGGCCATGCTGGTGGACGACTACGGTCACCACCCGAGCGAGGTCAAGGTCACCATCAACGCCGCTCGCGCCGGCTGGCCCGAGAAGCGGTTGGTGATGGTGTTCCAGCCGCACCGCTACACCCGTACCCGTGATCTCTACGAAGACTTCGCGGATGTGCTTTCCAAGGTGGACGTGCTGGTGATGCTGGAGGTTTATGCCGCCGGTGAAGAGCCGATTCCGGGCGCCGATGGCCGTGCCCTGTGCCGTTCCATCCGCTCCCGCGGCAGCCTGGAGCCCATCTTTGTCGCGACGCCGGACGATGTGCCGGCGGTGCTGGCCGGGCTGGTCGGCGAGGGCGATCTGGTACTGACCCAGGGGGCAGGGAACGTCGGCGCACTGGCTCGCCGTCTTGGCGAGATGAAATTGAGCATCGAGAGCATGAAATCCGGCGCCTGAGGGCCCAATGAGTATTTTGACCGCCAAGCCGGGGCCTATATAATGGCGAACCGGTCTGCAAAGGGCCGGCATGGCGCGTTAAACGGGGATCGATCGGGTGGAGGCAAGGGCACAAGGGCGCACCAAGGGGGGCTTCATCGCCGGGGTGGGATTTTTCATCCTGGTCATGTGGGGCCTCTACCAGACCGCGCTGGATGTTAAAGATTGGCTGACGGATGCCAATCGGTTGCCCATGAGCGAGCTGTTGCTGCAGGGGCAACACCAGTATTTGCAAACCGATGAACTGCGCAGCGCCGTGCTGGATGGCGCCGAGTTGCGCAACTTCTTCGAGTTGGATGTGAACGAATTGCAGGCGCGGTTGAACGCCTTGCCTTGGGTGGCCCAGGTCTCGGTACGCAAGAAGTGGCCCAACAAGATCAAGGTCTACCTCACCGAACAGGCGGTCGCGGCCCGCTGGAACGGCAACCGCTTCGTCAACACCAAGGGTGAGGTGTTCAGTGCGCCGGACAGGGTGAAGACCCCTCTGATGCAGCTGTCAGGGCCAGAAGATCAGGCCGTCAAGGTGCTGGAGGCCAGCCGCCAATACGAGGCGCAGCTGGCGGCCAGAGGGTACAAGCTGCTGGGGGTGAATCTGACCCCCCGCCATGCCTGGGAACTGACCCTGGATGGCAACATTCAGCTGTTTTTGGGGCGCTCGGATATTGCGCTTCGATTGCAGCGGTTTATCGATGCCTTTCCGGTCATCGAGCCTCGTGAGCGGGTTGCTTACGTGGATCTTCGATACGACACCGGAATGGCAGTTGGCTGGAAGAAGAACGAAGAGAAAGTGAATGACCAAAACCGCAGATAGAAATCTGATTGTCGGGCTGGATATCGGCACAACCAAGGTGGCGGTTCTGGTTGGCGAAGTGCTGCCAGACGGTGAGCTCAATGTCATCGGCATGGGCAGTCACGCCTCTCGCGGCATGGACAAGGGCGGGGTCAACGATCTTGATTCCGTGGTTAAGTCCCTGCGTCGCGCGGTGGAAGAGGCTGAAATGATGGCCGACTGCCAGATCAGCTCCGTCTATCTGGGGTTGTCCGGCAAGCATATCGACTGTCGCAATGAAACCGGCATGGTGCCCATCTCCGATGAAGAGGTGACCCAGGAAGACGTGGACAACGTCATCCACACCGCCAAGTCGGTACGGTTGTCCGATGAGCTCCGGGTGCTGCACGTGCTGCCCCAGGAGTTCGCCATCGACTACCAGGAAGGGATCAAGAACCCGGTCGGCCTCTCTGGCGTGCGGATGGCGGCCAAGGTGCACCTGATCACCTGCCACAACGACATGGCTCGCAACATCGAGAAATGTGTGGAGAAGGTGGGTCTGCGGGTGGATCAGCTGATCTTCTCCGCACTGGCGTCCAGCTACGCCGTGCTGACCGAAGACGAGAAAGAGCTGGGTGTCTGCGTGGTGGACATCGGTGGCGGCACCATGGACATGTCGCTGTTTACCGGCGGTGCCCTGCGTCACACCAAGGTGATCCCGTACGCCGGCAGCACGGTGACCAGCGACATCGCCTATGCCTTCGGCACCCCGCCGCTGGATGCGGAGGCGATCAAGGTGCGCTATGGCTGCGCCCTCGGCCGGCTGGTCAGCAAGGAAGACAATATTGAAGTACCCAGTGTCGGCGGTCGTCCGGCGCGCAGCCTGCAGCGGCAGACACTGGCTGAAGTGATTGAGCCCCGTTACACCGAGTTGCTCTCCATGGTGAATGATGAGCTGGTGCGGGTACAAAGCGAATTGAAAGCGCAGGGGGTCAAGCATCAGCTTGCAGCCGGTGTGGTCTTGACCGGCGGCGCTGCCCAGATCGAAGGCATTGTGGAGTGCGCAGAGCAGATCTTCCAGAGCCAGGTCCGGGTAGGGGAGCCCATGAATATCCGGGGATTGAGTGATTATGTGCAGGCGCCTGTGTACTCGACCGCGGTCGGGTTGCTGCAGTATGGCCGCACCCATCAATCCACCGGCAGTAGCAAGGAATATGCCGCCAAGGCAAGCGTAGGTGGGCTGGTCAAACGGGTCAGCAACTGGTTGCGTGGCGAGTTCTAAAAGATTTTGCTGAGTCAGGCAAATAAAGCGGAGAGACAACATGTTTGAATTTATGGATAGCCACACTGACGAAGCCGTCATTAAAGTGATTGGTGTGGGTGGCGGCGGCGGCAACGCGGTCGAGCACATGGTTCGTCAAAACATCGAAGGCGTTGAATTCATTACCGTCAACACCGACGCTCAGGCTCTGCGTAACTCCAGCGCCAACACAACCCTGCAGATCGGCGGTGGCATCACCAAGGGTCTGGGTGCCGGAGCCAATCCGGAAGTGGGTCGCGATGCGGCCATGGAAGATCGGGAAGCGCTGCGTGAGCTGCTGACTGGCTCCGACATGGTGTTCATCGCCGCCGGCATGGGTGGCGGTACCGGTACCGGTGCTGCGCCGATCGTGGCCGAAGTGGCCCGCGAGATGGGTATCCTGACAGTTGCTGTCGTAACCAAGCCGTTCTCCTTTGAAGGGAAGAAGCGGATGGGCTTCGCCGCTCACGGTATCGAAGAGCTGTCCAAGAACGTCGACTCCCTGATCACCATCCCCAACGACAAGTTGCTGAAGGTGCTGGGCCGCGGTATCTCCCTGCTGGACGCCTTCAAGGCTGCCAACGACGTACTGCTTGGCGCGGTACAGGGCATTGCCGAGCTGATCACCCGTCCGGGCTTGATCAACGTCGACTTCGCGGACGTGCGTACCGTGATGCGTGAAATGGGTACCGCGATGATGGGTACCGGTTCCGCCTCCGGTGATGACCGCGCCGAAGAAGCGGCCGAGAAAGCCATCTCCAGCCCGCTGCTGGAAGACGTGGATCTGGCCGGTGCCCGTGGCATCCTGGTCAACATCACCGCCGGCATGGACATGACCATCGAAGAGTTCGAAACCGTGGGTAACGCGGTCAAGGCCTTCGCCTCCGAGAACGCCACCGTGGTGGTAGGTACCGTAATCGACCCGGAAATGCACGACGAACTGCGCGTGACCGTGGTTGCCACCGGTATCGGTGCCGAGCGCAAGCCGGACATCACGCTGGTGAAGAACAACATGGTACAAGAGCGTCCGGCCCGTCAGCCCCTGATCAGCGAAGCCCTGCAGTCTCGCGTGATGGAAGAGGCTCCGGCCAAGGTGGTCAACGCCGAGCCGCAAGCTCGTCGCGAACCGGATTATCTCGATATTCCTGCGTTCCTGCGCAAGCAAGCTGACTAAGCCTCCAATGACGCTGGTTTGTTTGTTGCTTAAGGAATGTGCTAAGATGGCCCGGCAACGACCATCTGGTCAGGAATTTGAGCTGTTAAGCGGATACGCCCATGATTAGACAAAGAACCTTGAAAACGAGTGTCCAGGCCACCGGTGTCGGCCTGCATTCGGGCCGGAAAGTCACAATGACGTTCCGTCCGGCGCCTGTTAACACAGGGATCGTTTACTTGCGTACCGATCTGAATCCTGTGGTTGAGCTGCCAGCCAATGCCGATCAGGTGCGTGATACCGTGCTTTGTACCGCTCTGGTCAATGAAGCCGGTGTCCGAGTCTCTACTATTGAGCACCTCTCTGCCGCGCTGGCCGGGATGGGCATCGACAACCTCTATGTCGAGGTTGATGCGCCCGAGATCCCGGTGATGGACGGTAGTGCGCACCCCTTTATCTACCTGCTGCAAGAAGTTGGTATCCGTGAACAGAATGCGCCCAAGCAGTTTGTGCGGATCAAGCAGAGCATCCGGGTTGAAGACGGCGACAAGTGGGCGGAATTCCACCCCTATCGCAACGGCTTCAAGATGGATCTCGAGATCGACTTCCAGCATCCGGTATTTGAAGGACGCAATCAGCGTTGCGTGCTGGACTTCTCCGGTGCCTCTTTCGTGAAAGAGATCAGCCGTGCTCGTACGTTCGGTTTCATGCGTGACATCGAGTACCTGCGTTCCCAGAACCTGGCGCTGGGCGGAAGCCTGGAAAACGCCGTGGTGCTGGATGACTACCGGGTACTGAACGAAGATGGTCTGCGCTATGAAGATGAATTCGTCAAACACAAGATGTTGGATGCAATCGGTGACCTTTACATGTGTAACCGCAGCATTATCGGCGAATTCCGTGCCTACAAGACCGGCCATGCCCTGAACAACAAGCTGCTGCGTGCCTTGCTGGCCAAGCAGGAGGCCTGGGAACTGGTGACCTTCGAGGGTGAGGGCGACAAAGCGCCCATCGCTTACTACGATAACGGTCTGGTTCTGGCCTGATAGCTGTGCAACGGAACGTCGGTCTTCTCTCCGCACCGACGTTCCGTCATTTGTTTACTCCATTCTGTAATACCGATTATCTCCCGGTTTTATTTCCCGTGCGGGCCAATGGCCACACCTGACCGAGCAGACTGATTTCTATGAGCATTACCCTGATCCTCAATGGCAAGCAGCGACGCAAGTTGCACTTACCTAAACAACGTCTGGCCTGGGTCGGCGGTATCTTCTTCACTGTATTGGCCCTGAGTGGTGGCTGGCTCTGGCAGAGCTGGCATCAAAAAATGGAGGCGCTGGAAGTCGCGCTGGCCATGGCCGAACAGCAAAAATCCACGCAAGGGGCTGACGAAGCCCGCGAACAGCTTGCCATGCTGGCCGCCCAGGTGGGCACCATGCAGGGGCAGCTGGGTCGTCTCAACGCGCTCGGCGAGCGGCTGACCGAAAAGGCCGACCTCGATCCCGAAGAGTTCAATTTCAAGGAGCTGCCTCCCATGGGCGGCCCCTCCTATGATGCGGATCTGGAAGTCAGCCTCAACGAGCTGCAGGACTCCATGAAGCATCTCAGCCAGCAGCTCAGCAGTCGTGAAGAGCAGCTGTCGGTACTTGAATCTTTCATCATGAATCACCATATAACCGATGCCGGCTTTATTTCCGGAACACCGGTCAAGCAGGAGCGGGTTTGGGTCTCCTCTGGCTTCGGTGGCCGGGTCGATCCGTTCAACGGTCGTGCCAAGATGCACAAAGGGGTGGATTTCCGTGGCAAGCCCGGCACTCCCATTCTGGCGACGGGCCCGGGCGTAGTGAGCTGGGCGGGCCGTCATCCGGAATTTGGCAACATGGTGGAGATCAATCATGGCAATGGTTTGGTGACCCGCTATGCCCACAACTCCAAGTTGCTGGTCGAAGTGGGCACCCTGGTCGATGAGGGCCAGAAAATTGCCTTGATGGGACGCACCGGTCGCGCGACCGGGGTCCATTTGCATTACGAAGTGTTGAAAGATGGTCGTCAGGTGGACCCCGCGCGTTTTCTCAATGCCAGACGGGGTTAGGTTTTTTTCTCCAGGTTCCAGTGACGGAACACTTATATAACCAGAATAGTTGGTACCCATGATTAGCACACTGCTTACCAAGATTATCGGCAGCCGGAACGACAGAACGCTCAAGGCTCTGCGCAAAATTGTAAAACAGATCAATGCGATGGAGCCTCAGTTCGAAGCTCTGTCCGATGCACAGCTGCAGGCCAAGACGGCCGAGTATCGTCAGCGTCTGGAGCAGGGTGAGACACTGGAGCAGTTGCTGCCGGAGGCCTTTGCCACCGTGCGTGAAGCCTCTCGCCGGGTGTTCGGCATGCGTCATTTCGACGTTCAGCTGATCGGTGGCATGGTGCTGAACTCCAACCGCATCGCCGAGATGAAGACAGGTGAAGGTAAAACCCTCACCGCGACCCTGCCGGCCTACCTGAACGCCCTGAGCGGTCGTGGCGTGCACGTGGTGACCGTGAACGACTATCTGGCCAAGCGTGACGCCGAGGCGAACCGCCCGCTGTTCGCTTTCCTCGGCATGACAGTCGACTGCAACGTGCCCGGCATGGACGCGTCCCAGAAGCGTGACGCCTACGCCGCCGACATCACCTACGGTACCAACAACGAATTCGGTTTCGACTACCTGCGCGACAACATGGCGTTCTCGCCAGAGCAGCGCGTGCAGCGTCCGCTCAACTACGCGCTGGTGGATGAGGTGGACTCGGTGCTCATCGATGAAGCCCGTACCCCGCTCATCATCTCCGGCCCGGCAGAAGACAGCTCCGAGCTCTATATCCGTGTCAACAAGCTGATCCCGCTGCTGGTCAAGCAGGACAAGGAAGACTCCGAAGAGTACACCGGCGACGGCCACTACACGGTGGACGAGAAGAACCGCCAGGCATTGCTGACCGAGAACGGCCAGATCTTCGTGGAAGAGCTGCTCAAGAAAGAGGGGCTGCTGGCCGAGGACGACTCCCTGTTCTCCGCCACCAACATCAGCCTGCTGCACCACGTCAACGCCGGCCTGCGTGCTCACACCCTGTTTGAGCGCAACGTCGACTACATCGTCCAGAAGGACGAGATCGTCATCGTCGACGAGCACACCGGCCGTACCATGCCGGGCCGTCGCTGGTCCGATGGTCTGCATCAGGCAGTCGAGGCGAAGGAAGGGGTCAAGATCCAGAACGAGAACCAGACCCTGGCCTCCATCACCTTCCAGAACTACTTCCGTCTGTACGACAAGCTGGCGGGCATGACGGGTACTGCCGATACCGAAGCCTTTGAATTCCAGCAAATTTATGGCCTGGATACCGTGGTTATCCCGACCAACAAGCCGATGGTGCGCAAGGACATGGGCGATCTGGTCTACCTGACCGCCAACGAGAAGTATGCCGCCATCATCGAAGACATTCGCGGTTGCGTCGAGCGCGGCCAGCCGGTACTGGTCGGTACCGTCTCCATCGAGAACTCCGAGCTGCTCTCCGGCATCCTGACCAAGGAAAACATCCCGCACAAGGTGCTGAACGCCAAGTTCCACGCCATGGAAGCGGAGATCGTCGCCCAGGCCGGTCAGACCGGTGCCGTCACCATCGCCACCAACATGGCCGGTCGTGGTACCGACATAGTGCTCGGGGGCAACTGGCAAGCGGAAATCGCCCAGCTGGAGAACCCGACCGAGGAGCAGATTGCCGAGCTGAAAGCGGCCTGGCAGGTGCGTCACGATGCGGTATTGGCCGCCGGTGGTCTGCACATTATCGGTACCGAGCGCCACGAATCCCGTCGTATCGACAACCAGCTGCGCGGCCGTTCCGGTCGTCAGGGCGACCCGGGCTCCTCCCGTTTCTACCTCTCCATGGAAGATACCCTGATGCGGATCTTCGCCTCCGATCGCGTCACCGGCATGATGAAGAAGCTGGGGATGGAAGAGGGCGAGGCCATCGAGCACCCGTGGGTGACCAAGGCGATCGAAAATGCCCAGCGCAAGGTGGAAGGTCGCAACTTCGACATCCGCAAGAGCTTGCTGGAGTTTGACGACGTTGCCAACGATCAGCGCAAGGTGGTCTACGAGCAGCGCAACGAGCTGTTGGACACCAGCGACATCTCCGAGACCATCCACGTCATCCGTGACGATGTCTATGGCGCCATCATCGACGAGTACATCCCGCCGCAGTCCCTGGAAGAGATGTGGGACGTGCCGGGTCTGGAAGCCCGTCTGAAGTCTGACTTCGCACTGGATCTGCCGTTGCAGCAGTGGCTGGCGGAAGACGACAAGCTCTATGAAGAGAAGCTGCGCGAGCGCATCCTGGATGAAGCCACCAAACTCTATGCCCACAAGGAAGAGCTGGTCGGCAAGGAAGTGCTGCGCAACTTCGAGAAGGCGGTGATGCTGCAAACCCTGGACGGCCTGTGGAAAGAGCACCTGGCGGCCATGGATCACCTGCGTCAGGGCATCCATCTGCGCGGTTACGCCCAGAAGAACCCCAAGCAGGAGTACAAGCGCGAATCCTTCGATCTGTTCACCCAGATGCTGGAAACCCTGAAGCGCGACGTGGTCAGCATCCTGAGCCGGGTACAGGTTCAGGAACGCGATGTGGAGGCGATGGAAGAGCAGCAGCGCCAGCAGGCCGAAGCCGCTCCCCGCACCTACACCCATGCTGCGGCCGACAACCAGCTGGCTGACGACGAGGCCCAGGCCGAAGCGGCCCCGGTTACCTTCGTGCGGGATGAGCAGAAGGTGGGACGCAATGACCCCTGCCCATGCGGTTCAGGCAAAAAATACAAGCACTGCCACGGTCAGTTGACCTGATAGCGCAATGACGATGATGCACCGCCTCCGGGCGGTGCATTCATTTCCGGCAGGCAAAGAAGGAGAGCCGTGCGATGAGCAAGATGCCGACAGGATGGGATACTACTGCCCACAACAGCTGGCTGGCGGGCCAGCGCCAGGTTGCCATCCAGCAACTGCTGGCCCGGCTCAACGGCAGCGCAGCCAAGCCGATTGCCTTGCAGCTGCAGTTTGCCTATTACCTCTTTCTGTGCGATGACCCGGCTTCCGCGGCGCAGGTGCTGGAGATGGCCCACAAGGCCGAACCCGGCAATGACGAGGTGCTGCGCAACCTCTGCGCTTGCCTGTCGCGGGCCGGTCAGTACGAGCTGGCAGTAGCACGCTTGCAGACCTTGCTGCAGCGCGTCCCCGACGATTTCCATGCGCTGGACGCCCTCTGCGCCTCGCTGGCCAAGCAGGATCGCTACGATGAGGCCGCCCTGGCGGGAACCCGCTCATTGACCCTGAAGGCCCGGTCGGCGGGCAAGGCGCCACCATCCTGGTCATTGCCTGCGGCAGAACCGGCCGTCTGGTTGGCCGATGGCAGTGGCAAGCTGGATGTCATCGCTTTTTCCCTGTGGGGCAGTGAGCCCCGTTATCTGCGGGGGGGCCATCGACAATGTGCTGGCAGCGGCCTATCTCTACCCGGGCTGGCGGGTGCGTTTCTACGTGGATGAGAGCGTGCCGGCCGAGTTGCTCGCTGCGCTGCGCGAACTGGGGGCTGAGCTCTTGTTGCAACCTGCCGGTCAGACTTTGCGTCAGCGTTTGTGCTGGCGCTTCCAGGTGGCCAATGATCCATTGGTGGGGCGCTTCCTGGTGCGGGATGTGGATTCGGTACCGGGCGTGCGCGAGCGGCTGGCGGTACAGGAGTGGCTTGCATCGACGCGCTGGTTTCATATCATGCGCGACTGGTGGAGTCATACCGATCTGGTGCTGGCGGGGATGTGGGGCGGGGTGGCCGGCGTATTGCCACCGTTGGCACCCCTGCTCGAAGGCTATCAGCCCGACGTGATGGAGACGCCAAACATCGACCAATGGTTTTTGCGCGATCGGCTCTGGGGTTATCTCTCGCAGAGCTGTCTGGTACACGATCGCTGCTTCACGCCGCCAGGCGCCATACCCTGGCCGCAGCCCGCCCCTGGCGGGAGCAAGCATGTGGGGCAGGATATCTTTACGGCACAAAGGGAGCCGCAGGCCCGTCGGCTGGCGCCCTGGATTGCCCGTTTGCCGTGTTTACGTTGAGGACAATGATGGAACAGAAGAAACGGATCTGGGTGGCGGTCGGCGTCATCGAGAACGAACGGGGCGATATCTTCATCGCCAAGCGCTCCGCCGATCGCCATCAGGGGGATCGCTGGGAGTTTCCAGGCGGCAAGGTGGAAGCCGGGGAGGATCTGCTTACTGCGCTGGATCGCGAACTGTGGGAAGAGATCGGGATCCGGGTGCAGGATTGCGCCCCCTTCATGGAACTGCATCACGACTATCCGGACAAGCAGGTGCTGCTGGATATCTGGAAGGTGACCCGCTTCAGCGGCGAGCCGTTCGGCAAGGAGGGGCAGGAGTGTCGCTGGGTGCCGCTGGCCTCGCTGCACGAGTACCATTTCCCCGACGCCAATGGCCCGATCGTGACGCGCCTGCAGGCATCGCTGGCTGCACAGGGCTGATGTGAATCGCAGTGCATACCAAAATAAAAAGGGCCGTATCGGCCCTTTTTATTTGCTGGCTTACTGCCACTGCTCCCCTTCTTCGGGGTATGGTAGCAGCTCCGGGTCTATTTCCCCCGGGATCCGCTTCTCCTCGTCGGCCCACTCGCCGAGATCGATCAGCTGGCAGCGCTTGCTGCAGAACGGGCGAAACGGGCTTTGCGGGCCCCATTCCAGCTCGGTTTGGCAGGTCGGGCACTTTACTTTGGTCACCATGAATACTCCTCAGCAGCAGGCAAGCTGGAAGGGGACATCACCGATCTGCTGCTCCGTGGTGGGCAGGAAACGCAGGGCGAACCGGTTCTTGTGGCCGCTCAGGGTGGGGTAGCACTGCTGGGTGCCGGTCAAACGAATGCGGATCAGCTCGGCGCTCTCGGCAGTGTCCTGGAAGAAGCCATTGACGGCAACCTGCTCGCTGAAGTTGCCGGACTCACGCCACAGTCGCAGCAGCAGGGAGATGGCGTTCATCAACAGATTGATGTCGCTCAGCCACAGCTGCATCTGCTGATGACGGGCGATGGCCGGGGTGGCCAGCCAGTGGTGCAGTTGCGGCACGTCGAAGGCGCACAACCCGCCCGGAATGGAGAAGCGCTGGCGAATGGAGCCGAGCAGCCGATCCTCTTTGAGGCGGGCACCGGGACGTGGGGCACTCAGCAGGTTGCGGGAGAGCTGGGCGCTCTCCTGTTGCATCTGGCTGATCTGCTCCAGGTCGACATCGGGCAGGCTGGCCCAGTGGCTCAGGCGCTGGCCGAGGCGCTCCAGATCCTTGATCAGATCGGCGCGCAGGTCGCCGCGTTCCAGCAACTCCTGCAGGTCGAACAGACCCTTGAAAAAGGCGATATGTGCCCAAGACTGGTCGCTCTCCAGATTGTCGCGGATCTGGGAAAACAGGGACTCCAGACGAAGATAGGTCCGGCTTTTTTCATTGAGGGGAAAATCGTAAATCATGCCTAATCCTGGCCAGCCATAAACCGGCCTAGTGTACTCACAGTTGGCGGGCTTGTTGAGAGGCAAATGCCAGATATGTCTCGTGCAGCGTTAAAATTCGGCTCTTTATCGCCTCGGGCGTGCCATTCTGGTTATCCAGCACATCGTCGGCTGCCGCCAGCCGTTCGGCCCGGCTCGCCTGGGCGGCCAGGATGGCTTGGGCCTGCTCGCGGCTCACGCCGTCCCGGCGGCAGGTTCGTTCAATCTGGGTCGCCTCGTCCACGTCGATCACCAGTACCCGATTGGCCAGGGCAGTGAGCCGGTTTTCCACCAGCAAGGGCACTACCAACAAGCAATAGGGGGAGCGAGCGGCCGCACACTGGCGCTGCATCTCGGTGCGAATGAGGGGGTGGAGCAGAGCGTTGAGCCAGCCCTTGGCCTGCGGGTCAGTGAAGACCCGCTCACGCAGCCGACGGCGATCGAGCTGGCCAGCGGGAGTGATGACTGCTGAGCCAAAATGGGCAGTAATGGCGGCCAGGGCCGGGGTACCGGGCTCGACGACCTCGCGGGCGATGACGTCCGCATCCACTACTTCGATGCCGAGCTCTGCAAACTGATTGGCAACCGTGGTCTTGCCGCTGCCAATTCCGCCGGTGATTGCGACTACATACATGGGTCAGTGCTGCCTTTGATCAGAGAAACGTCGTGAGGTACCAGCGGGTGATGGTATCGCCCCACAGCAGCGCGATCCAGCCGGCGATGGCCAGGTAGGGGCCGAAGGGGATGGGTTTGTTCTGATGATGGTTGTGCAGCAGGATGAGACCAATCCCGATGAAAGCGCCCACCAGCGACGAGAGCAGCAGCACTATGGGCAGTGCCTGCCAGCCGAGCCAGGCACCCAGCGCCGCCAGCAGCTTGAAGTCGCCATAGCCCATCCCTTCCTTGCCGGTCAGCAGCTTGAAGGCCCAGTAGAGGCTCCAGAGTACCAGATAGCCGGCCATGGCGCCGATCACCGCATCGGCCAGCGGTGCAAATCCCCCTGCCAGGTTGAACAGCAAGCCGCCCCACAGCAGTGGCAGGGTCAGCTGGTCAGGCAGCAGCATTTTGTCCAGATCGATGAAAGTGAGTGCCACCAGTACCCAGGTGAGCAGCAGGGCGGCCAGCAAGCCCCAGCCCGGTGGGAATGTTGCGGCGACGACCAGCGAGAGCAGGGATGTCAGCAGTTCCACCAGAGGATAACGGGCCGAGATGGGGGCTTGGCATTCACGGCAGCGCCCCTTGAGCCAGAGCCAGCTGAGCAGAGGGATGTTCTCCATGGCCGTGATGGCGTGGCCGCAATGGGGACAGGCAGAACGCGGCACCATCAGGTTGTAGCGCTCTTCCTGCTGCGGCTGTATTTCCGGATTGAAATAGCCGAGATACTCGGCCTGCCACTCCCGCTCCAGCATGATGGGCAGGCGATGAATGACCACGTTGAGAAAACTGCCGATCATCAGGGAAAAGAGGAATACCAGCGAGAAATAGAGCCAGGGCAGGCTGTGAAAAACGTCAGTGATCAGCAACATTGAGTCTCGGATTGATGGGGGATCAGTGGATCACCGACCCCAGTTTGAAGATGGGCAGATACATGGCGACCACCATGCCGCCGACCAGAACCCCCAGCACCACCATGATGAGAGGTTCCAGCAGGCTGGTGAGGCCGTCGACCAGATCGTCCACCTCCTGCTCGAAGATGGTGGCGACCTTGGAGAGCATATCATCGATGGCGCCAGACTCCTCGCCGATCATCACCATCTGGATCACCATGTCCGGGAACAGATCGACGGTGCGCATGGCCACGTTGATCTGCATGCCGGCCACCACCTCGTTGCGAATGGCCATGACGGCAGTGCGGTAGACATAGTTGCCGGAGGCGCCAGCTGCAGAAACCAAGGCATCCACCAGTGGAATACCGGCGGAGAAGGTAGTGGAGAGGGTGCGGGCGAAGCGGGCCATGGCGGCCTTGTGCAATATCATGCCGACCACGGGGATGGTCAATATGAACTTGTCGGTGTTGTCCTTGACCTTCTGGGAGGCGCGCCAGGCGCGCACGTAGAGAAAGATGGCGAGCGCTATGCCGCCAAAGATCACATACCACCAGTTCTGCATGAAACGGGAGATGCCGATAACGAACTTAGTGAAGATGGGCAGCTCGGCGCCGAAACTCTTGAAAATGTCCTCGAACTGGGGAATGACGAACAGCAGCAGGATGGAGGTAACGACAATGGCCACCAGGATAACCATGGTGGGGTAGAACATGGCTTTCTTGATCTTGGACTTGAGGGCTTCCGATTTCTCGCGATAGGTAGCGATGCGATCGTAGATGGTCTCCAGGGCGCCGGACTGCTCACCAGCCTCCACCAGATCGCAGTAGAGATCGTCAAAGTGACGGGGATGGCGGCGTAGCGCCTCCGACATGGGCGTACCGGTCTCCACATCGGCGGCAATCTGGCCCATGAGCTCGCGCATGGCTGCCTTCTCGTGGCTGCGAGCGATGATCTGCAGGCTCTGGACCAGAGGTACGCCGGCTGACAGCATGGTGGTGAGCTGGCGGGAGACGACGGCGATGTCCATCGGCTTGACCTTGGCGCCGCCCTTGGAGAAAAGCCCCTGGCTCTTCTTGCTCACCTTGGTGACGTTGACACCCTGTTTGCGCAGCTCTGCCTTGACCGTGTTGATGCTGTCGGCCTGCAATTCGCCGGAGACCTTTTGGCCCTTGCGATTCACCCCGCTCCAGCGAAAGGCGAAGACTTTTTTGGGGGCATTCTGTTTCTGGGTTAGCGTTGCCATCACTGCGTCCTGCAATGGGGCTCGGGTTGCTCGTCATGAGGAGAAGCAGCCTCGGCCTGATGGAAATCGCCAGGGCCGGCGGCACCTGGATGAATCGGCTGAGCGAAAGACACTGTCAGTTGGTTGTTACCCGGTTTATCTCCGCCAGACTGGTCACCCCCAGGCGGGCCTTCTCGAGGCCGGAGGTGCGCAAGGTACGCATGCCTTCTTTCTGGGCGATGGCGGCAATCTGCAGAGAGTTGGCCCCCTGCATGATCAATTTTGCGATGTTTTCAGACATTAGCATGATTTCGTAGATGCCGACCCGGCCCTTGTACCCACCCGAGCACTCTTTGCAGCCAACCGGTTTGAACAGCCGCAAGCCAGCGGCCAGCTGCTGCTGGGTAAAACCCAGCTCAAGCAGCTCAGCCTCGGGCACCACTTCGGGGACTTTGCAGTGATCGCACAGTTTACGCGCCAGCCGTTGAGCCATGATCAGGGTGACCGAGGAGGCGATATTGAAGGCGGGGACCCCCATGTTCATCATCCGGGTCAGCGTTTCAGCCGCCGAGTTGGTGTGCAGGGTGGATAGCACTAGGTGGCCGGTCTGGGCGGCCTTGATGGCAATTTCAGCGGTCTCCAGATCCCGGATTTCACCTACCATGACCACATCGGGGTCTTGGCGCAAGAAAGAACGCAGGGCGCTGGCGAAGGTCAGCCCGGCCTTGGGATTGACCTGTACCTGATTGACGCCGGGCAGGTTGATCTCCACCGGATCTTCGGCGGTGGAGATATTGACCTCGGTGGTATTGAGAATGTTGAGACCGGTATAGAGCGAAACCGTCTTGCCCGAACCGGTAGGGCCGGTCACCAGGATCATGCCTTGCGGCTTCGATAGGGCACGCAGGTATTGCGCTTTCTGCCGATCGTCAAAACCGAGCTGCTCAATGTTGAGGCGTGCCGCGGAGGAGTCGAGCAAACGGATAACGATCTTTTCGCCCCACATGGTGGGCAGGGTATTGACCCGCATATCCATTGACTTGTTGCGCGACAGCTTGAGCTTGATGCGACCATCCTGGGGCAGTCGCCGCTCAGCGATGTCGAGCCGTGCCATCACCTTGAGGCGGGCGGAGAAGCGGTTGGCCAGGTTGACCGGTGGGGTCGCTATTTCATGCAGGATCCCGTCTATCCGAAAGCGGATACGATATTTGGTCTCATAGGGTTCGAAGTGGAGGTCGGAGGCTCCGCGCTTGATGGCATCCATCATGATTTTGTTGATGTATTTGACGATGGGCGCGTCGTCGTCGGCCGTATTGACGCTCTCGTCGAGCCGCGACCCCTCGTCAGACACTTCCAGTTCGGAGATCTCGGATTCATCAATGTCCTCCATGCCGAGGGCATCCTGATCGCTCTCCATCAGCTTGCCGATGGCTGTGGTGAGTTTGTTCTCCTCGACCAGCAGCGCCTCGGTATGCAACCCGAAGCTGAAGCCAAAATCCTCCAGTGCAGACACATTGGTCGGGTCTGACATGGCGATATAGAGGGTGTGGCCTTGGGTATAGATGGGCAGGACGTGATGTTTTTCAATCAGCTTTTGATTGAGGTATTTCTGCGGGATCTCGGCCAGGTCGAAGGCGGCAAGATCCAGCAGAGGTACCCCATACTCCAGCTCGCAGAAGTCCGCCAATGCTTTGCTGTCGAGGATTTCGTTTTCGATCAGAAAGGTCACAAAAGGTTTGCGCTGTGCCTTGGCTTGGCTCAGATAGCGTTGTGAGTCGGACTCACTGAGCAGGGAAGAGGCGGCCAGGCTTAACGCCAGGCCGCTATTGGGGCTGGAGGTCATGCTAACTCAGCAAATTCCATCCGCAACACAGGTGCCAACAGAACCGCTTGGATTTGACTCCCATTTAACTCTCCCACTTTCTTCAGTGCCTTGTAGGATATAGGTTTTATCAACCGGTGCATTTCCTTCAGCCTCGATCTTATATACAGCAGAGCCTTGGTTGCCTGAACTAGACACAGTTACGCTTTTTACTATGGCAGTTGCAACACTGCCACTCACCGCATTATTCCCGGTAGTAACGCATGTCGCTGGGGCATTACCTGCTTGGCTACAAATCTCTACTGCTGTTTTTGCTGCGCCAGTAGCGGTAACTACTTCTGTAAATTTCGCTTTTTTGGTGTAGGTCTGATATGCCGGCAGCGCGATGGCCGCCAAAATGGCGACGATCGCGACCACGATCATCAATTCGATAAGGGTAAAGCCTGATTGTTTCTTCATTTCAAATATCCTTTTTGTCCTTGGTTCCTGGGAAGTGCCGGTGGAAAACTATCCACACGTCAGTATCTTATCCGAGCTGTTTGACTTGGCAACAGAGGCCGGGGTCTTTGTTAACAATCTTTCTGTCATTTGCGAAAATTTTGATATAAATCATGGATGAAGAGTCCCTATCGACTCTTTTTTACTGGCGGGGATGGGTCCATCTCACACTCCTTTGCCGAGGGATCCTGCCTTAAAGAAAAGGCGCCCGTGGCGCCTTTTGCAAGTCCTTCATCTTGTTATATGTCAGCGACAAGATGGGGGCATGATGATGCCTCTCCGGCTAGATGAATCGCATCGAGAGATCCAGAGCGCGGACATGCTTGGTCAGTGCACCGACCGAGATAAAATCGACTCCAGTTGCGGCATAGTCAGCCAGGGTATCCAGCGTGACGTTGCCAGATACCTCCAGCTTGGCCCGGCCCTGATTGAGGGCAACCGCCTCGCGCATCATGGGAATGTCGAAGTTATCCAGCATCACTATGTCAGCGCAGGCAGCCAAGGCCTGCTCCAGCTCGACCAGAGATTCTACTTCCACCTCTACCGGTTTACCCGGGTTGAGACGGCGCGCTTCGCTGATGGCTTCAGCAATGCCGCCACAGGCGAGAATGTGGTTCTCCTTGATGAGGTAAGCGTCGAACAGGCCGATCCTGTGATTCTTGCCACCGCCGCAGGTGACAGCGTACTTCTGGGCGCTGCGCAGTCCCGGCAGGGTCTTGCGGGTATCGAGCAGCCGACAATCGGTATCTGCCAGCTCGGCCACGTAGCGAGCGGTAAGAGAGGCCACTCCGGAGAGGGTCTGCACGAAGTTGAGGGCATTGCGCTCACCGGTCAGCAACACGCGGGCCGGGCCGTGCAGGCGAAACAGTTCCTGATTGGGGGAGAGCACTTCGCCATCTTGTACCAGCCATTCAACTCTGACTTCGCCACCAAGCTGGACAAACACCTCATCGACCCAGGGCTGGCCGCAAAATACGCCCCCCTCGCGGGTGATGACCCTGGCGCTGGCGAGGCGATCCGCCGGGATCAGCTGGGCCGTGATGTCGGCGCTGGCATCGGGTTGATCCAACGGGGTGAGGGCATCGCCCAAGTCTTCGAGTAGCGCGGCGCGCACGGCGCGGCGGATGTCCTGTTGTAGCATGCCTTTTATTCCTGCAAAGGTCTGAGCAGCAACTGCCGCTCCTTTTGAACCAGCTCCAGCCGGCCGAGGGCGTTCATGCCTACCAGCACCTCGTCGCCAGCCGCTGCCGGATTGATGAAGATGGCCAGATCGTACAAGGTCAGTGGTCCCATCGCCAGCGTTTCGATGGTGCCGTTGCCGACCCGGATAAAGCCGGCTGCCGTATTCACCTGACTGCTGCCGCGGGCGGTCAGGCCAAGCCGCTCGGCGAGCTGTTGTGGCACGGTAATGCGCGTCGCACCGGTATCGAGCAGCAGTTGCACCGGCTGACCGTTGATGGCACCCTCCAGACGATAGTGGCCGCTGGCATCGGCCTTGAGCAGCAGGTCGCCGCTGGCGGTGACTGATGGTTGTTCGCGGGCATGAAAATAGAGGGTCAGCAATCCCATCAGGGAGAGCCAGGCCAGCAACCAGAAGCGGCGTGCCATCGGGTGCATATCCTTTCCTGAGTCGAGCGGAAGATGGCTCAGCCTACCACAGTTGCCCGTTGTCATGAGGTGACTGCGATGAGCCTGAGAGGTGGATCGCCTTGTTGCCCGTCCAGTGTTGCCAGATGCGCCATCCCATTGCAGAGCGAGTAGACAATGACTCAGCCTAAAATAGTTTTTTCCATTGATTCAGACGGTTGGTGTGAGCAAGCCCGCAAGGTGCCATCACCACACCACAACGAGCGGGCTACTCCGAGCGATATCTCCCTGCTGGTGGTGCATGGTATTAGCCTGCCGCCTGGCGAGTTTGGCGGTCCCTTCATCGATGATCTTTTCCTTGGGCGGCTCGATCCCGATGCTCACCCCTATTTTGCCGGTATCCATCAGCTGCGGGTCTCGGCACATTGCCTGATCCGGCGCGACGGTGAGCTGGTGCAATATGTGCCGTTTGGTGCCAGAGCCTGGCATGCGGGGGTATCGAGCTGGCAAGGACGAGAGGCGTGCAACGACTTTTCTATCGGGATCGAGCTGGAAGGGACCGATGAGCAGCCCTACACGGATGCACAATACGAGGCATTGGTCGGGCTCAGCCGAACCTTGTCTAGCCATTACCCCGCTATTACGGCGGATCGCATCGTCGGCCATTGCGACATAGCGCCGGGGCGCAAGACGGATCCGGGTGACAGTTTCGAATGGCCGCGCTACCGTCAGGCACTCAACTTTAAGTAATTATTCTAAAAATAAGTTTGTGTTTTTAAAACAATGGCTTGCCTTTATGGCAGGCCATTTTTGCTGGCTGTTGATCAAATGTTGCCTGTGAGCGATGTCAAAAATATTGGTCTGACCAATTTCTATGAGCTAAATCATAAATCCCTCTCTTTACCCCTTAAGTGGCAAGGTTGATTCTTGATTCAGATCATCTTTTGGGTGGACTTTTCCCATGCCCTCTGCTAATTTTCGCCCCATTCATGAAATTGGTAATACCAATTTAACAAAGCAGCCTCATGCCCTATCTCAAGATTACTCAACCCAAGTTGGCCGACGCCATTGTCGCCGAGCTGGAACAGATGATTCTGGAAGGCAGTTTGCAGCCGGGCCAGAAGTTGCCGCCCGAGCGGGAACTGGCCATCCAGTTTCAGGTGTCGCGCCCCTCGCTGCGCGAAGCCATCCAGCGCCTCGAGGCAAGAGGACTCTTGTATCGTCGTCAGGGCGGCGGCACTTACGTACAAAACGCCTTGAGCAAAGGGATCGCCGATCCCCTGTTCGAGCTGCTCAGCACTCACCCGGAAGCCCAGTATGACCTGCTGGAGTTTCGCCACGCACTGGAAGGCATCTGTGCCTACTATGCTGCGTTACGGGGTACGGACGCCGATTTCGAGCGCATCCGTCAAGTGCAGTCCGCCATCGAGGAGGCCGGCCAGCAAGGCTCGCTGGTCAGCGAATCCGCTGCCGTCACCCAGTTCTATCTGGCGGTGGCCGAGGCGTCCCACAACGTGGTGCTGTTGCATCTGCTGCGGGCCATGGGCCCCATGCTTGAGCAGAACATTTTACGCAATAACGAAATTCTGAATCGCCGTCCGGGAGTGGTCGCCAAGATCCGTCGCCATCGCGCGCATCTGATCGAGGCTATCCTGTCGGGGGCTCCGGAGCGGGCCAGGGCAGCTTGTCATGAGCACCTGGCCTTTATCGAGGACACCTTGTTGGATATGCAGAGGGAAGACAGCCGGATCCAGCGATCCATGCGTCGGATCCGTCAGCAGGAAAACTAATCCCACAAGGCTTTATTGTCGAATGCTTGCGCCCTTCGCCGTGCAATGCCGTGCAATCACAACAAAATAGGAACCAGCCATGTCTGATATCCTGAAGAACGATGTGGACCCGATAGAAACGCTGGAGTGGCTTGCCTCTCTGGAATCCCTGCTGCGTGAAGAGGGTCCCCAACGCGCTCAGTTCATCCTTGAACAGTTGGCCGAGAAAGCCCGCGCAAGCGGTGTGGACGTGGCTGCCAAGGCAAACCGCGATTACATCAACACCATCCCGTCCAGCGAAGAGCCGGACTACCCGGGCGACCTGGAGATGGAGCGCCGCATTCGCGCTATCATCCGCTGGAACGCCATGATGATCGTGCTGCGCGCTTCCAAGAAAGACCTGGACCTGGGTGGTCACATGTCTTCCTTCGCTTCTTCCGCGACCATCTACGAAGTCTGCTACAACCACTTCTTCCGCGCTCGCAGCGAGAAGGACGGTGGTGACCTGGTCTACTTCCAGGGTCACATCTCCCCGGGTATCTATGCCCGTGCCTTCGCCGAAGGTCGTCTGACCGAAGAGCAGCTGGACAACTTCCGTCAGGAAGTGGATGGCAAGGGTATCCCTTCCTACCCGCACCCGAAACTGATGCCGGACTTCTGGCAGTTCCCGACCGTCTCCATGGGTCTGGGCCCCATCGCCGCCATCTATCAGGCTCGCTTCCTGAAGTACCTGACCGACCGTGGCATCAAGGATTGCTCCGAGCAGACCGTTTACGCCTTCCTGGGTGATGGCGAGATGGACGAGCCGGAAGCCAAGGGCGCCCTGACCGTTGCCGTGCGTGAAAAGCTCGACAACCTGGTGTTCGTGGTCAACTGCAACCTGCAGCGTCTGGATGGTCCGGTTGTCGGCAACGGCAAGGTCATCAACGAGCTGGAAGGCCTGTTCTCCGGCGCCGGCTGGGATGTCACCAAGGTGATCTGGGGTCGCAAGTGGGATGAGCTGCTGAAGAAAGACACTTCCGGCAAGCTGATCCAGCTGATGAACGAGACCGTGGACGGTGACTACCAGACCATGAAGTCCCGTGATGGCGGCTACGTGCGTGAGCATTTCTTCAACCGTTACCCGGAAACCGCCGCGCTGGTCAAAGACATGACCGACGAGGAGATCTTCGCCCTGAACCGCGGTGGTCACGATCCTCGCAAACTGTTTGCCGCCTTCTCCAAGGCTGCGGCGACCAAGGGCAAGCCGACCGTGATCCTGGCCAAGACCATCAAGGGTTACGGCATGGGTGAAGCGGCCGAAGGCAAGAACATCGCTCACCAGGTCAAGAAGATGGATCTGGGCTCCGTGCGTCACCTGCGCGATCGTTTCAACCTGCCGGTCACCGACGAGCAGCTGGAAACCCTGCCGTACCTGAAGATCGAAGAAGGTACCGAAGAGCACAAATACCTGCACGCCCGCCGTGCCGCGCTGAAGGGCTATGTACCGACCCGTCTGCGCGAGAGCACCACCAAGCTGGAAATCCCTGCGCTGGATGCTTTTGGTCCGCTGCTGGGTGAACAGGCGCGCGAGATCTCCACCACCATGGCGTTCGTGCGTTCCCTGAACGTGATGCTGAAAGACAAGTCCATCGGCAAGCGCATCGTCCCGATCCTGGCTGACGAAGCCCGTACCTTCGGTATGGAAGGTCTGTTCCGCCAGATCGGTATCTACAGCCCGCACGGTCAGCAGTACACCCCGCAAGACCGCGACATCGTCTCCTACTACAAGGAAGACAAGCAGGGTCAGGTTCTGCAAGACGGCATCAACGAGCTGGGCGCCATGTCCTCCTGGCTGGCTGCTGCGACCTCTTACAGCACCAACGATTGCCCGATGATCCCGTTCTACATCTACTACTCCATGTTCGGCTTCCAGCGGATCGGCGACATGGCGTGGGCAGCCGGTGACCAGCAAGCCCGTGGCTTCCTGCTGGGTGCGACCTCCGGTCGTACTACCCTGAACGGCGAAGGTCTGCAGCACGAAGATGGTCACAGCCACATCCTGGCCAACACCATCCCGAACTGCGTCTCCTACGACCCGTCCTACGCCTATGAAGTAGCGGTGATCGTACAGGACGGTCTGCGTCGCATGTACGGTGAGAAGCCGGAGAACGTCTTCTACTACATCACCACCCTGAACGAGAACTACGCCATGCCGGCCATGCCGGAAGGCGCCGAGGAAGGCATCCGCAAGGGTATCTACAAGCTGGAAACCGTGGCCGGCACCAAGGCCAAGGTACAGCTGCTTGGTTGTGGTTCCATCCTGGGTCACGTGCGCACCGCCGCCCAGATCCTGGCCAGCGAGTACGGCATCGGCTCCGATGTGTTCAGCGTCACCTCCTTCAACGAGCTGGCTCGTGACGGTCAGGATGCGGATCGCTGGAACATGCTGCACCCGAATGCAGATGCTCGCGTACCGTACATCGCTCAGGTACTGGGTTCTGAAGCCACCATCGCCGCGACCGACTACATGAAGTCCTTCGCCGATCAGGTGCGTGCCTTCGTACCGACTGAGAACTACCGCGTGCTGGGTACCGACGGTTACGGCCGTTCCGACAGCCGTGCCAACCTGCGTCGTCACTTCGAAGTGAACGAATTCTACGTGGTGGTTGCTGCCCTGACCGAACTGGCCAAGCGCGGCGAGGTAGACAAGCAGGTTGTGGCTGACGCCATCGCCAAGTACGGCATCGATGCCGACAAGGTCAACCCGCTGTACGCGTAAGAGGATCAAGTGTCGTGCCGGGACTCGCTGCCCGGCACGACCTTGCAAAGGTTAACGCGAGAGACGCGTGACAGCAGTCGGTCACGCGGATGCACGCAAGAGGATAAAGCACAATGTCCAAACAGATTATGGTGCCGGATATCGGCGCCGATGAAGTTGAAGTCACCGAGATCATGGTGGCCGTGGGTGACAAGGTCGAACTCGATCAGTCCATCATCGCGGTAGAAGGCGACAAGGCCTCCATGGAAGTACCGGCCCCGTCCGCCGGTATCGTCAAAGAGATCCTGATCAAGGTGGGTGACAAGGTTGCCACCGGTTCCCAGATTATGATCTTCGAAGCCGAAGGTGCTGCCGCACCTGCGCCGGTTCAGGCCGCTGCCCCGGTTGCAGCCGCACCGGCCGCCGCTCCTACTGCTGCCGCTCGCAAAGACGTGCACGTGCCGGACATCGGTGACGACGAAGTGGACGTGACCGAGATCATGGTTGCCGTGGGCGACATGGTTGAAGCCGACCAGTCCATCATCGCCGTGGAAGGTGACAAGGCCTCCATGGAAGTACCGGCACCGTTCGCGGGCCGCGTGGTCGAGATCAAGGTCGCCGCCGGTGCCAAGGTCTCTACCGGTTCCCTGGTGATGGTCTTTGAAGTGGCTGGCGCCGCTCCTGCCGTTGCTGCTGCTCCGGCCCAGGCTGCCGCTCCCGTGGCTGCTGCCCCGGTTGCCGCCGCTGCCAAAGAGGTCAATGTACCGGATATCGGTGGCGACGAAGTCGAAGTCACCGAGATCATGGTCGCCGTGGGTGACAAGGTTGAAGCCGACCAGTCCCTGATCGCCGTGGAAGGTGACAAGGCCTCCATGGAAGTGCCTGCGCCGTTCGCCGGTGTGGTCAAAGAGATCAAGGTGAAGGCGGGTGACAAGGTCTCCACCGGTTCCCTGATCATGGTATTCGAAGTGGCTGGTGCTGCTCCGGCCGCCGTAGCTGCCCCGGTTGCTCAGGCTGCCGCCCCGGTCGCTGCTGCCCCTGTTGCCGCAGCTCCGGCTCCGGTTGCTCAGGCTGCTGCTGCCTCCGACTTCGTTGCCAACGATGCCTACGTGCACGCCTCTCCGGCCGTGCGCCGTCTGGCTCGTGAGTTCGGTGTCAACCTGGCCAAGGTGAAAGCCTCCGGTCGCAAGGGCCGCATCGTCAAAGAAGACGTGCAAGCCTACGTGAAGGATGCGGTCAAGCGCGCCGAGTCCGCTCCAGCTGCAGGTACCGGTACTGGCAACGGTAACGGCATGAGTGTGCTGGCGTGGCCGAAGGTCGATTTCAGCAAGTTCGGTGATGTGGAAGAGGTCGATCTGACCCGCATCCAGAAGATCTCCGGTCCGAACCTGCACCGCAACTGGGTCATGATCCCCCATGTCACCCAGTTCGACGAAGCCGATACCACCGAGCTGGAAGCGTTCCGCAAAGAGCAGAACGCGATGCTCGAGAAGCAGAAGGCTGACGTGAAGATCACCCCGCTGGTGTTCATCCTGAAAGCCGCCGCCAAGGCGCTGGAAGCCCATCCGCGCTTCTGCAGCTCCCTGTCCGAAGATGGCAGCAAGCTGATCATGAAGAAGTACATCCATATCGGTGTGGCGGTGGATACCCCCAACGGCCTGGTTGTGCCCGTGGTGCGCGACGTCAACAAGAAGGGCATCATGGAGCTGTCTCGCGATCTGGCCGAGATCTCCAAGAAGGCCCGTGCCGGCAAGCTGACCGCTGCCGACATGCAGGGCGGTTGCTTCACCATCTCCAGCCTGGGTGGCATCGGCGGTACCAGCTTTACCCCGATCGTCAACGCGCCAGAAGTGGCCATCCTGGGCGTCTCCAAGTCCGAGATGAAGCCGAAGTGGAACGGTAAAGAGTTCGCGCCGCGCCTGATGCTGCCGCTGGCTCTGAGCTACGACCACCGCGTCATCGATGGTGCCGATGGGGCTCGCTTCATCACCACCATGAACGGCGTGCTGTCCGACATTCGTCGACTGGTCCTGTAAGTGAGAGGGCGGGCCCAGAGCCTGCCCTTTTTACTTCTCATTTCGTTAACAGGATTGTAAACTTGCCCCGTTTTTTTCACGGCTGCAGCCGCCTCGTTCTGGTTTAAGACTGCGCTGTCCGGGGATATAAGAACGACAAAGAGGTCATGATGAGTAAAGAAATCAAAACCCAGGTCGTAGTACTGGGTGCTGGCCCTGCCGGTTATTCCGCTGCCTTCCGTGCAGCCGATCTGGGTCTGGATACTATTATCGTCGAGCGTTACTCCACCCTGGGTGGCGTCTGCCTGAACGTGGGTTGCATCCCGTCCAAGGCGCTGCTGCACGTCGCCAAAGTCATTGAAGAAGCCAAGGCGCTGGCCGAGCACGGCATCGTCTTCGGTGCCCCGCAGACCGACATCGACAAGATCCGTCTGTGGAAAGAGAAAGTCATCAACCAGCTGACCGGCGGTCTGGCTGGCATGGCCAAGATGCGTAAAGTACAGGTTGTTAACGGCTTCGGTAAATTCACCGGCCCGAATACTCTGGAAGTGGAAGGTGCCGACGGCAAGACCACCGTGACCTTCGACAACGCCATCATCGCTGCCGGTTCCCGCCCGGTGAAGCTGCCGTTCATCCCGCATGACGACCCGCGCGTATGGGACTCTACCGATGCGCTGGAGCTGACTACCGTTCCTGGCAAGTTGCTGGTTATCGGTGGCGGCATCATCGGCCTGGAGATGGGTACCGTGTACTCCTCCCTGGGTTCCGAGATCGACGTGGTGGAATTTGCCGACCAGCTGGTACCGGCTGCCGACAAAGATATCGTCAAGATCTACACCAAGCGCGTGGCCAAGAAGTTCAACATCATGCTGGAGACCAAGGTCACCGCAGTTGAAGCCCGTGAAGATGGCCTGTACGTTTCCTACGAAGGCAAGCACGCCCCGGCCGAGCCGGTGCGTTACGACAACGTGCTGGTTGCCGTAGGTCGTGTGCCGAACGGCAAGATGCTGGATGCCGAGAAGGCCGGCGTTGCCGTGACCGAGCGCGGTTTCATCGAGGTGGACAAGCAGCTGCGTACCAACGTGGCGCACATCCACGCCATCGGTGACATCGTGGGTCAGCCGATGCTGGCTCACAAGGGTGTGCACGAAGGCCACGTGGCTGCCGAAGTCATCGCCGGCAAGAAGCACTACTTCGATCCGAAAGTGATCCCGTCCATTGCCTACACCGAGCCAGAGATGGCATGGGTTGGTCTGACCGAGAAGGAAGCCAAGCAACAAGGGCTGAACTTCGAAGTGGCCACCTTCCCGTGGGCTGCTTCCGGTCGCGCCATCGCGTCCGACTGCTCCGACGGCATGACCAAGCTGATCTTCGACAAGGAGAGCGGCCGCGTCATCGGTGGTGCCATCGTGGGTACCAACGGTGGTGAACTGCTGGGTGAAATCGGTCTGGCCATCGAGATGGGTGCCGACGCCGAAGACATCGCGCTGACCATCCACGCTCACCCGACTCTGCACGAGTCCGTGGGTCTGGCTGCCGAAGTGTTCGAAGGCTCCATCACCGACCTGCCGAACGCCAAGGCCAAGAAGAAGAAGTAATTCGCTTCTGCCTGTAAAAAAGCCGCTCAATCGAGCGGCTTTTTGTTTTTCAGCGTCTGCTGGCGGTTTAGCAGCGCCCTTTCTTGGCCTGCCCAGGCGGACAGAAGGTGCCGTAGCCCCCTCGATCCCCATCGCTGACCCGGATCCGGGTATCGTCCACGCTCACGTCGGCGCCGTGCACCCGCACCGGCCCGCTGCTGCAGGCGCTGAGCAGACCGCTCAGCAAGATCATCACTACCAGCTTGCCCATAACTCCTCCTCTCATTTTCCTGATTATGGGGCATTTTCAGAGGCGGGTGGAGGCGGCGCAAAGCCCCTGCGTCACGGCCTGCCGTGGTGGCGACAGAGGGCGCCGCAGCGCCTTCTGGCAAGTTGTGTCGAGGTAGCCAGAGGCTACAGGCGGAAGTGGCCGACCAGCTTGTCCAGCTCGCCGGAGAGCTGCTGTAGACCACGACTGGCATCGGTCAGCTGGTGCGCAATGTCGGCGGTCTCCATGGTGAGCTGGTTGATGTCCTCCACGTTGCGGTTGAGTTCGCCGACCACGCTCGACTGCTCTTCGGTGGCGGTAGCGACCTGGATGTTCATGTCGTTGATCTGGGTGATGTGGGCGGTTATCTGGCCGAGGGCGCCGTTGGCCTCGTCAGCCTGGGTCACGACGGCGAGGCTCTGGCTGCGGCCCTGGGTCATGGCACTGACGGCGCGGGCACTCTGTTCCTGCAACCGGTTGATCATGCCCTGGATCTCGGCGGTGGAGGCGGCGGAGCGGTTGGCGAGGTTGCGCACCTCGTCGGCCACCACGGCGAAGCCGCGACCCTGCTCACCGGCGCGGGCGGCCTCGATGGCGGCGTTGAGTGCCAGCAGGTTGGTCTGCTCCGAGATGCTGCGGATGGTTTCGAGAATGCTGCCGATGGAGTCGGTCTGGGTCGCCAGCGACTCGATCACTCCGGCGACCTGTGCAATCTCGTCGGAGAGACCGACGATGCCGTGGCGCGCCTGGGCGACCACGCCGGCACCCGCATCCGCCTGTTCGTTGGCCTGTCTCGCCACTTCTGCGGCGAGGGAGGCGTTGCCGGCGATCTCGGTGACGGTGGCGCCCATCTGGTGGATGGCGGTGGCCACCTGCACGGTGCGGTCGCGCTGGGCGGTACAGTTCTGCTGGGTCAGCTGGGCCTTGGCGGCCACCTCGTCGGCCGTGGCGGCCAGCTGATGGGAGTTGCGGGCCACCTGCTCGATGGCGCTATGGATCTTGCTGACGAAGTGATTGAAGCTCACCGTGATCTCCGCCAGCTCGTCATTGCCGTTCAGCTGGGCACGGGAATCCAGCGCCAGGTGTTCGGCGGCATAGCCGATGTACTGCTGCAGGAAGCCGACCCGGCGCTTGAGGTTCATCAGGATGAGTACCGAGACCAGCAGCGAGATGAGGATGGCACCGGTGATGATGCTGATCATCTGCAGCCGCCCGCTGGCATAGCTCTGTTCACCGAGCTGATGGCGCTGCTGGGCCTGCTGGATCAGGCCGTCGAGCAGGGCGTTGGCATCCTTGCGCATGGCGCCGTAGGTGACGGTATAGCGATCCCGATAGATGCCCCTTGCCGCTTCCATGTCGCCCTGTTCCAGCGCCTGCAACATGGGAGCCAGCTCGTTGCTCGCCATTCCCTCGAACTGGCTGAGCAGCTGCTGGGCATTGGCTTTGGCGGCGGGGTCGGTCTGGGCGGTAACGGCCTGTTGCATGGCCTGACGCATCTCAGGAATGTCCTCCTCCCGGCTTTCCTTGACCCGGGTGATGACCCCCTTCGCATCTTTGAGGGAGGTATCCTGCAGCAGCATCATGTCGATGCCGACTCGCATGCGGGGAATGCGCGACACCACCTCCGCCATGGCGCGCATGGGGGTGGCGGTGTTCTGGTAAAGCTCGGTGGATTGTTGCTGGATGGTGCCCATGCTCTTGAGGCTGGCACCGCCCACCAGCAGCAGGGCGAGACAGGGCACGGTGACAGCCAGGATCAGCTGCAATTTGAGCGTCAGTTTACCTTCTAGCATGGGTTTTCCTCGCTGATCATGACGATGTGAATTATCAGAGTATAAATCGACGGATTTGGCGCCAACTTGAGTTTTTGTTAACAAACGGCCAACAAAAAGGGGCGCCATAGCGCCCCTTATGATGTCAGAAGTCTTAGAGCCGGAAGTTGCCGACCAGCTTGTCCAGTTCGCCGGAGAGGTGCTGCAGGCTGCGGCTCGACTCGGTCAGCTGGTGGGCGATGTCGGCGGTCTCCATGGTGAGCTGGTTGATGTCTTCCACGTTGCGGTTGATCTCGCCCACTACGCTGGACTGCTCCTCGGTGGCGGTGGCGACCTGGATGTTCATGTCGCTGATCTGGGTGATGTGGGCGGTGATCTGGCCGAGGGCGCCGTTGGCCTCGTCAGCCTGGGTCACCACTTCCAGACTCTGGTTGCGGCCCTGGGCCATGGCGCTGACGGCGCGGGCGCTCTGCTCCTGCAGCCGGTTGATCATGCCCTGGATCTCGGCGGTGGAGGCGGCAGAGCGGCTGGCGAGGTTGCGCACCTCGTCGGCCACCACCGCGAAGCCACGCCCTTGCTCCCCGGCGCGGGCGGCCTCGATGGCGGCGTTGAGCGCCAGCAGGTTGGTCTGCTCCGAGATGCTGCGGATGGTGTCGAGGATGCTGCCGATGGAGTCGGTCTGGCTGGCCAGCGACTCGATCACCCCGGCCACCTGCTCAATCTCGCCGGAGAGGCCGACGATACCGTGACGGGCCTGGGCTACCACCAGGGCGCCGGCGTCGGCCTGTTCGTTGGCCTGCTTGGCCACATCGGCCGCCAGTGAGGCATTGCCGGCGATTTCACTCACGGTGGCGCCCATCTCGTGGATGGCGGTGGCTACCTGCACGGTGCGATCCCGCTGGGCGGTACAGTTGTGCTGGGTCAGCTGGGCCTTGGCGGCCACCTCGTTGGCGGTGGCGGCGAGCTGGCGGGAGTTGCTCGCCACCTGCTCGATGGAGCCGTGGATCTTGGCGACGAAGTTGTTGAAGCCGGTGGCCACCTGGGCCAGTTCATCCCGCCCCTCCACCTTGAGGCGCTGGGTCAGATCGCCGTCGCCGCTGCCGAGTTCGCGGAACAGGCGGGCCAGCTGGTTGAGCGGGCGGCTGACCGAGCCGGCCAGCAGCATGCCGAGCAGCCCCATGCCAGCGGCGATGGCCAGGCTCACCAGCAGGATGTGCAGGCGGGCCCGGTCCAGCTCGGCATAGATCTCCGCTTCCGGCACCTGGGCCACCAGATACCAGTCGAGCAGGGGAATGTAGCTGCTGGCCAGCACCACCGGCTGGCCGTCGATCTCGGCGTGGGTGGCGGCAAAGGGCTGCTTGTTCAGCAGGTTGCCGCTACCGCTTGCCAGCTGGGCCAGGCTGTCACGGTCGATGCGGCTGGCGTCTGGGTGCAGTTTCACCTTGCCGCTGCCGTCGGTCATAAACACGAAGCCGCTGTCGCCGATACGGAAGTTGGCGAGCATGCTGACCATGCTGTCGAGGGACTTGGCGAGGCCGGCGAGGCCGCGGCCATTGAGCTGCTGGAAGTTGACGAACAGCTTCACCTCGCCGTTGCTCTCGCGAAAGATGCTGAGCATCAGGTCTTGCTGGCTCTTGGTGTAGCCATAGAACCAGGCATCCTGCTCCGGGGTGAGGTTGCGCAGGAAGCCATCCTGGTTGTAGTAGGCGGCGCTCTGGCGATCGGCGAAAGAGGCGGTGACCAGCCCGTACTGGGCTGCCATGTCTTTGAGCTGGTCGATCAGGATCGACTCCTGCTCCTTGGGCATGCCGCGGGCCACCCAGTCCAGCACGAAGCGATCGTTGGCCAGTTGTCTGGCGGCGCCGGCGACCGAGGTGAGATCCTTCTCGATCTCCTTGCCGATGCGTTGGGTCAGGTTGGGCAGCTCCTGCTCGAACATGCGGCTTTCGATCAGCTGCTGCGCCGAGCGCTGGCTGAAGTAGCCTACCAGCAGGCAGGAGAGCACCACGGCCAGGGTGACCGTGGCCAGGATTTTCTGTTTGAGTGTCAGGCTTGCAAGCATAGGAGTGACTCGGGTGTGTGAACACGGGATTGAGGACATATTAGCGGCAGCCCGGCGTCACCCTTGATAGGCCGACCCACTTTATTGACGGATTACGTTTGCGCTCACATCGCCGCATGGGCGGCCAGCGTCGCAATGCGTGCCGATATCCCCTGCGAACTGTTGCGGTTCGCCGGCCGCCCCTTATAGTAGGCTTCACTGCCTAGCTGGCTCGCCCTGGATTCAATGGAAAATCATATGCGCATCTTTCGTCGAGGATGGAACCCCCTGTTCCTGATATTGCTGGCCTGTCTGCCGCTGATGGCAGCGGCCCAGTCCGAGCGGCCCAAAATTGCCCTGGTGCTCAGCGGCGGCGGCGCCAAGGGGGCGGCCCACATCGGCATCCTCAAGGTGCTGGAAGAGAAGCGCATCCCGGTCGACATCATAGTGGGCACCAGCATGGGTTCCTACGTGGCGGGCATGTACGCCATGGGGCTCAGCGCCGAAGAGGTGGAGCGCACCACCCTGGCCATCGACTGGAACAAGGGCTACCAGGACAAGGTGGGGCGTGACGAGCTCTCCCTGCGCAAGAAGCAGCAGAGCGAGCAGTATCAGCTGCGTACCGACATCGGGATCAATGGCGACTCGGTCCAGTTCCCAGACGGTTTCTTCCAGGGCCAGTCCATGGCCAGCCTGCTGCGCCACGCCACTTCCAACCTGCCGGTGCAGAAGAGCTTCGATGATCTGCCCATTCCCTATCGCGCCATGGCGACCGACATGGAGACGGTGACCCCCTTCGTGCTGGACCACGGCAGCCTCGCCAAGGCGATGCAGGCGTCCATGTCCATTCCCGGCGCCCTCAAGCCGGTGGAGTGGGAGGGACACATCCTGGCCGATGGCGGCACCGTCAACAACATGCCGGTGGATGTGGCCAAGGCGATGGGGGCTGACGTGGTGATCGCGGTGGACATCAGCGCCAAGCTGCGCACCCGCGAGTCCTTGAAGTCGGGGCTGGCCATGATCGATCAGCTCACCACCTACATGACCCAGGTCGGTACCGAGAAACAGAAGGCGCTGATGGGGCCCAGGGACGTATTGCTGACGCCTGAGTTTGGCAACATGGGCATCGCCGACTTCGCCCTGATGCCGGAGGGGATCAAGCTCGGGGAGCAGGTGGCCAACCGCGCCTCGGCCCAGCTGGATGCGCTCTCTCTGTCGCCCGCCGCCTATACCGCCTATCGCAACCAGAAGCTGAGCCGGCGCGCCGAGCGCAGCGGCCAGCCCGCCTACTACATCGACAAGGTGGAGATCATCAACAAGTCCCGTCTCTCCGACGAGACGGTGCGCGCCATGCTGAAGGTGCGGCCCGACAAGATCCAGACCAACGAGAGCCTGGAGGCGGGCATTCGCCGGCTCTATGCGCTGGAGTCGTTCGATCGCATCACCTACGAGGTGGAGGAGCGGGGCGGCGAGAACGTGCTGGTGGTCAACGCCAGCGAGAAGAACTGGGGGCCGGGCTACCTCAACTTCCAGTTCGGCTTCTCCGATGACTTCGAGAGCAGCTCCAACTACAACGTGGGCATGTCCTACACCCTCACCAACGTCAACGACTGGGGCGCAGAGTGGCTGACCGAGGCATCGCTCGGCACCGCCAAGCACTTCAAGACCGACTTCTACACCCCGCTGGAACCCTCCCAGACCTTTTTCGGCGAGGCGAGCCTGGCCTATGACAAGACCCAGCGTCGCATCTTCATTCCCGAGGAGACGCGGGCGGCGGATGGGGTGAGCTATGTCGACTCCGAGTACAACTTCACCAACGTCGATCTGGCGGTAGGCTGGAATCGCCAGCCCTGGAGCCGCCTCTCGCTCGGGTTGGAGGGGAAGGTAGGCGACATCGACGTGCGCAACGTAGCGAATGCCAAGGTGGATGCCTCCTCCTGGGGCCCCTATGTCCGCTTCGAGCACGATACCCTCGACAGCCGCTACTTCCCCTATCAGGGTGCCTACTGGGACATCAAGGGGGGGTACTCCGCCGTCCGGCTGGATAATAACGATGACATAGATGATCGCTATGAGGGGGTCAACTACCACCTGGCGATGGTCAAACCCTGGTCCTGGGACAGACACAGCCTGAACCTGTTGCTGGAGGGCGGGGGCTCCACTTCGCAGGAAGAGCTGCCGCTGTTCGTGCAGGATCTGGGCGGCTTGTTCCGCATGTCGGGCTTCCAGCGCTATCAGCTGAGCGGCCGCTACAGCCTGTTTGGCGGGCTGCGCTACATCTACCGGGTGGCGGACAACGACTTCGGCGCGCTGCGGGCGCCGCTCTATCTGGGCGGCTCCCTCGAGCAGGGCGGGGTGTGGGACAAGGGTGAAGACATCAGCATGGAGAGCTCCTTCACCGCCGGCTCCGTCTACGTGGGGGTGGAGAGCTTCCTCGGCCCCATCTTCCTCGGCTACGGCATGGCGGAGGGGGGCAACGACATGTTCTATCTGCAATTGGGCAGCACATTCGAATAACGGCCAAATGATGCCTTTTTGTTAACTTATTTCTGGTGTGCCATTTATCTGTTTGTAAAACACCAGCAACTTTAGATGGTTATGTTGTTTTGATGAATATCTGTACAGGCTTTGGATTTTAATTAGTCGTTAAAACTTATATAGTGGGGGGCACCCTACGGGTGTCCCGCAAGGACGATCGCCGCGAGCGTGGGCGAACCCCAAAAAAAGACCAAAGAGGAATTAGTCGTGCTTGAAACATACCGTAAACACGTCGCAGAACGTGCCGCCGAAGGCGTGGTTGCCAAACCTCTGGACGCAGAGCAGGTCGCCGCCCTGGTTGAGCTGCTCAAGAACCCGCCCGCCGGCGAACAAGACTTTCTGAAAGAGCTGTTGTCCTCCCGTATTCCCCCTGGTGTTGATGAAGCGGCCTATGTCAAAGCCGGCTTCCTCACCGCCGTCGCCAAGGGCGAAGCCCACTCTCCCATCCTGAGCGCTGCCGAAGCCGTCGAGCTGCTGGGCACCATGCAGGGTGGTTACAACATTCAGCCGCTGATCGACCTGCTGGACCACGCGACCCTGGCTCCTCTTGCCGCCAAGGGCCTCTCCCACACCCTGCTGATGTTCGACTCCTTCCACGACGTGGAAGAGAAGGCCAAGGCGGGCAATGCCCACGCCAAGCAGGTGATGCAATCCTGGGCCGACGCCGAGTGGTTCCTCTCCCGCCCCGAGCTGGCCGAGAAGATCACCGTTACCGTGTTCAAGGTGACCGGCGAAACCAACACCGACGATCTGTCGCCGGCGCCGGACGCCTGGTCCCGCCCGGACATTCCGCTGCACGCGCTGGCCATGCTGAAGAACGCCCGTCCCGGCATCACCCCGGACAAGGATGGCGTCATCGGCCCCATCAAGACCATCGATGCGCTGAAAGAGAAAGGTTTCCCGCTGGCTTACGTGGGTGACGTGGTCGGTACCGGCTCTTCCCGTAAATCCGCCACCAACTCGGTGCTCTGGTTCATGGGCGACGACATTCCGCACGTGCCAAACAAGCGCGCCGGCGGTGTCTGCCTCGGCGGCAAGATTGCCCCGATCTTCTTCAACACCATGGAAGATGCCGGCGCCCTGCCCATCGAAGTGGACGTCTCCAAGCTGGAGATGGGCGATGTGATCGACATCTACCCGTTTGCCGGCAAGATCTGCAAGCACGGCACCGACCAGGTGCTGGCGCAGTTTGAACTGAAAACCGACGTGCTGATCGACGAAGTGCGCGCCGGTGGCCGTATTCCGCTGATCATCGGCCGCGGCCTGACCGACAAGGCCCGCGAAGCGCTGGGTCTGCCGTTCTCCACCGTGTTCCGCCGTCCGCAGCCGGTGGCCGATACCGGCAAGGGCTTCACCCTGGCCCAGAAGATGGTGGGCAAGGCGTGCGGCGTGAAGGGCATTCGCCCCGGCACTTACTGCGAACCCAAGATGACCACGGTCGGCTCCCAGGACACCACGGGCCCGATGACCCGCGACGAGCTCAAAGATCTGGCCTGCCTCGGCTTCTCCGCCGATCTGACCATGCAGTCCTTCTGCCACACCGCGGCCTATCCCAAGCCCATCGACGTGCAGACCCACCACACCCTGCCGGACTTCATCATGAACCGCGGCGGTGTCTCCCTGCGTCCGGGCGACGGCGTCATTCACTCCTGGCTGAACCGCATGCTGCTGCCGGATACCGTGGGTACCGGCGGTGACTCCCACACCCGTTTCCCCATCGGTATCTCCTTCCCGGCAGGCTCTGGCCTCGTGGCCTTCGCCGCCGCCACCGGCGTGATGCCGCTGGACATGCCGGAATCCGTGCTGGTGCGCTTCAAGGGCGAGTTGCAGCCGGGCATCACCCTGCGTGACCTGGTCCATGCCATCCCCTACGCCGCCATCCAGAAAGGGCTGCTGACCGTCGAGAAAGCGGGCAAGAAGAACATCTTCTCCGGCCGCATCCTCGAGATCGAAGGTCTGCCGACCCTGAAGGTAGAGCAGGCGTTTGAGCTGGCGGACGCCAGCGCCGAGCGTTCCGCCGCCGGTTGCACCATCAAGCTGGATAAAGAGCCGATTATCGAGTATCTGAAGTCCAATATCGTGATGCTGAAATGGATGCTGTCCGAAGGCTATGGCGACGTACGCACCATCACCCGCCGCATCAAGGGGATGGAAGAGTGGCTGGCCAACCCGGTGCTGATGGAAGCGGACAAGGATGCCGAGTACGCCGAAATCATCGAGATCGATCTGGCCACCATCAAGGAGCCGATCCTGTGCGCGCCGAACGATCCGGACGATGCCCGTCTGCTGAGCGACGTGGCTGGTGACAAGATCGACGAGGTGTTCATCGGTTCCTGCATGACCAACATCGGCCACTTCCGCGCCGCCGGCAAACTGCTCGAGAAGTATCAGGGCGAGCTGCCGACCCGCATGTGGATCGCGCCGCCCACCAAGATGGACAAGGATCAGCTGACCGAAGAGGGCTACTACGGCATCTTCGGCCGGGTCGGTGCCCGCATCGAGATCCCGGGCTGCTCCCTGTGCATGGGCAACCAGGCGCGGGTAGCGGAAGGGGCCTCCGTGGTCTCCACCTCCACCCGTAACTTCCCGAACCGTCTGGGCAAGGGTGCCAACGTCTATCTGGCCTCTGCCGAGCTGGCTGCGGTTGCCGCCATCATCGGCAAGATCCCGACCGTGGCCGAGTACCTGCAGTACGCCAAGACTCTGGACGCCACTGCGGCCGACACCTATCGCTACCTCAACTTCAACGAGATCGCCTCCTATACCAAGAAGGCCGATGCGGTGATCCTGCAGCAAGCGGTATAAGGGTCGGCGCCGCCATGGCGCTCCCGTGCTGATGCAAAGCCCCGGCCCGTGCCGGGGCTTTTGTTTGCATTCTCATCAGCCGCTGCTCGTTTTTTGCTCTCATTAGGGCCCGATTCAGCATCGGCTGTTAAGGTGGGCGGCCATGTTTGCTGTCTGGTCCCGCTATGTCGATATCACTGTCCAACCTGGATTTCTCCCGTCCCTGGCTGCGTCTGGGGTGTACCCTGCTGCTGTTCACGCTGCCCCTCGCACTCGGGTTGTGGATGCTCTACAACGGTCACCTGCAGATGCTGGATCGTCAGTCAGAGCGCTCGGCCCGGCAGGCGGTCACCCTGATGGAGACCATGCTGGCCCACGCCGAGAGCGCCAACCGTACCTTGCTGCCCTTCGTCGAACAGCCGTGCGAACAGGCCCTGTTCACCCTGCGTCAGCAGGTGGCGCTGGTGCCCTTCGTGCGTACCGTCAACCTGGTGGGGGAGCAGGGGATCTACTGCAACTCGCTGTTCGGTGCCATCCAGTGGCCGGATCGGGCCGAGAGTTACAGTGACGGGCGGCTGCGGCTGCTGGCGGGCAATCAGGTGCGGGCCGATCACCCCCTGCTGGCGCTGCGTGACAGCGAGGGCAGGGGGGCCGCCTTCAGCACCATAGACGGCGATTACCTGCGCTTCATGCTGGTGCTGAGCGGGCGGCCCTGCACCCTGCTGCTGCACGTGGGCAAGCAGTGGCTGGATGAGCGGGGCGTGCTGAGCGAAGGGGGTCAGCCGTTGCCGACCCTGGCCAGTCATGAAGTCCGTTCCGAGCACTATCCGCTCTCGATCTATGCCGGACACGAGATCCCCTCGCTCTGGTCCTCCCTGTGGCAGGCCCGGCAGTGGGCCATTATGGTGCTGTTTGGACTCTGCTTCGGCTTTGCCCTGCTCATCTGGTGGTTGCTGGGACGGCCCCGCTCTCCCGTGGTGGAACTGGCTCGCGCCCTACGCAATCGGGAGTTTGTGCCCTACTTGCAACCGCTGGTGGCGGCGGGGAGCGAGCGGGTGATGGGGGCCGAGGTGTTGATGCGTTGGCAGCACCCGACGGCCGGGCTGATCCGCCCCGATCTCTTCATTCCCCAGGCGGAGGCGAGCGGTCTGATCGTGCCGATGACCAGCCTGCTGATGGAGGAGGTGGCCCGCGAGCTGAGCATGGAGCGCGACCTGGTGCCCGACGGGTTTCACATCAGCTTCAACATCAGTGCCGCCCACTGTCGCGACATGGCACTGCTTGCCGAGTGCCGGCGCTTCCTCGATCACTTCGCGCCGGGCCAGGTGGTACTGGTGCTGGAGCTGACCGAGCGGGAGCTGCTGGTGGCGGATCCCCAGACCCTGGCGCTGTTTCGCCAGCTCGACGAGATGGGGGTCAGGCTGGCCATGGACGATTTTGGCACCGGCCACTCCAGCCTGCACTACCTGCAGCAGTTCCATGTGGACTATCTCAAGATAGATCAGTCGTTTATCGGCAGGATCGGCACCGAGTCCCTGTCCGAGCACATAGTCGACAACGTGATCGATCTGGGGACCCGGCTCGGCCTTGCGCTGGTTGCCGAGGGGGTGGAGACGCGCCAGCAGGCCGACTACCTGAGAAGCAAGGGCGTCGACTACCTGCAGGGCTATCTGTTTGGCCGCCCGCTGCCGCTGCGCGACTTTCAGGCTGCGTTGGGCCGGCCGCAGGCCGAGCCCGCGACGCCGGCGGTCTCGGCCTGAGCCATCAGGTGAGGGACTGCAGCCACTCTGCCAGTCTGGCGTGGGCACTGCCGGGAGCGGGCGGGGCGGGGGCGAGCAGGTGGTAGCCGGTGCCGTCGGGGCAAAAGCCGAGCGGTGCCACCAGCAGGCCGGCCTCGATGTCGTCGCACACCTGCCGGTAGGGACCGATGGCGACCCCCAACCCGGCGACGGCCGCCTGCAGGCTGAAATAGAAGTGCTCGAAGGTCTGCCCCGGCGCCTCCTCGCCGGCGGACTGGCCGGCGTGCTGCAACCACTCCTGCCAGGCTCCCGGCCGGGTCTTGGTGTGCAGGCGGGGTGCAGCAGGGCGCAGGGCCAGGCCGTTGGCCCCCGCTTCGAAGAACTGTGTCACCTTGCCCGGCTGGCAGACCGGCCCGGTCAGCTCCTCGAACAGCGGCTGGCTGTAGAGCTCGGCGGGCCACTGGAAGTCGTTGCGCCGGATGGCGAGATCGATGCCGCTGCCGAAGCTGAGGGCGCCGCCACCGGCCATCAGGTGCACGTCCAGCTCGGGATGCAGGGCCTGGAAGGCGGGCCAGCGCGGGATCAACCAGCGCATCAGCAGGGTTGGCTCGCAGGAGATGACCAGCGATGACGGCCGCCCCTGCCGGCGCAGCGCCTGCGCCGTCTGGCGGATGCCGCCCAGCCCCTCCCTGACCGCCTGATAGAGCCGCTCCCCCGCCTCGGTCAGAAAGACCCGGCGCTGGCGCCGCTCGAACAGCATGACCCCGAGATCCTCTTCCAGCAGCCGTACCGCCCGGCTGACCGCGCCGTGGGTGAGGTGCAGCTCGTCGGCGGCGCGACTGAAGTGCTCGGTGCGGGCCGCTACCTCGAAACAGCGCAGCGCGGTCAGGGCCGGCAGCGACAGACTTTTCTGTGAATCATTCTCACCGTTCATGTCAGAAGTTATCGTTCGTTATTGGTGCTATGGCCAAATAAAATAGCCGATATTCCATGTGATCAGGACTATTTTCATGACCGAACTGTTAGCCGTAGTAGCCATTACCTTCTTTGCCGTCATCAGCCCGGGACCCGACTTCGCCATGGTGTCGCGCAACAGCCTGCTGCTCTCTCGCCGCAGCGGGGTGCTGACGGCGGTTGGCATCGGCGCCGGGGTCTGCGTGCACGTCACCTACACCCTGCTCGGGGTGGGATTGCTGATCCAGCAGTCGCTCTGGCTGTTCAATCTCATCAAGCTGGCGGGGGCTGCCTACCTCATCTTCCTCGGCATCAAGATGCTGCGGGCCAAACCGGTGACCGCCGAGGTGCTGGCCGAGCAGCCCGCCCTCTCCAGCCTGGGGGCGCTGCGCACCGGTTTTCTGACCAATGTGCTCAACCCCAAGACCACCATCTTCATCGTCAGCCTGTTCATGCAGGTGGTGCAGCCGCAGACGCCGCTGGCGGTCCAGCTCGGTTACGGCGCCTTTATCGTGCTGGCCCACGCCGTCTGGTTCAGCGCGGTGGCGATCTTCTTCTCCACCGACTCGGTACGGGGTCGGCTGCTGGCGGTGCGCCACTGGATCGATCGGGTGTTCGGTGGGCTGCTGGTGGGATTTGGCATGCTGCTGGCTTTGACCCAGCAGACGCGCTGAGGCGAGGGGAGAGGCGCTCTTCCCTATCCACCCCCGACTGTAGGGGCTTGTTTTTCATGCCTTGTGGTCCGCTTTTCGGTAGAATTGGCGCTCATTTTGACGTCAATAAAGATGAGGGGCGGTATGACGGTCAGGTTCCAGGCATTTCACAGCATCAAGGCGATAGGTCAGCGGGAGGTGCTGTTCAACTGGTCCAGGACCAATCCGCTCGGCGCACTGGAGCAGGTGTGGCGTCCGAAGAATCGCGACGAACTGCAGCAACTGCTGCGGGAAAACCCCGAGCGCAAGCTGCGCCTCATCGGCTCCGGCCTCTCCTTCGAACCCATCCACAGCGTCTATGCCGAGGGCAGCCAGGCGCTGCTGGTGGACTTGCACCACCTGCGTGGCCAGCTAGGGCAGACCGCCGACACCGTCACCTACCAGGCGGGCACTCCGCTCGACATTGTCTACGCCGATCTCATTGCCATGGAGCGGATGTTGCCGGCTTCTCCCGGCGTCATCGGCATCCAGACTCTGGGCGGTGCACTCAGCACCGGCACCCACGGCCAGGGGCTGCACCAGTCCGCCCTGTGCGATGCGGTGGCGGCCATGACGGTGATGCTGGCCAGCGGCGACATCATCCGGGTGGATCGCAGCGACTCGCGCTTCGGCGCCTTCGTGATGGGCATGGGCATGCTCGGCATTCTGCTCGACGTCACCCTGCAGACCGTGCCCAACCGCATCATGCGCTGCACCAAGTTCACCACCGACTATCCCTTCCTGCTGGCGCACAACGAGCGGCTCAACCGCGAGCACGCCTTCGTGAAGAGCTGGTGGTTCGCCTGGACCGGCGAGAGCCACATCTGGCTGGTGGATCCCGCCTCCGAAGAGGAGGTGGCCCGCTACCGCGCCGGTGGCAGCGAGCCGCTGTTGCTGGAGGGCGACATCGACGCCCGCATGAATGCCACCATAGATGCGACTCTGCAGAAGATGGCCAAGGACACTAAGGATGAGGCGCTGGCCGGCGAGCACTTCGAGACGGTGCGCCGCTTCAAGGATGCCTCCGATCTGGTGGGCAACGTCTACCAGATCCTCTGCAAGGGGATCCCGGCGCCCCAGATCAATTGCGAAGTGGCGGTGCCGCTTAATCGCATGAACGAGGCGCTGGAGACCCTGCAGGCGTGGCAGCAGGACAACCCCGGTGTGCTGCACTATCCCTTTATCCTGCGCTGCACCGGCCCCTCCAAGGCCTGGCTCAGCGCCGCCCATGATCAGTCGGTGTGCTGGATCGGGTTCCTGGTCTATCTGGCGGCGGACGGCACCTTCGTCAACGGCTCCATGGAGCAGATGCGCGAGCTGCAGCAACTGCTGGTGCCGCTCGGCGGCATCCCGCACTTCGGCAAGCACCTGGCGATGGATCTCTATGACTTCCCGGCCCTGCTGCCGCGCTGGCACGACTTCCTGGCCCTCAAGGGCGAGCTCGACCCCCACGGCCGCTTTGAAAACCGCTGGCTCGCCGACCTGTTTGCCAACCGGTAAGGATCTGACATGACCGATATGCAAGACACTCGCTTACTCATCACCCTGCCGACCAGAGGGGAGTCATCCCTATGACGGACATGCAAGATACGCGTATCCCTGTGACCCTGCTGACCGGTTTTCTCGGCAGCGGCAAGACCACCTTGCTCAACCACTGGGTCAAGCAGCCCGAGCTTGGCGAGTGCGCGGTGCTGATCAACGAGTTCGGCTCGGTGGGGCTGGATCACCATTTGGTACAGCAGGTGGACGAGCAGGTGGTGCTGCTCGATTCCGGCTGCATCTGCTGCTCGGTGCAGGGCTCACTGGTGGAGGCGCTGCAGGGGCTGTTTATGAAGGCCATTCAGCGCAAGATCAAACCGTTCAAGCGACTCATCATCGAGACCACAGGCCTCGCCGATCCGGCCCCCGTGCTGTTCACGTTGAGGGAGGAGGGCTTTATCGCCCAGCGTTACCGCTTCGACGGCACCGTCACCGTGGTGGATGCCGGTCATATCGAGCAACAGTTGGCGGCTCAGTATGAAGCGGTGAAACAGGTGGCGCTGGCGGATCTGCTGGTAGTGAGCAAGGGGGATCTGGTGGATGGTGAGCAGCTGGCGCGGGTCGAAGCCCAGCTGGCGGCCCTCAATCCGGCGGCCCCCATCGAGCGGGTCAGCAACGGGGTGCTCTCGCCCGCCGTGCTGGAGAAGCTGGGTGCCTACAACGAGGCGGCCGGGCGCGACGTGCGCCAGCTGCTGGCCTGGCTGCGCACCGAAGCCCCGAAACAGGGGCTGGCCTCACCGATGCAGCCGAAGATGAAGCCGTTCGCCGCCAAGGTGGGCACGGCCGCGCCGACCCACTTCGAGCACGGCAATATCGAGAGTTTCGCCCTGCGCATCGGCGAGCCGCTCAAGCCGTCCCGCCTGCTGGCCGCCATCGATGCGGTGCAGGCGCAATACGGCGATGCGCTGCTGCGGCTCAAGGGCATATTGCAGCTGGAGGGGGAGAGCCAGCCGGTGGTAATCCACGGCGTCCATGGCCAGCTCTATCCGCTGCAGGCGCTGGGAGAGTGGCCGGAAGGCAAGGCCCAGTCCCGGCTGGTGTTCATCGTGAAGAGTCAGGACAAGGCGGGCATAGAGGGGTTGTTCCTGGATACGCTCAAGGCGCCCGAGCCCAGCCTGGAAGAGCAGCTCAGAGCCATGTTCGGCCAGCCTGATGCCTGATGTAATGAGATGACCCGCGCTTGTGCGGGTCTTTTTTTGTCTGAAGAGGAGGTGGCTGCAGATGCCCGATAGCACACACATGGTGACCCCTGCCCAGCGCAAATGGCTGCCGCCGCTCACGGCGGTCGGTTTCTTCATGCAGACGCTGGATGGCACCATCCTCAACACTGCCCTGCCCAGCATGGCCGAGACCCTGGGCGAGAGCCCGCTGCAGATGCAGTCGGTGATCATCGCCTACATGCTGACGGTGGCGCTGCTCATTCCCGCCTCCGGTTGGCTGGCGGACAGATTCGGCACCCGCCGCATCTATCTGGCCGCCATCCTGCTGTTTACTCTGGGCTCCCTGGCCTGCGCGGCCGCCAACTCCCTGCCGCTGCTGGTGGCGGCGCGGGTACTGCAGGGGATCGGTGGCGCCCTGCTGATGCCGGTCGGCAGGCTGGCGGTACTGCGGGTCTACAGCAAGCACGAGCTGCTGCGGGTGATGTCGTTCGTCACCATTCCCGGCCTGGTGGGGCCGCTGATCGGCCCGGCACTGGGGGGCTGGCTGGTGGAAGTGGCGAGCTGGCACTGGGTGTTTCTCATCAACCTGCCGGTGGGGTTGCTCGGCTTTATCGCCAGCTGGTACTTCATGCCGGATCTGCGCCAGAGCACGGCCAAGTTCGACTGGCAGGGGTTCGTGATGTTCAGCGCCGGCATGGTGCTGGTGTCGGTGGGCCTGCAGGGGCTGGGGGAGCACAGCATCTCCACCGGCTGGGCGCTGTTTGCCCTGCTGTTCGGGCTGGCCGCCATGGCGAGCTACTGGCTCTACGCCGCCAATGCCGAGGAGCCGCTGTTCGGGTTGGGACTGTTCAAGACCAGCACCTTCGCCATCGGCATCTGGGGCAACCTGTTTGCCCGCCTCGGCAGCGGCGCCATGCCGTTTCTCACCCCGCTGTTTCTGCAACTGGGGCTCGGCTTCTCGCCGAGCAAGGCGGGGATGACCATGATCCCCACCGTGCTGGGAGCCATGCTGACCAAGACGCTGGTGAACAAGCTCATTCCGCGCATCGGCTATCGCCGCATCCTGATCGGCAACACCCTGGCGCTCGGGGTGATGATCGCCAGCTTCTCCCTCATCGACAAGCAGCTCCCCTACGGGGTGTTGCTGGGCTGGCTGATGGTGTTCGGCGCCATCAACTCGCTGCAGTTCTCCGCCATGAACACCCTGACCCTGCAGGATCTCAGCCCCGAGTTTGCCAGCAGCGGCAACGGCCTGCTGTCGGTGGTGATGCAGCTCTCCATGAGCCTGGGGGTGGCCATCGCCGCCAGCCTGCTGGGGCTCTTCTCTGCCGGCTCGTCGGCGGCGGATGGCCAGTGGCTGGGAGGCTTTCACCTCACCTATCTCTGCATCGGCCTGATGTCGATGCTGGCGGCGCTGATCTTCGCCCAGCTGGCGCGGGACAAGCGCTGAGCCGCTGGCTCAGGGGGCCGGCAGGTAGCTCACCTGGCAGGGCAGCTGGGTCAGCAGCCCGGCCAGGTGGGCGGTTTCCAGCAGGAAGGTCTGCTCGGGGTGGCCCGGCGTCCAGGTAAAGGCGTGGTGGGTCATGAGAGCGGGATCCACCAGCAGCGGGATGTCGGCGCGGGGCAGGAAGGGGCAGACCGCGCCCGGCAGGCAACCGATCTGGGCCTGCATCTCGTCGGCGGTGCAGATGGAGGGCTTGGCGCCGAGCGCCGCCTTGACCGCCTTGTTGTCGAGCCGGCCGTCCCTGTGGGTCAGCAGCAGGGCGAAGCGGCCATCCTTGAACTTGAGAAACAGGGTCTTGCTGAATTCGGCCTGCCAGCCGAGGCGGGCTCTCACCTTTTCATCGGTGGCGTAATCGAGAATGGGTTCGTGCTCGAAGCGCTGGTGGGGCAGCCCGGCCAGCAGCCGGCAGTTGAAGTCGTGAATGGTATCGAGTGGCATGGAGTTCTCCTGTGATGGCGGCCATCCTGCCACTTGCATCGGCGCAGGCCCAATCACGGTTTCTTATCCTTTATCAGCTCCGTCCATCAACAACAAGGGCACCGCGAGGTGCCCTTGTTGTTCAGTGGTGCTGCAATTCGCCCGCTGCCCAGTGAAAGGGGATGGGGCAGAGCCGTTGGGAGGCCTTGTCGTAACGCTCCCACAGCTCACCGAGAGTACGGCCATCCAGCGGATGGCGCAGGGTGGGGGCCAGTTCGGCCAGCGGCCAGAGCACGAAGGCGTTGCTGAGGATCTCGCCGCGCGGCAGTACCAGCGGCGTCTCGCAGACCAGATCGCCGTAGAGCAGCAGATCGAGATCCAGGGTGCGCGGGGCGAACTTCTTGGCGTCCGGCTCGCGGCCGTGGGCAAACTCCATGGCGCGCAGTCGCTGGCACAGGGTCGCCAGCGGCAGCTCGGTATCGGCGCCCACCACCAGGTTGTAGAAGGGGCGGCCGTTGAAGCCCACCGCCTCGCTCTCGAACACCCGGGAGACCTGCAGCTCGCCAAACTCGGCCTGCAGTGCATCGAGGCCGGCGCGGATATGGCGTTCCCGCTCGATGTTGGATCCCAGGCTGATATAGATGCGGGTCATCAGTTGGCGCTCGCGGCCGGGGTGCGGTGACGCAGGATCTCGACGCCGACGCCGGCGGCATTGGGGACGGCGCCCGGTTTGGTCAGGGTGACCTTGACCCACTGTACCCGTTCGTCGGCCAGCACCAGCATGGCGACCTGTTCGGCCATGGTTTCGACCAGCTCCACCACCTTGCTGGAGGCGTGATCACAGATCTTGCGAGAGAGGGTGGCGTAATCCAGTGCCAGCTTGATATCGTCGGTTGCGGCGGCGGGGCGGTTGTCGAACCCCATCTCGAGGTCGAAACAGAGCTTCTGGCGAATGCCTTTCTCCCACTCGTATACACCGATAGTGGTCAAAACCTCGAGTCCGCGAATAAACACCTTGTCCATGACAGTACTTCTTCTTTACTCTTGATGGGCTGTGATGACAGCGCAGGGATGCAGGCCTGGCCAGCGGATGAGTGCCGGCGGCCGGTTTGGGCGACACGCGTTGGGCAACCCCACGTCGGCGCCAGAGAATGTGGCCCGCATCATACCCCATTCATATCGTGGTAAAAACGACCAAGATGACGGCCCTGACGATTTTGATGATTATTCTGGCCTACCTGGGCGGCTCGCTGTCCAGTGCGGTGCTGGTTTCCCGCATCACGGGTCTGCCGGATCCCCGTGATCACGGCTCCCACAACCCGGGGGCCACCAATGTGCTGCGCCTCGGTGGTCGGCTGGCGGCCGTGGTGGTGTTGCTGCTCGATGTGCTCAAGGGCACGGCTCCCGTCTATCTCGCCTGGTATCTGCAGATCAAACCCGTCTACCTCGGCTTTATCGGGGTGGCTGCCTGTCTCGGCCACATGTACCCCATCTTCTTCCACTTTCGTGGCGGCAAGGGAGTAGCCACGGCGCTCGGCACCATGATGCCCATCGGCTTCACCATGGGGGGCGCGGTGATCGGCACCTGGCTGCTGGTGCTGCTGGTGAGCGGCTATTCGTCGCTAGCCTCCATCATTACCGTGTTGTTGACCCCGCTCTTTACCTACCTGCTCAAACCGGAATACACGTTGCCGGTGTCGCTGCTCTCCTGCCTCATTCTGATCCGCCATCACGAGAACATTGCCCGCCTGCTGAAGGGGGAGGAACCCAGAGTCTGGGGCCGCCAGAACCGCGCCGAGCATGAAGAAGTGCTGGAAATGGATGATCCTGAGCAAAAAAGAGACGAACGAGACAAAAAGTGAAATTTCCCGTTGACCACCTGCCTTAAAATCCGTTTAATAGCGCCCACGCCCAGATAGCTCAGTCGGTAGAGCAGGGGATTGAAAATCCCCGTGTCGGCGGTTCGATTCCGTCTCTGGGCACCAAATTTTGGTGCCATGAAATAAAAACTTGTTCATGCACAACGGTTTAAAGTGTGCCGGCTTAGCTCAGTAGGTAGAGCAACTGACTTGTAATCAGTAGGTCACCAGTTCGATTCCGGTAGCCGGCACCATTTGCCCAGATAGCTCAGTCGGTAGAGCAGGGGATTGAAAATCCCCGTGTCGGCGGTTCGATTCCGTCTCTGGGCACCACAATAAAGGCGATGAGATAGCGATATCTGGTCTCCAAAGTACAATTCCTCCTTAGTTCAGTCGGTAGAACGGCGGACTGTTAATCCGTATGTCACTGGTTCAAGTCCAGTAGGAGGAGCCAATTCAAAAGCCCAGCAGCAATGCTGGGCTTTTTCTTTGCCCGTTTGCCGCTATCCGGCACTCGCTGCGGACAATAAATGGGCCAACCGGCGCCAAGTTGTCGCATTGCTCACCCTGTTCCCTCCCCATCAGTGACTTCGTCGGCTCGGCTAGTATGATGGCTTGCTGAGTCCGTCTCCTGCCCGGTTCGGGTCATTCAGGCTTATCGGGTACCAGGCCCGGTGCAGGTAAACGGAACCGTTTCTTGAGCGAGGTCATCCATGAATGCAACAGAGCTTTGGCAGCTTTCCCCCGAACAGTTCAACGAGTGGCGCCGGGCCAACGACTATCCCCTGATCTGGGATCTGCTGGTGGCGTCGCTGCCCCATTTCGACGACTGGATGACGGAGCAGAAGATCGACAAGCAGGTGATCTTCCAGATCGGCATCGCCCGCTTCATCAGCTCCCGCTGCGTGCTGAGCCTGTGCCTCTACATGAGCGACGACAAGATCAGGCTCTATGAGACTGCCTCGAGTGCGCTGGAGTCCCTGCGCAAGAGCGGGCTAATCCGCGCCGAGACGCGCTTTGAACCCTACTGCATGTGGCTGGCCGGCAAGCACGGCAAGGACGAGGTGAAGCGGGTGCAGAGCCTGCTCTCGGTCTCCGAGAACAACAAGGGGGAGGCCCAGGTACTGGGCAAGCACCGCCTGCTCAACATCGGCGGCGTCGAGCTCAAAAGCCCCATCATCTCCGGCCGGTTGCTCGACTTCACCTGCCTGGACGAGCTCTCGCTGGATGGCGCCGTCAACAACTCCAAGGTCTATCTGTGGCACTGCTCGGCCAAGGGGGTGAGGGTCAACGGCGGGGTGATCGGACTCGATCTGTTCGATTCTCTGCTGTGGGACCACAGGGCCTGGGCCAAGAAGCGGGAGCTGGCGCTGGAGGACGGGGTGTTTCAGGACTTCACCATCGAGTGCGAGGAGATCCGCTTTCACTCCTCCCGGGCGGTGCTGAAAAACTTCAACGTGCGGGCCAAGAACTTCGACGCCACCATGGAGCACACCAACCTTGACAAGGTGCAGGTGGCCTACAACGAGAATGGCCGGGTCGATCACAGCGAAGCCAGCAAGCTCTACCGCAATGCCAAGCGGCTCTTCTCCAGCGTGGGGGATACCGTCGATGCCGGCGAGTGCTACTACAAGGAGAAGCTGCACGAGATGAAGTCGCTGGCGAGCCCCAGGGAGCTGTTCAAGGAGTGCTGGCTACGCAGCGGTTTGCTAAAGAAAGGCTGGCTCACCCTGTTGTGCTACCTGAAGTGCGCCGCCAAGTTCATCAGCTTCATCACCTGGGGCTTTGGCGAGCGGCCGATCCGCAGCCTGCTGCTGTCGATGGGGGTGATCCTGCTGGCGACCCTGACCTATTTTCTGGCGCCGGCCTCGGTCACCTACCACCACCTGGGCCGCTCGCTCTACTTCAGCATCGTCACCTTTGTGACCCTGGGCTATGGCGACATCTCCCAGACCTCCTCCCCGCTCCAGCTGCTGTCAGCCATCGAAGCCTTCTGTGGCATGTTTCTGACCGGGCTGTTCCTGGCGGGGTTTGCCTCCAAGACCAAGCAGTATTGATGGGGCGTCGGTGGCCGGTCGAGCGGGTCAGCCGGCTGGCGTGATCTGCTGCATCTTGAGCCAGAAGGCCTCCTGACAGGGGTTGTGGAACAGCTTGCGCGCAGGTGTGATGGGAATGGGGCTGGCGACCACCCGGTAGCTGATCCAGCACTCCGGGCAGAGCTGCGGGGAGGGCTCTTCGTCCAGCTCCAGCTGGTGGCAGATGACCACGCCGTTGGCAAACCAGTAATGGGTCTGCCGGTGATGAGTCAGGGTGCCGCTCTCGTCCTGCTCGCTGTGTTGTTCACTCTGCTGGCGGACGATGATCGCCGGCCCGGCCTGGCGATGGATGGCTCTGATGTAGGTCACGAGGTCGTTCATGGTGCTGCTGGATGCTGGGTGAGTAGATGGATGGCCGATGGGGCGAGCTTACCCGCGCCGGCCGTGGACGGCAATCTCGCCCGCCGCTTGTCGGGTGGCGGGCATTCAGGAGAAAAGTGATGGGGATCCCTGCTGACAAGGCCGAGCTGCTGCTCGCCATCGAGACGAACTTTGGCAAGCTGTTCAAGGCCTTGCAGGCCGTCCCCGAGGGCCTGACACAAGAGCCGGTGATGGAGGGGCACAGCAAGGGCACCCGCATGAGCGTGGCCAATCTGGTGGCCTACCTCATCGGCTGGAATGAGCTGGTGATCAAGTGGATCGAGCGGGATGCGGCGGGTCTGCCGGTGGATTTTCCCGAGACCGGTTTTAAATGGAACGAGCTGGGCGGGCTGGCGCACAAATTCTATCGGGACTATGAGGGGCTGACTTACTCGCAGCTGCTGACCCGGCTGGTGGCGGCCAGGGCCCGCATCGTCGAGCTGATCGGGCAGCGCAGCGACGATGAGCTGTACGGTCATCCCTGGTATGAACGCTGGCCGCTGGGACGGATGATCCAGTTCAATACCGCCTCGCCCTATCACAATGCCAACGGCCGGCTGCGCAAGTGGTTGAAGAGCGAAGGGGTGACGCGGTAGGGCTCGTTGGCGGCCAGCACAGGCAAGGGGGTGGCAAGGTGCAGGTCTCCCCCCTTGTTTCGCTGGCAGGCCCCAGTTGTTATACTGCCGCCCCGTTTCGTCGCCGGGCTGGCCGTGGGCCGGCGCGCTGACGCGAGACGGGCAGACTGGACAGGATCGTCCGGCCACCCGTTTTTTCCTCTCTGGTTCAGCCGCGAGCGCGGCGACCCGTCAATCCGTATGGCACGGGTTTGCGGCCAGCAGGAAGAGTCATTCAAGGAGCCCTTGTCGCAAGACAAGGGCTCCTGCTTTATGGGTGCCATAACAACAATACTCACCACACAGCGACAGATTTCAGGATTGGTATGGAAAATCAAGCAGTTAAAGATTATCACCAGGGGGCGGCCTCCCTTCGCCGCTGGCTGGAGCCGGTATTGGTGCTGGTTATCCTCGGCAGCCTGTTTGGCTACCTCGGCAGCCAGATGGGCCTCTCCGCCCTGGTCAACACCCTGTTCAACACCGCCCACCAGCTGTTGCTCAACACCGTGCTCTTCATCATGGGCATTACCGTGCTGTCTGGCGCGCTCAGCCAGCTGCTCAGCGAGTTCGGGGTGATCCGCCTGCTGGAGGTGCTGCTGGCACCGCTGATGAAGCCGGTGTTCCGGCTGCCGGGGCGCACCGCATTGGCGGCCCTGATGACCTTCTTCTCCGACAACCCGGCGGTGATCAGCCTCGCCAAGGACAGCCGCTTTCGCAAGGGCTTCACCCCCTGGCAGCTGGTGTCGCTCACCAACTTCGGCACCGCCTTCGGCATGGGGCTGATCGTGGTGACCTTCATGGCCACCCTGCAACTGCCGGGCGGCGAGTCCACCGCCAGCGCGGCGCTGATCGGCCTGCTCGGCGCCCTCATCGGCTCCGTGGTGTCGACCCGGCTGATGCAGCGGATGATCCGCCCGCTGGTGGGGGAGACTCCGATCTCTGACGAGGTGGCGAGCGTGGGGGCCAAACCGGGTCTTAGCCAGGAAGCCGCCCCTACCTGGCTGCGGGTGCTCAACGCCCTGCTGGACGGTGGCAAGTCCGGGGTGGAGCTGGGGATGGCGGTGATCCCGGGGGTGCTCATCATCAGCACCTTCGTGATGCTGCTGACCTTCGGCCCGGGCGAGCAGGGCTACAGCGGTGAGGCTTTCCAGGGGGTGGCGCTGCTGCCGGTGCTGGCGGCCAAGGTGGGCTGGCTGTTCGAGCTGCTGTTCGGCTTCACCCACGCCGAGCTGGTGGCCTTCCCGGTCACCTCGCTGGGGGCGGTCGGGGCCGCCATGTCGCTGGTGCCCCCCTTCATCGGCAAGGGCTGGATCACCGGCAACGAGGTGGCGGTGTTCACCGCCATGGGCATGTGCTGGAGCGGCTTCTTGAGCACCCACACCGCCATGCTGGATGCGCTCGGCTATCGTCATCTCACCTCTCGCGCCATCGTGGCCCACACCATCGGCGGCTTGTGCGCCGGGGTGGCGGCTCACCAGCTCTATCTCTGGCTGGGCTGAGTCATCAAGCAGCAAAAGGGCGCCTCGGCGCCCTTTTGCTTGCGTGGCCGTCCGGCGGCCTCACAGGTTGCCGGGTCTGGGGATGGGGATGCCAAGCAGGAAGTTGTCCATCATGCCGACCATGCGGCCCAGTTCCGGTTTGGTGATGGTGTCGTTGGCGCCCAGCTGCAGCGCCTTGTGGCGGTTGTCATCGCTCATCAGCGACGAGAACATGACGATGGGGGTAGTCTTGAAGGCGGGGGTATCGCGCAGCCGCTTGAGCAGGTGCATGCCGTCCATGCGGGGCATCTCCACGTCGGTGATGATGCCGCTGACAAACTCGGCCACCGGGATCTTTTCCTCTTGTGACAGGCGATCGAACTCCATCAGCATCTCCAGCCCGTCGCCCCCGTCCTTGGCGGTCACCACGTTGTAGCCCGCGGTGCGCAGGGTGGTCTCGATCATCTTGCGGATGAAGGCGGAGTCGTCCACCACCAAAATGGTTTTGGCCTGGCGCATGGCCATCATGCGATCGTCGATGATGACCTTGCGATCCTGGGTCACATCGTACTTCTCCATGCTGAGCTCAGGGTTGATGTCGGCGATGATCTTCTCGAAGTCGAGGATCATGATGAGGTTGCCGTCGCGCCTGACCACCGCCACCACGCAGTCATTCTCGCCCGCCTCCAGGAACTGGCTGGGGGACTCCACATCCTCCCAGGAGACCCGGTGGATCCTGCTGACGCTGTCGATGAGGAAGCCGTTTGCCATCTTGTTGAAGTCGGTGACGATGACCACCTTGTTGCTGTTGTCCGGGTTGGTGCGGATGCCGAGCCAGCCGGCCAGATCCACCAGCGGGATCAGCCGCTCGCGCAGGGAGAATACCCCCACCATGTGGCGCTGGGCATTGGGGTAGTCGGTGGTCTCCGGCACCCGGATCACCTCGCGCACCTTGGCGACGTTGATGCCGTAATAGGCTATTTTTTCGCGGCCATCGGGCAGCTGCTTCTTGAGGTGGAATTCGATGATCTCGAGCTCGTTGGTGCCGCTCTCGGTCAGGATGGATTTACGCTCTTCCCCGTCTTTGGACATCATGGTCACTCTCGTACTTCTGGTTGCGCTGGCAGCACCCGCTGCGGTTTTCCCTCAGTATAGGAATGGATCCGCCGCTGACGGCGGGATCCACACAAGATCACCTCCATAACCGCTTGATCCCGCAGGCTGGAAGGCGCGTATCAGCCTATCAGGAAAAGCGCGGGGCGATGGAGAAGGCCATCACACTCGCCACAAGGGGGCTTGTCATGGAAGAGAGTGTCGTGGTGATCGGCGCCGGCGGAGGGCTGGGAAGCGCCCTGGTCGAGCACTGGCTGGCGGCGGGCGCCGCGCCCGTCATCGCCGTCAGTCGCCAGCCGCAACCGGCGGGGCTCAACTGCAGCAGGCTGCACTGGCTGCGCTGCGATTACAGTGATGAACAGCTGGCGCAGGTGGTGGCCCGCATCGGCGAGCTGGCACCGAGGCCGCGTTGGCTGGTGATCTGCAACGGCCTGCTGCAGCAGGGAAGCATCCGGCCGGAGAAGCGGCTCGAGGCGCTCAACCTTGAGGCCATGACCCAGCTCTACCAGACCAACGCCCTGCTGCCGCTGCGCTGGATCAGCCAGCTGCTGCCTCTGCTGGGGTCTAGCCCCTGTACCCTGGCGGTGCTCAGTGCCCGGGTCGGCAGCATCGGCGACAACCGTGCCGGGGGCTGGTATGGCTATCGCGCTGCCAAGGCGGCCCTCAACATGCTGCTCAAGTGTGCCGCCATCGAGCTCGCCAGACGGGCGCCCGGCGTCAAGTTGCTGGCGTTTCATCCGGGCACAGTGGATACCGCGCTCTCGCGCCCATTTCACGGCAACCTGGCCGCTGGCAGCCTGCACAGCCCGCAACAGGCTGCCGCGCATCTGGTGACGCTGATGGCGCGGTTGACGCCGGACGGTGAGCTGAGCTACCTCGACTGGCGAGGCGAGCCTATCGAGTGGTAGCGGGCGGCAGCAGCCGGGCCAGCAGGCTGCGCAGCGCCTTGATGACCGCCGGCTTGCCTGCCAGTTGCAGCCTGGCCGCCAGCGTTCCCCAGTCGGCATATTGCCAGATGGCGGCGATCAGCAGTTGCCGCTCGGCGGGGTCAAGCTTTGCCAGTTGTGTCAGGTTGCCCGCCAGCCAGCGCTGCAGGCTGGGTTGGCACAGCTCGAACGGCTTGTGGTGGTGGGCAAAGCAGGCTAGCTCATCCTGATCAAACTCATCGAGCCCGCTCGAGCTGGCCTCACCATCCCGCAGGCATTGCCACACCAGCTCGGATTCAAGATTTTTCAGCTCGCCCGCCAGCAGGGTGGGCAGCTGGCGCACGAAGCGTTGGTGCCAGTCGGCCAGCTCGGCGGCGCAGGTCGGTTGCAGCGCCTTGAGCAGCAAGGCGGCGTGGCTGCCGCTGGCGGCATCCCGCTGCAGGCCGATGCGCAGCACCCTGAGCCCGGCCTTGTGCCAGAAGGGCAGCAGATCGGCGCTGGCCGAGAAGGCGGAGCCCAGATAGTCGAGCCCTGCCGCCTGATAATGCTGTTCGAGGTGGGCCAGCAGGAGCGACCCCAGCCCGTGGCGATGGAGCGTCGGATGAATGGCGATGCGCATCACCCGGGCGTAGCTGCGTGCGCCTGCGGCTTTGAAGCCGGCGTGCGCCAGCAGCGACTGGGGCAGCAGATGGCCGCGCGGGCGCCGCCGGCCGGCCCAGATCGCCTCGGCCAGCTCGTCTGCTATCTCTCCTTCCCGGGCCACCAGCGCCACCCCGAGCAGATGCGGGCCCTGCTCCAGCAGGTGGATGTCGAGGGCCGGGCACTCCAGCAGGTAGCGCAGATCGCTCGGCGTGGTCTGGTAGTGGGCCAGCACCAGCAGGCCGAACACCCGATGCAGCAGCCCCTCGTCGGCAGCCAGCGCATCCTGTTCTAGCCGGCGCCAGCCAGGCTGGGTGGGCGCTGGCGGTGTCTCGACCTCGGCATTGAGACCGAGCAGCCGGAACACCAGCGGCTCCAGCGGATCCCGGCTGCTCCAGCGGATCGGCTCGGCCAGGTGGATCTCCTGCCAGCCGGGCGTCTCGCGATCGAGCACCCGCTTGAAGCGCAGGTGAAAACCGCGACCCGTGCCCTCGTAGCCGTGCTCTGTGGTGGCGAAGACGATGCGGCCGTGCCGGGCCAGCATGGCTTCCAGCAGCGGGGTCGGAATGGCGGCCGCTTCGTCCACCAGCAGCAGGTCGGGTTGCAGCGGTTCGTGCACCAGCCTATCCGGCGAGCAGTAGCTGAGCCTTGCCAGCAGTTGCGGCGCGTCTTCAAGGGCACGGGTGGCGTGGGCAAACAGGGTAGCGACCGTGGCCTGGGAGGGCGCCGTCACCACGATCTGCAGATCGGGTTGCTGGCGCAGCAGCTCGGCGGCGGCCAGCCCCAGCAGGCTGCTCTTGCCGCGGCCCCGATCCGCGCTCAACACCAGCGGGCGGCGGCGGTGACCGTGCAACACCTTGTGGATGGCGGGCAGGGCGCGCACCTGATCACAGCTCAATGGCCGCGCTGGCCCAACCGGCTGCCACGGGGTAGGCGTGGCAGGGGGCGTCAGCTCGAGGGCGGGGTCACCCGCCAGCAGCCGCACCAGCCGGGCGAGAAAGCCGTGACCCGCCAGCACCATGTCTTCCGGTTGTGCCACCAGCCGTACCCGATCCGGATCCGGCCAGGCTGGCCATTGGGCCCGCGGCGGGGTCAGCAACAGCAGCAGACCGCCTGCCCGCAAGGTGCCTGCCAGCGCCCCGAATGCGTCGGGGTGAAAACCGCTGAAAGCGTTGAAGACAAGGGTGTCGTACTCCTGACCGAGCCGTTGCAACGCCTTGGTCGCCGGTTGCGGGTGGTGCTCGCTCGGGCCGTCCCCCAGCCAGTAGCTGGCGCCACTTAGCAGCGCCTCGGCTCGGGCGATGCAATCGGCCTCGTCACCTTCCAGCCAGATCAGCCGCCGTTCGCCGGTACGGGCCAGCGCCTGGCGCAACTCGTCGAGCGCAGCCGGCATCATGAGGCGGTGCTGTCGGCCGGTTTGCGGGGTTCGAACATGCGATCCCCCATCTGGTCGATGAAGGTGTGTGCCTTCTGCACCATGAAGCGCTCCGCGTCGGCGGGGTTGGCAAACAGATCGGAGCGGATGAAGCGGTGGGTCTGCAGCACGCCATCCAGCTCCTTGGTGATGCGGCCAGCCAGTCGATACTGACCCCCTTCGGCCATGGGCTCGGGATAGATCAGGTAGCCGGCGTATTCGGTGGGTGTGACTTCGGCGGCCACAGCGGGCTGGCCGCCAAACAGGGCAGTGAACAGTTTCTTGAGCATGATGTTTCCCTCAGTGACAGGGCATTGTCACCAAGGGGTTGATGGCTGGCAAGCGGGGGATCTTATTACCAATCGTTATTTGCACTACGAACCATTCTCATTTAGATTTCATGGCAATCCAGCATGAGGTAAACACTATGTACGTCTGTTTGTGCCGCGGCATCACAGATTCCCAGATCCGCAAGGCGGTACAGGCAGGCAAGACCGAGTTTCGCCAGCTCAAGCAGTCGCTCGAAGTGGGTGCCCAGTGTGGCAAATGCGTGCGCATGACCATGGAGATCATCGCCGCCGAACTCGACAAGGCCGAGCTGGAACAGGCGCCGCTCTACTACGAGGTGGCCTGAGCAGGGCCTGTCGCCGGCAAAACCGGCCCGTCTTTTCAATTCCTTCCCGCAGGCGAGCTGGCTCGCCGGACCTCTTGTTGTCACTTTTCTGGACTAAGCTCTAAGGATCTCAGCCTCAGGCACGAACCAAGGAGCACTGTCGATGAAAGGAGATCCCAAGATCATTGCCCACCTCAACAAGGTGCTGGCCAATGAGCTGATAGCCATCAACCAATATTTTCTGCATGCCCGCATCTACGATGACTGGGGCCTCAAGGCGCTCGGTCACAAGGAGTATCACGAGTCTATCGATGAGATGAAGCACGCCGACGAGCTGGTCAAGCGGGTGCTGTTTCTGGAAGGGCTGCCCAACTTGCAGGATCTGGGCAAGCTGCGCATCGGCGAGACGGTGGAGGAGATGCTGCGCTGCGACCTGTCGCTGGAGATGGATGCCATCCCGGACCTGAAGGTCGCCATCGCCTACGCCGAGTCGGTGCAGGATTACATCAGCCGCGACCTGTTCCAGGAGATCCTGGAAGACGAGGAGGAGCACGTGGACTGGCTGGAGACCCAGCTCGATCTCATCGATCGCATCGGGCTGGAGAACTATCAGCAGTCTCAGTTGCATCACGGCGGCTCCTGAATAGTTATGGCATGAAAAAACGATTAAAAAACCCGCTGCGGCGGGTTTTTTAATGTCTGGCTGCATAGCTTTTCATGAGGCTTATCACCATGAAAAGTAAGCTTATTTTTGTTAATCAGGTCGCAAAAAAGTACGCGGGAGAGATGCACTATTGGAACCCCTTATTGGGGACAAACAATAACAACGGTTAAAGGACTACACCATGCACTTCTTGCCCAACAAGCTGGCGCTGGCTTGCGCCATCGCACTCTCGCTTGCTGCCTGCAATGACAACAGCTCCAACGCCCCGGCGGATCCCGCCGCCACCAAGGCCTCTCTGATGCAGACCATGGACGAGGCCCTGCGCGAAGGCCAGGCGCTCGATCCCTACGGTTTTGCCATCGATGCCGCCAGTATCGCCAAGCGCAAGGCCCTCGACAGTTCCCTGCTCAAACGGCTGGATGCCCTGGACTCGAGCGTGCTGAGCGAACGGGACCGGTTGTTCTACGACATGATCCGCTGGGATCTGCAGATCAACCTGGCGGGTTACGATCTGCCCCAGTCCCAGATCCCGATCCATCACTTCCGCAACCGGGTGGTGGATCTGGCCGATGAGGTGGGGGCTGCGCCCGCCAGCGGCAGGGCCGCCCGCACCGTCGAGGGTGGCTTCGACTACTTCGAGCAGAGCTCGGCCGAGCAGGTCGCACCGGGGGATGCCGCCTGGCGGCGCGACCTCGATCGCCCGGCTGCGGCACCGGTTCCGGCGAGCAAGGCGAGGGCCGCCACCGCGCCACTGGCCTGGTATCAGGATCACCTCACCTGGCTCAAGGCCTATGACGGCTACCTTGCTGAGGTGAAGCACCAGTTCGAACTGGGCAGCGCCCAGGGCAACACTCTGCCGGACGAGCTGGTGGATCGGCTGCTGGCCCAGCTCAACAGCAAGCTGGATGGGGAGGCGATCGCCGGCGCCTATCTCGGCTGGCAGCAACTGCCGGGAGAGGCGGACGAGGCGCTGCGCAGCGAGTACAAGGGGGTGCTGGACAGCATCAACGGCCGCTATCTGGCGCTGCGTGACTACCTGGATTACCGGCACGGCGGCGCCTATGCGGTGCGCCTTGGCAGCGGCGAGTGCGACGACGGTTTCTGCGGCATGACCAACGGACGCGACTGGTATCGCTGGCTGCTGAAGAAGCACACCACCACCGACATGACGCCGGAGCAGGTGCATGCGCTGGGGCTGAGCGAGGTGGAGCGGATCTTCGGCGCCATGGTCAAGGTGTGCCATACCGTCGGCAAGTGTGACAGCGACGACGTGGCCCAGAGCAAGCAGAGCGGCCAGATCTACGCCTTCTTCCGCTATCTGAACGAGCCGGCCTTCTTCTATCAGAACCCGCTGGCGGTGTGGTCGGCCGGCCTCAACCCGGACAATGCCGCCGGGGCGACCCTGAGCGGACCGCAGCAGCAGGCGCTGGCCGAACACGAGCGGGCACTGCAGGAGTACAACGCCTTCAAGAGCAAGGCGGCGCTGGTGCTGCCAGACTTCTTCGATGCCGAGCGTACCATTCCCAAGCTGGATTACGAGGTGGTGCCCGTCTCCTATGCGGATGCGCCATACGGCGGGGTGGCCTGGTATCAGGACGGCAACCCGCAGACCGGCCGCAAGGGGCAGTTCTTCCTCAATACCTACTACCCCTATGGTCTGCAGAGCTGGAACATCAGCACCCTGCTGGCCCACGAGGCGGCGCCGGGCCACCACTTCCAGATCACCATCGCCCAGGAGCTGGCCGCCAAGGATCCCGACTTCCCGCAGTACGTGGCGAACGCCTCCTACACCGCCTATGCGGAGGGCTGGGCGCTCTACACCGAATACCTGGCGGATCACGACATGGGGCTCTATCAGGGGCGCGGTCTCTATGATCCGGCGGTGGGGGACGTGAAGGTCGAGGGATCGTCCGCCTTCAACAACCAGCAGCAGTACTTCGGCCGCCTCAACGAGGAGATGCTGAGGGCCATGCGGCTGGTGGTGGATACCGGCATCCACTGGTATGGCTGGAGCCACGACCAGGCCGTCAACTACATGAAGGAGAACTCGGCGTTGGGGGCGGGGGACATCAGCTCCGAGGTGCCGCGCTACATGGCCTACACCGGCCAGGCGACCTCCTACAAGGCGGGCCAGCTGGCGCTGATCCGGATGCGGGAGTCGGCCGAGCAGGCGCTGGGGGGCGGCTTTGACCTCAAGGCGTTCCACCACCATGTGCTGGAATACGGCATGCTGCCCATCTCGGTGCTGGAGCAGAAGAACAAGCAGTGGATTGAACAGTCGAAGTGATCACAGTTACGGCGCCCGGCAAGGCAACGGGCGCCGCTTTCGATTAGGATACGGCTCTATTCAAACAACACTGCTACGGATGATGTCCATGGAACAGATCGCCCGTGAGATGGCGGCCCACAAGCGAGTGGCGCTGGTGGCTCACGACAACATGAAGACCCCCCTGCTGAACTGGGTGATGCGGCGCAAGGAGGAGCTCAAGCTCCATCACCTCTACGCCACCGGCACCACCGGCACCATGCTCGGCAAGCAGGCACAACTGCCCATCACCTGTCTCTTCTCCGGCCCCATGGGGGGCGACCAGCAGCTCGGCGCCCTGATCGCCGAGGGCAAGATCGACGTGCTGATCTTCTTCTGGGATCCCCTCAATGCGGTGCCCCACGATCCGGACGTGAAGGCCTTGCTGCGCCTCGCGGCAGTCTGGAACATCCCGGTCGCCACCAACGAGGCGACCGCTGATTTCATCATGGACAGCCCCCACATGCGCCAGGCGTTCAGCGTGCAGATCCCGGACTACGCCGGTTATCTCAAGGCCAGAACCCAGTAACGGGGCAGAAACGACAGAGCCGGCCACAGGGCCGGCTCTTTTTATTGGCGGGAACGAAGATCAACGCTGGAAGCTTTTCTGCGCGAACTTGGGTCTGGCATTCATGATCTGCTCTACCTGCTCGTCGCTCATCTTGCCGCGCGACAGCCCCAATACCTTGTAGGTGAGCAGCGGCCGGGCCGGCAGGGCGATCATCAGGGCGCGGATCTGGTTCTCGTCCTCTTTCTCGCGCACCGGTTTGCCATAGGCATAGGTCAGTACGCCGGCATCCATCAGGTTTTTGACGGCAGGCTCGGTGATCGGCAAGTTTATGACGCTTTTGCGTTGCAGCACGAACTCGCGCAGCACCGCCTTCTCGTTGAAGTCGAGAAAGGAGATCATCTGGGCCAGCTGATCCTGCTGTCGGCGGGACTGCCACTCGTCGCAGGCCCACTCCCAGGCGATCAGGAAGCCCTGACTGCAGAAGTAGGAGATGGCGATCAGCATGCCGACGCCGAGCCAGGCGGCGTGTGTGGCGGCCCACTGGCTGACGGCCCCCTTCATCAAACCGGCCGGAAACAGCAGGATGATGCTGCAGCAGAGCAGCAGCCAGACCATCAGCCAGTTGAGGCGGTTCAGTTGATAGAAATGTTGGATCCACCGTTTCATCGTTCACCCTTCCCAAATCAGTGTGGACAGTAGTCATCTCATAGCAAACGGTGTGCCAAGGCGAAGCGTTCGCCGGCAGGGGAGTGGATCCAGACGGCAAAGCCGGTGGTGGGACGGTTACATTCCCTTACAACTTGTTGAGCGAATGATCATTAGTTTGCCTTGTGAGGTGGCGCTCAACTTGGTAAAAAGCCCGCACTGTCATAGGGGAGTAGCAACCCGCCCGTGATCCGGGCAGGGCTCATGTCAACATTCTTGGATCCTAAGATCCATGGCATGGGCGGCGATGATATCCATCGCTCTGCAAGACCTTTGGCCTCGATATGCAAGCCAGCCGGGCGAGCCGTATCGGGTCCATTGGTTGTTCTGCTCGCCTGGCGGTTACTCATCATGCTGATCACCCTGCTGTTATTTCTGCTCTCTGCCATCACCATCTATCTGGCCTGCGAATATTTCGTCAACGGCATCGAATGGACCGGCCACCACTTCAAGTTCTCCCAGAGTGCCACGGGCTCCCTGTTGGCGGCCCTTGGCACGGCCCTGCCCGAATGCATCGTCACCCTGACCGCATTGCTGATGGGGAATGCTCCCGCTCAGCAGCAGATCGGGATAGGCGCCGCCCTCGGCGGTCCGCTGGTACTCTCCACCATTGGCTATGCCGCCGTCGGCGTGACCCTGCTGCTGTGCATGAGCCGCGAGCACAGGGCCATCGATGGCGAGGTGCAGCGGGAGATAGGCCGCGATCAGGCCTGGTTCGTCGGCATCTTCCTGGTGGCGGTGGCCCTCGGCATGGTGGCCTTCACCGGTAAAACCTGGCTGGCCCCGCTGTTCGTGCTGGTGTATCTGGTCTATGTGCGGCGCGAGCTGAAACAGACCGACAGCCACGAGGTCGAGTTGCCAGAGCCCCTCAAGCTGGATCCGGGCGCCGAGATCCCGGCGCTCGGCAAGGTGCTGCTACAAACCCTGGTGGCGCTGGTGGTGGTGGCGCTGGCGGCCCAGCTGTTCGTTCACCAGCTGGAGAGCATGGGCGAGCTGTTCGGCCTCTCGCCGGTGCTGGCGGCCCTGTTGCTGAGCCCGGTGGCGACCGAGATGCCCGAGCTGATGAACGTGCTGATCTGGGTGCGGCAGGGCAAGCACCGGCTGGCGCTGGCCAATATCTCGGGGGCCATGATGATCCAGGGCACCATTCCCAAGGCGTTCTGCCTGTTGTTCACCCCCTGGCTGCTGGACAGCACCATGATGGTCTCCTCGCTGGTGACGCTGCTGGCGGTCGTGCTGTTGTGGTGGGGGTTCAGTCGGGAGCGGATGACGGCGGGCAGGCTCGCCTGGGTGGGGCTGATCTATCTTGGCTTCTGCGGCTGGCTGATGGCGAACTGAGGCACCAGCCACATCGCATGCAAAAGGGCGGGACCTTGTCCCGCCCTTGTTGTTGTCATCACCCCATGCCGGCCGATGCCGGCAAGGAGGTCAGAACTGCTGGAACCAGCGCTGGATCTGGGCTGGATCCTTGCTCTGGGTGAGCGAGAGCATCAACAGGATCCGCGCTTTCTGTGGGTTGAGGGTCTCGGCGGCGACGAAGCCGTACTTGGCGTCATCGATCTCGGCATCCAGGGTGGTGGAGCCGGTCGGTACGCGGGCGGAGCGCACGACCCGGATGCCGTCCTTGCTCGCCTTGGCCAGGGTATCGAACAGTGTGTGGTAGAGGTTGCCGTTGCCCACCCCGGCGCTGACGATGCCGTCGAACTTGGCATCCACCATCGCCTTGGCCGGCAGATCGGTGGCGTTGGCGTAGCTGTAGACGATGCCGACCTGCGGCAGCTTGTCGAGCTTGCTCACGTCAAACGGGGTCTTGCTGGTGTGCAGACGGGCCGGGCTGCGCTGGTAGTCGATCTTGCCGTTGTGGATGTAGCCGAGCGGGCCGAAGTTGGGGGAGGCGAAGGTCTGCACCCCGGTGGTGTTGGTCTTGGTGACGTCGCGGGCATCGAGCACGGTGTCGTTCATCGCCACCATGACGCCACGCCCCTTGGAGGCGGGGTCAGAGGCGGTCACCACGGCGTTGTAGAGGTTCATCGGACCGTCGGCGCTCATGGCGGTGGAGGGGCGCATGGCGCCGACCAGCACCACCGGCTTGTCGCTCTTGACGGTGAGGTTCAGGAAGTAGGCGGTCTCTTCCATGGTGTCGGTGCCGTGGGTGATGACGATGCCGTCCACGTCATCCTTGGCCAGCAGCTCGTTGACCCGCTTGGCCAGCTTGAGCCACACCTCGTCGTTCATGTCCTGGGAGCCGATCTTGACCACCTGCTCACCCTGCACGTCGGCCACGTTTTTCATCTCGGGCACGGCGGCGATCAGCGTCTCGATGGCCACCTTGCCGGCCTCGTAGTTGGACTGGGTGGCGGACTGTCCCGCCCCGGCAATGGTACCGCCGGTGGCCAGGATATGGACGTTGGGCAGGGCCATGGCCATCGGGGAGAGGGTCAGGCCGAGGACGGCGGCGAGCAGGGTCTTGCGGATCGGGAGAGTCATGCAGCAAATCCTTCTGAGGTGAGAAAAATTGCAGCAAGTTTGCGCTTTCTGTCGCCGGGGTTTGTGATGACTCTCACCAAAAAACAGCTGGGTACAGAATTTTAACCTGTTTTATACCTATATGGAGATAATTTAACTCGCCGAAAAGCCCTTGGCTTCGATCAGGGCGATCAGCTCGGCCTTGCTCAGTTCGCTCTCGATGACGGCCTTGCTGCTGGCAAAGTCGACGCTGGCGGTGCTGACGGCAGGCTGGGCCAGCAGGGCTTTTTGCAGACTGGCGGCGCAGCCACCGCAGGACATGCCGGAGACGGTGAGTTCGATGGTCATGGGATATCTCCTCTGTTGATAGGCAGTCAGCGTAAAGCTGCCGCCCACGGCAAGGTCAAGGGGGTGATGAGGGAGTGAGGGCCAGCCCGTTTGCTGCTGGCTAGCCCATCAGCCCCAGGTAGTTCATCAGGGCGGCGCCCAGGCTGGTGCTGACCAGAGAACCCAGCGTGGTGGTGGCGATGATGTTGGCTGCCAGCACGCTGTCGCCCCCCATGGCGCGGGTCATCACATAGCTGGCGGCGGCGGTGGGGGTGGAGCTGATGAGAAACAGGATGCCGATCGCCTGCGGGCTGAAGCCCAGCGCCCAGGCCCCCATCACCAGCAGCACGGGGATGCACAGCAGCCGGTTGGCGGTGGCCCAGCCGGTCAGCAGGGCGCCCCCGCGCAGGGCCTTGAGGTTGAGGCTGGCGCCGGTGCAGAGCAGGGCCAGCGGCAGGGTCATGTTGGCGAAGTAGCTGCCGGTGGTGATCACCAGCTGGGGCAGCTCGATGCCGAGCAGGCCGAAGGGCAGGGCGGACAGAATGGCGATGATCAGCGGGTTTTTGGCGATCCCCTTGAGGATTGGCTTGATCCCCTTGCTGCCCCCCAGGCTGCGGGTCAGGGTGATCACCGCGAGCACGTTGTAGAGCACGGTGACCGAGCCCACCAGCAGTGCGGCGGCGCCGATCCCCTCGGCACCGTAGGCGTTCTGTACATAAGCCAGCCCCATGATCCCCATGTTGCCGCGAAAGCTGCCCTGCACGAAGATGCCGCGCTGGCGCCGCTCGGGGATGAAGCGGGCCGCCAGCAGCTCCAGCACCAGAAAGCCGGTGAGGGTGCCGAGCAGGCCGTAGAGGATGAGCCAGGGGCTCGGCATGGTGGAGAAGTCGGTGCGCACCATGCTGAGGAACAGCAGGGCGGGCAGAGTGACCTGGAACACCAGGCGGGAGGCGGATTCGACGAAGCTGTCGGGCAACAGACCCAGCTGCTTGAGCCAGATGCCGAGCAGCAGCACCACGCAGATGGGGCCCGTGATGGAGAGGGAGAAGTGCAGACTGGCCAACAGAGTCATGATGGATCTCCTGTGCGATAGACGGGGCCCGTGACGGAGAGGGAGAAGTGCAGACTGGCCAACAGAGTCATGATGGATCTCCTGTGCGATAGACGAGGCCCGTGACGGAGATAGATGGAAGCAGACTGGCGAATAGACCCATGATGCGCGTCCTGTGCGATGGCGAATGGCACGGCGTTCGCTGGGCCAAAGGGGCATTCTAACGCCATGGGCTTGTATTCACAGGGGTTAATCACAACAATGTGGGCAATTCCACCGCCGAGCCCCTGTGAGCCACTTCATGGACAAAAAACTGACCATCCTCGATATCGCCCGACTCAGTGGTGTCGGCAAGTCGACCGTTTCCCGGGTGCTCAATCAGGATCCCAAGGTGAAGCAGGCGACCCGCGATCGGGTGGAGCAGATCATCGCCGAACACGGCTTCGTGCCGAGCAAGTCGGCGCGAGCCATGCGCAGCCAGAGCCAGCAGGTGGTGGGGATCATCGTCTCGCGGCTCGACTCCAGCTCGGAAAACCAGGCGGTGCGCGGCATGCTGGAGACCCTCTACCAGCGCGGTTACGACGCCGTGCTGATGGAGAGCAAGTTCTCCCCCGCCAAGGTGCAGGAGCATCTGGCGGTGCTGGAGCGGCGCGGGGTGGATGGCATTATTTTGTTCGCTTTCAACGATCTGGACTATGCCGCCATGGCGCCGCTCAGGGAGAAGCTGGTGCTGGTGGCCCGGGATCATCCCGGCTTCTCCTCGGTCTGTTTCGACGATGCCGGTGCGGTGCACACCATGCTGGACCAGCTCGCCGCCCGCGGCATTCGCGACATCGCCTATCTGGGGGTGGATACCAGCGACCTCACCACCGGTCAGCGCCGGCTCGACGCCTACCTCGGCTATTGTGCCGAACAGGGGCTGGCGGCGCGCAGCGCCCTCGGCGATCTCAGCCTGCAGAGCGGCTACCGGCTGGCGGGGGAGCTGCTCACCCCGACCACTGGCGCCCTGGTCTGCGCCAGCGACACCCTCGCCATCGGCGCGGCGAAATACCTGCAGGAACAGGGGCGCAGCGAGGTGCTGGTGACCGGTCTTGGCAACAACCCCATGCTCAGCTTTCTCTTCCCCAACGCCCTCAGCCTGGATCTCGGCTACAAGGGGGCGGGCGAGCAGGCGGCTCGTCAGCTGCTCGGCCAGATCGAGCAGGATCTGCCCCCGCTGGCGACCATAGCCCCCAGCCACCCTCTGTGATTGCCATCACCTAGTCCTGCACAAAAACTGTGCTTTTTGTGAGCTCGGCCACGAAATGGGAACGTTCCCATTTTGATCTGGCCAGATTGTCGGCATGCTAAATGGGAACGATACCAAAAACGCTCGGGCTCACTGACTGGCCCAAAAGGGCGACGCAGACCAATATCAATGGAGTCACAGAGGGAAGACTCATGTCCAAGATCAACGCACAACACCTGGCCACGCTCATCGACAAGATCGGTGGCAAGGAGAACATCGCCACCGTCAGCCACTGCCTGACCCGGCTGCGCTTCGTCCTGAACGATCCGGCCAAGGCCGACAGCAAGGCCATCGAAACCATCCCGGCGGTGAAGGGGAGCTTCACTCAGGGTGGCCAGTTCCAGGTGGTCATCGGCAACGAGGTAGAGCAGTGGTACAAGGCGCTGACCGAAGAGATCGGCGTCAGCGGTGGCAGCAAGGAGGCCGCCAAGCAGGCGGCGCGCCAGAACATGAATCCGCTGGAGCGGGGCATCTCCCATCTGGCGGAGATCTTCGTGCCGCTGCTGCCCGCCATCATCACCGGTGGTCTGATCCTGGGCTTTCGCAACGTCATCGGCGACATCAAGATGTTCGACGATGGCACCCATTCCCTCACCGAGATCAGCCAGTTCTGGGCGCAGGTGCATGCCTTCCTCTGGCTGCTGGGTGAGGCGATCTTCCACTTCCTGCCGGTGGGCGTCTGCTGGTCTGCGGTCAAGAAGATGGGCGGCTCCGAGATCCTGGGCATCGTGCTCGGTATCACCCTAGTCTCCCCGCAACTGATGAACGCCTACGGCATCGGTCAGCAGACCCCCGAGGTGTGGGACTTCGGTCTGTTCGTCATCCAGAAGGTGGGTTATCAGGCGCAGGTCATTCCGGCCCTGCTGGCGGGGGTATTCCTGGCCTGGGTGGAGACCAACCTCAAGCGCATCATTCCGGCCTATCTCTATCTGGTGATCGTGCCCTTCATCTCCCTGCTGCTGGCGGTGATCGTGGCCCACGCCTTTATCGGCCCGTTCGGTCGCTGGTTGGGTGACGGCGTCGGCTTTGCTGCCAAGGCGGCCATGACAGGTTCGTTTGCCCCCATCGGTGCCGCCCTGTTCGGCTTCCTCTATGCGCCGCTGGTCATCACCGGCATCCACCACACCACCAACGCGGTGGATCTGCAGCTGATGCAGAGCATGGGTGGCACCCCGATCTGGCCGCTGATCGCCCTCTCCAACATCGCCCAGGCGTCTGCAGTGGTGGGGATCATCCTCATCAGCCGCAAGGAGAACGAGCGGGAGATTTCGGTGCCTGCCGCCATCTCCGCCTACCTGGGGGTGACTGAGCCGGCCATGTACGGCATCAACCTCAAGTACAAGTTCCCCATGCTGTGCGCCATGGTGGGCTCCAGCCTTGCGGCCCTCATCTGTGGTTTCGCCGGGGTGATGGCCAACGGCATCGGGGTAGGGGGCCTGCCGGGCATCCTCTCCATCCAGCCGCAATACTGGGCCATTTACTCCCTTGCCATGCTGGTGGCCATCGTAGTGCCTGTGGTGCTGACCCTGCTGGTCTACAAGCGCCAGCAGGCGGCCGGCAAGCTGGCCCAGGCCAGCGCCTGATTCCACGTATCAGGGCGACCCGCAGGGGTCGCCCTCTCCCTTTTTCATTCGAGACAAGAGCAAGACCCATGAGCCAAACACCCTGGTGGCAGAGCGCCGTGATTTACCAGATTTACCCCAAGAGCTTTCAGGATTCCGCTGCCCGTGGCACCGGCGATCTCAAGGGGATCATGGCCCGCCTCGACTATCTCAAGACCCTCGGTGTCGATGCCCTCTGGCTGACTCCGGTGTACGTTTCCCCGCAGGTGGACAACGGCTACGACATCGCCGACTACCTTGCCATCGACCCCGCCTACGGCACCATGGCCGACTTCGAGGCGCTGCTGGCTGCCGCCCACGCGCGCGACATCCGCATCGTGATGGATATCGTGGTGAACCACACCTCCACCGAGCACGCCTGGTTCAAGTCGGCGCTGGGGGATAAAAACAGCCCCTACCGCGACTACTACATCTGGCGCGATCCGGTGGATGGCGGTGTGCCCAACAACTGGCAATCCAAATTTGGCGGCAGCGCCTGGGAGCTCGATGAGCTCACCGGTCAGTACTACCTGCACCTGTTTGCCCGCGAGCAGGCGGATCTCAACTGGGAAAACCCGGCGGTACGTGCCGAGGTGAAAAACATCATCCACTTCTGGGCCAAGAAGGGGGTGGACGGGTTCCGGCTCGACGTCATCAACCTCATCTCCAAGGATCAGGCGTTCCCGAATGACGAGGTGGGCGATGGCCGCCGCTTCTACACCGACGGGCCGCGCATCCACGAATTTTTGCAGGACGTGAGCCGCGACGTGTTTGCCCCGGTCGGTGCCATGACGGTGGGGGAGATGTCCTCAACCAGTCTCGAGCACTGCCAGCGTTACGGCGCGCTGGATGGCTCCGAGCTCTCCATGGTGTTCAACTTCCACCACCTCAAGGTGGATTACCCCAACGGCGACAAGTGGACCAAGGCGCCGTTCGATTTCCTCGAGCTCAAGCGCATCTTCAACCACTGGCAGAGCGGCATGCACGGCAAGGGGTGGTCGGCGCTGTTCTGGTGCAACCACGATCAGCCGCGCATCGTCTCCCGCTTCGGTGACGAGGGTGAGCATAGGGTGGTGGCCGCCAAGATGCTGGCCAGCACGCTGCACGGCCTGCAGGGCACCCCCTACATCTATCAGGGGGAGGAGATCGGCATGACCAACCCCGGCTATCAGCGTATAGATGACTATCAGGATGTGGAGAGCCGCAACATCTTCGCCATCAAGCAGGCGGAAGGGATGAGCGAGGCCGAGATCCTGGCCATTCTCGGCGCCAAGTCCCGCGACAACTCGCGCACCCCGATGCAGTGGAGCGCTGGGGCCAACGCCGGCTTCACCAGCGGAACGCCCTGGCTCACGCCCGCCGCCAATTACCCCGAGATCAACGCCGAGGCGGCGCTGGCCGACCAGCACTCGGTGTTCTGGCACTACCGGGATCTGATCCGCCTGCGCAAGGCACACCCCATCTTTACCCAGGGGGATTATCAGGAGCTGCTGGCAGGGCACCCGCAGATCTGGGCCTATGCCCGCCGCGCCAACGGCCAGACATTGCTGGTGGTGAGCAATTTCTACGGCGAGCCGGCCACCTTCGCCCTGCCGGACGAGTTGGCCACCGGCAAGGGGCGCCTGCTGCTGGGCAACTACCCGGATAGCCCGGCCCGGCCGCAGTCCTGTATGCTGCGCCCTTATGAATCCCTGATCTGGCTGGTGGAGTAGGCGATGAACGAGGTGATGACGAAGACGGCGGTGCGTGGCGCCGAGTGGCAGAAGATGGTAGCAGGGGAGCCTTATGATGCAGGCGACCCTGAGCTGAAAGCGGCGCGCGAGCGCTGCCGCAGGCTCTATCACACCTTCAACACCAGCTGGCAGGAGAAACCGGCGCGGGATGCCCTGCTCCATGAACTGCTGGGTGGCCGTGGCAAAGCGTGCGCCATCAATCCGCCGTTCTTTTGCGACTATGGTGCCAACATCTTCGTGGGGGAGAACTTCTACGCCAACGTGGGCTGCACCATTCTCGACGTGTGCGAGGTGCACATCGGCGACAACGTGCTGCTGGCGCCCGGAGTGCAGATCTACACCGCCGCTCATCCGGTGGCGGTGGCGCCGCGCATCAAGGGGGTGGAGTTCGGCAAGCCGGTACGCATCGGCCACAACGTCTGGATTGGCGGGAGCACAGTCATCTGCCCCGGCGTCACCATAGGGGACAACAGCGTCATTGGCGCGGGTTCGGTGGTGACCAAGGATGTGCCGGCGGGCGTGGTGGCGGCCGGCAACCCCTGCAAGGTGTTGCGGCCGATGACGGCGGAGGAGCTGGCGGCGGTCTGACCCAGCCGGGGCGGGCAATCCCGCCCCGGTTGAGATCTGGCGCCGCGCTCAAGGCGCCATCCTTCATCTGATTTTTTCCCAAGGGCGTGCGGGCCCGACCGGGCAGTGCGTTCTCACCTCAGGCAGGCAGCAAGGCTCCGCAGCGTTTGTGCTGTTTCATGATCACCAGGGTCTTGAAGCTGCGCACCTGCTCCCTGGCATGCAGCACCCGCCGGGTAAACAGGTCGTAGCTCTGCATGTCCCGTGCGGCGACCTGCAGCACGAAGTCCTGCTCCCCCGTGACGTACCAGAGGTCCATGACCTCCGGCTCCCCTTGCAGGCTGGCGATCATCTCATCGACGATGCGGCCGTGATCCCGCTCCAGCGTCACGAGCACCAGCATGGTGATGGGCCAGCCCATGGTGGCCGGTGCCACCAGCGCTACCTCCCGTTCGATGAGCTCTGCCTCCCGCAGCGCCCGCACGCGGCGGTAACAGGCCGGTGCCGAGAGGCCGACCCGGTGGGCAAGCTCGGGGATCGGCAGGCGGGCATCCTGCTGCAGTTCGGCGAGGATGAGCAGATCGAATTTGTCGGTCATGGAGAGAGAGATAAAAATTATCGAATAGGGCCAGTTTTAGACCGAAATTACGGCCGTCGCCAGATATATTTTACTTCTCATTGTCTGCTCAGGTTTGAACAAGATGCCGCCGAACACCACTGCTTTCTCCTCCCTGCTGGCGGTCATCCTCGCCATGCTGTCGATTACCCTCGGCGCCTCGCTGGCCAAGTCCCTGTTTCCCCTGATCGGGGCCGCCGGTACCACCTTGTTCCGACTGGGATGCGCCGCCCTGCTCCTCTCGCTGGTGTTTCGGATCTGGCGAATGCCCTTCGATCGACGCACCCTGCTGGGGGCCATCCCCTATGGGCTGTCGCTGGGAGCAATGAATCTGCTTTTCTATCTGGCGATCGAGCGGATCCCCCTCGGCGTGGCGCTGGCCATCGAGTTCATCGGCCCCTTGACGGTGGCGCTGCTCGGCTCGCGCCATCGGGCAGACTTCCTCTGGTTGGCGCTGGCCATCGTCGGCCTGCTGTTGTTGCTGCCGCTGCGGGCGGCCGAACAGACCCTCGATCCCCTGGGGGCGGCATTGGCGCTCGGCGCCGGGGTGTTCTGGGGGCTCTATATGCTGACCGGCAAGCGGGCCGGTGCCCTGCTGGGGGCGCAGGCGCCGGCGCTGGGCATGTGGGTGGGGGCCTTGCTGGTACTGCCCTTCGGCCTCGGTGGTGCGAGCGAGGCCACCTTCACCCTGCCCGTGGTGCTGACCATCGTGGGGGTAGGGCTGCTCTCCAGCGCGATTCCCTACTCCCTCGAGATGTTTGCCCTGCGCCGGCTGCCGCTCAAGAGCTACGGCATTCTGACCAGCGGTGAACCTGCCATGGGGGCCCTGATGGGGTTGCTGTTGCTGGGGGAACAGTTGCCCCCGGCCCAGTGGTTGGGGATAGCGGCGATCATCGTCGCCTCCATGGGCACCACCTGGCAAGGCGGGCGCCGGCGCACCGAGCCGGCGTGATCTGCCGGACCCGTATGGTAGCCGGATTACGCTCATTACCTTGCCGGTAGGGGTCTGCCGTTCGCTGAACCCGGGATGTACAGCCACTTCAGATTTTTTGAACATCTAGGCCAGTTTATCTCGCTAACAATGGCGGGCCTGGATGTTTAATATTCACTCAACGCTTAGGCAGGAACGCCAAGCGGCCAAATAACTGGTCGTTCAAGGCTGTGGCACTCTCAAACTGGGTGCCGGATGTCGGTGAAAGAACAACACACTATTTGAATAACCTCTTGCAAGGATGCATTGATTCGGGCCCGTCGGCCCAGGCAATGACATAAAAACCAAGAGAGTGAATGAACATGAAAAACGTAATCAAGATGCTGGCCGTTGCAGGCCTGATGACCGCAGGCTTCGCCCAGGCTTCCGTTCCGGCTGACTTCAACGCCGCCCCGGGCGTGCTGTTTGTGAACTGGCACGCGACCGCCGCCGTCGAAGGCAAGGCCAACCCCATGCTGGAAGTGCGTGACGAGTCTGGCGACGTGGTTGCCTCCGTCCATGCCAACCTGATGGGCACCCAGCAAGTGCAGATCCCGAGCCGCACCCAGGGCAACCTGACCGTGAGCCTGGGTGATCAGAGCAGCGACTACCGCATCCCGTTCGGTATCGGTAGCGGCAAGCAGCGCTAAGCCGACGACGCCCTGGCGCGATGGCCGCAGACCGCACCGGCTCGACCGGTACCGTCCCCGGCCATGATCGCCAGCGTGGCGTGAAGATGCAGAGTGCTCAGAGAGAAGGCCCCGCCATGCGGGGCCTTCTGCTTTTCGTCTTCGGTTGGCCGAGCCTCACAGCTTGAGCATGATGTGGCGCGGCACCGTGTAGTCCTCCAGCGCGTAGAGGGAGAGATCCTTGCCGTAGCCGGACATCTTCATGCCGCCGTGGGGCATCTCGGAGGTGAGCATGAAGTGGGTGTTGATCCAGGTGCAGCCGTACTGCAGGTGGCTGGACACCTTGCTGGCAAGGCTCAGATCCTTGGTCCAGACCGAGCTGGCGAGGCCGTAGTCCGAGTCGTTTGCCCACTGCACCACCTGCTCGGCGTCGCTGAAGCGGGTCACCGACACCACTGGGCCGAACACCTCGCGGCGCACGATTTCATCCTCCTGACGGGCATGGGCGATCAGGGTCGGCTCGAAGAAGAAGCCGTTGCCGGGGCGGATCTTGCCCCCCGCCGTCACCTCCACGTGACCACTGCTCTGGGCCCGCTCCACGAAGCTGGCCACCCGGTTGCGCTGCCGGTCCGAGATGAGCGGCCCCATCTCCACCCCCTCCTCGCGCGGACCGCCCACCTTGATGGAGGCGACCGCCTCGGTCATGGCGGCGACAAACTTGTCGTAGATCTTGCCCTGGGCATAGATGCGGCAGGCGGCGGTGCAATCCTGGCCGGCGTTGTAGAAGCCGAAGGTACGAATGCCCGCCACCACGGCCTCCAGATCCGCATCGTCGAAGATGATGACCGGCGCCTTGCCCCCCAGCTCCAGGTGGGTGCGCTTCATGGTGCGGGCGGCGCTCTGCAGGATCTTCTGGCCGGTGGCGATGTCACCGGTCAGCGACACCATGCGTACCAGCGGGTGCTCCACCAGCGGCGCCCCCACGCTCTCGCCCCGACCGCAGACGATGTTGATGACGCCGCGCGGGAAGAGCTCGCTGGCGAGCTCCGCCAGGCGCAGGGCGGTGAGCGGGGTCTGCTCGGAGGGCTTGAGGACCACCGTATTGCCGGCGGCGAGCACCGGGGCCATCTTCCAGGCTGCCATCATCAGCGGATAGTTCCAGGGGGCGATACTGCCGACCACCCCGATGGGGTCGCGGCGGATCATGCTGGTGTGCCCCTCGATGTACTCCCCGGCGAGTGGCCCTTGCAGGCAGCGGGCCGCACCGGCGAAGAAACGGAAGCAGTCCACCACCGCCGGCAGCTCGTCATTGAGCACCGCCAGATAGGGCTTGCCGCAGTTGAGGGATTCGAGCGCAGCAAACTCCTCGGCGTGACGCTCGATGGCATCGGCCAGGCGCAGCAGCAGGGTACTGCGCTGGGCCGGGATGGTGCGGCTCCACTGGGCGAAGGCGCGCTGGGCGCCGTTCACCGCCCGGTTCACCTGCTCGAACGAGGCTTCTGGCACTGAGACGAGAAGTTCCCCGGTGGCCGGGTTGAGGATGGGCTCGGCCTGGCCGTCACCGGTGACGAACTGACCGTCGATCAAGAGTTGGGTAGAGAGTTTCATGGTTGCATCCTTGCGCACGCGTTGAGTCGTTATTTGCCGCTGCCGGCGACGTCCTGGCCGTCGCGGGTGAGGTAGTAGGCAAGCAGAATGGGGATGGTGGTGAAGGCCACTATGATGAGCGCCACCACGTTGGTGACCGGCCTGTCCCGTGGCCGGATCAGCTCCTGATACATCCAGATCGGCAGCGTGGTCTGCTGGCCGGCGGTGAAGGTGGTGACGATCACTTCGTCAAAGCTGAGGGCGAACGCCAGCATGCCCCCCGCCAGCAGCGCGGTGGCGAGGTTGGGCAGGATCACGTAGCGCAGGGTCTGGAAGCCGTCGGCCCCGAGATCCATCGACGCCTCGATGAGGCTCTGGTTGGTGCGGCGAAAGCGCGCCAGCGCATTGTTGTAGACCACCACCACGCAGAAGGTGGCGTGACCGATGACGATGGTCCAGAAGCTGAAGGGGATCTCCATCACCCCGTAGGCGGAGCGCAGCGCGATGCCGGTGACGATACCGGGCAGGGCGATGGGCAGCACCAGCAACAGCGATACCACCTCCTGGCCGAAGAAGCGGCTGCGGGCGATGGCCCCCGCCGCCAGGGTGCCGAGCACCATGGCGGCCAGCGTCGCCAGCCCAGCTACCTCCAGCGACAGCTGGATGGCACGCCACACGTCGGGGCGGTTGAGGGTCACCTCGAACCACTTGAGGGTGAGCCCGGGCGGCGGGAACTGGTAGCTCTTGCTCTCGCTGGTGAAGGCGTAGAGGAAGATGAACAGGATCGGAAAGTGCAGGAACAAGAGGCCGCCGATGGCCGCGTACTTGAGCAGGCCGGAAGGCTGGCTGCCATGGTCCCGTTTCATGGAGGTATCAGAGTGCATCGAAGGCCCCCAAGCGTTTCGCGATGGTGAGGTAGATGGCGATGATGAGGATCGGCACCAGCGAGAAGGCGGCGGCGAAGGGCAGGTTGCCCGCCGTGCCCTGCTGCATGTAGACCACCTGACCTATGTACATGGTGGAGTTGCCTATGATGCCGGGGATGATGTAGTCCCCCAGCGTCAGGGAGAAGGTGAAGATGGAGCCCGCCACCACGCCGGGCAGGGCCAGCGGCAGGATCAGGGTGCGAAAGGTCTGGGCCGGGGTGGCGCCGAGATCGCCACTCGCCTCCAGCAGGGAGCGCGGGATCCGCTCCACCGCCGCCTGGATGGGCAGGATCATGAAGGGCAACCAGACGTAGACGAACACGATGAAGGTGCCGATGCGCGAGAACGACAGCGACGGCCCCCCGATCACCGGCAGCGAGAGGATGGCGTCCAGCAGCCAGTCCAGCCCAAGGCTGTCTGCCAGCCAGCTGATGACCCCCTCCTTGGCCAGGATCAGCTTCCAGGCGTAGACCCGCACCAGATAGCTGGACCAGAGCGGCAGCATGATGCCGACGTAGAACAGGGCCCGGGTCTTGCCGCTGGTGTAGCGCGCCATGTAGTAGGCCACCGGAAAGCCGAGCAGGGCGCAGGCCAGGGTCACCAGCAGCGACATGCCGACGGTGCGCAGGATCACGTCCAGGTTCTCCGCCCGCAGCAGGGCGACGAAGTTCTGCAGCCCCAGCTCGTGGCGGATCTGGCCGCTGAACTCGTCCAGCCCAAAGAAGGCATTGGAGAGCAGCATCAGCAGGGAGCCGACATAGATGATGCCAAGCCACAGCAGGGGCGGCCCGAGCAGGATGGCCAGCAGCAGACCTGGCCGCCCGTAGAGCAGGGTGGAAAGGCGCCGCAGCGGCCGATAGGAGAGGGAGGCAGTGGGTTGGCTCATGGCAAGGCTCGCACTGTGGGGGGCGCTCATGGTTGAGCTCCCAGAGGGGCGGTGTGCAGGCGATGGATCGCCTGCTCCGGCCAGCTGAGGCTGACCCGGGCGCCACGGGGCAGGCGAGCCTGGCCCTCGTTGGGGTGGTTGACGATAAGCTCGAGCTGCTCGCCGAGATCGACCCGGTAGCGCACGAAGGGGCCGAGATACTCCACCTCGCGCACCTCCCCTGACCAGCCCGGCGTGCTGGCCTCGGCGAGCCGGATCCGCTCCGGGCGCACCATCATCTGGCGCGCATCGCCGCACAGCCGGCGGGCCTGCTCTCCCTCGAACAGGTTGACGGTGCCGACGAAGCGGGCGACGAAGGGGGTGGCGGGGGCGTCGTAGATGGTATCCGGCGCGGCGATCTGCTCGATCTTGCCCTGATTGAAGATGCAGATGCGGTCGCTCATGGAGAGCGCCTCCTGCTGATCGTGGGTGACGAAGATGAAGGTGATGCCGAGCTGGCGCTGCAAGGCTTTCAGCTCGAGCTGCATCTGCTCGCGCAGCTTGAGGTCGAGCGCCCCGAGCGGTTCGTCCAGCAGCAGGATGCGCGGCTGGTTGATCAGTGCCCGGGCGATGGCGATGCGCTGGCGCTGGCCGCCGGAGAGCTGGCCCGGCTTGCGGTTGCCGACGCCGGGCAGGCGCACCAGCTCCAGCATCTCGTCCACCTTGCGGTAACGCTCCGCCTTGGCGACGCCCTTGAGCATCAGGCCGTAGCCTATGTTGTCGCGCACATCCATGTTGGGAAACAGGGCGTAGTCCTGAAACACGGTATTGAGGTTGCGATCATAGGGGGGCACGGTGGAGCAGGGCTCGCCGAACAGCCGGATCTCCCCCTCGCTCGGGTATTCGAAGCCCGCGATCATCCGCAGGCAGGTGGTCTTGCCGGAACCGCTCGGCCCCAGCAGGGTGAAAAACTCGCCGGCCGGGATCTGGAAGGAGATGTCGTCGACCGCCTTCACCTCGCCATAGTGGCGGCTGACCCGGTCAAATTGTACGGCATTCATGGGGCGTCCTTGTCTGTGTGGGAAGCGGGCCGGACTCCTGTCCGGCCCCATATCGGCATTTACTGAGGCACCTCAGCGACCACCCAGGATGGCGATATAGTCCGAGACCCAGCGGTAGTAAGGCACGCAGGTTCCCTGGCTCTTGCACTGGGTGACGGGGGTACGCCAGAAGCGCACTCGATCGAAGTTGTCGATGCCGTTGGTCTTGCACCCCTCTTTCCCGAGCAGGGCATTGCCCTCGCAGGCAGCCGGCACTACGGGTACGGAGCCGAACCAGGAGGCGAGATCCCCCTGCAGCTTGTTGTTGAGGGAGTGCTCCAGCCACTTATAGGCACAGGTCAGGTTCTTCGCCTCGCTGTGCACCATGCTGGTGTCGGCCCAGCCGGTGACGCCCTCCTTGGGCACCGTGGTGGCGATGGGTTGCTTGTCGGCGATCAGGGTATTGGCCTGGAACGGCCAGGAACCGGAGGCCACCACCCCCTCGTTCTTGAAGTCGTCGATCTGGACGAAGGCGTCGTGCCAGTAGCGTCCCACCAGCTGACGCTGCTGGCGCAAGAGGTCGAGGGCTGCCTTGTACTGATCCTCGTTCAGCTCGTAGGGATCCTTGATGCCGAGCGCCGGCTGGTGGCTCATCAGATAGAGGGCCGCATCGGCGATGTGGATCGGGCCGTCGAACGCCTGCACCCGCCCCTTGTTGGACTTGCCGTCCGGCAGGGTCTGCTCTTCGAACACCACGCTCCAGGAGTCGGGCGCCTTGGGGAATACCTTGGTGTTGTACATCAAGATGTTGCCGCCCCACTGGTAGGGCACGCCGTAGTGCTTGCCGTCCACCGTGTGCCAGGGAGCATTCTGCAGGCGGGGGTCTATCTTGCCGTAGCTCGGGATGAGCGCCAGGTTCAGTGCCTGCACCTTGCCACCGGCGATGAGGCGCAGGCTGGCGTCGCCGGAGGCGGTCAGCAGATCGAAGCCTCCCTCGTTCATCAGCGCCACCATCTCGTCCGAGGTGGCGGCCGTCTTGACGTTGACCTTGCAGCCGGTCTCTTGCTCGAAGCCGGTGACCCAGTCGTAGTTCTTGTCGGTCTCGCCACGCTCCACGTAGCCGGCCCAGGCCACGATGTTGAGCTGGCCTTCACCCTTGCCGAGGGTGGTGGGGGCAGCCTGGGTCTGACCTGCCAGCAGGGCGGGGATCAGGGCCAGGGTGAGGGGGGTCAGTTTCATTTTGCTCTCCTTGCTGAGGCGGGCACGGTTGTGATGCCACGCTGACAATTAACATCCTGTTAACCAGTCATGAGCGTAGGAGAAGCCGTGAGCAATGAGAATTTCAATTTTTAACGCCAGAGGTATCTGCTAAATCGATATCGAGTGCAGATGAATCTGAATTTCTGCGGCAGATACCACGACAGTGCAGGGGACAGGCTCAGCGGGCGAGGGGCTGACGGGCCCGCAGCCGGCTCTGATCCCGCACTATGTCGATGAACTCGCGGGCGGTCCACTCCAGCCGCGAGCCGCGCCGCCACACCAGGCCGATGTCGATGGCGGGGATGGGTTCTTTGATGGCGCGGGCCTCGACCCGCTCCTGCTCCAGCGACCAGGGGCGGTAGGCAAAATCCGGCAGCAGGGCGAGCCCGAGCTGGCTCGCCACCAGGCTGCGCACCGCTTCCACCGAGGCGGTCCGCAGCACGATGCGCGGCGCTATGCCGTAGCGGCGCAGGCCGCCACCGATGATCTGGTCCAGCTGATCGGCGGTCAGCGAGATCATGGGCTCCTCACCGAGCGCCTTGAGAGAGAGGGTCGACTCGGCGCAGAGCGGGTGGTTGGCGGCGAGCCAGACTCGCAGCGGTGAGCGGGTCAGCAGCTCGGTATCGAACGCCTCCTGGCGGATGGTGCGGTTGGTCATCAGGATCCCCACATCCACCTCGCCGTTGACGATCTGGTGCTCGAGATAGGGCTGCTCATCCTCCTTCACCTCGATCTGCACCGCCGGGAAGGCGCGGCGAAAGCGGCCGAGTGCCTCCGACAGGTAGTAGCCGGCTACTAGCGTGGTGACGCCTATGGTGAGCCGCCCCTGATCCTGCTGGGCCACCGCCTTGAGGGACTGGCCGGCTTCGGTCATGGCGCCGAGGATGCGACGGGCGTGCAGCAGAAACTGGTGACCCTGGGTGGTGAGGCTGACGCCGCGCGGATTGCGCTCGAACAGGGCGGCGCCGAGCTCGGTCTCCAGCTCGCGGATGGCGCTGGTGACCGCCGACTGGGAGATGTGCAGCTCGGCGGCGGCGCGGCTGACCGAGAAGCTGTCGGCCACCGCCACGAAATAGCGGATCTGGCGAAAGGTGAAGTTCATCTGGGCGTCCTGCCGCGTGTGCTCAAGGTGACTGCCAGCTTAACCTCGAATCGCGGCCAGACAAAAGGCGCCGTGCTGGCGCCTTTTGTCATGGTTTTTCCGGCGGTTAGCGGGAGCTGGCCGCCTCGATCACCGGGATCCGGTTCACCGCCTTGCCGAGATAGGCGAGGGTGATGGTCACGATGATGCAGGTGAAGCTGAGCCACATGTAGGGCAGGTAGTCGAGGGTAGCCACCCCCAGTACCCCGGCCATGAAGATGCCGTTGTCGCTCCAGGGTACCATGCCGCAGGTGAGGGTGCCGCCGAACTCGGCGTTGCGGGAGAGGTTCTTGCGTGCCAGCCCCAGCCGGTCGTAGTTCTTGGCCATGATCTTGGGGGTCAGGATCAGCGACACATACATGGCCGAGCCGAACACGTTGGCCAGGAAGGCGGTGCCTATGGTGTGGGTAGTCAGGCTGCCGGCACCGTTGATGCGCTTCTCGAAGGCGCTGGCGATCACTTCCAGAATGCCGACCTTCTCCAGCAGGCCGCCAAACCCCAAGCCGAAGATGATGACGGCCACCGAGCCCAGCATGGACTCCATGCCACCGCGGCCCAGGATGTTGTCGATGAAGTCGACGCCGGAGGTGATGGCAAACGGGCTGTAGGCGGAGTGCATCGCCTTGACCGGGTCCATGTCCTGGAACAGGATGGCCCAGACAAGGCCCAGCAGGGCACCGAAGCTGATCACCGGGAAGGCGGGCTTGCGGTTGGCCAACAGGCCCAGCACCAGCACCACCGGGACTATGGCCAGCGGGGTGATGTTGAATTGCTTGTCGAGCGCTTCCATCACCAGGTTGACCTGCTCCAGGCTGACGTTGCCGGAGTACTGCATGCCGACCACGGTGAACAGGGCGGCGGTGATGACATAGGAGAACAGGCTGATGGGCAGCATCCCCTTGATGTGTTCCATCACGTCGACGTTGGACATGGTCGAGGCCAGCACCACGGAGTCGGAGAGCGGGGAGAGCTTGTCACCGAAGTAGACGCCGGAGAGCACGGCACCCGCTACCAGCGGGGCGGGCACGCCGAGGCTGTGGCCGATCCCCATCATGGCGATGCCGGCAGTGGCAGCCGAGCCCCAGGAGGTGCCGGTGGCCAGCGAGGTCAGCGAACAGATAATCAGGGTCGCCAGCAGGAAGATGGACGGGTGAATCACCTTGAGGCCGAAGTAGATGATGCTGGGGACGATGCCGCCGGCAATCCAGGTGCCCACCAGCGCCCCGACGGAGACCAGGATCAGGATGGCCCCCATCCCCTTGGCGACGCCGTCGACGGCCGCCTGCTCCAGGGATTTGTAATCATGGCCGAGCTTGATGCCGAGCCCCATGATGACGAACCAGGCGATGAACAGTGCCAACTGGATTGGCAGGTCGAGCACGCTGGTGAAGGAGAAGGCCAGGGCCAGGAAAATAGCCAGGCAGGCAAACACCTGCGACATGCCCGGCAATCGGATGTGGTTTTGTTGGTTTTGCATAGATACTTCCTAAACTCTTGCTCGCCAAGGTCAGTCCCTCTCGTCCTGTGGATACACGTATCCCGAGGGGCCCACCCAAAAAGAGGCCGCAATCTACCACAAACCTGGGGGGGCAAATCCCAACTGATTTAGCAAAAATGCAGTTTTGATTGAAAAACTTACAAATTAGTTGATCTCATAACCCGTTTTTGAGTGCTCTGTTTGCCCCGATGGGACATTCGACTCCGATAGAAAAGTCCGATTGCATACTCCTAAAATACAAATGATAATTGTTATCAATTGTTGGAGGGGAGTGTGTCATGAGATGGATAGTGAGGGCCATGCTGCTGATCGGGCTGCTGGCGATCCTGATCTGGGGTCAGGACAAGGCATACGGTATCTGGAGCCTGGGCTTCTTGCTGGCCGCCTGGGTCATGCTGGAACCCAGGCTGAGGCCTGCGCTGATCCTGCTGCCGGTGGCCGGTATGACGGGCGTCGCGGCCCTGATCTGGCAACAGCCCTGGTTATGACGAGGTGGCCGGGGCGCTTTGTACCTTCTCTTGCGCCAGCTTGAGCGACTCGATGACGTTTTTCTCCATCTCGGTACGCTTGGCATCGGTCAGGAAGTAGATCATGTCGACGTCGTGACGAATGTAGTGGGAGGGCAGCTGGTTCAGGGTCAGACAGCAGAGATCGGCCATCTGGTTGGCGCTCAGCTTCTGGTTGAGCCCCTGTCTCTCAATCTCCTTGAGCACCAGATGCTCGTAGAAGTTGTGAATGTCGGTATCCAGTATCATATGCGTTCCTTGGCATGACGATGGGCGGTGAGTCGTCAAAAGCATAGTCATAACAAGGGCTAAAAACAAAAGGCCCATCACTTTCGTGATGGGCCTTTTGCATAATTAATGGTGCGAAGAGAGGGACTCGAACCCTCACATCCGTGGGACACTAACACCTGAAGCTAGCGCGTCTACCAATTCCG
>NZ_JAPDCG010000009.1:132541-133056 GCF_027705845.1 Aeromonas sp. S41-2 | reverse complement strand
CGAGTCAAGCCTTATTTGCAAAGGCTTTTCGAGGCGACCGACCCGGCTGTTTGCGTTGCCGCTTGCCGTGTCGATGGAGGCGCATTATAGGGAACGGATTTTTTCTGGCAACCCCTCATCGGCAATAAAATTGCAAAAAACTGCACTTTTTTAGTTATTCATATCCAAGCACAGCTTTTATACAAACTTATCCACAGAAACCGGTCTCGAATTGCTAGAATGGCCGAAAACAAGGAGGCCGAGATGGACTTGCGACTGAGACCTTACAAGGGAAAACGCCCGCAATTGGGCAAACGGGTATATGTGGCCCCCTGCGCCACCCTGGTGGGGGATATCCAGCTGGCCAACGATGCCCAAGTGAAGTAAGCAGTGCCGTATTACGCCAAGTTCGGAACTGCTCTTAGCTCCTATATAGAAGAAGTTGAATAAAATGAAAGAAGGCAGTTGAGGCAGTTGAGGCAGTTGAGGCAGTTGAGGCAGTTGAGGCAGTTGAGGCAGTTGAGGCAGTTGAGGCA
>NZ_JAPDCG010000009.1:0-132531 GCF_027705845.1 Aeromonas sp. S41-2 | reverse complement strand
AGGCAGTTGAGGCAGTTGAGGCAGTTGAGGCAGTTGAGGCAGTTGAGGCAGTTGAGGCAGTTGAGGCAGTTGAGGCAGTTGAGGCAGTATCAGAATCAATTAAAAGAAAAGCCGGGACAAGCCCGGCTTTTTCTTTATCACTCAGCAGCTGCTTCAGCAGCGGCCGGGCGGTCTACCAGCTCAATGTAAGCCATAGGGGCGTTGTCGCCTGCACGGAAACCGCATTTCAGAATGCGAGTATAACCGCCGGCGCGCTCCAGGTAGCGCGGGCCCAGTTCATTGAACAGCTTAGCCACGATCGCGTTATCGCGAGTACGGGCAAATGCCAGGCGACGATTAGCAACGCTATCAGTCTTGGCAAGGGTGATCAGCGGTTCAACTACACGACGCAGCTCTTTTGCCTTAGGCAGAGTCGTCTTGATGATCTCATGACGAACCAGGGAGCTGGCCATGTTGCGGAACATAGCCTGACGATGGCTGCTGTTCCGGTTCAGTTGACGACCACTCAAACGATGGCGCATGACCTTATCCTTCTAACTAAATCTGTGAAACCCGTAATCTGGATTACTCGTCAGCGATGCTGGCGGGCGGCCAATTCTCGAGGCGCATGCCAAGAGACAGACCACGGGAGGCCAACACGTCCTTGATCTCAGTCAGGGACTTCTTACCGAGGTTAGGAGTCTTAAGCAACTCAACTTCGGTACGCTGTACCAGATCACCAATATAGTGGATAGCTTCTGCCTTCAGACAGTTCGCAGAACGAACTGTCAGCTCCAAATCATCGACAGGACGCAGCAGAATCGGATCAAACTCGGGTTTCTCTTCTTTCTTCTCGGGCACGCTGACATCGCGCAGATCCACGAAGGCTTCCAGTTGCTCGGCCAGAATAGTGGCAGAACGACGGATAGCTTCTTCAGGATCCAGAGTACCATTGGTCTCCATGTCGATGACCAGCTTGTCCAAGTCGGTACGCTGCTCCACACGTGCTGCCTCAACGTTGTAGGCAATACGAACGATGGGGCTAAACGCGGAGTCCAGCAGCAGGCGACCAATAGGACGCTCTTCATCATCGTTGTGAACACGAGCAGAAGCAGGCACATAACCACGACCGCGCTGAACTTTCAGGCGCATGCTGATTTCAGCATTGGCGCCAGTCAGGTGGCAGATTACGTGCTCCGGGTTTACGATCTCGACTTCATCACCGTGAGTGATATCACCAGCGGTAACGGGGCCTGTTCCAGACTTGGTCAGGGACAGAGTTACCTCGTCCTTGCCTTCCAGCTTCACAGCGATACCTTTCAGGTTGAGCAGGATTTCAAGAATGTCTTCCTGTACACCTTCTTTGCTGCTGTACTCATGCAGTACCCCGTCAATTTCGACTTCAGTAACTGCACAACCGGGCATAGAAGACAGCAAAATACGACGCAGGGCATTACCCAGCGTGTGACCAAAGCCACGCTCAAGTGGCTCGAGAGTCACTTTCGCATGAGTCGGGCTAACTTGCTCGATGTCAACTAGCCGCGGTTTAAGAAAATCTGTTACAGAACCCAGCATTGTGTCCTCTCTTTAGAAGCTAGCTTTACTTGGAGTAAAGCTCGACGATCAGCTGTTCGTTAATGTCGGCAGACAGGTCGGAACGCTCTGGCAGACGCTTGAAAGCACCTTCCATTTTAGCGGCATCAACCTCTACCCAAGTCGGCTTCTCGCGCTGACCAGCAACCTCGAGGGATGCTTTGATACGCGCTTGCTTCTTAGCCTTCTCACGAACGCAGATCACGTCCTCAGGGGAAACCTGGAAAGAAGGAATGTTCACAACGCGACCGTTGACCATGATGGCCTTGTGGCTCACCAGCTGACGAGACTCAGCACGGGTAGCACCGAAGCCCATACGGTAAACAACGTTGTCCAAACGACCTTCCAGCAGCTGCAACAGGTTTTCACCGGTGTTACCCTTTTGACGGGCAGCGTCGCGGTAGTAGTTGCGGAACTGTTTTTCCAATACGCCGTAGATACGACGAACTTTTTGTTTCTCGCGCAGCTGAACACCGTAGTCAGACAGACGCGCTTTACGCGCACCGTGTTGACCAGGAACGGTGTCAATCTTGCACTTAGAATCAATCGCACGAACACCAGACTTCAGGAAGAGGTCGGTGCCCTCACGACGGCTAAGCTTAAGCTTAGGACCGATATATCTTGCCATCTTCTTTCTCCAACAATCCTAGACCAAGTAGCTACAGCGTTACACGCGGCGCTTCTTGGGAGGACGACAACCGTTGTGCGGGATCGGAGTCACATCAGTAATGTTAGTGATGCGGAAACCAGCCGCGTTCAGAGCGCGGATGGAAGACTCACGACCGGGACCCGGACCTTTGACCATGACTTCCAGGTTCTTCACGCCGTATTCTTTGGCGATCTCACCAGCACGCTCAGCAGCTACCTGGGCAGCAAACGGAGTGGACTTACGGGAACCACGGAAACCTGAACCACCGGAGGTAGCCCATGACAGAGCATTGCCCTGACGGTCAGTAATGGTCACGATTGTGTTGTTGAAAGATGCATGAACGTGCGCAATACCGTCGCTCACTTGCTTTTTAACGCGCTTGCGAGCACGAGTCGGAGTTTTAGCCATTTTCTACCTTCCCGTTACTTCTTGATAGCCTTGCGCGGACCCTTACGGGTACGAGCGTTGGTCTTGGTACGTTGACCACGAACAGGCAGGCTACGACGGTGACGCAAACCACGGTAGCAACCCAGATCCATCAATCGCTTGATGTTCATGGAAATCTGACGACGCAGGTCACCTTCAACGGTGAATTTACCTACTTGTTCACGCAGACTCTCGATCTGAGCTTCGTCCAGGTCTTTAATTTTCACATTCTCAGCGATACCGGCTGCGGCACAGATGGCCTTGGAGCGGGTACGACCGACGCCATAAATAGCAGTCAAAGCAATGACTGCATGCTTATGGTCAGGAATGTTAATGCCAGCGATACGGGCCACTATTCACTCCTACATATAGTAGATTACGACCACCACAAAGCCCGTGAGCGGATACGTGGCGGTCAACCAATACACAACAAAAGTTGGCTGGCTATATTAGCCAGCACAACTATTTGTTGCAAGTACTAACCGTAAAAAATTAGCCTTGGCGCTGTTTATGCTTTGGCTCGCTGCAAATCACACGCACCACACCGTGACGCTTGATGATTTTGCAGTTACGGCAGATTGCCTTAACGGAAGCACGAACTTTCATTGCTTAACTCCGTAACTACGCCGACCTTTAGCGGCCGTAGCCCTTCAGGTTGGCCTTCCTCAGGACATCACCATATTGATGAGACATCATATGGGTCTGAACCTGAGCCATGAAGTCCATGATAACTACCACGATAATCAGCAGCGAGGTGCCACCGAAGTAGAACTGTACGTTCCAGGCAGTCATCAAGAACTGGGGTACCAGACAGATAAAGGTTATATAGAGCGCACCTGCCAATGTCAGGCGAGTCATAACCTTATCGATATAACGTGCTGTCTGCTCGCCCGGGCGGATCCCCGGGATAAAGGCTCCACTCTTCTTCAGGTTGTCTGCTGTCTCGCGGGGGTTGAACACCAGCGCGGTATAGAAGAAGCAGAAGAAGATAATGGCTGCTGCATAGAGCATCTCATACAAGGGCTGACCCGGCTGCAGGACCATAGAGACCTGTTGCAGGATGTCAGCGATCTTGCCCTCGCCCTGACCAAACCAAGAGGTAATGGTCCCTGGGAAGAGGATGATGCTGGATGCGAAAATCGCAGGAATCACACCGGCCATATTCACTTTCAACGGCAGGTGTGTGCTTTGCGCGGCAAATACCTGGCGGCCTTGTTGACGCTTGGCATAGTTAACGACGATACGACGCTGACCACGCTCCACGAACACCACAAAGTAAGTCACTGCGAAAACAATCAAGCCCAGCAACAACAACAGCAGGATGTGCAATTCCCCTTGACGTGCCTGTTCGGCCGTAGCGCCAATGGCATGAGGCAGACCAGCAACGATACCTGTGAAGATAATCAACGAGATACCATTACCAATCCCACGCTCGGTAATCTGCTCACCCAACCACATCAAGAACATGGTACCGGTGACCAGACTCACAACGGCCGTGAAATAGAAGCCCAAACCCGGATGAGTCACGAGTCCTTGCATCATATTCGGCAGACCGGTTGCAATACCAATGGCCTGGAACGTTCCCAAAACCAGCGTGCCCCAACGGGTATATTGGCTAATCTTGCGACGGCCGGATTCACCTTCTTTCTTGAGTTCAGCAAGAGCGGGGTGAACCACAGTCAGTAGCTGGATAATGATCGACGCCGAAATGTACGGCATGATCCCCAGCGCAAGAATAGAAGCACGCGAGAGTGCACCACCACTGAACATGTTGAACATCTCAATGATGGTGCCCTTCTGTTGTTGGAACAACTCGGCCAGTACGGCGGCGTCAATACCAGGAATCGGCACATAAGAGCCTGCACGGAAAACGATAATCGCCCCGAGAACGAAGAGCAGACGGCTCTTCAGTTCACTCAGACCACCCTGTGCTTTAACATCCAATCCTGGTTTCTTAGCCATTGTACTGATTATTCCTCGATTTTACCGCCAGCGGCCTCGATGGCTGCACGTGCACCTTTGGTGACGGACAGACCACGAACGGTCACAGCACGGTCAATGTTGCCAGACAGAACAACTTTAGCGAACACGATGTTTTTGGTAATAACACCGGCTTGCTTCAGAGTGCTCACGTCGACCACATCACCTTCTACCAGGGCGATTTCGTTCAGGCGCACTTCGGCAGAAACCAAAGATTTGCGGGAGAAGAAACCGAACTTCGGCAGACGGATTTTCAAAGGCATCTGGCCGCCTTCGAAACCGTTGCGGACTTTGCCGCCACCGGAACGAGAGGTTTGACCTTTAACACCACGACCACCGGTCTTGCCCAGACCAGAACCGATACCACGGCCCGGACGGTGCTTAACGCGCTTGGAGCCAGCGGCCGGAGACAGAGTATTCAGACGCATGCTTAGCCCTCCACCTTAACCATGTAATAAACCTGGTTGATCATGCCGCGTACGCAGGGAGTATCTTCCAGCTCAACGGTGTGACCAATGCGACGCAGACCCAGACCACGCAGAGTCGCCTTGTGCTTTGGCAGACGGCCGATAGAGCTGCGAGTTTGAGTTACTTTTACAGTGTTAGCCATGTCGCATTACCCCAGAATTTCTTCAACGCGCAGACCACGCTTGGCAGCGATCTGGGCCGGGGATTGACCCTGTACCAGAGCGTCGACAGTTGCGCGAACAACGTTGATTGGGTTGGTGGAACCGTAGGTCTTGGCCAGCACGTTGTGGATACCAGCAACTTCCAGAACAGCACGCATGGCGCCGCCTGCAATGATACCAGTACCTTGAGAGGCCGGCTTCATGAACACGGTGGAACCGGAGTGAACACCGCGCACCGGGTGGTGCAGAGTGCCGTTGTTCAGCTCAACCTTGTTCAGGTTACGCTTAGCCTGTTCCATCGCTTTTTGAATAGCGGCCGGAACTTCACGGGCTTTACCGTAACCGTAACCTACACGGCCGTTACCATCACCCACCACGGTCAACGCGGTGAAGGACATGATACGACCACCTTTAACAGTTTTCGAAACACGGTTTACTGCAATCAGCTTTTCTTGCAGTTCGCCGGCTTGAGATTCGACTTTAGCCATCTTCGACTCCTAGCTTAGAACTGAAGACCAGCGTCACGTGCAGCAGCTGCCAGAGCAGCGATGCGACCGTGATACTTGAAACCGGAACGATCGAAAGATACGTTCTGAACGCCTTTGGCAATAGCACGCTCAGCGATTGCTTTACCTACCGCGGTCGCTGCATCAGCGTTACCGGTGTATTTAATAGCTTCACTGATGGCTTTCTCTACTGTGGAAGCAGAGGCCAGAACTTCGGAACCGTTGGCTGCAATAACCTGCGCATAGATATGACGCGGGGTACGGTGAACCACCAGACGGGTAGCTCCCAGTTCCTGCATCTTTTTCCGAGCACGAGTAGCACGACGGAGACGAGCTGCTTTCTTGTCCATAGTGTTACCTTACTTCTTCTTAGCTTCTTTAGTACGCACTTGCTCGTTGGCATAGCGTACACCCTTGCCCTTGTAGGGCTCCGGAGCGCGGTAAGCACGGATATCGGCGGCGACTTGGCCAACCAGCTGCTTGTCGACACCACGCAGAACGATTTCTGTGGCAGTCGGGCACTCAGCGGTCACACCAGCCGGCAGCGCATGCTCTACCGGGTGAGAGAAGCCCAGAGCCAGCGCAACAGCATTGCCCTTGATGGAGGCTTTATAACCTACACCAACCAGCTGCAGCTTGCGCTCGAAGCCTTGGGTAACACCGATTACCATGTTGTTGACCAATGCACGGGCAGTACCGGCCTGAGCGTCAGCACCAGCGATGCCGTCGCGCGGGGCGAACTTCAGTACATTGTCTTCTTTGGTCACTTCTACACCGGCGTGAATAGAGCGAACCAGAGAACCTTTACCACCTTTGATGGACAGTTCCTGGCCGTTCAGAGTCACCTCTACGCCAGCAGGAATAGTGACGGGTGCCTTAGCAACACGAGACATTTCCTACCTCCTATTAAGCGACGTAGCAGATGATCTCACCGCCCATGCTTGCTTTGCGGGCAGCACGGTCAGTCATCACACCTTTAGACGTGGACACGATAGCAACACCGAGACCGCCCATAACTTTCGGCAGATCAGTAGTGCGCTTGTAAATACGCAGGCCGGGACGGCTCACGCGTTGGATCAGTTCTACAACTGGCTTGCCCTGGAAATATTTCAGTTCAATTTCCAGTTCCGGCTTCACGTCACCAGCTACGGAGTAGCCAGTGATGTAACCTTCTTCTTTCAGCACTTTGGCGATAGCCACTTTCAGCTTGGAAGAAGGCATGGAAACCGCAACTTTGCTCGCCGCCTGACCGTTACGGATGCGGGTCAGCATATCCGCGATCGGATCTTGCATGCTCATAAGTCTAACTCCCGAGATTCGTTACCAAGAAGCCTTCTTCAGGCCCGGAATTTCGCCCTTCATGGCATGCTCACGCACCTTGATGCGAGACAGGCCAAACTTGCGCAGGAAACCGTGCGGACGACCAGTAATATTGCAACGGTTACGCTGGCGGGACGGACTGGAATCACGGGGCAGCTGTTGCAGTTGCAGGACAGCATCCCAACGCGCTTCTTCAGAAGCGTTCATATCAACAATGATAGCTTTCAGCTCGGTTCGCTTGGAGGCGAACTTGGCTACCAGCTTCGCACGCTTTGCTTCACGTGCTTTCATGGAAGTTTTAGCCATAACCCTAACCTTACTTGCGGAATGGGAAGTTAAAGGCAGCCAGCAGAGCACGGCCTTCTTCATCGGTATTCGCGGAAGTGGTGATGGTGATATCCAGACCACGGACGCGATCGACCTTGTCATAGTCGATTTCCGGGAAGATGATTTGCTCACGCACGCCCATGGAGTAGTTACCACGACCGTCGAACGCTTTAGCGTTCAGGCCACGGAAGTCACGGATACGCGGTACGGAGATGCAAATCAGCCGTTCCAGGAACTCCCACATACGCTCGCCACGCAGGGTTACTTTACAACCTATCGGGTAGCCTTCACGAATCTTGAAGCCCGCAACAGATTTGCGAGCTTTGGTGATCAGCGGCTTCTGACCGGAAATGGCAGCCATATCGGCAGCAGCATTTTCCAGCAATTTCTTGTCAGAGATCGCTTCACCAACACCCATGTTCAGGGTGATTTTCTCGATCCGAGGGACTTGCATGATAGTCTTGTAACCGAACTGTTTGGACAGTTCATTTACTACATCGGATTTGTAGTAATCATGCAGTTTCGCCATCGTTAAACTCCAATTACTTCACAAGTTCGCCGGTGGATTTGAAGAAACGGACTTTTTTGCCGTCTTCAATCCGGAAACCAACGCGGTCAGCCTTGCCAGTGGCAGAGTTGAACAGCGCTACGTTAGATACATCGATGGGGGCTTCTTTGGTGACGATACCGCCAGCCTGACCCAGTGCGGGTACCGGCTTCTGGTGTTTCTTCACCTGGTTGATGCCTTCCACGATTACCTTACCTTTTGCAATCAGGACTTGAGTGACTTTGCCACGCTTGCCCTTGTCTTTGCCGGTAAGAACAATCACTTCGTCTTCGCGACGGATTTTAGCTGCCATCGTTCGACTCCTTACAGTACTTCGGGTGCCAGGGACACAATCTTCATGAACTTCTCATTACGCAGTTCACGAGTCACCGGGCCAAAAATACGAGTACCGATTGGCTGTTGGTTGTTGTTAAGCAACACAGCCGCATTGTTGTCGAAACGGATGACAGAGCCGTCCGGACGACGAACGCCTTTACGGGTGCGTACGACCACCGCGTTATACACATCACCTTTCTTCACTTTACCGCGAGGAATGGCTTCCTTGATGGAAACCTTGATGATGTCGCCGATGCCGGCGTAACGGCGGTGCGAACCACCCAGAACCTTAATACACATTACACTGCGAGCGCCGGAGTTGTCGGCAACACCCAGCATACTTTGCATCTGGATCATCTTAGTGCTCCGCTTTGTTTACTTCTTATCCCTCTCGGGATCTGGCTGCCTTCAAAAGGCGCGAAACTATAACACAGGATTTTTAGAAAAGGTAGCCTAAAAAACAAACGGCCCCGCTAAGGGGCCGTTTGGACTACAAAGTACCGATTAGGCCTTTTCTACAACGGCAACCAGGGTCCAGGACTTGGTCTTGGACAGCGGGCGACATTCGCGGATTTCCACGAGGTCGCCAGCTTTGCATTCGTTGTTTTCATCATGTACGTGCAGCTTGGTAGTGCGCTTGATGATCTTACCGTAGATCGGGTGCTTTACCTTGCGCTCGATAGCAACAGTGATGGACTTGTCCATCTTGTCGCTGATTACACGACCTTGCAGAGTACGGATCTTGTCAGTCATTACGCACCTGCCTTCTCAGTCAGTACAGTCTTGATACGTGCGACGTCACGACGCACTTGTTTCAGAGTGTGAGTCTGAGCCAGCTGGCCGGTGGAAGCTTGCATGCGCATGTTGAATTGCTCACGCAGCAGACCCAGCAGCTCCTGGTTCAGTTCTTCGACGCTCTTTTGACGCAGATCTTGGGCTTTCATCACATCACCGTCTTAATTACGAAAGTGGTCTGAACGGACAGCTTAGCTGCGGCCAGGGCAAACGCTTCACGCGCCAGAGCCTCAGGTACACCATCCATCTCGTACAGAACCTTGCCAGGCTGGATCGGGCAAACCCAGTATTCCACGTTACCCTTACCTTTACCCATACGAACTTCGAGGGGCTTTTCGGTGATGGGCTTGTCCGGGAACACACGGATCCAGATCTTGCCTTGACGCTTAACGTGACGGGTCATGGCACGACGGGCTGCTTCGATTTGACGAGCAGTCAGTTGACCACGGGATGTCGCCTTCAGGCCAAAGGTACCGAAGGATACTTCGTTACCAGAGTTGGCCAGACCGCGGTTACGACCCTTGTGGGTCTTGCGGAATTTAGTACGCTTTGGTTGCAACATTTACCGAATCTCCTTACTTAGCAGCGCGGCGCTTGTTGTCACGCTTGGGCTTTGCAGGAGCTTGCTCTTGAGCAGCAGCGGCATTAACAGCAGCCAGACCGCCCAGAACTTCGCCCTTGAAGATCCAAACTTTAACGCCGATCACACCGTAAGTGGTGTGGGCTTCAGAAGTTGCGTAGTCGATGTCGGCACGCAGGGTGTGCAACGGCACACGACCTTCACGGTACCATTCGGTACGCGCGATTTCAGCGCCGCCCAGACGACCGGAAACTTCCACTTTGATGCCCTTGGCACCCAGGCGCATTGCGTTCTGTACGGCGCGCTTCATAGCACGACGGAACATTACACGACGCTCCAGCTGGGAAGTGATGCTGTCGGCAACCAGTTTGCCATCCAGCTCCGGCTTGCGGACTTCGGAAATGTTGATCTGAGCAGGCACGCCAGCAATTGCGGCTACAGCTTTGCGCAGTTTCTCAACGTCTTCGCCTTTCTTACCGATCACAACACCCGGACGAGCGGTGTGAATGGTCACACGGATGCTCTTGGCCGGACGCTCGATGGTGATCTTGGACAAGGACGCGTTTTTCAGTTCCTTGGTCAGGAACTGGCGTACTTGAAAATCGCTGTACAGGTTGTCAGCGAAGTCTTTGGTGTTCGCGAACCAGGTAGAATTCCAAGGCTTGGTAATACCCAGGCGAATGCCATTAGGATGTACTTTCTGACCCATTGCTTATCTCCCAGCCTTAGCGTCGGATACCACTACGGTGATGTGAGCGGTACGCTTGAGGATACGATCCGCACGACCTTTGGCACGCGGACGGATGCGCTTCATGGAGGGACCTTCGTCGACCATGATAGTAGCAACACGCAGCGCGTCGATATCGGCGCCTTCGTTGTGCTCAGCGTTTGCAATGGCAGATTCCAGCACTTTCTTCACCAGAGCAGCAGCCTTTTTCGGGCTGAAGGTCAGGATGTTCAGAGCCTTGTCTACGGACAGACCACGTACTTGATCGGCTACCAGACGAGCTTTCTGGGCAGAAGTACGGGCATAACGGTGTTTAGCGATAGCTTCCATCATTTATCCCTTAGCGCTTCTTAGCCTTCTTATCAGCAGCATGGCCGCGATAAGTACGAGTCGGTGCGAATTCACCCAGTTTGTGACCGATCATTTCTTCGGTAACGAAAACCGGAACGTGCTGACGACCATTATGGACAGCGATGGTCAAACCGATCATGTTCGGGATGATCATTGAACGACGGGACCAGGTCTTAACCGGCTTTTTATCCCCGCTTTCCACCGCTTTCTCTACCTTCTTCAGCAAGTGCAGGTCAATAAATGGACCCTTCTTGAGAGAACGTGGCATGGTGATTCCTCTATGTTAACAATTACTTGTTACGACGACGTACGATGTACTTGTCGGTACGCTTGTTCTTACGGGTCTTGAAGCCTTTAGCCTTCTGGCCCCATGGGGACACAGGCTGCATGCCCTTGTTGCGACCCTCACCACCACCGTGCGGGTGGTCGACCGGGTTCATCGCCATACCGCGAACGGTCGGACGAATACCACGCCAGCGGTTTGCACCGGCTTTACCCAGTTGACGCAGCATGTGCTCGGAGTTACCAACTTCACCGATGGTGGCGCGGCACTCGGCCAGAACTTTACGTACTTCGCCGGAACGCAGACGCAGAGTTACATAGTTACCTTCACGAGCCAGGATCTGGATGAAAGTACCAGCGGAACGAGCCAGCTGGGCACCTTTACCAGGCTTCATCTCAACAGCGTGAACGGTAGAACCGACCGGGATGTTGCGCATCGGCAGGGTGTTACCTACCTTGATGGCGGCATCAGCACCAGAAGCGATTGCATCACCAGCTTTCAGGCCTTTCGGAGCCAGGATGTAACGACGCTCACCGTCTGCATACAGCACCAGGGCGATGTTTGCGGTACGGTTAGGATCGTATTCCAGGCGCTCTACTTTGGCCGGGATACCGTCTTTGTCGCGCTTGAAGTCGACGATACGGTAGTGTTGCTTGTGACCACCGCCGATGTGACGGGTGGTGATGCGGCCGTTGTTGTTACGACCACCGGACTTGTCTTTCTTGTCCAGCAGAGCTGCAAAGGGCTTGCCCTTGTACAGGTCTTGGTTGACGATCTTGACGACGTGGCGGCGGCCCGGAGAAGTAGGCTTGCACTTAACGATTGCCATTTTTCAGAACTCCTCTTACTCGGCTGCGCCCATGAAGTCGATGTCCTGACCAGCTTTCAGGGTCACATAAGCCTTTTTCCAATCGGAACGACGGCCTACGCGTGCACCTGCGCGCTTGGTCTTACCCTTCATGTTCAGGGTACGGACGGTCTCAACTTCGACCTCGAACAGTTTCGCAACTGCAGCTTTGACTTCCGCCTTGGTGGCATCAACAGCAACTTTGAACACGATAGTGTTCTGCTTTTCTGCGACCATGGTGCTCTTTTCAGAGATGTGCGGAGCCTTCAGAACTTTCAGCAGACGCTCTTCACGGATCATGCCAGCATCTCCTCGATTTGCTTAACTGCGTCAGCAGTCATCAGAACCTTGTCGAAAGCGATCAGGCTGACCGGGTCGATACCGGCAACGTCACGCACGTCAACTTTGTACAGGTTACGAGCAGCCAGGAACAGGTTCTCATCGACTTCAGCAGTCACGATCAGAACGTCAGTCAGTTCCATTTCTTTCAGCTTGGCGATCAGTTCTTTGGTCTTCGGAGCTTCGATGCCGAACTTCTCAACAACGATCAGGCGCTCTTGACGTACCAGCTCGGACAGGATGCTACGGATAGCGCCGCGGTACATCTTCTTGTTTACTTTCTGGCTGTGATCTTGCGGCTTAGCTGCAAAAGTCACACCACCGGAACGCCAAATGGGCGAACGGATGGAGCCAGCACGGGCACGACCAGTACCCTTCTGACGCCACGGCTTTTTGCCGCCACCAGACACTTCAGAGCGAGTCAGCTGCGCACGAGTACCCTGACGGGCACCAGCGGCATAAGCAACGACAACCTGGTGAACCAGAGCTTCGTTGAATTCGCGCCCGAAGGTAGTCTCGGAAACTTCAAGAGCGCTCTTGGCGTCTTTCATTACCAATTCCATTACTATCTCCTCAGACGTTACGCTTTGACGGCAGGTTTAACGATCACGTTGCCGTTGGTTGCACCCGGTACTGCGCCTTTGATGAGCAGCAGGTTGCGTTCAGCGTCAACACGAACCAGTTCCAGGTTCTGAGTCGTTACACGCTCAGCACCCATGTGACCAGCCATCTTTTTGCCCTTGAATACACGGCCCGGGGTCTGGTTTTGACCGATGGAGCCAGGTACACGGTGGGACAGAGAGTTACCGTGGGTCATATCCTGGGTGCGGAAGTTCCAGCGCTTAACAGTACCGGCAAAACCTTTACCCTTGGATGTGCCGGTAACGTCTACCAGCTTAACGTCAGCGAGAAGATCTACTTTCAGCTCGCTACCAACAGTGAAAGTTTCACCGTTGTTCAGGCGGAATTCCCACAGACCGCGACCGGCTTCTACACCAGCTTTGGCGAAGTGGCCAGCTTCCGGCTTGGTTACACGGCTGGCTTTCTTGGCGCCAGTGGTAACCTGAATAGCGTTGTAGCCGTCGGTTTCTACAGATTTGACCTGAGTTACACGGTTAGCTTCAACTTCGATAACAGTCACCGGGATAGAAACGCCATCTTCAGTGAAGATGCGAGTCATACCCACTTTGCGACCTACAAGACCGATTGTCATTGTTATCAACCTCTTTCCGTAATTAACCCAGGCTGATCTGGACGTCTACACCAGCTGCCAGATCCAGACGCATCAGGGCGTCCACGGTCTTGTCAGTCGGCTCAACGATGTCTACCAGACGCTTGTGAGTGCGGATCTCGTACTGATCACGCGCATCTTTGTTGACGTGCGGGGAGATCAGGACGGTGAAGCGCTCTTTGCGAGTCGGCAGCGGAATAGGACCGCGAACCTGCGCGCCGGTGCGCTTTGCAGTTTCAACGATTTCCGCAGTGGATTGATCGATCAGGCGATGATCAAAAGCCTTCAGGCGGATACGGATTCTTTGGTTCTGCATTGACAGAGCTCCAATAGATAAAAGAACATAAATCAACACCGCCCGACCGAGATTACTCCCGCCAGAGGTGTGATTTTTCACGTTTCCTCCCATATCGGGAGGACTGTATGGCTGGCCCCCGCAAGCGGGAAACTCAGCAAGCAGACATATCGTCTGGCTTACCTCATGGGTAAGCGGAGGGGATTATACGGATTTTTTCAATTTGCGCAAGAGAAGGCGAACAGATTGTGCGCAATTTTATGTGACAGATGGATCTCGCCAACGGCTGGGCAAGCCCTTGCCTGGCAGGGGTAACGACAATGTTGCAAACAGGCTGGTAGACTGTGCGCCGGCCTTCGTCATCGGAACGACACCCCATGCTCAAAGATCAGAAAAAAGCCTATCAATATGGACTCTGCGCCGTCGCCCTTTGGTCGACGGTCGCTAGCGCCTTCAAGATCTCCCTCACCTACTTTGAACCCGTGCAACTACTGCTGGTCGCGGCCTGCACCTCGACCCTGACGCTGGGGGTGATCGTGGCCTGTCAGGGCAAACTGCCGCTGCTGGTCGGCTACATCAAGAGTCGTCCCCTCTACTATCTGGCACTGGGAGTACTCAACCCCTTCCTCTATTACCTGTTGCTGTTCAAGGCGTATGACCTGCTGCCCGCCCAGCAGGCACAGACCCTCAACTACACCTGGGCCATCACCCTCAGTCTGCTGGCGGTGCCCTTCCTCGGTCAGAAGTTGCGCCGCCGCGATGGGGTGGCCATCGTGCTCGGCTACTTCGGCGCGCTGGTAATCGCCACCAAGGGGGATGTATTCGGTCTGCAGTTCGACAGCCCTCTCGGCGTCACGCTGGCGCTAGTGTCGACCCTGATCTGGGCCGGCTACTGGATCCTCAACACCCGCAACCAGGGCGATCCCATCGTCAGTCTGCTGCTGGGCTTCCTCATCAGCCTGCCCTTTATCGTCGCAGCGACCTGGCTGCTCTCGGACTTTGCCATGACCGCCTGGCAGGGGTGGGCCGGCGCCATCTACGTGGGGTTGTTCGAGATGGGTTTTGGATTCGTGCTCTGGTTGATGGCGCTGCGCCACGCCACCAACACGGCCCCCATCAGCAACCTCATCTTCATCTCGCCGTTTGCTTCGCTGGTGCTGCTCAACCTGCTGATCGGCGAGACCATCCACCCGGCCACCCCCATCGGGCTGGCGCTCATCGTCGCCGCCCTGCTGATCCAGCAGCTGAAATACGGCAGGCGCTACCGCAAGACCAGCGAGCCACAAGCCTGATATGCGAAGGGCGTATCCACGGATACGCCCTTCGTTCAATCAATCCACTCCAGCGGCTGGTTCTTGGGTAGCCGGATCTCCACCAGCAAGCCCCCCAGCTCGGAGCGCCCCAGCCTGATGGTTCCATGATGCTGGGACACAATCTTGGCGACGATGGCCAACCCCAGGCCGCTGCCGCTGCCGGTACGGGCCTCGTTGCCCTGAGTGAAGGGCTTGAGCACCCGGTAGTAATCCTGCTCCGGAATGCCGGGGCCGTCATCCGACAGGCGTAGCCGCACCCAGTGGCCATCATCCTTGAGCTCGGCCTGCAGTCGGCTCGCACCGTAGCGCAGCGAATTGCCTGACAGGTTGTTGAGGATACGGCGGATGCTGATGGGGTTGCAGGCCACCCGTACTGCTTCGGCCGGCAACTCGAGCTCCACCTCCAGTCCCTGATCGGTCTGCACCAGCAAGCTGTCGTGGATCAGCTGGGTCAGGTCGATCTGCTGGGTATCCAGCCCTTCGTCCGGCCGAATGTAGTCGATGAACTGATCGATGATGCCATTGGACTCGTCAATGTCCGCATTGATGCTCTCCTTGAGGTACTCATCGCCAGAGGACATCATCTCGGTCGCCAGCCGGATACGGGTCAGCGGGGTACGCAGATCGTGGGAGACGCCCGCCATCATCAGGTTGCGCTCCTCGATCAGGCCCTTGATGGAGCTCGACATGTGATTGAAGGTGCGAGTCAGCCGACGCACCTCCCGCGAGCCCTGCTCTCCCAACGCATCGGGAAAATTGCCGCGCGCCACCGCCACGGCCCCCGCCTCCAGATCCTCCAGCGGCCGCACCAGCTGGCGGGCAAAGCGCCAGGCCGCGAACAGGGTCACCACCAGCAGCACGCTCATGTAGAGGATCAGCGGCTCGATGTCGTCATCCTCGATCTCGGTCAGCGGGATCCGCACCCACACCTTGTTGGCCTGGGGCGGCTGGATCCAGATGATGTAGTGATCCTGGATCTCGACCCTGACCTTGGTCTTGCCCCCCAGCTCGCGGCTGATGCTCTCTTCCAGATAGGTGTAGGGCTTGGACTCGTTGAGCCCGTGCTGCTCCGCCTCGGTCTGGGTATAGATGTCGCTGCCGGTCGCCACATAGACCAGCGCCTCGGCGTCTTCACTCAACGCCAGCTGGTTGCTCTCGACCGGGAAGATGAGCTTGACCTGGTTGGCCAGTAGGTGACTGATCTGCTTGACGGTCGGCGCCAGCAGATAGTTGTAGAAGGTGGCATAGGAGACAAACTGATAGACCACCAGCACGGCGGCCAAAAACCAGAGCATGCGGGAGAACATGCTGCTCACTTTCTTCATTCGCCGTCACCGTCCGGCACGAACACATAGCCCAGACCCCAGACGGTCTGCAGATAACGGGGCTGTGCCGGATCCTGCTCCAGCAGGCGACGCAGGCGGGAGACCTGTACGTCGATGCTGCGCTCGGTGGCGGTATATTCGCGGCCGCGGGCCAGGTTCATCAGCTTGTCGCGGGAGAGAGGCTCGCGCGGATGGCTCACCAGCACCTTGAGCACGGCGAATTCACCGCTGGTCAGTGCAACCGGGTCACCATCACGGCTCAGCTCGCGGGTCGCCAGATTGAGCTGATAACTGCCAAAGCTCACCACCTTCTCGGCGGTAGAGGGGGCGCCCGGCAACTCGACGGTGTGCCGGCGCAGCACGGCGCGGATCCGGGCCAGCAGCTCGCGGGGGTTGAATGGCTTGGGCAGGTAATCATCGGCACCCATCTCGAGCCCGACGATGCGATCCACCTCATCCCCCTTGGCGGTCAGCATCAGCACCGGGATCTGGTTGCCGGCCTCGCGCAGGCGGCGGCAGATGGAGAGGCCATCTTCCCCCGGCAGCATCAAATCCAGCACCATCAGGCTGAAGTTCTCACGGGTCAGCAGGCGGTCGGCCTGTTCACCATTGGCGACGCCCCGAACCACGAACCCCTGTTCGGTCAGGTAGCGCTCCAGCAGGGAACGTAATTTCAAATCATCGTCGACGACCAGAACCTTGTATTGCTGACTCATTGCTTGCCTCTCCTCTCGATATGCTGCCAATACTAGAGCTCGGGCTCGTAACGGCCAAGCCTAAATATGTTACCGGTTATTGCCCATTCAGCCGATTTTGCGCCCCTTCACCCCGCGTCTCATCACTCAGGCATCCCCTCAGACGCCCCAGTTTTTGCTCGACAGCAAGGCGACAACGGATAAGATCTGCCGAGCCATAAGAGGCTCATCAGCCCCACTGACACAGGTAACGACCGATGAAGACCAAGCTGATCACCCGTGAAGGCTACAACAAGCTCAAACAGGAGCTCGATTTCCTCTGGCGCGAGGAACGCCCCGAGACCACCCGCAAAGTGGCCTGGGCGGCCAGCCTCGGTGATCGCAGCGAGAATGCCGACTACCAATACAACAAGAAACGGCTGCGGGAGATCGACCGGCGGGTCCGTTACCTGCGCAAGTGCCTCGAGGAGCTGGGGATCGTCGACTACTCCCCCGCCCAGGAGGGCAAGGTCTTTTTCGGTGCCTGGGTCGAGGTGGAAAACGAGGAGGGAGAGACCAAGCGCTTTCGCATCGTCGGCTATGACGAGATCTTCGAGCGCAAGGATTACATCTCCATCGACTCCCCCATGGCCCGCGCCCTGCTCAAGAAAGAGGTGGGGGACGAGGCCATAGTACGTACGCCAGTCGGTGACGCCTGCTGGTACATCAATGAGATCAGCTATCCCAAATAAGCCAGCGCCGACCCAGGCGGCCAAATCGGCTGACGAGGCCAGGAGAGACCGAGCATGCCCACCCACCGGGTATGACAAGCGTCATTTTTGCCGGGGTGGCATCCCGCTGCCCGACCCCATATAGTGCTCACACCCGGCGCCTTGCGGCGCCAACCGGCCCGCGCGGCAGTGGTCCGGCTGGTACCTTGAGTACCGCCAGGACAGCCCCTTGCCCGGCGACATCGCCTCGCGCCTGCCCGTTGACCAGGACCCGACCAAGAGACCCTCGATGCAAAGCCACGTAATAGAACATCAGATTGCCGGTGAGCTGAATGCCCGCCCGGAGCAGGTACAAGCCGCCGTTCGCCTGCTGGACGAAGGTGCCACCGTTCCCTTCATCGCCCGTTACCGCAAAGAGGTGACCGGCGGTCTGGACGACAGCCAGCTGCGTACCCTGGAGAGCCGCCTCGGCTACCTGCGTGAACTGGCGGATCGCCGCCAGGTGATCCTGCGCTCCATCGAAGAGCAGGGCAAACTGACCCCGGAGCTGGCCCGCGAGCTGAACGATGCCGACAGCAAGACCCGGCTGGAAGACCTCTACCTCCCCTACAAGCCCAAGCGGCGTACCAAGGGGCAGATGGCCATCGAGGCGGGATTGGAGCCACTGGCTGACCTGCTGCTGAGCGACCCGCTGAAAGATCCCGAGCAAGAGGCGGTTCGCTTCCTCAATGCCGAGCAGGGGATCTCCGACGGCAAGGCCGCCCTCGACGGTGCCCGCTACATCCTGATGGAGCGCTTCGCCGAGCAGGCCGATCTGCTGGAGAAGCTGCGCGACTATCTGTGGCACAACGCCACCCTGCGTGCCCGCGTGGTGGCGGGCAAGGAGCAGGAAGGGGCCAAGTTCAAGGACTACTTCGAACACGACGAACCGCTGCACAAGGCCCCCTCCCACCGGGTGCTGGCCATGTTGCGCGGCCGCAACGAGGGGATCCTCAACCTGGCGCTGGTTGCCGGCGACGATGAGGGCGCCAGCCCCTGCGAAGGGATCATCGCCCATCACCTCAGGCTCAACCTGCAAAACCGCCCAGCCGACAAGTGGTTGCAAGGGGTGGTGAGCTGGACCTGGAAGATCAAGCTCTCCTTGCAGATGGAGACCGAGCTGATCGGCCGCATCCGCGAGTCAGCAGAAGACGGGGCGATCAAGGTATTCGCCATGAACCTCAAGGATCTGCTGATGGCAGCGCCGGCGGGCATGCGCTGCACTATGGGGCTGGATCCGGGCATCCGCACCGGGGTCAAGGTGGCGGTGGTCGATGCCACCGGCAAGCTGGTCGATCACGCGACCATCTATCCGTTCGAACCCAAACGCCAGGTTGACCAGAGTCTCAAGACCCTGAGCGAGCTGTGCCAGAAGCACAAGGTCGAACTCATCAGCATCGGCAACGGCACCGCCTCGCGGGAAACCGACCGCCTGGTAAGCGATCTGTTCGAGCGCTACCCGGCCGCCAAAGCGCAGAAGATTGTGGTGAGTGAAGCGGGGGCATCGGTCTACTCTGCCTCCGAGCTCGCCTCGCAGGAGTTCCCGGATCTCGATGTCTCCATTCGCGGCGCCGTCTCCATCGCCCGCCGGCTGCAGGATCCGCTAGCCGAGCTGGTCAAGATCGATCCTAAGAGCATAGGTGTCGGCCAGTACCAGCACGACGTCGGCCAGAGCCAGCTGGCCCGCCGCCTCGATGCGGTGGTCGAGGATTGCGTGAACGCGGTCGGGGTGGATGTGAATACCGCCTCGGTCGCCCTGCTCAACCGGGTTTCCGGCCTCTCCCAGACCCTGGCCCAGAACATCGTCGCCTACCGCGACGAAAACGGCGCCTTCCAGCACCGCCAGCAGCTGCTGAAAGTAAGCCGACTCGGGCCCAAGGCATTCGAGCAGTGCGCCGGCTTCCTGCGCATTCGTGGCGGCAGCAACCCGCTGGACGGCTCGGCGGTGCACCCGGAATCCTACCCAGTGGTGGAGCGGATCCTCGCCAAGCTGGAGCAGACCGTGGACAGCCTGCTCGGCAACAGCAGCCTGCTACGCACTCTCAAACCCGCCGACTACACCGACGAGCAGTTCGGGGTGCCTACCGTCACCGACATCATCGGTGAGCTGGACAAGCCTGGCCGCGACCCGCGTCCCGAGTTCAAGACCGCCACCTTCAAAGAAGGGGTAGAGAAAATCAGCGATCTGGTGCCCGAGATGGTGCTGGAGGGGGTGGTCACCAACGTCACCAACTTTGGCGCCTTCGTCGACATCGGCGTCCATCAGGACGGGCTGGTGCACATCTCCTCCCTCACCGATCGCTTCGTCAAGGATCCCCGCGAGGTAGTCAAGGCCGGCGACATCGTCCGGGTCAAGGTGCTGGAAGTGGACGTACCGCGCAAACGCATCAGTCTGACCATGCGCCTGGATGAGAAAGCCGGCCAGCCGGCACGCAAACCGGCCGAGCCGCGCCACACCGGCAATGCCAAGCCGAAGCAGGCACCGCGTCAGAGCCCCCCGGCCGATGGCGCCATGGGCAACGCCTTCGCGGCTGCCCTGTCGAAGCTGAAGAAATAAGTCCCTAGAATGCAAAAAGCCCCGCGAGGGGCTTTTTTGTCGCTGTTGTGCGGCCTCATTGGGCCAGCGCAGCCAGAATGGCGTCAGCCTCCAGATGGGCTGCCAGTACCTCCCGCAGCCGGTTGAATGCCTTGCAGGCCTCTTGCGGATACTTGCCATAAGAAACCACGCCGGTATGGCTCCAGCCTGCTGCCAACATCACCTTCTTCTTGAAATGGGTGCCTTCGGTGCCGCCCCCGCCAAGCTGCATCAAGAACTGCTCCATCTGGAGGTGCGGCGGTGGTACACGGGAGAAGGTAGCAAAATCTTCCGGTTTGACTTCATCAAAGTGCATGACGACTCCTGTGAGCGTGGATGGGATTACCCCTCAGATTAGTTGCAAATGCCTGCTCGCGAGGGAAAAACCGGGCGGAAATACGGTGGAAACCTCAGACACTCAGGCTCAGGTTCTGCTGGGCCGCAGGCTTGACTGCCTGCTGATAACGCTGGGCGATGACCTGGTTGCGCTGCTCCATGTAGCCATTCAGCACGCCCGTCTTGGCGCTGCCGTCTGCAGCCAGGGCGGTATCAGGGTCGGATGAAAGCAGCGCCTTGCGGGCCTGTGCCTCCTTGGCCGCAGCACTTCTGGCTACGCTCAGATCCTGAGAGGAGGGCTCGGCAGGCGCCAGTGCGGCGGCCCGCACCTGTTGCATCTTGGCGATGGTGGCTCTGGGATCGCCGGGGATGGTCCCGATATCGATGGAGACGCCACCGCCGGTCGCGTAACGCTTGCCATCCGGCCCCATGGCAAACTCATAGGTTGGGCTGCCTGCATACTGACCGCCGGTGCTCTGGTGTGCCTGCTCGTGAGTGCGCACTTCCTGATCCCTGTCGGCCAGCTCCTTGACCTGCAACTCCTGCTTCTGCTGTTGCTCCTGCTGCTTGGGATCCTGCTGCTTGTTGCGCTGACCGTCCTCACCGGTGGCCTCGACGAAGCGATTGTCGATCGCCGCCTGCGGGTTGCCGGTCTGGGAGCCTTCTCGGGCCTGCTGGGAAGTCTGATTGGGATTGGCCTGGCCGGCTCTGGACTTCTCTTTCTGGGAGCCGACCTCGGACTCGGCGTTGAAAGCCTCGCTCTGACGGCTCTGGGGGATGAGTGCCGCGCGACGATTGTCAGTGCGTGCCGATTCCGTCTGCGGTTGCAGCTGGTTGGGAATGATGGTCGGCAGACTGACATTGATGTTCATGTCACACCCGGATGTCGATCAGGGTTCCCATCATGTCGCTGGCGGTCTGGATCACCTTGGCAGAGGCGCCGGCCTGCACCTCGGCACTCTTGAGGTTGACCAACTCATCGGGCAGCTGAACCTTGTCACCGCTCGGGGTATTGAGCCTGGCGATCTGGCTGGACGCCTTGTCGGCGATCTGCTCCGCACGCTGAAAGCCTTGCACACCGCTGTTCAATGCTGAATCTATACGCATGACAACTCTCCTCTGACACTGGATTAATTATCCGCCACGCCAGAGGATTAATGAAGCAAATTGGCTACTTTTCAACCTACAAAATGTTCAATGATTTCAATGAACTGTTGTGGATGGGAAATAAAGGGCGCGTGTGAGGCCTTTTCCAGCACCACACTGCGGCTGGCCGGGTAACGCTCGTCCAGCAGAGGGATGGACGCCTTGGGCACCAGCGAATCCAGCCGACCGTAGACTCGCAGCCAAGGCAGGCTCAATGGTGTCAGCTCATCGCGCAGATCGACCTCGGCCAGCAAACCGAGTCCGGCCTCCAGCGCGGCCAGCTGTGGAGCGGGCCGCTCCGCCAGCCAGTGGCGCAACTGGCGGATGTCGTCCCTGGCGTGTTCGCTACCCATCGCCTGGATCGCTAGGAAGCGTTCGATGGTCTGCTTGAAGTCCCCTGCCAACATCTGGTTGAAACCGGCCAGTACCTTGGGGGCGATCCCCGGCCATTCGTCACGGGCCATGAAACAGGGGGAGCTGGCCACCGTGATGAGGGAGTGCAGTCGCTCGGGATGGCTCAAGGCCAACTGGCTTGCCACCAGACCACCGAGGGACCACCCCAGCAAATGGCACTGCTCCGGCAGGATGGTTTCAACCTGTTCAGCCAACCAGGGCAGACTGTACTCTATTCCGCCCCCCAGCGGACTGTTGCCAAAGCCGGGCAGATCCACCAGATGGACGCGATAGCGAGACGCCAGGGCCGGCACAATGCCATGCCAGACCGCGCCATTCATTCCCCATCCGTGCAACAGCACCAGATCGGGCCCCTGACCAAACCGCTCAACCGACACGCTCATCTAGACTCAGATCCTGTTCACTCTGTTGGGGTCAGCATGTTAAAGCGGTTGCTCGCCAAAGCAAGTCCGATCCTCGGCCGCCATGCCGACTGGCAGGGCAACTGCCTGCTCTGCCTGCAGCCTTGCGATGTCGACCCCTTGCTGTGCAGCTGGTGCCGGCAGGCACTGCAGCAGGCTGAGCATACCTGCCGCTTGTGTGCCGCTCCCTTGCCAGCAACGCATGAAGAACGCCTGCCGATCTGCGGTCGCTGCCAGCGCAGGCCGCCGCCATGGGAGCGGCTGCAGGTCATCGGTGACTATCGCCCCCCCTACCCCATGCTGATCCCCCGGCTGAAGTATTCCGGCCAGATCCTGCTGGCCCCGCTGCTCGCCCGGCTGCTGGCCGATCATCTGGATCTCAGCGAGCCGCCAGAGGCCATCATTCCTGTGCCTCTGCACTGGTGGCGCCAGTGGTGGCGCGGCTTCAATCAGGCGGAAGAGATAGCCCTCGCTCTCAGCGAGCTGACCGGCATTCCTTGTGACAAGCGCCTGCTGCGCCGGGTCAGGGCAACCCCGCAGCAAACCAAGCTCAGTGCCGGCCAGCGGCGGCGCAATCTGCGCGGCGCCTTCCAGATCCGCCCCCACGCCTACCAACACGTGGCGCTGCTCGATGATGTGGTCACCACGGGCGCGACCGCCGGCCATCTCACCCGTTTGCTCCATGAGAGCGGAGTCACAAAGGTGGAAGTGTGGGCCGTCTGTCGCACCCTCAAGCATCTCAAGTAACCATCGGCATGCTACCCAAGCCTTGCCAAGAGAGTTATCATGAATACCCTAGTCGTACACTCAGGTTTATGAGGATAGTGATGATCAGCATTTCCGACACCGCCCAGGCCCATTTCCGTAAACTGCTGGAAAAACAGCCTGATGGCACCAATATCCGGGTGTTTGTGGTCAATCCGGGAACCCAGAATGCCGAGTGCGGCGTATCATATTGCCCACCCGACGCGGTCGATCCGGAAGATCAACACCTGCCCTTCAGCGGCTTCGACTGCCTGGTCGATCCCATGAGCGCCCCCTTCCTGGTGGATGCCACCATCGATTTCGTCACCGATCAGATGGGCTCCCAGCTCACCCTGAAGGCCCCGAACGCCAAGATGCGCAAAGTGGCCGACGACGCCCCGCTGATCGACCGTATCGAGTACGTGTTGATGTCCGAGGTGAACCCCATGCTGGCCGGCCACGGCGGCAAGGTCACCCTGGTCGAGCTGACTGAGGACAAGCTGGCCATCCTGCAGTTCGGCGGCGGTTGCAACGGTTGCTCCATGGTCGACTACACCCTGAAAGAGGGGATCGAGAAGCAGCTGTTGGAGAAATTCCCGGGCGAGCTCAACGGCGTCAAGGATGCCACCGAGCACCAGCGCGGCGATCACTCCTACTACTGATTTGCTGCCCTTGCCGCAAAGAAAAGGCCCCGCCAGCTGGCGGGGCCTTTTGCATTCTGCAGCGGGCGGATCACTCGTCCTTCTTGTCTCGCGACAGCAGGGCGATGGCCGCCTCTTTCGGATTCTTGCCTTCGTACAGCACCTTGAAGATCTGCTCGCAGATGGGCATCTCGACGCCACAGCGGGCCGCCAGCAGATGCACCTCCTTGGTGTTGCGATAGCCTTCCACTACCTGACCGATCTCGGCCATGGCGGTGTTCACATCCTTGCCGGCCCCGAGGGCCAGCCCGAAGCGACGGTTGCGCGACTGGTTGTCGGTGCAGGTCAGCACCAGATCCCCGAGCCCCGCCATCCCCATGAAGGTCTTGGCGTCGGCACCGAGCGCGGCGCCCAGGCGCTGCATCTCTACCAAGCCCCGGGTGATGAGCGCGGTCCTGGCGTTGGCGCCAAAACCCAGCCCGTCGGAGAGACCGGCACCGATGGCGATGACGTTCTTGACCGCCCCACCCAGTTGCAGACCGATGAAGTCCGGATTGGTATAGACCCGGAACGAACGGCCACAGTGCAGCAGCAGGGAAAGATCGTCGGCGAAGTCGTCGTGGGTCGAGGCGACCGAGATGGCGGTCGGCAAACCGGCGGCCAGCTCCTTGGCGAAGGTGGGGCCGGAGATGACCGCCAGCGGCATCTCGTCACCCAGCACCTCGCGCGCCACGTCTTGCAGCAGGCGGCCGCTGTCCGGCTCCAGCCCCTTGGTGGCCCAGGCGATACGGGTATCCGAGCGCAGGAAGGGTTTGACCTGGGCCAGTACCTGACCGAACACATGGCTCGGCACCACCAGCAGCAGCACGGGGGCGGCTTGTACCGCCTGTTGCAGATCGGCGGTCAGCTGCAGATCGGCAGGAAAAGGGACATCCGGCAGAAAAGCCTTGTTGCAGCGGTCTTGTTCCAGCTCGGCGACATGGGCAGGGTCGTGACCCCACAGCAGGGTCGGATGACCGTTGCGCGCCAGAGAAATGGCAAGGGCGGAGCCATAAGACCCCGCCCCCAAGACCGAGATAGCGATCTGGTCGGCCATTATCAGGCTTCCGCAGTCGCCTGCTGGGCCTGTGCCTGCGCCATGTGCTGGGCAAACAGGGCATCGAAGTTGACCGGTGCCAGGTTCAGCTGCGGGAAGGAACCCTTGCTCACCAGGTTGGACACCGCTTCGCGGGCATACGGGAACAGGATGTTCGGGCAGAAGGCAGCCAGGCAGTGAGCCAGTTGCGGCTCTGGCAGGTTGCCGATGGTGAAGATACCGGCTTGCTGAACTTCACACAGGAAGGCAGTTTCGGTTTCCAGCTTGCAGGTCACGGTCAGGGTCAGTACCACTTCATAGACGCTGTCGGCCAGGATGTTGGTCTTGGTGTCCATGTCCAGCTTGACGTCCGGCTGCCACTCTTTCTGGAAGATGTGCGGGGTATTCGGCGCTTCGAAGGAGACGTCCTTGGTGTAGACGCGCTGGATGTGGAATTCCGGTTGTACTTCCTGGTTGTTGATCTCTTCAGCCATTTTGTTTGATTCCTTTTTATGAAAATAGGTGGGCGCAGGCCCTTAAATCAGCGTTTTTTGGTCACCGGCAGATTCTCTGCACGCCACTGGGCCATGCCACCGCTGAGCACATACACCTGCTTGAAGCCGGCTTTGCTCAATTGGCGACCCGCGCCACCAGCGGTCATCCCCGACTCGCACACCACTATGATGGGGGCATCTTTATGCTTTTCAACCGGGCCCAGATTATTGCTCTGGATCTGGCTGAGCGGCAGATGCTGGGCACCGGCCAGATGGCCCTTGGCAAACTCTTCCTGACTGCGAATATCCACCACGGTGGCGTTTTCACGGTTGATCAGCAGGGTTGCGGTGTGGTTGTTCACCGACTTCACCGGAGAAAAACGAGCACGCACCGTGGTGTAAACCAGGGTGCCTGCCAGGCCGAACCAGGCTGCGGTCAGCAGCGGGTTGCGGGCCGCAAAATCCAAATACTCTTGCATCTTCTACTATCCAGGGACCAAGACAAGTGCCCGAGTATACATGGGGACCCAGCCAAGATCAGCCATCTTGGCGGCAAAGCGGGAGCGGGCTCCCACCAGACGGGGACGAGGGAAAGCGGCGGCATAAAAAGTGGCATTCGGCCCGCTAGGGGGAGGATTCGTCAAGTGGTGCGACAAGCCGGCGACAAAGAAGAAACAGCTCGGCAACAGCGTGTGGCCCCCGCCGGACGGGGCTTGGCTATCAGGTGACTATTTCGGCAGATGTAGTAATATTACGCTAGTTTCACTTCCCGCAATTCATTCCTATCCGAGAGGACATAGCCTTATGTCAACAGCTAAGAAACCTTTGGTTCTGGTCATCATGGACGGTTGGGGCTACAGCACCAAGCAAGAGCACAACGCCGTCGCGGCCGCCAAGACTCCCAACCTCGACCGTCTCGCCCGTGACTACACCAGCACCCTGATCTCCGGCTCCGGCCTGGACGTGGGTCTGCCTGATGGTCAGATGGGGAACTCCGAAGTGGGCCACGTCAACATCGGCGCCGGTCGCATCGTCTATCAGGAACTGACCCGCATCTCCAAAGACATCCAAGACGGCGACTTCTTCCAGAACGTCGAGCTGGCCAAGGCGGTCGATGCTGCCGTGACCAAGGGCAAGGCCGTGCACATCATGGGCCTGATGTCCCCGGGTGGCGTGCACAGCCACGAAGAGCACATCATGGGCATGATCGAAATGGCCGCCAAGCGTGGCGCCGAGCAGATCTACTTCCACGCCTTCCTGGATGGTCGTGACGTGCCGCCGCGCTCCGCCCAGTCCTCCATCGAGCAGTTCGATGCCCTGTTCGCCCGTCTGGGCAAGGGTCGCTTCGCCTCCATGATCGGCCGTTACTACGCCATGGACCGCGACAACCGCTGGGATCGCGTGCAGCAAGCCTATGACCTGATGACCCAGGGCAAGGGCGAGTTCACCACCGACAGCGCCAGCGAAGCCCTGGCCGCAGCCTACGCTCGCGACGAGAACGACGAGTTCGTCAAAGCCACCCGCATCGGTGCCGCCGCCCCCATGCAGGATGGCGATGCGCTGATCTTCATGAACTTCCGTGCCGACCGTGCCCGCGAGATCACCCGCGCCTTCGTCGACAGCGACTTCACCGGCTTCGCCCGCACCGCTACCCCGGCGCTGAACTTCGTGATGCTGACCGAGTACGCGGCCGACATCAAAACCGCCTGTGCCTACCCGCCGACCGCGCTGGTCAACACCCTGGGTGAATGGCTGGCCAAGCAGGGCAAGACCCAGCTGCGCATCTCCGAAACCGAGAAGTACGCCCACGTCACCTTCTTCTTCAACGGCGGCGAAGAGGCCTGCTTCACTGGTGAAGATCGCGAGATCGTCGCCAGCCCGAAAGTGGCCACCTACGACCTTCAGCCGGAAATGAGCTCCGAAGAGCTGACCGACAAGCTGGTCGGCGCCATCAAGAGCGGCAAGTACGACGTCATCATCTGCAACTACCCGAACGGCGACATGGTTGGCCACACCGGCGTGTTCGACGCCGCGGTCAAGGCCTGTGAAGCTGTCGACCACTGCATCGGTCGCGTCACTGAGGCGCTGGCCGAAGTGGGTGGCGAGTGCCTGATCACCGCCGACCACGGCAACGCCGAGAAGATGATGGACGAAGAGACCGGTCAGGCGCACACCGCCCACACCAACCTGCCGGTTCCGCTCATCTATTTCGGTCGCAAGGCTGAAGTGGCTGAAGGCGGCAAATTGTCCGATCTGGCCCCCACCATGCTGACCCTGATGGGTCTGCCGGTACCGCCGGAAATGACTGGCAAGCCCCTGATGATTCTGAAATAATCCTTCCCCATGCGGGGATGCGAAGTTATTTCAACCAAAACCAGTCGCGTCGGCCTGTTGGCCGGCGCGCTGTTTTTTTGTCTGTCGTTCGGGCCGGCCACGGCACGGGCTGCCAACCAGCAGCTCGGTGCCATGCAGTCCCAGATCAAGGAACAACAGCAGACCATCAAGCTCAGCAAGCAGGAGCTTGCCAAGCTCAACACCCAGCTCAAGGCTGATGAGCAGGCCATCTCGGCCGCCGCCGCCAAGCTCGAACAGACCAAGCAGCAGCTCAGAGAGAACCAGCAGAAACTGGTGGGGCTGCAGCAAGACAAGCTGGATCTGGAACAGCAGGCCAGCCATCAGAAGCAGTTGCTGGCCAAGCAGGCCGAGAGCGCCTTCACCGCCGGCAACCACGATTACCTCAAACTGCTGCTCAATCAGCAGGATCCGGCCAAACTGAGCCGCTCCCTCGACTACTACGACTACCTCAACAAGGCCCGCATCGAAGCCATCGAGGCGCTGCGTGCCACCCGCACCAAGCTGGCCAAAAACCAGCAGGCCACCAAAGAGACCGAAAGCCGGCTGCAAAGCCTGCTGAGCGAACAGCAGCAACATCACCAGAGCCTGCTTGCCAGCCAGCAGAGCCGCGCCAAGGTGCGCAACCAGCTGCAGCAATCGGTACAGGATGACGAACAGAAGCTGAGCAAGCTGGTCAAGGCGGAAAAAACCTTGAAGGCCCGGCTGGAAGAGCTGCGCCGCCAGCGAGAAGAGCAGGAACGACGCGAACGGGCCGAGCGGGAACGCCTCGCCAAGCTGAAGGCGGAGCAGGAGCGGCAGCGCAAGCTGGCAGAGCAGCGCCGTGCCGAACAACAGCGGCTCGCTGCCCAACAGAACAAGGCAGCCCAGCAACAGCAGCCGACCGAGGAAGTGGCCAGCAACAAACCCGAGCGGGGTTCTGGGATCAGCAGCGCCGGCTATTACAGCGGACTCAAGACCAACGGCAGCCTGCGCTGGCCGGTGCAGGGCCCCATCCTCATCGCCTACGGCTCGCCGCGCACCGCCGAATTGAAGTGGAAAGGCACCCTGATCGGCGCCAGTGAAGGTACCCAGGTCAAGGCGGTGGCACCGGGCCAGGTGGTCTACGCCGACTGGCTCGACGGCTTCGGCATGCTGCTGGTAATCGATCACGGCCGCGGCTACATGAGCCTCTACGGTCACAACCAGTCGCTGCTGCGCCAGGTGGGCCAGAACGTGGAACAGGGTGAACCGGTGGCGCTGGTCGGCGACAGTGGCGGCCAAGACAGGCCCGGCCTCTACTTCGAGATCCGCTATCAGGGTGAGGCGATCAACCCCACCAAGTGGCTGGCCAAGCGCTGATCACCGCCACCCGGCCGCCAACCTTGCCATCCAGAAAAGCCTGCATCATGCAGGCTTTTTTGTTCGCCACCGGCAGCGGGCATGACGGCAGATGACGAAAACTTACCTCTTTTCCTGCCGGCTCAGGGGAAGACGATCAGTCCGATCTGCTCCAGCAAGGCCTGCTGCTGATCTTCGTTGATCTGCACCCCGTCCAGATTGACCCGCCGCAGATCCAGCCCCGGCAGATCGCACTGGCGCAGGTCACAACCCTGCAGGTTGACGCTGGCCCAGTCTATTTGGCCAAACTCGGATCCGCTGAGATCGGAGCCCGCCAGCGAGGCACCGAACAGGTTGGCCCCCTGCCAGCGATTGCCGCTCAATTCGCATTGCTCCAGCAAGCACCCTTCGAAATTGGCGTAACTGAAGTTGTTGCCGGTCAGATGGGCCTCGCAGAAGTAGCTCTTGACGGTGATCTGGTTGGCAAAGCTGGCGCGGGAGAAGTTGATCCCCAGCGCCTGACAGTCGCGCAGCTCCAGTCCCAGACATTGGCTTTGGCTGCAGTCGGCCATGGTGAGATCGCAGCGCAGGAAGCTGGCCTCGCGCAGGTCGCAACCCTGCAGCAGACAACTCTGCTCGCGCTCCCGGTCATAGAAGCTGCAGTCGACGAAGCGGCATTCGGCCAGATCGAGCCAAGAGAAGTTGCAGCCGATGAAACGGCAACCCTGGAACTGCTCCCCCTCCAGGTCCTGCTGCTCGAAGCGCACGCCCTCGAAGCACTTGTCCTTGATCATCCCGCGACTCCCCCTGTTGATGGCGTCATATGCTGACTTTGTTAAACAAAAACGGTAATGTTACGTGTAACATTTCTGCCGGATCCCGAGATGAACGACACCCGCAAGCGCCGCCCCACCCTGCAGGACATAGCCGACCTGACCGGGGTCACCAAGATGACCGTCAGCCGCTACCTGCGCGACCCGCAGGCCGTGGCCGAGGGCACCCGCGAGCGGATCGCCGCCGCGGTGGAGGAGCTCGGCTACATCCCCAACCGGGCGCCGGACATTCTCTCCAACGCCACCAGCAGGGCGATCGGCATCCTGATCCCCTCCCTCTCCAACCAGGTCTTCTCCGCCGTGGTGCACGGCATCGAATCGGTGACCCGGCCCGCCGGCTACCAGACCCTGCTGGCCCACTACGGCTACAGCCCGGAGCGGGAAGAGGAGCAGGTCGCCTCCCTGCTCTCCTATCACGTGGATGGGCTGATCCTCTCCGACAGCCAGCACACCGAGCGCACCCGCAAGATGATTGCCACCGCCGGCATCCCGGTGGTGGAGACCATGGATCTGCCGCAGAGCCCCATCGACATGGTGGTCGGCATGGATCACCGGGCAGCCGCCCGGGCCATGGTAACAAAGATGCTGCGCCGGGGCCGACGCAAGCTGGTCTATCTCGGCGCGCGGCTCGACGTGCGCACCCAGCTGCGGATGGAAGGCTACTACCAGGCGATGCAGGATTTCGGCCTCTCCGGTCAGCACCTGCTGACCGAGCAATCCTCCAGCTTCACCCTCGGCGGCCAGCTGCTGGAGCAGGCACTGGTGCGCTATCCCGATCTGGACGGCCTGTTCTGCACCAACGATGACCTGGCGGTGGGCGCCCTGCTGCAGTGTCAGGCCAAGTGGATACCCGTGCCCCAGCAGATCGCCATCGCCGGCAGCAACGCCCTCGACATCGGCCACGCCATGACCCCCAAGCTGGCCAGTATCGTCACGCCACGCAAGGAGATCGGCCGTGCGGCCGCCACCATGCTGCTGGCCCGCCTCAACGGCCAGCCGCTGGCCGACACCCGGCTCGACATGGGCTTCTCCCTGTACGAGGGGGACAGTCTGGGCTGAGGGCCAGATCCCCACCATGCAGCTAAAACAGAGCAGGCCACCCGAGGGTGGCCTGCTTGCTTGGCAAACGGAAGGTCCGGCTCACGCCAGCGTCAAATCAGGATGCGACCAGGGCGACGGCTTCGCGGGAGAGGCGGGTCACCTCTTCCCAGTTACCGTTCTTGACGGCCTCTGCCGGCAGCATCCAGGAGCCGCCGACGGTGGCGACGCATTTCAGCGCCAGATAGTCGGCCACGTTTTTCGGGCCAATGCCGCCGGTAGGGCAGAACTTCACCTGGGGCAGCGGCGCGGCGATGGCGGAGAGCGCCTTGGTGCCGCCGTTCGCTTCAGCCGGGAAGAATTTGAGGTGGTCGTAACCGGCTTCCAGCGCCTGCATCACCTCGGACGGGGTGGCCACGCCCGGGATCAGCGGCGCCGTGCTGTTGGCCGCGTGGGCCAGCAGGGCCGGGGTCATCCCCGGGGAAATGACGAAGCGGGCACCGGCGGCCACAGCCGCATCAAACTGCGCGCAGTTGAGCACGGTACCGGCACCGACCATGGCTTCCGGCATCGCCTTGGCGATGAGGGCGATGGCCTCCAGCGCCACCGGGGTGCGCAGGGTGATCTCGAACACCGAGATGCCACCGTCCAGCAGCGCCTTGGCCATCGGCAGGGCCTGCTCCAGCTCATTAATGACCATCACGGGTACCAGCGGGGAGGCGGCAAACACCTCGGCCGGGGTCACTTTCCAGTTCTGCATAGCTCTTCCTTAGTCAAAGGCTCTTAGTCAAAAATAGTGGCGCCGCACTCGGCGCTCGATACCGCGCGACGCATCACGCTGAACAGTTCACGGCCCCACCCCTCTTGTTCCAGGGTGAGGTCGATCTCGGCCTGGGTACGGCCACTCAAATCGGTCAGGCAGTCGAGGCTGCCGTTTACCGCGTCCACCCGCAGCAGGTCGCCATCGGCAAGCAGACCGATGGCCCCGCCGTGCAGCGCTTCTGGGGTGACGTGGATGGCGGCAGGGATCTTGCCGGAGGCGCCGGAGAGACGGCCGTCGGTGACCAGCGCCACCTTGTAACCCGCCTTCTGCAGGTTGCCGAGCACCGGCATCAGCTTGTGCAGCTCCGGCATGCCGTTGGCGGCCGGGCCATTGTGGCGCACCACGATGACGGCATCCTGATTGAGATCGCCCGCCTTGTAGGCCGCTTCCACCGCATGCTGGGAGGAGAAGACCCGCGCCGGCGCTTCAATCACCCGATACTCGGGAGCCACGGCGGAGACCTTGACCACGGCGCGGCCCAGGTTACCCGCCAGCAGCTTGGTGCCGCCGGTGGCCTGGAACCGGCTACCGGAAGGCGACAACACGCTCGCATCGCCGCTCTCGCCCACCGGCTGCCATACCAGCCGGCCATCCACCAGTGCCGGACGGCTGAGGTAATCCTGCATCTCGCCAAAGACCGGAGTGGCGTCCAGGTGGATAAGCCCCTCTTCGGCCAGCCGGCGCATCAGGCCGGGCACGCCGCCCGCCTGTTCGAAGGCGTTGACGTCGGCCGGGCCGTTCGGGTACATGCGCACCAACAGCGGCACCACGTCGGAGAGATCGCTGATGTCGTCCCAGGTCAGGTGCAGGCCGGCGGCGCGGGCCAGCGCCACCATGTGGATGCTGTGGTTGGTGCTGCCGCCGGAGGCGAGCAGGGCCACCAGCCCGTTGACCAGCGAGCGCTCGTCGATCACCGCACTCAGGGGGCGATAGGCCGGGGAACCCGGGATCATGGCGCTGATGCGGCGGGCCGCCTCCTCGGTGAGGGCGCGGCGCAGCTCGCTGTGCGGGTGGACGAAGGCGGAGCCCGGCAGCATCAGACCCATGGCCTCGAACACCAGCTGGTTGGTGTTGGCGGTGCCGTAGAAGGTGCAGGTGCCCGCCGCGTGGTAGGCGCCGCACTCCATCTGCAGCAGGGCGTCACGGCCCACTTCGCCGGCGGCGTACTGCTGGCGCACCTTCACCTTCTCGTCGTTGCTGATGCCGCTCGCCATCGGGCCGGCCGGCACGAAGGCGGTGGGCAGGTGGGCGTGGGAGAGCGCCCCCATGATCTGGCCCGGCGCTATCTTGTCGCAGATGCCGAGCAGCAGGGTGGCGTCGAAGGTGTTGTGGGAGAGCGACAGCGCGGTCGCCTGGGCGATCAGATCGCGGGAGAACAGGGACATGTCCATCCCCGGCTGCCCCTGGGTCACGCCGTCGCACATGGCGGGCACGCCGCCGGCCACCTGGGCGCTGTGGCCCAGCTCGGCCAGCGCGGCCTTGATGATGTCCGGATAGCCCTGATAGGGCTGATGGGCGCTCAGCATGTCGTTGTAGGCGGTGACGATGCCGACGTTGGCGCGGGTCATGTCGAGGATGCGCCCCTTCTCGTCACAGCTGGAAGCGGCCACGGCGTGGGCCAGGTTGCCACAGGCCAGCGCGGCGCGGGTCTTGCCCTGATCGGCCTGACGCTGGATGCGGGCCAGGAAGGCCTGGCGACGGGCGGCACTGCGCTCGCGAATGCGGGCGGTGACGCTGGAAATGACCTGATGGATCATTGGGCTTGCTCCAATGCAGTGACGGCGCGATCAACCACCTGTTCGAAGGTGCCGTCGATATCGATATTGAATACACCGGCTTCGCCGTCCGGGCGCTCCAGGGTATCGAACTGACTTTGTACCATGCTTTCGCGCATGAAGTGGCCCTTGCGGGCCCGCATCCGCTCGAGGATCAGCGGCTGGCTGCCGTCGAGGAAGAGGAAGCTGACCGACTCGTTGCCTTCACGGATCTGGTCGCGGTACTGCTTCTTGAGGGCCGAGCAGACGATGACGCCCACCTCGTTCTTCTGCTCCAGGCTGTAGGCCGCGTCGCGGATCCGCTCCAGCCAGGGGGCGCGATCCTCATCGTTGAGCGGGTTGCCGCCGGCCATCTTCTGGATGTTGGCCCTGGGGTGCAGATCATCACCGTCGATGAACTTGGCGCCCAGCACACTGGCCACCTTGAGGCCCACGCTGGACTTGCCGCTACCACATACACCCATCACGATAATGCTCTTACCCGCCATTGTTTGACCTCTATCTCATTTTTCAAAAAACGTGCTGCCGATGGGTTCTAACTTAGCACGTTACCGGTAACATGTTACCGGTAACAATAAGAATTGTGAAGTCTGCCACAGACTGAGCGCACTCATAGTCACCTGGGCAATCGAGTTTGAGCCCTGGCCATAAATCTAAATAAATCATAAAGATATGGTCTGCCGACGGATCGGCAGGGTGTCGACACTGAACTTGGAACAAGGAATGCACAACAATGTCTGACCTCTCCCTGATCATGACGGCCGCCGGCTCCATCGTGCTGCTGCTCTTTCTGGTGATGAAGGCCCGCCTGCACGCGGTCGTCTCCCTCATCCTGGTCTCCATGGTGGCGGGGCTCGCCGCCGGCATGAACCCGGCTGACATCGCCGCCACCATCCAGAAAGGGATGGGCGGCACCCTCGGTTTCGTCGCCGTGGTGGTGGCACTGGGCGCCATGTTCGGCAAGGTGATGGAAGTCACCGGCGCCCTCGATCGGGTGGCCCACACCCTGCTCGGCAAGTTCGGCGTCAAGCGCGCCAACTGGGCCATGGCGCTGACCGGCTTCGTCTGCGCACTGCCGCTGTTCTTCGACGTGGCCGTGGTGCTGCTGATCGGCGTCGCCTTCGCCATCGTCCGCCGTGGCGGCGGCAGCGTGGTGAAGATCGGCATCGCCCTGCTGGCGGGCATCGCCACCTGCCAGGCCTTCCTGATCCCGGCGCCGGGCCCCATCCTGGTGGCATCCCAGCTGGGCGCCGACTTCGGCTACATGATCCTGTTCGGCCTGATCGCCGCCGTTCCGGCCCTGATCCTGGCCGGCCCGCTGTTTGGCGAGCTGATCAGCAAGGTGGTGGACGTGCCGCTGCCGGCCGACGCCCAGAGCAGCGCCCACGACGACGGCAAGAACCTGCCCTCCTTCGGGCTGGCCATGGGCCTGATCGGCCTGCCGCTGCTGCTGATCGGTCTCAAAACCATCGTTGGCCGCTTCGTCGAGGCCGGCACGCCCCTACACGGCTGGCTGGAGTTCATCGGCCACCCCTTCACCGCCATCATGGTCGCCTGCCTGGCCGCCTTCTACCTGCTGGGGATCCGTCGCGGCATGTCCCGTGACGAGGTGATGAACGTCTGCAACAGCGCCATCCAGCCGGCCGGTGTCATCATCCTGGTGACCGGTGCCGGTGGCGTGTTCAAGCAGATCCTGGTGGATTCCGGCGTCGGTGCCGCCCTTGGCAACATGCTGGCGGACTCCGGCCTGCCCATCGTCGCGCTGGCCTTCATTCTGGCGGCCGCGGTGCGGGTCATTCAGGGTTCCGCCACCGTCGCCATGCTGACTGCCTGCGGCCTGGTGCTGCCGATGCTGGAGCCGCTCGGCCTGAACGGCGCCCAGCTGGCGGCGGTCACCATCGCCATCGGCGGCGGGGCCATCGTGCTCTCCCACGTCAATGACTCCGGCTTCTGGCTGGCCAACCGCTACCTCGGCCTCACTGAGAAGCAGACCCTGCAGACCTGGACCGTGATGGAGACCATCATAGGCACCACCGGCGGCGTGATGGCGATGATCATCTACAGCTTCCTCTGATCGCAACCGTGCAGAAAAAGGCCTCCAATGTGAGGCCTTTTTCATCTTTATGACGATTCTTTCTTTGGCTAACAGGGCGAGATTGCTAGAATCGCCTATCCATCGCTCCGAGTGGAACGCTTAACGCAGTGATTTCAGGTTTCTCTATGCATTCATCGGCACATTATCGACAGCTGCTGGCGCGCCTGCCCCAGATCGCCGTCGCCGCAGACCAGTTTGAAGTGCTCAACAGCGCCAAGGACTTCAAGAGCCGGATCCTTTCGCTCATCGCCAGCGCGCGTCAGCGCATCTATCTGGTGGCGCTCTATCTGCAGGATGACGAGGCGGGACGGGAGATCCTCTCCGCCCTCTACGCCGCCAAGCAGCGCAACCCGGCCCTCGACGTCAAGGTGTTCGTCGACTTCCACCGTGCCCAGCGCGGCCTGATCGGCAAGGGCAAGCAAGGCGGCAACCACCTGATGTATCAGGAGATGGCTGCCCGCCACGAGCACCAGATCGCCATCTACGGCGTGCCGGTGAAGGGGCGTGAACTGCTCGGGGTACTGCACCTCAAGGGCTTCATCTTCGATGACACCCTGCTCTACTCCGGTGCCAGTCTCAACGACATCTACCTGCACCAGCAGGATCGCTACCGTTTCGACCGCTATCACCAGATCACCAGCCCGGAGCTGACCCGCAGCATGGTCAACTACGTGGATGACCTGTTCCTGCGCAGCGAGGCGGTGCAGCGGCTGGATCGCACCGACATCCCCAGCGCGAAGCAGCTGAAGGGGCCGATCCGCCGCTTCAAGCACAACCTGCGCCTCGGCCAGTACCGCTTCGACACCATGCCGGTCAACAGCCAGGAGGTGGCCATCACCCCGATGAGCGGCCTGGGTAAGCGCGGCAACCAGCTCAACAAGATGATCCGTACCCTGGTGCGGGCCACCGAGCGGGAGATCTTCATCTGCACCCCCTACTTCAACCCGCCCAAGGAGTTGAACAAGGATATCGAGGCCCTGCTCAAGCGCGGCTGCAAGGTGACCATAGTGGTGGGCGACAAGACTGCCAACGACTTCTTCATTCCGCCGGAGGAGAAATTCTCCACCATCGGCGGTCTGCCCTATCTGTACGAGACCAACCTGCGCAAGTTCGCCGAGCGCAACCAGCATCACATCGATGCCGGCCGTCTCAACCTGATGCTCTGGTGCTGCGAGCGCAACTCCTACCACCTCAAGGGGATCTTCGTGGATGACGAGTGGGCCTTGCTCACCGGCAACAACCTCAATCCCCGCGCCTGGGCGCTGGATCTGGAGAACGGCCTGCTGGTCTACGATCGCCGTCACCTGCTGCGACCCCAGTTCAACGCCGAACGCGAGAACATCCTGGCCAACACCAAGCGCATCAGCCACTTCGATCAGATCGAGCAGATCCAGGACTACCCGGATCAGGTACGCAAGCTGCTGGCCCGGATCCACAGGGTCAAGGCCCACATCCTGCTCAAGCGCATCATCTGACCGGGACGCATCGCACCCTCAGGGATCCTCACAAGGGCCTGCCGCACATCGGCAGGCCCTTGTCATTGGGGGCTCCGCTCCCCACCAGCCGAGCCCCAACCGCACGACGCGGCTTGCGTCGAGACAGCAATAAACCCTATCATCTGGACATATTTACAGTGTTTTCGGGCATCTAATTGATGAAATTGGATAAAATCTCCCTCGACAGCCTCAAGGGCGTCGGCAGCAAGATGCAGGAAAAGCTCGAGCGGCTGGGGCTGGCCACGGTGCAGGATCTGCTGTTCCACCTCCCCCTGCGCTACGAGGACCGCACCCAGGTGTGGCCCATCGGCGATCTGCCGCCCGGCCTGCACGGCGCCGTCGAGGGGGAGATCCAGGACACTCAGCTGGTGATGGGGCGTCGCCGCATGCTGGTGTGCCGCATCAGCGACGGTACCGGCACCCTCACCCTGCGCTTCTTCAACTTCACCGCCGCCCAGAAGAACAGCCTGAGCCCGGGCCGGCTGATGCGCTGCTTCGGCGAGGTGCGCCCCGGCAAATACGGGCTGGAGATGGCCCACCCCGAGTACAAGCTGCTCGGCGAGGAGCAGGCCGGCCAGACCGAAGAGGCGCTCACCCCCGTCTACCCGACCACCGAGGGGCTGCGCCAGCTCACCCTGCGCAGCCTCACCGATCAGGCGCTGGCCCAGCTCGACCTCTACGGGGTCGAAGAGCTGTTGCCCGCCGGTCTCTACCCCCAGCAGATCGATCTGGCTGCGGCCCTGAAGCTGCTGCACCGTCCGCCCCCCTCGGTGGCGCTGGCCCTGCTCGAAAGCGGCCAGCACCTGGCCCAGCAGCGGCTGGTGCTGGAGGAGCTGCTGGCCCACAACCTCTCGGTCTTGAAGGTGCGGGCCCAGGCACAAACCCAGCTGGCTCGCGCCCTCAAACCGGCACCGGCGCTGGTAGAACAACTGCTCGGCGCCCTGCCGTTCACCCCCACCGGCGCCCAGAACCGGGTGGTGGCGGAGATCGGCCGGGATCTGCAACAGAGCCACCCCATGATGCGACTGGTACAGGGGGACGTGGGCTCCGGCAAGACGCTGGTCGCAGCGCTGGCCGCCCTGCAGGCCATCGGCAACGGTTGTCAGGTGGGCTTGATGGCGCCGACCGAGCTGCTGGCCGAACAGCACGCCATCAACTTCGCCAAGTGGCTGGAACCGCTCGGCATCGGAGTCGGCTGGCTGGCGGGCAAGCAGAAGGGCAAGGCACGAGAAGAAGCGCTGGCCGCCATCGCCGACGGCAGCGTCAAGATGGTGGTGGGTACCCACGCCATCTTCCAGGAGCAGGTGGTGTTCCAACGCCTCGCCCTGGTCATCATCGATGAACAACACAGATTCGGCGTGCATCAGCGGCTCGCCCTGCGGGAAAAAGGGGAGCGGGAAGGGGTACATCCCCATCAGCTTATCATGACCGCCACCCCCATCCCCCGCACCCTGGCGATGACCGCCTATGCCGACCTCGATACCTCCATCATCGACGAGCTGCCACCGGGCCGCACCCCCATCACCACGGTGGCACTGCCCGATAGCCGCCGCCAGGACGTGATCGAACGGGTCAGACTGGCCTGCGAGGAGGGCAAGCAGGCCTACTGGGTCTGCACCCTGATCGAGGAGTCGGAGGTGCTGGAGTGCCAGGCCGCCGAGGACACCGCCGCCGAGCTGCAGAATCTGCTGCCCGGCCTGCACATCGGGCTGGTGCACGGCCGGATGCGGCCGGTCGAGAAACAACGGGTGATGGAGGAGTTCAAGGCGGGCATACTGCAGCTGCTGGTCGCCACCACCGTCATCGAGGTGGGGGTGGACGTGCCCAACGCCAGCCTGATGATCATCGAAAACCCGGAGCGACTTGGGCTGGCGCAGCTGCACCAGCTGCGCGGCCGGGTCGGGCGTGGCTCGGTGGCCTCCCACTGCGTGCTGCTCTATCATGCCCCCTTGTCCAAGACGGCCCAGAGCCGGCTCGGGGTGCTGCGGGAGACCAACGACGGCTTCCTCATCGCCCAGCGGGATCTGGAGCTGCGCGGCCCGGGCGAGTTGCTCGGCACCCGCCAGACCGGCCTGGCCGATCTCAAGATCGCCGATCTGGTACGCGACCAATCGCTCATCCCGCAGGTGCAGAAGATGGCGCGCTTCTTGATGGACCGCCACCCAAACCATGTCGAACCCTTGATACGGCGCTGGCTCGGCCTGCGGGATCACTACTCCAATGCCTGACCAAGCAACAGAAACAGGAGGAAAGCACTGATGAATTCCTGGCTGCGCGGCCTGCTCTACACCCTTGCCTTCCTGTTGCTCTTTGTCTGGGTCGGGCTCGGCCTGTTCGACGCCGAGCGGGCCAAGGGGCCCATCGCCGGCTGGCTCAGCCAGCAGACCGGCGTGCCTGTCACCATAGGCCGGCTGGTGTTCAACCCGCTCCACCCCTACACCCTGCTGGCAGAGCAGGTGAGTTACGGCAACGCCGTGACCCTCGACAAGATCTATCTCGAGATAGAGAGCATCGACTGGCTGAGCCGGGACGTGCGCATCGCCCATCTCGACCTCATCCGCCCGGCCATCAAGTTGCCGCTGCCCAACCAGCTGCCGAGCCTGCCGGTGCACTCCCTCACCATCGCCGACAGCACCATCGACCGGCTCAGCCTGGAGAGCGACGGGCTGACCCTGCGCGGCCTCAACGCCACCCTGAGCGACTGGCAGCTGCTCAATCCGGTGCGCCCGCCCCAGGCCAACCTGACCCTCAACATCAATGAGCTGGCAACCCCGGCCTGGGCCCTCTCCCGTCTCAACCTGGCCGGCCGGCTGGAGGGGCAGGTGCTGAGCACCGACAAGCTGACCACCAACCTGTTCGACGGTCTGCTCGAAACCGGCATGGTGCTCGACTGGCCTGCCCGCAGCCTGCGGCTGAACAACCTCAAGACCCAGGGCATGCGCATCGAGTGGGGCACCCTTGCCAAAGCCGAATCCCCCCTGCGCCAGGTCAGCCTGGATCTCGGTCAGATCCGGGATCTCAGCTTCAACGACATCGAGCAGGAGCTGGCCCTCAATAACCTCAACGGCCAGCTGACCGCCTTCAACTGGCAGGCCGGCAGCACGCCCAGCGGCTACTTCTCGGGAACCCTCGGCGATCTCGGCCGTGGCCTGTTCCAGCTGGAATCCATCCAGGGCAAGGTCGCCTTCTCGCCCCAGCAGCTGGATGCCGAGTTGCAGGGCAAGGCCTATGAGGGGGAGTTCAATCTGGAACTCTCTCTCGATCCCCTGCAGCAGAAGCTGACCCTCAAAGACATGGCGCTGAGCGGCATGGACATCAGTCTGCCGGAAGGGTGGTGGCAGGATTGGCAGCGCTGGCGCCCGCAGCAGATCGACATCCGCAAGCTGGCCTTCGACAAGCTCAAGGTGCTCTCCTTCGACGATACCCTGCCCCTGTCGCTGACCGGCTGGCAGTTCTATCTGACCGATCTCAGCCTGCGCGGCAACCAGCCGGGACCGCTGCTGGGCCGGGCCCGCCTCGAGAGCGCCTGGTTCGAACTGGTGTGGGACGGCCTCAGCGCCCGCAACGGCGAGCTGGATGGCGAGCTGACGGCCGGCTCCTGGCAGCTCAACAAGCTCACCAGCTCGCTGCCGGATGAGGGCAGCCTCAGCCTGAGCGGCCAGTGGGGCCGCGAGCCGGGCCAGACCAGCCGGTTGCAGCTCAAGGGTGAGAAACTGGATCTGGTGCAGTGGGGCAAGATCCTCCACTCCCCCGTCTCCTTCGCCGGCAAGATGGACCTGAGCGCCGATCTGCAGGCGCTGCACGGCGGCACTCCGGGCGCCTGGCGCAGCTCCCTGCAGGGGAACATTGCGCTCGATGCCACCGAGCCGTTCTGGGACAAGGTGAAGATAGATCCGCTGCTGGATCAGTGGTTCAAGCAGGCGGCGGCACCAACCCTCAGCCCGGCCGAGCTCTGGCAGGCGATGCAGGAGGGTGACACCCCCTTCTATCGCATCAAGCTGCAGGGCAAGGTGGCGCAGGGCCAGCTGAAGATCGAACAGGCCGGCGCTTCCACCATCACCCACCTGCTGGGGGTGCAGGGCAGCGTCGATCTGGTCAATGAGCAATGGCAGCTGGATCTGGGCGTCCTCAACGGCCAGCACTGCGCCGAGCTGCTCGGCCAGTGGCGCGGGCCGCTCGCCGAGCCAACCCTCAGCTGGGGCTTCCAGCAAAAACCGGACGGCTGCGGCTGGGAAACCGGCGTGCGCTACCCGCCACAGGGCAACAGCAGCCCGCTCTGGCGACCGGCGCCGAAGGCCCCAGCCGCACAGGCGGCCAACGGCTAGCCGACAGAAAGCAACAAGGCCTCGTGATGAGGCCTTGTTGCTTGATGGGAACCAGCGTGGGGCTACTGGCCCGGCCGTTTCACCGGCTGCACCACGTAGTGACCGAGGAACTCGGCCGCCAGCTTGTCGCCGCTGAACAGCTTGATCTTGAGGCTGAACTTGGCAGATTCGCCAGCCTTGAGCGGCTCGAGCACGGCGGGCATGCCTTCGCGCGCCACCCGCGCCTCCGGCTCCTCCTTGACCGGCCGGTAGTACTTGATGTTGCCCTCCGCCAGCACTGTATCCCCCACCAGTCCCGCCTCCTTGAGCTGCAGCCAGATCAGGCCCCAGCCCGCCAGCACGCACTGGCTGTAGATGCTGCCGGCGAACATGGTGTCATGCACGTTGAGATTGGCCGCCAGATTGGCCTTGAGGTGGAAGGTCTGGCCGTCGTAGTGGGTGATGTGCACCCCCATCTTCTCGCTGATGGGAATGCCGCGTGACCAGCGGGTGGTGAGATCCTGGCACCACTCCGACCGGTATTGGATGGTCTGCAGCGGACTCAGGGACTTGATCATCTGGCGGTGCGGAATGCGGCCGAAGGAGACAGGGCCTTCCCCCACCTCCAGGAAGCCGCACTTGCGGTAGAACTCCACCGCCTCCTGGCGAGCATTCATCACCAGCCGCTTCACCTTCTCGCTGCGGGCCAGCTGTTCGAGATCTTCCACCATGCGGGCACCCAGCCCCTGACCGCGAAATTCGGGGCGCAGCGCCATGAAGCGGATCTGGGCCTCGTCACCGCCAACAAACAGCCGCCCCACCGCGATGGGCGTGCCGTCGGGGGCCAGCATCAGCCGGTGAATGGCGACGGTATCGTATTCATCCCGCTCGGAACCGACGGGCAGATTGAAGGGTTTACGCAGAAGTTCCCAGCGCAACTGGTAGTAAGCGTCCAGCTCGGCGGCCGTTTGAGGAGTGACTACCCGGTACATAAAGCGATCCTTGAGTTAGCGCCTACGGACAGACGGAAGGGCTTGCGCACCCATGCCTCCCAGCTCAACTGATAATGGGCATCCGGTTCGGCTGCCGTCTGGGGGGTGACCACCCGGTACATAGTTCCATCCTTGAGTTACACTGGTCGAAAACCATCTTGCCGTGCAAATTCATGGACTTCAATCTGCAAGCGTACCAAGCCGACCACTTATTGCACCTCAGCGCCAAGCCCCAGCGCCGGCTCACCGTACAGGAAAATGCCCATCACCGCTGGCTGGAGATCGACGGCGTGGTGCAGTCGGCCATGTCCCTGGCCGAACCCGCCACCCTCTGCCTGCCGCACCAGCAGGTGATCGCCTGTCTGCTGCCTGAGCAGGCCAGCAGCATCCTCGAGCTGGGGCTGGGGGGTGGCGATCTTACCCGCCATCTGCACCAGCGCTGGCCCGATGCCCGTCACGAGTGCGTCGACCTCGACGAAGAGGTGATCACCCTCTATCAGCTGTTCTTTCAGCCTGACCACCACCCGCAGCGCACGCCAACCCTGCACCAGGCCGATGCCCTCGCCTTTCTGGAACAGAGCGAGGCGCAGTACGACCTCATCCTGCTCGACTTGTTCAGCCAGGACGGCAACCCGCCGCTGCTGTTCCAGGAGCGCATCTATCAGGCACTGGCCCCCCGCCTGAACGGCGAGCTCATCATCAACCTGCTGCCGCGCACCCGCCTCGAGCTGACCCGGGTGCTGATGCTGCTGGAGCAGTGGGTCGGCCCCACCACCCCCTACCCGGTGCCGGGGCTGCGCAACGTCCTGCTGCACACGGCCCCTCGCTACGAGCTGGCGTCAGACCTGTAGCCAGAAGGTGACCGGCCCGTCATTGACCAGCGCCACCTTCATGTCGGCAGCGAAGCGGCCGGTGGCGGTCGGGATGCCGCTGGCAGCAGCCCTGGCCACGAAGTAGTCATAGAGGCGTTCGGCCTCGCTCGGGTGGGCTCCGCCGGAGAAGCTGGGTCTCATCCCCTTGTTGGTATCGGCCGCCAGGGTAAACTGGGAGACCACCAGCAGGCTGCCAACGATCTGGCTGACATTGAGGTTCATCTTGCCATTCTCGTCGGAGAAGACCCGATAGCCGCTCACCTTGTGCAGCAGTTTGTCGGCCTTGGCCTCGTCATCCCCCTGCTCCACCCCGAGCAGTACCAGCAGTCCCTGACCGATGGCCCCGGTCACCTCCCCCTCGACAGTCACGCTGGCCTCGGAGACCCGCTGAATCAGTGCAATCACATCCCTCTCCTCTCAAAACGAAACGACCGCCCCCATCTGCTGACGGGGCGGTCGTCGATGCTAACAGCAAGGGACCGGCTCAGGCCAACTCGTCGGCGCCCGGTCGCTCATATTCACCGAGGCAGGCGGTGGTTTCCGCGCCAAGCAAGACCACCAGCCAGCTCAGGTAGACCCAGACAAACAGGATGGGGATGGTCGCCAGGGCGCCATAGATGGCCTGATAGGAGGGGAAGTTGGTGATGTAGATGGCAAAGCCGCGCTTGGCCAGCTCGAACAGGGTCGCCGCCACCAGAGCGCCGATGAAGGCGTGCATCAGCCGCACCTTGCAGTTGGGCACCACGGTATAGACCAGCAGGAAAGTCAGTACCGAGAACAGGAACGGCAGGCCGCGCAGCAACAGATAGCCGATGCCGAACAGGCTCTCGGCCCCGAACAGCCGCAGCGAGAAAATGTAGGAGGAGATGGCGATGCTGGCCCCGATGAGCACCGGACCCAGGGTCAGGATCATCCAGTACATGGCGAATGCCTGGGCCAGCGGCCGGCTCTGGGTGGAGCGCCAGATGTAGTTGAGGTTCTTGTCGATGGCCGAGATCAGCATCAGCGCCACCACGATCAGGGCACCGATGCCGACTGCCGTGGTGTTGGTAGCGTTGGCCACGAAGCCGTCGATGTACTCCTTGAGCATCTCGCCGGCGGTGGGCACGAAGTTGTGATAGACGAACTGCTCCATCGCCTGCTTCAGGCTCTGGAACACCGGAAAGGCCGACATCATGCCGAATACCACGGCGATCATGGGCACCAGGGAGAGCAGGGTCACATAGGCCAGATAGCCGGCGGTGACCGTCAGCCTGTCCTGCTGGAAACGGCCCCAGACGAACTGGGCGAAGTGGCCACCATCGTGGCGTAAAAAAGAGAGGGCATGGCCAAGACGGCCGCCGAATTTCTGCTGCATTGTCGCTCCCAACGTCTTCATAGTGCAGACATTGTGTCAGATAGCATGGTCATTTGACCACCCATGGGCCGGCCGGGTGCGACTCGCACCGGCACCTGCAACCGCCTGCCCGCGGCGAGCAGGCATAAAAAAAGAGGCCCGAAGGCCTCTCTCTGTCTGTCGATGAACAGATATCAAGCACGACCGGCGCGCTTGCGATCCATCTCGGTCAGCAGTTTCTTGCGGATACGGATGCTCTTCGGAGTGACTTCAACCAGTTCGTCGTTGTCGATGAACTCCAGAGCCTGTTCCAGCGACATGCGGATCGGCGGAGTCAGCACCTGGGCTTCGTCGGTACCGGAGGCACGCATGTTGGTCAGCTGCTTGCCCTTCAGGCAGTTTACAGTCAGGTCGTTGGAACGGGAGTGAATACCGATCACCTGGCCTTCGTACACTTCGGTCGCGTGACCGATGAACAGACGACCGCGGTCTTGCAGACCGAACAGGGCATAGGTCAGCGCCTTGCCGGTAGCGTTGGAGATCAGCACGCCATTCTGACGCTCGCCGATGCTGCCACCCTTGTGCGGACCGTAGTGGTCGAAGGTGTGGTACAGCAGACCGGTACCGGAGGTCAGGGTCATGAACTCGGTCTGGAAGCCGATCAGGCCACGGCTCGGGATCATGAAGTCAAGGCGAACACGGCCTTTGCCATCCGGGGTCATGTTGGTCATCTCGCCCTTGCGCAGGCCGAGTTGCTCCATCACGGAACCCTGGTGCGCTTCTTCCACGTCCACGGTTACGGTTTCGAACGGTTCTTGCAGAACGCCGTCTACGGTGCGCAGGATAACTTCCGGACGGGATACCGCCAGCTCGTAACCTTCGCGACGCATGTTTTCGATCAGGATGGACAGGTGCAGTTCACCACGGCCGGAGACACGGAACTTGTCCGGATCATCGGTCTCTTCCACGCGCAGGGCCACGTTGTGGACCAGCTCCTGGTTCAGACGCTCCAGGATGTTGCGGGAGGTCACGAACTTGCCCTCTTTGCCGGCGAACGGTGAGGTGTTGACCTGGAAGGTCATGTTCACGGTCGGCTCGTCAACGGAGAGCGGCGGCAGCGCTTCAACGGCGCCGTTGTCACAGATGGTGTCGGAGATCTTCAGCTCGCCCAGACCGGTGATGGCGATGATGTCGCCAGCTTGCGCATCGGCCACTTCGGTACGGGATAGACCCAGATAACCCAGTACCTGACCGACCTTGCCGGTACGGGACTTGCCGTCGGCACCGACGATGGTGACCTGCTGGTTGGTCTTGACGCGGCCACGGGTGATGCGGCCGATACCGATGACGCCAACATAGGAGTTGTAGTCCAGCTGGGAGATCTGCATCTGGAAACCACCGTCGGCATCAGCCTTGGGCGCTTCCACGTTGTCGACGATGGCCTGGAACAGGGGTTCCATGTTATCGGACTCAACGTCCTGATCCATGGTGGCCCAACCGTTCAGTGCAGAGGCGTAAACAACTTTGAAGTCCAGCTGTTCGTCGGTGGCACCCAGGTTGTCGAACAGATCGAATACCTGATCCATTACCCAGTCAGGACGAGCACCCGGACGGTCGATCTTGTTGATGACCACGATCGGCTTCAGACCCTGGGCGAATGCCTTCTGGGTCACGAAACGGGTTTGCGGCATCGGGCCGTCAACGGCGTCAACCAGCAGCAGCACGGAGTCAACCATGGACAGTACGCGCTCTACCTCACCACCGAAGTCGGCGTGACCCGGGGTATCAACGATGTTGATGCGGTAGTCGTTCCAGCGGATCGCAGTGTTCTTGGCGAGAATGGTGATGCCACGTTCCCGTTCCAGATCATTGGAGTCCATGATCCGTTCCTGGCCTTCCGTGGAGCGGTCCAGGGTGCCGGACTGCTGCAGCAGCTTATCAACCAGAGTCGTTTTGCCGTGGTCAACGTGCGCAATAATCGCAATATTGCGTAAATTCTCTAACATTCTCGCCTCAATCACCGGGTAAAATTGGGCGCTAATTGTACTCTCGCCTTTGTGATCTGCCTAGCAGAATTGCAGTACATTCGCGCACAACAGGGGATCAGGATCATAGACCTTCCGATCAAAGCCTGCTTAGATGGGGGCTGACCGTATAACGCGCACCATTTTAGTGCACCAAAACGATCCATGGATGCACTACTTTGAGGCGTAACGCGCTGAGATGGCGGGTCTCAGGACTGGCTGATAGCCTCAAATGCCCTGAAATCAAGCTGTCACAAACTTGGCACGATACTGGCTTATGTGAATGTGATGACGCATTCACCCTAAGAGTTTTAACACCGGAGGTTACTTAGCATGTCAGCCCAGAACGTTTTGGCCCTGATCCAGGAACACGAAGTCAAGTTTGTCGACCTGCGCTTTACCGACACCAAGGGTAAAGAGCAGCACGTATCCATCCCTTCCCATCAGGTTGACGAAGATTTCTTCGAAGACGGCAAGATGTTCGATGGTTCCTCCATCGGCGGCTGGAAGGGCATCAACGAATCAGACATGGTGCTGATGCCGGATGCGGCCTCCGCCAAACTGGATCCGTTCACCGAAGAGACCACCCTGAACATCGTCTGTGACGTGCTGGAACCGGCCACCATGCAGGGCTACGACCGCGATCCGCGCTCCATCGCCAAGCGTGCCGAAGACTTCCTGAAGTCCAGCGGCATCGCCGACACCGTGCTGTTCGGGCCGGAGCCGGAATTCTTCATGTTCGACAACATCACCTTCTCGAACACCATGGGCCACAGCTTCGTGAAGATCGAATCCGAAGAAGCCGCCTGGAACTCCGGTACCGATTACGAGCACGGCAACAAGGGTCACCGTCCTTTCGTCAAGGGTGGCTACTTCCCGGTTGCACCGGTTGACTCCTCTCAGGACATCCGTGCCGCCATGTGTCTGGTGCTGGAAGAGATGGGCCAGGTCGTTGAAGCTCACCACCACGAAGTGGCGACTGCCGGTCAGAACGAGATCGCGACCCGTTTCAACACCCTCACCCTGAAAGCGGATGAAGTGCAGGTGCTGAAGTACGTGATCCACAACGTGGCCCACGCCTACAACAAGACCGTCACCTTCATGCCGAAACCCATGTTCGGTGACAACGGCTCCGGCATGCACTGCCACCAGTCCCTGGCCAAGAACGGCGTCAACCTGTTCGCCGGCGACCTGTACGGCGGTCTGTCCGAGATGGCGCTGCACTACATCGGCGGCATCATCAAGCACGCCAAGGCCATCAACGCCTTCGCCAACCCGACCACCAACTCCTACAAGCGTCTGGTACCGGGTTATGAAGCACCGGTCATGCTGGCCTACTCTGCCCGCAACCGCTCTGCCTCCATCCGTATTCCGGTCGTGCCGAGCCCGAAAGCTCGCCGCATCGAAGTACGCTTCCCGGATCCGGCTGCCAACCCGTACCTGGCCTTCGCAGCCCAGCTGATGGCCGGTCTGGACGGCATCATCAACAAGATCCACCCGGGCGATGCCATGGACAAGAACTTGTATGACCTGCCGCCGGAAGAAGCAGCCGAAGTGCCGACCGTGGCCGGCTCTCTGGACGAAGCCCTGGCTGCGCTGGATGCGGATCGCGAGTTCCTGACCCGCGGCGGCGTATTCAGCGACGACTTCATCAACTCCTACCTGGAGCTGAAGCAGCAGGACGTTGACCGCGTGCGCATGACCCCGCACCCGCTGGAGTTCGAACTGTACTACTCCGTTTAATCCGGAAGCCAGCTCAGAACTTGACCAAACCCGCCGACAGGCGGGTTTTTTCTCTGATAGGATTAAGCAAAATCCCGTCAAGGAGAGATGGATGAAAAACCCCAACCCAGTATGGATGCTGAGCCTGTTGCTGCTGGCCGCCACCGGCGCCCAGGCTGCCAAGGTATACTCCTGGACCGACAGCCAGGGGGTCGTTCACTACACGGATGCCCCTCCCCCCGGCCAGAAAGCCAAGGAGGTCGATCTGCGCGTCGCCCCCTTCATCGGTAGTTCACCCCGCTCGGTGCAAGTTGACAACTTCAACAGCCTGACTGGTGTCGATGCCAAGAAAGAGAAGGAAGCGGCCAAGCTGGTGATCGAACTGCTCTCCCCGGAACAGGGCAGCACCCTGCGCGACAACACCGGCAACGTGGTGTTTCAGGGTCAGATCAGCCCGCAACCGCCGACCCAGTACGATGTGCGCCTGACCCTGGACGGCAAGGCGGCCCCCATCGTTAAAAACTCGCTCGCCATCCGGGTCGAAAATCTCGATCGCGGTGCCCATGAGGCCCAGCTCGAGCTGCTCGCCAAAGACGGTACGATCCTTGCTAAATCCAAGCCAGTCACCTTCTACCTGCACCGGGCCAGCATCAATCCTGCACCCAAAGTGACCCCCCTCAACAACAAGGGGTGATCCTGTGCCTCGATACGGGTAGACTAAATGCACCACATTGGTGCATTGCTGGTGTATAGCACCGTTTTAGGGAGAAACCTGTGCCAACCCGCCCGGATCAAGCCAAGATACTGCTCGATAACTTGCTGACCGCCGTCATCCTGATGGATGAACGGCTCTGCATACAATTCGTCAACCCGGCCGCCGAGCAACTGCTCTCCCTCAGTCAGCGCCGGCTGATCGGTATCGAACTGCCCCACCTGCTGGAACACATCTCCCTCGATTTGCAGCGGCTAAAGCAGTGCCTCAGCTCGGGGCAGGGTTTTACCGACAGTGAAGTCACTCTGGTGGTGGAAGGGGAGCCCAGACTGGTGGAGATGAGCGTCAGCCCGCTGGCCGATCATGAGCAGCGGCTGATGGTGGTGGAGCTGCGCAAGATCGACCAGCAGAAGAAGATCAGCCAGGAGCTGCAGCAGCATGCCCAGCAACAAGCGGCCAAGGAGCTGGTACGCGGTCTGGCCCACGAGATCAAGAATCCCCTCGGCGGTCTGCGCGGCGCGGCCCAGCTGTTGCAAAAGGAGCTGCCCGACCCCGCCCTGCGTGAATACACCGGCATCATCATCGAGCAGGCCGACCGGCTGCGGGTGCTGGTCGACCGACTGCTTGGCCCCCAGCGGCCCGGTCGCCACCAGATGCACAACGTCCACTCGGTGCTGGAGCAGGTGCGCCGGCTGGTAGAGCTGGAGCTGCCGCCGACGGTGCGCATCGAGCGGGATTACGATCCCAGCATCCCGGAGTTCGAGATGGAGCCGGACCAGCTGCAGCAGGCCTTCCTCAATATGGTGCGCAACGCCGCCGAGGCCATCGGCGAGCAGACCGGCCTCATCCGCATCAAGACCCGCACCGCGTTCCAGATCACCATCCACGGCCAACGCTACCGGCTGGCGGCCGAGATCAAGATCATCGACAACGGCCCCGGCATCCCGGATGCCATCCGCGACACCCTCTTCTATCCGATGATCACCGGCAAGGAGGGCGGCACCGGGCTCGGCCTCTCCATCGCCCAGAACCTGATCGATCAGCACAAGGGGCGGATCGACTGCATCAGCTGGCCCGGCCACACCGAATTCACTATCTTTCTACCGCTTCGCAAATAAGGGAACGTCATGACAGCAAAAGTGTGGATCGTCGATGACGACAGTTCTATCCGCTGGGTGCTGGAGCGCACCCTCGGCAGTGAAGGTTTCGAGTGCGAGAGCTTCGCCGATGGCGAGGCGCTGCTGAGCTCGCTGGAGATGCGCTCGCCAGACGTGATCCTCTCCGATATCCGCATGCCCGGCATCGACGGCCTCAGCCTGCTTGAGCAGATCCATCGCCGCCAGGCCGATCTGCCCATCATCATCATGACCGCCCACTCGGATCTCGACAGCGCGGTCAATGCCTACCAGCGCGGCGCCTTCGAATACCTGCCCAAGCCGTTCGACATCGACGAGGCGGTCACTCTGGTGCGCCGCGCCGAGAATCACCTCAAGGAGCAGCGCACCAAGCGCAAGGCACGCCAGCAGGATCCGGCCAGCAGCCCGGAGATCATCGGCGAGGCACCGGCGATGCAGGAGGTGTTCCGCGCCATCGGCCGGCTATCGCGCTCCAGCATCTCGGTGCTGATCAACGGCCAGAGCGGCACCGGCAAGGAGCTGGTCGCCCACGCCCTGCACAAGCACAGCCCGCGCGCCCACAAGAACTTCATCGCCCTCAACATGGCCGCCATCCCGAAAGATCTCATCGAATCGGAACTGTTCGGTCATGAGAAGGGAGCCTTCACCGGCGCCAACAACATCCGCCACGGCCGCTTCGAACAGGCCGACGGCGGCACCCTGTTTCTCGACGAGATTGGCGACATGCCGCTGGATGTGCAGACCCGGCTGCTGCGGGTACTGGCCGATGGCCAGTTCTACCGGGTCGGCGGCCATCAGCCGGTGCAGGTGGATGTGCGGATCATCGCCGCCACCCACCAGAATCTGGAGAAGCGGGTGGCAGACGGCGAGTTTCGGGAAGACCTGTTCCACCGCCTCAATGTCATCCGGATCCACATTCCCGCCCTCAAGGAGCGCCGTGAGGACATTCCCCAGCTGGCCCAGCACTTCCTGTTGCGGGCAGCCAAGGAGCTGAATGTGGAGGCCAAGAGCCTGCATCCGGATACCCAGGCTTACATCAGCCGCCTGCCCTGGCCTGGCAACGTGCGCCAGCTGGAGAACGTCTGCCGCTGGCTTACCGTGATGGCCTCGGGCCAGGAGGTGCTGGTAAGCGATCTGCCCACCGAGCTGCTCACCCCCATCACCAGCACCGCCGAACCGGGTCAGCCGGCCCTGTCCGGCGGCTGGCAGCAGCAGTTGCAGGACTGGGTTGCCGCCAAGCTGGCGCTGGGGGAGACCGACATCCTGGCCGATGCCCTGCCCCAGTTCGAGCGGATCATGCTGGAAACCGCGCTGGACCATACCCATGGTCACAAACAGGAGGCGGCACGGCTGCTCGGTTGGGGGCGCAACACCCTCACCCGCAAGCTGAAGGAACTCGACCTCTCCTGAGTCCTTGGGAAAAACGATTCCCATCACGCCTTGGCAAATCACCGACCAATAAGACCCCGTTTGATTTCAAACGGGGTATCTTTTTTGAGATCCCTGCCTAGAATGGCAGGCTTTCACACCCGACTCGAAGAAGGCGCCATCATGATTGACAGATCTCTTCCCCTGACCGACCTGCACCGCCATCTGGACGGCAACATCCGCCCGCAGACCATCCTCGAGCTGGGCCGTCAGCACAACATTCAACTGCCCGCCTTCGAGCTGGAGGCGCTGCGCCCCCATGTGCAGATCGTCGAGAATGAACCGAGCCTGGTCGCCTTCCTCAAGAAGCTGGACTGGGGCGTAGCCGTGCTGGCCGACTATGACGCCTGCCGCCGGGTCGCCTACGAAAACGTGGAAGATCTGCTGCGCGCCGGCATCGACTATGCCGAACTGCGTTTCAGCCCGGCCTACATGGCGATGGCCCACAAGCTGCACCCGCAGGGCGTGGTCGAAGCCATCATCGACGGCGTGGCGGCTGGCAGCCGCGACTTCGGCATCAAGACCAACCTGATCGGCATCATGAGCCGCACCTTCGGCACCGAGCAGTGCAAGCAAGAACTGGATGCCTGTTTGGCCCATCGTGATCGGCTGGTCGCCATCGATCTGGCCGGCGACGAGCTGGGCTTCCCGGGCGAGCTGTTCACCGACCACTTCCGCCGGGTGCGTGATGCGGGCATGCGCGTCACCGTGCACGCCGGTGAAGCCGCCGGCCCCGAAAGCATGTGGCAGGCCATTCGCGAGCTGGGTGCCGAACGTATCGGCCACGGCGTCAAAGCCATTCAGGATCCGGCCCTGATGGCCTATCTGGCCGAGCACCGCATCGGCATCGAGTCCTGCCTCACCTCCAACATTCAGACCACCACGGTAGCGAGCCTGACCGAGCACCCGATCCGCCAGTTCCTGGCCGCCGGCGTGCTGGCTTGCCTCAACACCGACGACCCGGCGGTGGAAGGCATCGACCTGCCCCACGAATACGAGGTGGCGGCCCCGGCTGCCGGCATGACCGCCAGCGAGATCCGCACCGCCCAGCAAAACGGCCTAACCCTGGCCTTCCTGAGCGAGGCCGAGAAGGCCGAGCTGAGCGCCCTCGCAGCCCAACGCTGAGTGCAGCCAAACCCAATAAAAAAACCGCCGAGAGGCGGTTTTTTTATTTCCCAACGACATCGGCCGGCTTAGATCACCCGGGAGAACTGCTGCTGGCGCGCCTTGCTCCGCAGGTAAACATCGAAGCACATGCAGATGTTGCGGATCAGCAGTTGACCGGTGGAGACCACCTCCAGCCCCTCTTCGGTCATCCGCACCAGGCCGTCATCGATGAAGGTCTGCAGCAGCTTGAGATCCTCCGCAAAGTACTCCTTGAACACCAGGCCATGGGCCTGCTCGACGGCGGCAAAGTTCAGGCGAAAATCGCAGATGAGGCGCTTGATCACCTCCCGGCGGATCAGGTCGTCCTGATTGAGAGAGCACCCCTTCCACTGGGCATGCCCCAGCGTTTCCACCTGGCCATAGTAGGCCTTGAGCTCTTTCTGGTTCTGGGAATAGGCATCGCCAATCATGCTGATGGAAGAGACCCCCAGCCCCAGCAGATCGCAATCCCCCTGGGTGGTATAGCCCTGGAAGTTGCGGTGCAGCTTGCCCTCACGCTGGGCCACTGCCAGCTCGTCGTCCGGCTTGGCGAAGTGATCCATGCCGATGAACTGATAACCACGGCCGGTCAGGAAGGCGATGGTGTCCTGCAGCATGGCCAGTTTTTCCTGCGGCGCCGGCATGTCCGCCTCTTTCAGCTTGTGCTGAGCGGCAAAACGGCTGGGCAGGTGGGCATAGTTGAAGATGGAGAGGCGGGCCGGGTCGGTCTTGAGCACCTCTTCCAGGGTGTGATGGAAGCTCTCCCGGTTCTGGTGCGGCAGGCCGTAGATGAGATCCAGGTTGGTGGAACGAAAGCCCAGTTCGCGGGCCCGCTCCAGCATGGCACGGATGAAGTCGTTGTCCTGCTCGCGGTTGACCGCGACCTGGACTTCCTTGTTGAAATCCTGAACGCCGAGGCTGATGCGGTTGAAGCCGATTTCCCGCAGCACGTCCAGCATGGAGAGCTCGATCTCCCGCGGATCCACCTCAATGCTGATTTCGCCCTCTTCGGCGAAGTGGAAATGCTCCCGCAACATGGCCATCAGTCGGCGAGTCTGGGGTTCATCCAGATAGGTGGGAGTGCCGCCGCCCCAGTGCAGCTGGGTCACCAGCCGCTGCTTGAACAGCGGAGCCTGCGCTTTGATCTCCTGCTCGAGGAAATCGAGGTACTGATCGGCCTTGTGACGGTGACGGGTGATCACCTTGTTGCAGCCGCAGTAGTAGCAGAGCTTGTGACAGAAGGGGATATGCACGTAGAGCGACAGGTTGCGCGCCGGATACTGACTCGCGGCCTGGACGAAGTCCGGATAACCGAAACCCTCGTTGAACTCCAGCGCAGTGGGATAGGAGGTGTAACGCGGACCGCTGTAGTTATATTTCTCGATCAGGGCCTGATCCCACACAATCTGTTCTGCTTGCACGCTTGCTTCCTCTTTTTGTTATCGGCTCACCGGCTTAACTGAAAATCCTTCAGTCTGGCCACATCCTCGAGGATCTGCGCCTCCAGCTCGGCCTCATAGCCACTGCGTTCGAGATCCATCTTCATGACTTCATTGCGTTTGAGGGCCCGTCTCGCCTCATGAGTCGGCATCTCCTTCACCTTCTCGTAGAGACCGTACAAACCCGGAAATTCGCCGGCAAAGGCGCGACCGCCCTTCATCTGCAACGCATCCAGCAGATTGGTCAACCGGATGGCGCCCTCGGAGTAGTCGCACTGACCATCCCGTACCGCATGGGCAATCACCCTGACACTCTCGAGGATCCGCTCATTGCGGGCCGCGATAGCCTGCTGCTGGCTGTCGTGCTGGCGCTTGAGACGTGCCAGCAGGGTACCGGCATACCAGGCCAGTCCCAACAAAATCAGGCCGCCCAACAAGGCGGCCAGCATCCATCCACTCATCACTTTTTCTTCGGCTCAGGCTTGGGCTCTGGCTGATAGTCGACCTGGGTGAAACGATCCCACAGCTCCTCTTCGGAGGCTGGCTGGCCCGGCTCGTCAAAGTCAGCCTCATCAAAATCAGCCTCGTCTTCGTCATCATCGGTGTCGATGATGCCAAGCTCGTCCATCAGCTCCTGATAGCGGTCAACCCGCTGATCGACCCAGGCCTGCTCGGCAGCTTCCAGGGTCTCACCGGCATCGAGCCGATCCAGCAGGTCATTCAGGCGATCATCATTCTCTATGGAGGCCAGTTCCTGCTCCGGCGTCATCACCAGCTTCTTCTCTTTGACCTGCTTGGGTGCAACCGGCTTGCTGCTCTTCTCTTCCACGATCAGGGCAACCGGTTTGCGGGAACCGATGCGCGGATCCTTGGCCTGTTTGGTGCCACTCTTCTTGCCGGCCTGCTCGACCTGCTGGCGGGATCCTGCCTTCAAGCCCTTGCGCTTGGCGGCGCGTTTGCGCTCACGGCCTTCCTGGGCACTGGCATCTGATTCTTTGCGCTTACCGGCAGGTTTGCGATTGGGTTGTTTAGCCGACATGAATGAATGACTCCGACAAATAACTGGATTGAAACCCGTTTCCGGTTCGAAAAGGTCCGGAAGAGGATGCTGACACGGGGGACGATGGATTAGAAACAGAGCGGGATCCCGCACCAATCCGGCCATAAATGGCCTTCGAATACCGCAGGATCGGCATCCTCTGGGCATGTTGCTGGTATTTTGACACAGAATGACCAAGCGGGTTAATGACCCAAAAGAAAAAAGGCAGCCGAAGCTGCCTTGATATGTTTATGCGAGTCCCATCCCTGGCTGCAAATCACCCTGTCCGTGGTGATACCTCTGCGCATCATATCTTGTGTATGGTCATCCTGACCTTAATTGGTCGATCCTGAATGTGCGTGTGCTTGCCTGACCCATGCAGACGACGTCCGGTCATCTTCTGGGGTGGTTGCTTCCCGCAGCCCCGTCCTTCCTGAACGGTCACCATCCTGGTCTTTCAATCCATTGCCTGCCACTCGCGTGGCCCTTGGCATCCAGCCTCATCGACATCCTGTCTTCACGACATCCCGGTCGTGAACCGCCGCGTGGGTCATTCCATGCATCCACTGTATCAATTTAATAAAGTGACTCAATCCATCAGGAACGTTTTCAAACGGAGATAAACGACTTATTGTCATTTAACATATTGAAATTAATGAATTACTAAGCATTTTTCTAAAAATATTTAAGCCCTGGCCAGGCTGATGAATGGGAGATCTCTTACAACAATGCGAGAAAAAATTGGCCAAATGGTGTTAAAGGCCAAAAAGAAACGAGGAGCCGGCGGCTCCTCGTCAATATCAATGAGATAATATCATCCGACTTTATCAGTGCAGACCTGCCACATATTTGGACAGTACTTCGATATCCTGATCGGTCAGCTTCTTGGCAACGTCCCGCATCATGCTGTTCGGGTCGTTGTCACGGGCTGCGGCTCGGAAAGCTGTAAGCTGGGCCTTGATGTAGGCAGGATGCTGGCCGGACAGGCTCGGATACTTGGCCTGCTCGACGCCCGAGCCGCGCGGACCATGGCAGGCAGTACAGGCAGCCAGACCACGGCTCATGTCCCCTCCCATGTACAGCGCCTTGCCTGCAGCGACGGCGTCATCGGGTACCGCGAGCGGCGTCACCTTCTGACTGGAGAAGTAGGCTGCCAGGTCTTCCATGTCCTGTTCAGACAGAGGAAGCGCCATCGGCCCCATGATGGGTGCAACCCGGCCAGTTTGACCAGAAGCTGCAGCCTTCAGTTCAACTAACTGCTTTTTGATATATGATGCGTGCTGACCAGCAATCTTGGGGTACATATCGACTAGGCTGTTGCCGTCCGGTCCATGACAAGCCGCGCAAACGGCAGCCTTGGTTTGTCCCGCAGCGGCATCGCCCTTGGCTTGTGCCATCCCCGTTACGCCAACCATCAGAGCAAGAGTAATGACTAGGTTCTTCATGGCGTTCCAACTTCTCGTTATTAGGCTTCCAGATCCCATGCCGCTGAAGGCATGTTAAAATAAACGCGTTTAAGCGACGCCATTTTACACGATTTCACAAAAAAGTAACTCTATAACCCTCTATCTCTATGGGGAATTTACGTTGGATACACAAACTCTGAATTTCAATAAGGTGCATTTTGTGACCAGCGCACCCGACATCCGTCACCTGCCAAATGATGGGGGTGTCGAGATTGCGTTTGCCGGCCGTTCCAACGCCGGTAAGTCATCTGCATTGAATACCTTGACCAAGCACAAGAACCTGGCTCGTACCAGTAAGACGCCGGGACGCACCCAGCTGATCAACCTGTTTGAGCTGGAACCGGGCAAGCGTCTGGTCGACCTGCCGGGCTACGGTTATGCGCAGGTTCCGCTGGAAATGAAGCTCAAGTGGCAAAAGTCGCTGGCGGAATATCTGCAGCGTCGTGAGTCATTGAAAGGTCTGGTGATCCTGATGGACATCCGCCATCCGCTCAAAGATACCGATATGAATATGCTGGAGTGGAGCTCTCACCGCAAACTGCCGGTCATGCTGCTGCTGACCAAGGCCGACAAGCTGAGCCCAGGTCCGCGCAACAATCAGGTCATCAAGGTACGCCAGGCCGTAGCCGAGCTGGGTCCGCAGATCCAGGTGGAAGCCTTCTCTTCCCTGACCCAGATCGGGGTCGAAAAACTGGCACAGACGCTGACTGGCTGGTATCTCGCAGGCGCCGATGAAATGGCTGACGATGAGCAAGCACCGCTCGAGGAGTAAGCTACGTCCTGCATACACCACAACCAAACCCTGCAATTGGCGGAGCAGCTCCTCCGCTGATTGAAAGGCTTTCAGTCTGCTTGCCATAACCCCTCTCGCCAGTGACATCGCCCACTCCCTACGATGAGTTCTTGAAACACTATTTTTATCAATGGGATAAATAGTTAATTCTATATAACAATTAACTTTTCATCCCATTGGCAACGTTTTCAAAAATAGATGCCGGCGGGGGCGTTCCCTCACCAAATAAGTACCAAAGTGAAATTTTATTACAAAGCAGTCAATGGAAAGGATAAAAATGAGGCCAGTTCTGCAAACGCAGTACCGGCCTTAAACAATCAGTTCAAAAATTGGGAAGAAGCTAAATCTTGAGAACAAAGACGACTGGTTTTCCTCAAGAAGCCCCTTCATTCTAACAAACATTCGCCAACATTAAAGCATTTACTCTAAACGCAACCCATAAAAAAACACCCCGATGATGACTCACCGGGGTCGCTATTCAGCCACATTCAATTACGTGAAATAAAAGGTCTGAAAGATAGAACATCTTACCTCTGTACCCTACGTTGCTAACTGTATAGCAAAGCAGCAGAAAGTGAAAGTAATTTATGTAATTAAGTTTCACGAAAAATGAATTACATAAATCATGTTATTTTTCATATAGATAAAAAAATCCCCAGTACGAATACCGGGGAGTTATAAAGGTGACTAGCTAGCACTTCCTCAACTATCTAGTTAGTCAGCACAACTTGGCGCAAGTTCCGCTGCTTTGAGAAAAAACTTGAAAAAATCAGAGGTAGATGGCGCCATCTTCTGCAAACTCTTGTTCCTCAATGAGTTTTTCAGCAATTTCCTCGATGTCAAAACGCACGCTTTCGAAGGCTCGCAAGATGTCTTCCTCTCTGGCGAGGGATAGCCCGGTCATTTTCTCCAGACGCCGGCGACTGATGTAGCAATCCACCAGCGCCCCCATCTGCTGGGCAGGAAAGTGGATCCGCTGTTCGTGCGCTTGCCAGTCGGCCAGCTCGGGAAACAAGATGCCTTGGTTCATAGGGTCCCCAGATTTCGTTTCAGTTCTCTCAATACCTGTTTAGTCCCAGGCCGGATTCCGCGCCACACGGTAAAGGCTTCTGCCGCCTGTTCCACCAGCATACCGAGGCCATCTACGGTCTGGCGAGCCCCCTGCCCTTTGGCCCAGGCGATAAAGGGGGTATCGGTCGCGCCATACATCATGTCGTAGATGGCGATATCGGCATGGATCAGCGCCGGAGGGAGCGGCGGCAGCTCCCCCTGCAGGCTGGCGGAGGTGGAGTTGATGATCAGATCGAAATGGCCGCTCAGCTGTTCATATGTCTGGGCACTGACCGCCCCCAGATCACGAAACTCGGCAGCCAGCTGCTCCGCCCTGGCGTGAGTGCGGTTGGCGATAACCAATGACTCGGGTTGCTCGGCCAGCAGCGGAGCCAGCGCACCGCGCGCCGCGCCACCCGCACCCAGCAGCAGGATCCTGCTGCCGGCCAGTGCTACACCATGCACCTTGAGATCGGCCACCAACCCGGCACCATCGGTGTTGTCACCCAGCAGTACGCCATCATCGGTCAGCTTGATGGTGTTGACGGCCCCCGCCCGCCGGGCCCGAGGGCTCAGTCGATCGACCAGGGCAAATGCCTGCTCCTTGAAGGGGACGGTGACATTGCATCCCTTGCCACCTTGGGCAAAGAAGGCTCTCAGACTGGTGGCGAACTCTTCGACCGCCGGCTCGGCCAGACCATATTCCAGCTCCTGCTGGGTTTGCCTGGCAAACAGGGTATGAATAAAGGGAGATTTGCTGTGGCGCACCGGGTGGCCAAAAACCAGATAACGATCCATCAAAGAGTTCCTTCAGAGGGCAATCTCCCGATTTAACGGGTTTTCGCACTCAGGAACAAGCCGAATATCGGCCAATAAGAAGGGACCATCATGGCCCCTCTGGTCACAACCACTCGCGCGGTTTTAGGTAGTCGCTGTAGAGCAATGCCTCCGGGCTGCCTGCGGACGGCTGCCAGTCATATTCCCAGCGTGCCAGCGGCGGCATCGACATCAGGATCGACTCGGTACGCCCGCCGGTCTGCAAGCCGAACAGGGTGCCACGGTCATACACCAGATTGAACTCCACATAGCGGCCACGACGATAGAGCTGGAATTCCCGCTCCCGTTTGCCATAAGCCAGCCCCTTGCGGCGCTCGACAATCGGCAGGTAGGCATCGAGATAGCCCTTGCCAACCGCCTGCATAAAGGCGAAACAGTCGGCAAACGGCCAGCGATTCAGATCATCGAAGAAGAGGCCGCCGACGCCGCGCGTCTCGTCCCGGTGCTTGAGGAAGAAGTAGCGATCACACCAGGATTTGAACTCGGGATAAATGTCGGTGCCGAACGGCTGACAAAGATCGCGGGAGACCTGATGCCAATGCCGTACGTCCTCTTCGAACGGATAAAACGGGGTGAGATCGAAGCCGCCACCAAACCACCAGATCGGCTCCTCCCCCTCTTTCTCGGCGATGAAGAAGCGCACATTGGCGTGGCTGGTCGGCACATACGGATTATGTGGGTGGATCACCAGCGACACCCCCATAGCCTCAAACCGGCGGCCCGCCAGTTCCGGCCGATGGGCCGTCGCCGAGGCCGGCATGGCGTCGCCATGAACGTGGGAGAAGTTGACCCCTCCCTGCTCGATCACGGCACCGTGACGCAGCACGCGAGTGCGGCCACCGCCACCTCCTTCACGGCGCCAGGCATCTTCCACAAAGTGTCCGACGCCGTCGGCCAGTTCCAGACCACGGCAGATCTCGTCCTGCAACTGCAGCAGGAAGGCCTTGACCTGGGCCACATCCGGTTTGCTCATCTTGTCTCCAGTCAGCCAGGATCGTCGCCTGACCCTATTATTGTGATGTCGCCGGATGGACTAAGCCGATCCGTATTGCCGCTCTTCGAGCGGTTCAAGAGGGGCGGATGATGGCGCCGGTTCTGGCATCCTTGATCTCGGACGGATTGGCCTGCCCCCCCACTTCGCCGGGCAGGATATAGGCCAGCTGACTCGCCAGCAATTCGCCGATGTCCGCCACCTGGCGGGCCGGTTCCTCACCCGTCAGGTTGGCGCTGGTAGAGACCAGCGGTTTGCCAAACGCGCGGCACAAGGCCTGCACCTGCGGATGGGCCGTCACACGCACCGCCAGGGTAGTGAACTGACCGGTCAGCCAGGCCGGGGTATTGCTGCGCGCCGGCATGATCCAGGTGAAGGGACCAGGCCAGCTCGCTTCCACCCGGGCCAGCTGCTCGCTGGTGAGCTGGTCCAGATCGATGTAATCCTGCAACTGAGCCAGATCGGCGGCGATCAGGATCAGTCCCTTCTCCACCGGGCGTTGCTTGATCGCCAGCAGACGGTGTACCGCCGACTCGGAGTCAGGATCACAACCCAGGCCAAATACCGCCTCGGTCGCATAGGCAATCACCCCATCGCGCTGGAGGGCGGCAACTGCAAGTTCAAATTCATTGGGCATAAAAAATGCGACAGCCGGGCTGTCGCCTCATCATTGATTAACATTGAACCTACGAAACGGCGACCCTGGCGCCCCTCCCTCATCGACCTGCGAGAGGCTGATGGCGAACGGGGTGGTGGTTGCCGTCTCGGAGCTTACTTGAGCAGGGCCTGCAAGGCCGCATCCTTGGCCAGTACCTCGTCGGCATTTTTCTGGCGTTCGGCCTGCACCTTGGCCGCCAGTTCATCATCTGCCACTGCCAGCATCTGCGCTGCCAGATAGCCTGCATTCTTGGCGCCGGCCTTGCCGATCGCCACGGTCGCCACCGGCACCCCGCCCGGCATCTGCACGGTGGAAAGCAGCGCATCCAGCCCCTTGAGCGGGCCGCCATCGATGGGCACACCGATCACGGGACGAGTCGTGATACCCGCCACGGCGCCTGCCAGATGAGCGGCGAGACCGGCGGCACAGATAAAGACCTTGCAGCCACGGGCTTCGGCGTCGGTCACATACTGATGAGTCGCAGCCGGTGTACGGTGTGCGGAGGTCACTTTCACTTCTACCGCGATATCGAATGACTTGAGCACCTCGAGGGTGGTCTGCATCACCGGAAAATCAGAATCAGAGCCCATCAATACGGCAACAAAAGGTTTATTCATGGTGGGAATGTCCTTACTCCAAGTGGGGGGTTGAAGTTCGCCGAAAACGTTTCAATTCGCTTGTGGCGGCCGGATTATACCTGCTCGCTCTGGTGGCCGCATTTCTTTTGCGGGCAGATCCAGCGCAGGGCTCCCCTCATCTTTTTCTCCACCATGATACCCCAGCCACATTGCGGGCAAGGCATGGGAACCGGCTTGTCATTCACCACATATTTGCAATGGGGGTAGCCGTCGCAAGAGTAGAACTGCTTGCCATAGCGGGAGGTTCGGCTGATGAGGTGCCCCTTGCCACACTCCGGGCAGAGGATCTGGGTATCATCGCTCTCCTGCAGAGATTCGATGTGCTGGCAGGCTGGATATTGGGTGCAGCCAACAAACAGGCCATAACGCCCCTTCTTGATCGCCAGCGGCTGGCCGCAATCCGGGCAGGCCGAGCCCTCAAGCACCTTCTCGATGTCACGACCGGATGGGGTCAGGGAGCGAATGTAATCACAGGCAGGATAGGCGGAGCAACCGAGGAAGGGACCATGCTTGCCCTGGCGGATCACCAGCTCGGCCCCACACTGCGGGCACGGTTCGCGCTCGAAGGCATGTTCGTGGGCTGAAAAGAGGTGATGATCGATTTTTGACATGGGCCGCGCCTTGAAATCCAGATGACCTGAATTCTACCAGCGCGGCACCGGGCTGTCAGTGGATGACACCGTCTGACTCGTCAAACACCAGCTCTTCCATCTGCTGGTAGGCATTTTCACTGCCCGGTACGTTGAACAGCACCATCATGACTACCCACTTCAGATCGTCCAGCTCGATATCCGGTTTATCAAGCTCGAGCAGGCGCTCGATGCAGATTTCGCGGGTTTCGGCATTGAGTACCTGGGCTTGTTCCAGAAACAGCAGGAAACCGCGGCACTCGGTACTGAGGCGTGTCAGTTCTTGTGGAGCATAGATACGCATGGAGCCTTGCGCGCTGGCGGCCACGTAGACCTCCCGCTCGCTGTCATGCAGGTTGGCCAGTCGCTCCAGCCAGTTGAGCGCCTTCTCGATCTCGTCTTTGTCGAAACCTGCCCGGCTCAGTTCGTCGGTGAGTTCATTCTGCTCGACCATCACATCTGCATCGCTGTGGATGTAGGTCTCGAAAAGGTACATCAATACATCAAACATGATTCGCCCTCCTCGCTCTGACGTATCCACCGGCTACCGCCATCACTGCACCGGCCAGCTCCAGTTCTACCAACCTGCCCAATACTACTTCGACAGGCAGCTGGGACCGCTCGGCAACGGTATCCACGCTCGTGGTCTCATAATCTACGTTATCCAACAAATCGGCATAAGGCAATTCGCTATTATTCGAATGCTCAGACAAGTCAGCCACTTGCTGCCGCAGACCGACAAATCCGGGCAGCTCTTCCACTATATCGGCCGCGCTCAATACAAGTTTGGCCCCCTGCTGGATTAATTTGTTGCAACCCAGTGCCTGCACGTTTTGCGGGGCACCAGGGACGGCAAAGACTTCTCGCCCCTGTTCCAATGCATAACGGGCCGTGATGAGCGAACCGCTCTGCTCGGCCGCCTCTACCACCAGGGTACCCAGCGACAAGCCACTGATGATGCGATTGCGCCGTGGAAAGTGCTCGGCCAGCGGTCCCTTGTCGGGTGCCAGCTCGGAGATAAGCAAGCCGCCTTGCGCCAGGATTTCCATGGCCAACCCCTGATGGCGCTTCGGATAGAGGCAGTCGAGCCCTGAGCCCAGCACGGCCAGGGTAGTCCCCCCTGTCGCCAACGCCTGCTGATGACACACCCCATCGATGCCAAGCGCCAGTCCGGAGGTGATGGCCAGCCCGCAGGCGACCAGCTCACCGCAGAGGCGGGCAGCATTGTCCTTGCCGGCATAGGTCGGATGGCGTGTGCCGACCATCGCCAGCTGAGGAACAGACAGGGCAGCCAGGTCGCCGCGGCAGTAGAGCAACAGCGGGGCGGCAGGGATCTCTTTGAGCAAAGCGGGATAGGCGGGGTCATCCGGACACAGGAGGTGGTTGCCGGGCTCGGCGGCCCAGCTCAGCGCCTGCTCGACAACCGGCTGGGGCCACCTTATCTGCTGGATTTGAGCGCTCTGTAGACCAAGAGCTCGCAAGGTGCCGTCGTCGGCGTCGAACAGGGTGACGATGTCACCGCCAAAATGGGCCAGCAGGCGAGCGGCGGTGACCGGACCTATGCCGGTGACGGCATCCAGCGTCAACCACTGCGCGAGTCGCCCGGATGGAAGATACACGTCAGAAGTTGCTGACCTGATAACCGGTGCTGACCATGTCCTGACTCTGCAGGATCAGGCCATAACTCAGCTTGTCGTACACCTTGAACAGCATGACCCGGGCCACGGCCTCCGATGGCAAAGGTGGCTTGCCGGTCGAATAGAACGCCTTGTCATAGACGGAGGAGTACTCCCGATAGGCGACCTTGCCATTCTTGCTCACCAGCCGGGCACCGGGACGTAGGATCTCCAGCACATCGCCGGGGGCAACCTGATCACGCATGCCCTTGTTGATGAGCACGACGTCGAACTTGCCACCGCCGCGGGCCTTGCTCGGCAAATCGACGATATAGCCGGGCGAGATGACGGGGGCTGCCTTGGGAGTGAACACGGCGGAGAGGCTCTCCTGCGGCGGGAACGGCATCAGCTTGTCCCCCTGATACACCTCGCGCTGGTTGTGACTGAGGGTAACCCGGGTGCGGCCGTCCGGCAGCAGGGCTTCCGCCCTGGCCGTGCCGACGAAGACCGCCTCTTGCCCCAGCTGTTCGCCACTCTTCTTGTCTTTGTAGATGGTCCCCGGATGATAGATGCCATAGTCCTGACCCGGGATCAGCGAGCCCTGTACGTAGAGGGTATCCCCCTCCAGCATGCCGATGTGCGCCTCATCATTGCCCAGCACATAAGGCAGCTGCTTTGCCTGCTGGCTGTCAGCCAGAATATGGTCGGTTTGCAGGAAAGGGCCGATCTCGCTGAGCGGTAGGGTTGGAATGGGGTTGGCCTTGTTCTCGTAACGACTCTTGGGAGAGAGACGAACAACCTGCTTGCCGCCCTGCATCGCCTTGCCAAGGCGCGGTTCGCCGTTGACCCAGCTCAGGTGCAGCACATCGCCCGGGTAGATCCAGTGCGGATTGGCGATCTGCGGGTTGATGTTCCAGAGCCTTGGCCATAGCCAGGGTTCTGCCAGATACTGGCCGGAAATATCCCAGAGGGTATCGCCTTTTTGCACCACATAGGTCTCGGGATAACCCGCTTTCAGTTTCAGCTGGTCGGCCAGCACGCCCTGGCTCAGGGTGGCCAACAGACAGGCGAGGATGGTTTGCTTCAGATACATAACACTCCCTGTTACTTCTGCGCGCAAAGTGTTGCTGTTTTTTGTCGGCGTAAATGACTAGAATTACGCCAATATTGACTGCATTTATACGAAACTAAAGAAAAAACTATGGCCATTCTAGATGTATTGCGTTTCCCCGATGAGCGTCTGCGTACCGTCGCAGCCCCTGTCGAGACCTTTACACCCGAGTTACAACACATTGTAGATGATATGTTCGAAACCATGTACGCGGAGGAAGGCATCGGCCTCGCCGCCACTCAGGTCGACATTCATCAGCGCATCATAGTGATCGATGTCTCTGAAAACCGTGAAGATCCTCTGGTATTGATCAACCCTGAGATCATCGAACAGGCCGGCAGCACCGGCATCGAGGAAGGGTGCCTCTCCGTGCCCGGCAGTCGTGCCCTGGTGCCCCGCGCCGAGTGGGTCAAGGTGCGCGCCCTGGATCGCCACGGCAAGGCATTCGAGCTGGAAGCAGACGATCTGCTCGCCATCTGCATCCAGCATGAGATGGACCATCTGGTCGGCAAGCTGTTTGTGGATTACCTGTCCCCGCTCAAGCGCCAGCGCATTCGCCAGAAGCTGGAAAAGATGGCCCGTGAAGATCGCAAAGTCCTCTGAGGATCTGCCCCATTGAATAAGCTGAAACTGATTTTTGCCGGTACTCCCGACTTCGCCGCCCGTCACCTGGCGGCGTTGTTGTCTTCCGACCACGAGGTCGTCGCCGTTTATACCCAGCCCGACAAGCCTGCCGGCCGCGGCCAGAAGCTCACTGCCAGCCCGGTCAAGGAGTTGGCGTTGGCCCACAATCTGCCGGTCTATCAACCCGCCTCCCTGCGCAAGGAAGAGGCCCAGGCCGAACTGGCCGCCCTTGGCGCCGACCTGATGGTGGTGGTCGCCTACGGCCTGATCCTGCCCAAGGCCGTGCTCGATACCCCACGGCTGGGCTGTATCAACGTGCACGGCTCCCTGCTGCCGCGCTGGCGCGGTGCCGCCCCGATCCAGCGTTCCATCTGGGCGGGCGATGCCGAAACCGGCGTCACCATCATGCAGATGGATGTAGGGCTGGATACCGGCGCCATGATCCGCAAGGTGAGCTGCCCCATCGCCGCCGACGAAACCTCTGCCAGCCTCTATGACAAGCTGGCCGGGCTGGGCCCGCAGGCACTGGTTGATACCGTCAATGCCATGGCTGCTGGCAACACCGCCGCCGAAGCGCAGGACGATGCGCAGGCCAACTACGCCGAGAAGCTCTCCAAGGAAGAAGCCCGCATCGACTGGTCGATGGAAGCCGTCGCCATCGAGCGCTGCACCCGCGCCTTCAACCCCTGGCCCATCAGCTGGTTTGAAGTCGCCGGCCAGACCGTCAAGGTATGGCAGGCCGAGGTCGTCGCACAGGATCACGGCCAGGCGGCCGGTACCCTGCTCAAGGCTGACAAGCAAGGGATCGACATCGCCACCGGCAAGGGCGTGCTGCGCCTGCTGACCCTGCAGCCGCCCGGCAAGAAGGCCATGTCCGTGACGGACCTGCTCAACTCTCGCCGCGACTGGTTTGAACCCGGCACGCAATTGAATTGAACTGAATTGACACAAGGCGGGGCCCAGGCCCCGACTTGCGCATCTAAGGTAACACTATGAAAACACGCGCACAGGCTGCTCTCGTCATTCAACAGGTGCTGGATCAGGGCCAGTCCCTCTCCGCCGTCCTGCCTGCTGCCCAGGAGAAGGTTGCGCCCCGCGATCGCGCCCTCCTGCAAGAACTCTGCTACGGCACCCTGCGCTGGCTGCCCCGTCTCGATGCGGCGGTCGGCGAGATGATGGACAAGCCGCTCAAGAACAAGAGCCGCATCTTCCACTACCTGATCCTGGTCGGTCTCTATCAGCTCATCTACACCCGCATTCCGGCTCACGCCGCGGTGGCCGAGACCGTCAACGCCGTCAAGCTGCTCAAGGGCACCTCCTTGCGCGGCCTCATCAACGGTGTGCTGCGCAACTTCCAGCGCAGCGCCGAAGTCATTCTGCTGCGCATCGACCGTGTCCCCAGCATTCGTCTCGGCCACCCGGAGTGGCTCACCAAGCGGCTGCGCCAGGCCTATCCGGATGAGTGGGAATTCATCATGGAGGCCAACAACCAGCGCCCGCCCATGTGGATCCGCAACAACAGCCAGCGCCAGAGCCGCGAGCAGATGCTGGTCCGCATGGCCGAGGCCGGCATCAATGCGATGGCCGGTGAAGAGGGCGAGGATTGCATCCTGCTGGAACGTCCCTGCGACGTGACCAAGCTGCCCGGCTTCGAGGCCGGCGACTGTTCGGTACAGGATGGCGCAGCACAACAGGCCGCCGCGCTGCTCGACCCGCAGCCGGGCGAGTGGGTGCTGGATGCCTGCGCCGCCCCCGGTGGCAAGACCGCCCATCTGCTGGAGCGCCAGCCCGCGCTGGCCGGCGTGGTGGCGGTCGATGCCGACGACAATCGCCTCAAGCGGGTGCAGGAGAACCTGGATCGCATCGGCCTCACCGCCAAGGTGATCCACGGCGATGCCAGCACCCCGGATCTGTGGTGGCCAGAGGGTCAGTTCGACCGCATCCTGCTGGATGCCCCCTGCTCCGCCACCGGCGTCATCCGTCGCCACCCCGACATCAAGTGGCTGCGTCGGGATCAGGACATCCGCGAGCTGGCCGAGCTGCAACACCGCATCCTCGGCGCCCTCTGGTCGAAACTGAAAAGCGGCGGTACTCTGCTGTATGCCACCTGCTCCGTGCTGCCGGAAGAGAACCGCGACCAGATCCGCGCCTTCCTCGCGGCCACCCCGGATGCCACCCTGGTGCCGCTGCATGCGCAGGACACCCCGGAGTGCCCGGGTCGCCAGTTCCTGCCGGGCGAGGCCGAGATGGACGGCTTCTACTATGCCAAGCTGATCAAGCGGTAAGCAGGGCCATCATCACGACGGGTGCCGCTTGCGGCACCCATTACTGCCCAACATCGAGCGCGATTTCCCTATGAGATTCATCCTGTTGATGACCGTCCCCACGCACCCTGGCCGCCGTTGCAACGACGACGCTCATGAGGCCATCCTATGAAGATCATCATTCTGGGCGCCGGTCAGGTCGGCGGCACCCTGGCCGAGAACCTGGCCGGCGAGAACAACGACATCACCATAGTCGACACCGACAGCGACCGGCTGCGCGAGCTGCAGGACAAGTTCGATCTGCGGGTGGTGAACGGCCACGGCGCCCATCCCAAGGTGCTGCGTGAAGCGGGTGCCCAGGATGCCGACATGCTGGTCGCGGTCACCAACAGCGACGAGACCAACATGGTCGCCTGCCAGGTGGCCTACTCCCTGTTCAACACTCCCAACAAGGTGGCGCGGATCCGTTCGCCGGCCTATCTGGTGGAGCGTGACCGGCTGTTCCTGCCCGAATCCGTGCCGGTGGATCACCTGATCGCCCCCGAGCAGCTGGTGACCGACTACGTGCGCCGGCTGATCGAGTACCCGGGCGCCCTGCAGGTGGTGGACTTCGCCGGCGGCAAGGTGGGTCTGGTGGCGGTCAAGGCCTACTACGGCGGCCCGCTGGTGGGCAACGCCCTCTCCACACTGCGCGATCACATGCCCAACATCGAGACCCGGGTGGCGGCGATCTTTCGTCAGGGCCGCTCCATCCGTCCGCAGGGCACCACCATCATCGAGGCCGATGACGAGGTGTTCTTCGTGGCGGCGGCGGGCCATATCCGCGCCGTGATGTCGGAGCTGCAGCGGCTCGAGAGCCCCTACCGGCGCATCATGATCGTCGGCGGCGGCAACATCGGTGCCGGCCTCGCCCGCCAGCTGGAGAAGCGCTACAGCGTCAAGCTTATCGAGCGCAACCAGAAGCGGGCGGAGCAGCTCTCCGAGGTGCTGGAAAACACCATCGTCTTCTGCGGCGACGCGGCGGATCAGGAGCTGCTGGCGGAGGAGCACATCGACCAGATCGACGTCTTCATCGCGGTGACCAACGAGGACGAGGCCAACATCATGTCGGCCCTGCTCGCCAAGAAGATGGGCGCCAAGAAGACCATGGTGCTGATCCAGCGCAGCGCCTACGTGGATCTGGTGCAGGGCGGTTCCATCGACATCGCCATCTCGCCGCAGCAGGCCACCATCTCGGCCCTGCTGACCCACGTTCGCCGGGCCGACATTGCCAACGTCTACAGCCTGCGCCGCGGGGCGGCCGAGGCCATCGAGGCGATCGCCCACGGTGACGAGAACACCTCCAAGGTGGTCGGCAAGACGGTGGGTGAGCTCAAGCTGCCGCCCGGCACCACCATAGGCGCCATCGTGCGCGGTGACGAGGTGCTGATCGCCCACGACCGGACCCAGATCCAGCAGGATGACCACGTGGTGATGTTCCTGGTGGACAAGAAGTACATTCCGGAAGTGGAACGTCTGTTCCAGCCAAGTCCCTTCTTCCTGTAATCTGCCCATGCACCCAGGCAGCACAACCCAGACCCGGCACAGCCTCTACCAGGGATTGTCCGGGTCTTTTGTCAATCAACGACCAGGTTATCTTGCATGATCAAGCTGCGTCCCATCATCTTCACCCTCGGGCTGGTGCTCTCCAAGCTGGCCCTGTTCATGTGGCTGCCCACCCTGCTGGCCCTGCTGACCGGCTCCGAGGGGTTCGTCGAGTTTCTCAAGTCGGTGCTGATCACCCACGGCGCGGCCCTGCTCTGCCTGCATTACGGCCGCAAGGCGGTGTTCCACCTCGGCGTGCGGGAGATGTTCCTGCTCACCACCTCGGTCTGGGTGGTGGCCTGCATCTTCGGCGCCCTGCCCTTCTTCTTCATCAACCACATCGACTTCACCGACGCCTACTTCGAGACCATGTCGGGGGTCACCACCACCGGCTCCACGGTGCTGTCGGGGCTCGACGGCATGGCCCACAGCATACTGCTGTGGCGCTCCATCCTGCAGTGGCTGGGCGGGGTGGGCTTTATCGTGATGGCGGTGGCGGTGCTGCCCTACCTCAACGTGGGCGGCATGAAGCTGTTCCAGACCGAGAGCTCGGATTGGTCCGACAAGAGTGCGCCACGCGCCAAGACGGTGGCCAACAACATAGTGCTGGTCTATCTGGTGCTCTCCATGCTCTGCTTCCTGGCCTACTGGGTGAGCGGCATGACCCTGTTCGAGGCGGTCAACCACTCGATGACCACCCTCAGCACCGGCGGCTACTCCACCTCCGATCAATCCATGTCCCACTTCTCCAACTCGGCGCACTGGATCGGTACCGTCTTCATGTTCCTCGGCGGCCTGCCCTTCCTGCTCTACGTGCAGAGCCTGAGCCGGCGTGACAACAGCCTGCTCAAGGATGCCCAGGTACAGGGTTTCTTCTGGCTGGTGGTCTGGGTCACCGTGGTGGTCACCTTCTATCTGTGGCTAAGGGACATCTACGGCTTCATGGATGCTCTGCGCATCAGCTGCTTCAACATCGTCTCCGTGCTCACCACCACCGGCTTCGGGCTCGGTGACTTCGGCACCTGGGGCCCGCTCACCAGCATCATCTTCATCATCCTGCTGGCCCTCGGCGCCTGCTCCGGCTCCACCGCCGGCGGCCTCAAGATCTTCCGGGTACAGGTGGCGTTCGCCCTGTTCAAGAAGCAGATGCGCCAGCTGATGCACCCCTCCGGCGTCTTCCCGCAGAAGTACAACGGCCGCCCGGTCAACGACGCCATCATCCGCTCGATGATCTCGTTCGTATTGGCCTACTTCGCCGTCATCCTGCTGATCGCCGCCCTGCTCGCCGCCATCGGGCTGGATCCCCTGACCGCCATCTCGGGCTCCATCACCGCCGTGGCCAACGTGGGTCCGGGCATGGGACCGATCATCGGCCCCAGCACCAACTTCGCCACCCTGCCCGACTCGGCCAAGTGGATCCTGTCGTTCGGCATGCTGCTGGGACGGCTCGAGATCCTGACCGTGGCGGTGCTCTTCTTCCCCTCCTTCTGGAAGCAGTAGCCGGCAAGCGCGCGAGATCGAATGGCGAAGGGTATCAAGACGAAGAAATGCAGAAGGGCAGCCACTGGCTGCCCTTCTTGCTGCTTGAGCGAATGAGGCCCCGCTTCACTCGGCCGGGTCTTCCCGCTCCAGCGCCCGGTTGACCAGCGGCTCGGGCAGGGTCTTGGTCACCTCCACCCCCAGCTCGCGAAAGCGTTCCACCTGGGCGATCAGGTTGCCGCGCCCGTTGACCAGCCGCCCCATCGCCTTGTCGTAGCTATCCTGCGCCCGGTGCAGGCTGCCACCCAGCTGCTGCATCTCCTCCACGAACAGCCGCAGCTTCTCGTAGAGGCGGCCGGCCCGCTCGGCGATCTGGCGGGCATTCTGGTTCTGCCGCTCGTAACGCCACAGGTTCTCTATGGTGCGCAGCGCCACCATCAGGTTGGTGGGGCTCACCAGCAGAATGTTGTTGTCGAGCCCGAATCGCACCAGCGAGGAATCGGCCTCCACCGCAGTGAGGAAGGCGGGCTCCACCGCCACGAACATCAGCACGTAATCGAGGGTGCGCACCCCGGGCAGCTGCTGGTAATCCTTGCGGCCCAGCTCGCGGATATGGTTGCGCACCGAGGCGACGTGCTCTTTCAGCGCCACCGCCTTCTCCAGCTCGTCATCGCTGTTGTACCAGCGCTCGTAGGCGGTCAGCGACACCTTGGCGTCGATGATGATGTCCTTGTCCTGCGGCAGGTGGACGATGACGTCAGGCTGGTAGCGCTTGCCCTTGTCCACCTCGATGTTGACCTGGGTATGGTACTCGTGGCCTTCGCGCAGGCCACATTCGCTGAGGATCCGCGCCAGCACCACCTCGCCCCAGTTGCCCTGCTGCTTGCTGTCACCCTTGAGGGCGCGGGTCAGCGCCGCCGCCTCCTCGGTCATGCGGGCGTTGAGCTCGGCCAGGCGCTCCAGCTCGAACTTGAGACTGTGACGCTGGGCCGTCTCCTGGGCGTGGGTCTCCCCCACCTGGCGGCGAAAGCCCTCAAGCTGCTCTTTCAGCGGCGTCAGCAGCAGATCCAGGCTGTTCTGGTTCAGTTCGCGGAAGTTGCCCGAGTTTTGCTCGAAGATCCGGTTGGCGAGGTTCTCAAACTGCTGGCTGAGGCGCTGTTCCACCTCCTGTTGCAGTTGCAGCTTCTCGGCGGCGGCCACCCGCTCGCTGCGCAGGGTGGCCTCGGCATCCTTGAGACGGGCAGTGAGCTTGATCAGCAGGGTCTGTTGCTGCTCCAGCTTCTGCTGGCCCTGCAGCCGTTCCTCCTGCAGTTCGTCACAGCGATCCTGCAGCACCTGCTGGCGCTCCTCGCTCAGCAGCACCTGCTGGGCCAGCTGGGCCGCACCACGCCGGCCCGCCAGCCAGCCAAGGCCAACCGCCAGCACGGCGGCAGCCAGCAGCAGGGTCCAGAGCCCGGGCTCGATCATTTGCGGCTCCGCTGACGCAAAAAGAGTTCGAGATAGCGGTTGAGCAGCAGCCAGAGCAGCACGTAGAGCAGATAGGCGGCCAGCACCACCCACTTGTGACTGTTAACGCCGGTGTCGAGCTCGACGAATTCGATCCCCTTGATGCGGCAGTAGCCCCACATCAGCAAGGGGAAGACATAGAGCAGAGAAGCACGCCACAGAAATAACCACATGAGTTCATTCAATCCTGCAAAAAGACCCGCCTAGCTTACACAAGGGCAACCCGGCTTGCGATCCTGGCCGGCGCTATTCTCTGGCTTGCGAAGGGAAACTTGGATAAAATTAACCCCTAATAGGTATCAGGGGTGAGCATGACTCATTTTTTCTGTCGCTGGCTGACGCAAGCATTGGGGGGCTCTCGCAAACCGGAGGTGGTTTGTCACGAAGCGCGTCCCCCCTGGGCCATCGAAGAGTCCCAGTTCCTCTCCCTCTGCTCCCGCTGCGGTGAATGCTTCAAGGCCTGTCCCAACGGCCTGCTCAAACCGGCCAACCAGCCCGAATATGACGACACCCCCATCGCCGGCACGCCCGTGCTGGATCTCGCCTGCGGCCAGTGCAGCTATTGTGGCAGCTGCGCCAGGGCCTGTCCGACCGGCGCCCTCGATCTGCAGCTGGGTCGCCAGGTGCAGACCCGGGTACGGATCGAGGCCAGCTGCCAGGCCCGGCAGGGCTTCTACTGCCTGCTGTGTGAAGATGCCTGCCCCCAGCAGGCGATCAAGGCCACCGCCGACGGCGTCAGCATCAACATGGCGGCCTGCGACGGCTGCGGCGCCTGCGGTCTCGCCTGCCTGCACGGCGCCATCACCCTGATCCCCCAGCTCTGAGCCCAAACCCCGGACATGACAAAGGGGCCCGTGGGCCCCTTTGTCATGCTTGCCTGGCTTATGCCATGGCCAGAATGGAATCCTGTTCGATGCCGAGCAGGTGGCAGAGCCGGGTCGGATCGCGCACCGCATCGGCCAAGGTGTACTCCCCCAGTACCTCGAGGAAGGCGTTCATGGCGCGGCGCAGAATACCCTGAATACGGCAGCCACCGGAGAGGCGGCAGTTCTCGCGCTTGCAGTCCACCGGGCAGAGCACGTGCTCCATGTCCATCACCACGTCGCGCAGGTTGATGGAGACGGCGGAGCGGCCGAGGCGGATGCCGCCATGCTTGCCACGCACCGTCTCTATGTACCCCTTGATACCGAGCTGATGCACTATCTTGACCACGTGGTTGCGGGAGATGGCAAAGGTATCGGCCACCTCGGTGATGGTCGACAGGCGATCTCCCGGCTGGACCGCCAGAAAAGTCAGGGTACGCAGGGCATAGTCGGTAAATCGTGTCAGTTGCATGGTCGCACTTGCCTCTTACTACAAGTCAGAAATCAGGACGACAACCTAAAGCTAAGAGGCGGGGAAGCGCTTGCGCCCGCGCAAGGTCCGCATCTTAATCTGAGTCGTGGAATGACAAGGTTAAGAGCAGCTCAGGCGGGTGTCGATGAAGATGCACATAAATCGACACTTTCTTTGATTGATCGCAAACTTGCAGGGTTAGTCCAAGGTTTTGGGGGGTTATGGCGGTTAAATTTGCCGGTTTTCCCCTCCGCCTCGGCCCGGGCAAGGCGACCTCATCGGCAACGGTTCATGGCGGCTCAGTGCGGTTGCCTGAGCCAGTTTTTCAGGGCGCTGGAGGGGATGGAACTCTCGGAAGCGACCGCGAAGGCGCCCCAGTCCACCGCGCACTGCAGTGCATCCCGGATCGCCATGCCTCGCGCCAGCCCGTGGATCAGGCCGCCAGCGAAGGCATCCCCCGCCCCCGTGGTGTCCACCACCGACACCGGCCGCGCCGCCACCCGGATCTGCTCCTCGCCATGAATGGCCACCGCCCCCGCCTTGCCTTCGGTCAGCACCAGCCAGGCCAGCTGCTCGCCGGCGATCTGGCGGGCATGCTGCCAGGGATCGTCCACCTCGCCGAGGTCGGAGCGGGAGGCCACCAGCACGTGGCAGGGGCGACGCGCCTGGCCGCCCTTGGGATACTGGGCCACCACGAAGCTCTTGCCGAGCATCTGGCGCATGTAGCCGATGATGGCGGTGCCCGGGTAGTTCACGTAGAGGCAGTCCACCCCCTCGCTCGGCAGATCCCCCGGCAGATCCGGGCGCCGTGGTCGCCTCAGGATGGTGCGCTCGCCGGTGGAGTCCACCAGGATCAGCAGCTCGCCGGTCTCACCGCCGAAGCGCTCAACATGGCTGCAATCCAGACCGTAGCCCGCCGCCTGCTCCAGCAGCCAGTCGCCGGTTTCGTCCAGCCCGATGCGCGAGGCGATGGTCACCTCGTGGCCGGCCCACACCAGCCCGATGCCGGTGTTGGCGGCGCCGCCGCCGAGCCGGCGGCCCTGATCCAGGTATTGCAGGCGGGCACCGGCCACCAGGGGTTCGGAGAGGGAGAGCACGTGATCACAGTTGAGATTGGCGAGCAGCAGAATGCGGGACATGAAAAGACCTCACTGACAGGGGAGCCCAGTATATGAGAAAGGGCCGTGACGGCCCTCCCTGAAATCGCGGGGTTTGTGAGCCCGCTCGACGTTTGCCGAGCGAGCGCGCGACGGCTGCGTCAGCCCAGTACCGACTCGGCGCTGACGTACTCGTAGCCGAGCGCCTGCGCCACCGCCGCCTGGGTGATCTTGCCCTTGAACACGTTCAGACCGGCTCGCAGGTGGCGATCGTCCTGCAGCGCCCGGGCATAGCCCTTGTCGGCCAGCGCCAGCACGAACGGCAGGGTGGCATTGGTCAGCGCGAAGGTGGAGGTGCGCGCCACCCCGCCCGGCATGTTGGCCACGCAGTAGTGGATGATGCCGTCCATCACGTAGGTGGGCTCCTCGTGGGTGGTTGGGTGGGAGGTCTCGAAACAGCCGCCCTGATCGATGGCCACATCCACCAGCACCGAGCCCTTGCGCATCAGCTTGAGCATGTCGCGGGTCAGCAGCTTGGGCGCCGCCGCCCCCGGGATCAGCACGGCGCCGATCACCAGATCGGCCTGGGCGATGCACGCCTCTATGTTGGTACGGGTGGAGTAGAGGGTCTTGAGGGCCGGGCCGTACAGGCTGTCCAGCTCCCGCAGTCGCGGCAGGGAGCGATCCAGGATGGTGACGTCGGCCCCCAGTCCCAGCGCCATGCGCGCCGAGTTGACGCCGACCACGCCGCCACCCAGCACCACCACCTTGGCAGGCGCCACCGCGGGTACCCCGCCCAGCAGGGTGCCGTTGCCCCCCTGCGCCTTCTCCAGGCTGTGGGCGCCGGCCTGGATCGCCATCCGCCCCGCCACCTCGGACATGGGTGCCAGCAGCGGCAAGCCGCCGCGCTCGTCGGTCACCGTCTCGTAGGCGATGGCCACCGCCCCCGAGTGCACCAGCAGCTGGGTCTGCACCGGATCCGGCGCCAGGTGCAGGTAGGTGAACAGCAGCTGACCCGGCCTGAGCAGTTCGCACTCCTCCGGCTGGGGCTCCTTCACCTTCACTATCATCTCGGCCCGGGCGAAAATCTCCGCCGCGCTGGCCACCAGTTCGGCACCGGCTGCCTGGTACTCGGCGTCGGACAGCCCGATCGCCTCGCCTCCCTGCTGCTGCACCAGCACCTTGTGTCCCCGGGCCGTCAGCTCCTGCACTCCGGCGGGAGTCATGCCGACCCGGTATTCATGGTTTTTGATTTCCTTGGGTACGCCAATAATCATGCTCGCTCTCCTGCTGTGATCCCGCCGGCAGCCGTGTCGGCGCCGGGCAGGATGCCCAAAAATTGCAACAACCACTGCATCATGGTGGCCGAATCTACCTCCCCCTCCAGCGAGGAGAGGCTGCGCTGGTAACGATCGTCCGGCAGCAGATCCCGCCGCCGCTCGATCAGCGCCCGGTTGTACTCCACCGAGAATTCCGGATGTCCCTGGATGGCCACTATGTGGTCACCCTGCAAAAACATGAAATTGGGACAAAAATCATTGCCCGCCAACCTGGTGGCCCCCGGCGGCAGCTGCTCCACCTGATCCTGGTGGCTGGCCAGGATCCGGATGGTCTCGAGCCCCGGCTCCATCCAGGGTTGCCGCGCCAGCATGGGATGGACCGATACCCCCAGCCCCCAGCCCTTGGTGGACTTCATCACCTCACCCCCCAGCGCCTGGGCGATCACCTGGTGGCCGAAGCAGACCCCGGCCAGCTTGACGTCGGCATCGTGGGCGCGCCGGATCCAGTCGCGCAGCGCCCTGATCCAGGGGATGTCGCTGTAGGCATCGTGGCGCGAGCCGGTGATGAGCCAGGCATCGCACTCGTGCAGATCGGCCGGCAGCTCGCCATCGAGCGCCGACCAGACCCGAAACTCTAGCCCGGGGGCCAGCGCCCGGAAGCCCTTGATAAACATCTCGGAGTAAACGGGGCCGAAATCCCCCACCAAGTCGGGGTCCAGCCGGTCACAATCGAGAATTCCCAGTCGCATCTGTTACTCCTTCACAGTGATAGCGGCGAACGAAGGTGGATTCCTGCCACCGGGCCATGTCCGGGCTAGCTGCTGCATGGTTGATTACTTCATGGTCGGCATGGAGAACTCCGCGCCCGCCCGCAGGCTCTGGGGCCAGCGGGCAGTCACCGTCTTCATCCGGGTATAGAAGCGCACCCCATCCGGTCCGTGCATGTTGAGCGGCCCGAAGATGGACCGCTTCCAGCCGCCAAAGCTGTGAAACGCCATGGGCACCGGGATGGGAACGTTCACCCCTACCATACCGACCTGCACGCGGGCGGTGAAGTCCCGCGCGGTGTCACCGTCACAGGTGAAGATGGCGGTGCCGTTGCCGTACTCGTGTTCGTTGATGAGCCTGAGCGCCGTCTCGTAGTCCGGCGCCCGCACGATGGCCAGCACCGGGCCGAAGATCTCCTCCCGGTAGATGCGCATCTCTGGGCCGACCCGGTCGAACAGGCTGCCGCCGATGAAGTAACCCTCGCCGTGGCTCAGGCCCCGACCGTCCACCACCAGCTCGGCCCCCTCGGCCACCCCCTGATCCACATAGCCGCACACCTTGGCCAGGTGCTCGCGGCTGATGAGCGGCCCCATCTCGTTCTCCGGGCTCTGGCCCAGCCCCGGGCCCACCCGCAGCGCCGCCACCAGCGGCGACAGCCTGGCCACCAGCGCATCGGCCGTCTCATCCCCCACCACCACGGCCACCGAAATGGCCATGCAGCGCTCGCCGGCCGCACCATAGGCCGCCCCCATCAGGGCGGAGACCGCCAGCTCGAGATCCGCATCCGGCATCACCAGCATGTGGTTCTTGGCACCGCCCAGCGCCTGCACCCGCTTGCCGTGGGCCGAGGCGGTGGCATAGATGTACTGGGCGATGGGGGTGGAGCCGACGAACGACACGGCACCGACCCGCGGGTCGGTCAGCAGCACGTCCACCACCTCCTTGTCGCCGTTGACCACGTTGAGCACCCCGTCCGGCAGGCCCGCCTGCTTGAGCAGCTCGGCCATGCGCAGGGAGAGGGAGGGATCCTTCTCGGAGGGCTTGAGGATGAAGGTGTTGCCGCAGGCGATGGCCACCGGGAACATCCACAGCGGCACCATGGCCGGAAAGTTGAACGGAGTGATGCCGGCACAGACCCCCACCGGCTGCATCATGGAGTGGCTGTCGACCCCGCGGCCCACGTTGAGGGAGTGCTCCCCCTTGAGCAGATGGGGGATGCCGCAGGCAAACTCCACCACCTCGAGACCGCGGGTCAGCTCGCCCTGAGCGTCGGAAAACACCTTGCCGTGCTCGCGACTGATCAGCCGCGCCAGATCGTCTCTGTGCTGCTCCATCAGCTCCTTGAAGCGAAACAGCACCCGGGCCCGTACCAGCGGCGGGGTCTGCGCCCAGTCGGCCAGGGCGCGCTCGGCGCTGGCGATGGCATCCTGGCACTCGGCGGCGGTGCTGAGCACCACCTGGCCCTGCTGCTGGCCGGTGGCCGGATTGAAGATGGCCCCGAAGCGCTCGCTGCGGCTCTCGGTCATCTCGCCGTCGATGAAGTTGCTGACCCTGTATGTCATAAATCCTCCGTGATGGGTAATGCGTGCCTGCCCGCGCCGCCCCGGGGAGCAGGCACGGGCAAGTGGCGCCGCGACGGGCGCCATCAACCGGTTAAAAGTCAGTCCTGGGCCTGCAGGGCGTCCTGCAGCAGGGTGAAGAGATCGTCGATCTGGCTGCGCTCGATGATGAGGGGCGGCGACAGGGCGATGATGTCGCCGGTGACGCGGATAAGCAGACCCTTCTCGAAGCAGCGCACGAACACCTCGTAGGCGCGCTTGCCCGGCGCATCCGGCATGGATTCGAGCTCGATGCCCGCCACCAGCCCGTAGTTGCGCACATCCTTCACGTGTTTGCAGCCCTTGAGCGAATGGGCCGCCTCCTCCCAGTAGCCCGCCAGATCGGCGGCGCGGCTCAGCAGGTTCTCGTTGCGATAGATCTCGAGGGTCGCGAGGCCCGCGGCGGCGGCCACCGGATGGCCGGAGTAGGTGTAGCCGTGGAACAGCTCGATGGCCCCCTTGCCGGCCGCCATCATGTCGTCATAGATGGCGTTGCTCACCAGCACGGCCCCCATGGGGATGGCGCCATTCGTCAGCCCCTTGGCACAGGTGATCATGTCGGGAATGACGTCGAACTCCTGGGCGGCGAAGGGAGCACCGAGGCGGCCGAAACCGGTGATCACCTCGTCGAAGATCAGCAGGATGCCGTGTTTGGTACAGATCTCCCGCAACCGCTTGAGGTAGCCTTTGGGGGGCATCAGCACGCCGGTACTGCCGGCGATGGGCTCGACGATCACCGCCGCTATGTTGCTGGCATCGTGCAGGAAGACGATCTTCTCCAGCTCGTCGGCCAGCGCCACATCCTCCTCGGGCAGCCCCTTGGTGAAGGCATTCTTGGCGATGTTGAGGGTGTGGGGCAGGTGATCCACCCCGCCCAGCAGGGAGCCGAACCACTTGCGATTGCCGGGAATGCCCCCCACCGAGATGCCGCCGAAGCCGACCCCGTGGTAACCACGTTCACGACCGATCAGTCGGGTACGGGTGCCCTGGCCGCGCGCCCGCTGCCAGGCCAGCGCGATCTTGAGCGCGGTATCCACCGACTCAGACCCAGAGTTGGTATAGAAGACGTGGCCGAGCCCCTTGGGGGCGATCTCCACCAGCCGGTTGGCCAGCTCGAACGGCAAGGGGTGCCCCATCTGGAACGTCGGGGCAAAATCGAGGTGGGAAATCTGCTGGGAAACCGCCTCGGCAATCTCGCGCCGACCATGACCCGCGTTGCAACACCAGAGCCCGGCAGTGCCATCCAGTATCTTGCGGCCATCCTCTGAGTGATAATACATCCCCTCTGCCGACTTCAGGATGCGCGGCGCCGCCTTGAACTGCTGGTTGGCGGTGAACGGCATCCAGAAAGCGGACATGTCGGAGGGGGTATTGATGTCGCTGATCGGTTTCATGGTCACCTCATCCTTAAGGTGTTTAGTAACTATCGGCCAATGCCTATTAAATTAAACACCTGAAATCTTAAAAAAGGGCTCAAACTTGCCCCACATGGTATCACCCGGCTAGCTGCTCTGAGCGGGGTGGTATAAGATATTTAACACAAATTTAATAATAGTAAACAGTCAAGGAGTGTCTATCGATGGATATCGGTCACCGCCTCAAGGCGGTTCGCACCAAGGCGGCCCTCTCCCAGCGCGAGCTGGCGAAACGCTCCGGTGTGACCAACGGCTTTATCTCCCAGATCGAGAAAAATCAGGTGAGCCCCTCGGTCGCTTCTCTGCGCAAGGTGCTGGAAGGCATTCCCATGTCGCTGGCCACCTTCTTCACCGATGAGACGGAGATGGACTCCGAGGTGATCTTCCGCGCCGCCGACATGCCGGACCTCGGCACCCACCCCATCAGCTACCGCCTGGTGGGCCACAGCCGCGCCAACCGTGCCATCGGCATGATGCAGGAGATACTGCCACCGGGCGCCGACACGGGTGACGACATGCTGAGCCACGAAGGCGAAGAGTGCGGTATCGTCATCCAGGGTCAGGTGGAGGTCACCGTCGGCGAGCAGGTCTACCTGCTGACGCCGGGAGACGGCTACTACTTCGACAGCCGCACCCCGCACCGTTTCCGCAATGTGGATGAGCACGAATGCGTGCTGATCTCGGCCAACACCCCCGCCAGCTTCTAAGCCATGAGAGGGGAGATCCCGCCCCTCGGCGGACCCGGCACAGCGACCAGCCCCTTCGCGCTGGCCTCCGCTTCAGCAGGCGCCGACGGCCCGCGCTTGCGGTGCGGTCTGCCCCGCCGGATAGCCTCGCCGGGACGGATTCAGAATGAGGCCAAATCGGCAAAGTGTTTAACGAATTGTTACAAGATGGATTTACAAGCGGCAGGATGTTTAGCATATTGATACGCGGAAACTGACTTTTTGCCGGTTCAAGGAGTGAACATGAGTGACCTGACCCTGGCCCAGTGGCAACACAAGGCCTCCCACCTGACCCTGCCCTCGCAAGCCTTCATCGACGGCAGCTACCGGGACGCCATCAACGGCGCCACCTTCGACTGCATCAACCCGGCCAACGGCAAGCTGCTGACCAAGGTCGCCGCCTGCGACGCCGCCGATGCCGAACTGGCGGTGCAGGCTGCCCGCGCCGCCTTCGACGACAAACGCTGGAGCGGTCTGCCGCCCAAGCAGCGCAAGCAGATCCTGCAGCGCTTCGCCGAACTGATGCGGCTCAACAAGGTGGAGCTGGCGCTGCTGGAGTCGCTCGACATGGGTAAGCCCATCGGCGACGCCATGGGCTATGACGCCCCCGCCGCCGCCAACTGCATCGCCTGGAACGCCGAAGCCATCGACAAGATTTACGATCAGGTCGCCCCGGTCGAGGAGTCCGCCCTGGCGCTGGTGACCCGCGAACCGCTCGGGGTGGTCGCCGCCATCGTCCCGTGGAACTTCCCGCTGGTGATGGCCTGCTGGAAGCTGGGGCCGGCGCTCGCTACCGGCAACTCGGTGATCCTCAAACCCTCCGAGAAATCCCCGCTCACCGCCCTGCGCATCGCGGGTCTGGCCAAGGAGGCCGGCATCCCCGACGGCGTGTTCAACGTGCTGCCGGGCTTTGGCCACACGGTCGGTGAGGCGCTGGCCATGCACATGGACGTGGACTGCATCACCTTCACCGGCTCCACCAAGATCGGCAAGCATCTGGTGCAGTGCTCCGGCAAGTCCAACCTCAAGCGCGCCTTTATGGAGTGTGGCGGCAAAAGCCCCAACATCATACTGGCGGACGCGCCTGACCTGGACGCCGCCGCCAAAAGCGCCGCTGGCGCCATCTTCTACAATCAGGGCGAGGTGTGTACCGCCGCCTCCCGGCTGCTGGTGCAAAACAGCATCAAGCCGCAGTTCATGGACCGGCTGCTGGCCCATGCCCGCGAATGGATCTCGGCCAACCCGCTCGACCCTGCCACCCGCATCGGCGCCATGGTGGACCACATCCAGATGGAGCAGGTGCTCAACTACATCGCCATCGGCCAGCAGGAGGGCGCCAAGCTGCTGCTGGGGGGCAAGCGCACCAATACCGAGAGCGGCGGCTTCTACATCGAGCCCACCATCTTCGACGAGGTGACCCCCGAGATGCGCATCTTCCGCGAGGAGATCTTCGGCCCGGTGCTAGCGGTGACCGGCTTCGACACGCTGGAAGAGGCCATTGCGCTCGGCAACGACACCGACTATGGCCTGGCCGCCGCGATCTGGACGGCGGATCTCAACAAGGCGGTGAAAGGCTCCCGCGCCCTGCGTGCCGGCACCGTGTTCGTCAACAACTGGGATGGCGGCGACATGACCATGCCGTTCGGCGGCTTCAAGCAGTCCGGCAACGGTCGCGACAAGTCACTGCATGCGCTGGAGAAGTACACCGAGCTGAAAAGCACCTGGATCCAGCTCGAATAGCATCAGAAATGACGCTTATCTGCGAATTGGGGGGAGAAATCCCCCTTTTTCATTTTTGCCCTTTCATCGCCGGCCTCAATCGATATAATCATCAAATAGACAAGCCCTTAAATATAAAGATAAAAATGTTATTTTTTCTGGGAAGTGTACTGTTTCTGGTGATAGGACTGCCGCTGCTGTTCTATATGCTGGGACACGGCGAAGCCTACGTGACCTGGGGTCCGTGGATCTCCGCCATCGCGCTCATGCTGTGGCTGCTGCTGGATGTGGACAAGATCCGCCGTGGCGGTGGCCGCTGAGCCGGGCAGTACGCCGTTAAAATCCGCTGATCATCATTTATTAACTTCTTTCCCCGCAAAAGGATCGCTACACTGATTTTTTGCGATGTTTTCCCGCATCCAACTCTCCAGTGAAGGTTATCCGCATGCAGCAACACGTTCAGCGCCAGGGCGTCATCTACGCCTTGTGCGCCTATACCCTTTGGGGGTTGGCCCCCATCTACTTCAAGACCATTGCCGCCGTGCCGGCCGCCGAGATCCTGACCCACCGGATGATCTGGTCGTGCGCCCTGCTGATGGTGCTGACCCTGCTTGGCCGCCAGTGGCACAAGGTACAGGCGGTGCTGCGCCAGCCGAAAGTGCTGCTCACCCTGGCCTTTACCTCCATCACGGTCGGTGGCAACTGGCTGCTGTTCATCTGGGCCATCAACAACGGCCACATGCTGGATGCCAGCCTCGGCTACTACATCAACCCGCTGTTCAACGTGCTGCTCGGCATGCTGTTCCTGAGCGAGAAGCTGCGCCGGTTGCAGTGGTGGGCTGTGGGGCTCGCCGTCATCGGTGTCGCCATCCAGATCATCGCCTTCGGCTCCCTGCCCTGGATCGCGCTGGTGCTGGCCTCGAGCTTCGCCATCTACGGCCTCATCCGTAAAAAACTGGCCCTCGATGCGCTGACCGGCCTCTTGATCGAGACCCTGATCATGCTGCCGCCGGCCGCCATCTATCTGTGGGGCTTTGCCGACAGCCCCACCAGCCATCTCACCCAGAATGACTGGCACCTCAACCTGCTGCTGATCGCCGCCGGTGCAGTCACCACGGCTCCCCTGCTCTGCTTCACCGCCGCCGCCACCCGGCTCAAGCTCTCCACCCTGGGCTTCTTCCAGTACATAGGGCCGAGCCTGATGTTCATCCTGGCGGTCACCCTCTATGGCGAGGCGCTGGCGCTGGACAAGATGATCACCTTCGCCTTCATCTGGAGCGCGCTGGTGCTGTTCAGTCTGGACGGACTGCGCAGCGGCAAGCGCCGGCAGGCAGTGGAGCAGGCTTGACGGCAAGGGCGCGCAGCGCTGCAATAATCTACAAGCCCGCGTTCGGGTTTCAGGTTATCAATAGTCGATGAGCGCACCCCAATCCCGCATCCACTACTGGCAATCCCGGCTGCTGCCGGGGGTTGAACTCTCCCACTCCCACCACAGGGAGTTCAGCTATGGCCGCCATGTGCACCTGGACTACCACATAGGTCTGGTGCAGCAGGGCGGCCAGAAATTCATCCACAAGGGCAGCAGCCACCACCTGGTGCGCGGCGAGCTCTCCACCGTCAACCCGGACGAGATGCACGACGGCCTCAGCCTGCTGCCGGAAGGGTACGAGGTGCGGGTGTTCGCCATCGCCCCCGAGCAGCTGGCCCGCTGGCTGCCGGACAGCCCGGACCCCTTCTTCGACCAGGGGCTGCAACGCCGCCCCGACCTCTATCAGGGCTTTGCCCGGCTGCACATGTACCTGGACAACCCCAGCCCCGACGGCCTGCTGGCGGAGAGCGAGCTGCTGGCCCTGCTCGGCGAGCTGCTGCACCTGGCACCGGAGCGCCACGCCCTGGCCGACCCCCAGCTCAGGTACCTGCGCGACCATCTGCTGGCCCGGCTGGATGAACGTCACAGTCTGGAGGATCTGGCCGCCCTGTTCGGACTGGATCGCTTCGCCTTCCTGCGCCAGTTCAAGAAGAAGACCGGCATGACCCCCTACGCCTGGCTCAAGCGACTGCGGCTCGAACAGAGCAAGCGCCTGCTCGGCAGCGGCCTGCCGGTGAGCGAGGTGGCACTGGCGGTCGGCTTCTTCGATCAGAGCCACTTCCACCACGGCTTTCGCCAGGCGTTCGGCCTCACCCCTGCCGATTTTCGCCAGCAGATGCTGGCCGCCAGCGGGCGCGCCGACTAACTCCGCACTGCAATCTTTTACAATCCGGCGCCCCCGCAATCCGCCATGCTGTGAACTCGATACTGTCCCAGAGGTTTCCATGTTCACCAGCCTGTTTCTGACCATAGGTCTCATCCATCTCATCGCCCTGGCGAGCCCGGGCCCGGACTTTGCGCTGATCCTGCGCACCAGCCTGCACAGGCCCACCGCCCTCGGGGCGGCGCTCGGCATCGCACTCGCCATCCTGGTGCACGCTACCCTCAGCCTCACCGGCATCAGCCTGCTGATTGCCGAGCACCCCTGGCTGTTCATGACGGTGAAGGTGGTCGGCGCCCTCTATCTGGGCTGGCTCGGCTGGGGAGCGCTCAAGGCGGCCTGGCACAGCTCGGCCGAGCTCGCCCTGCACGCCGGCGGCGAGGCGCAGGGCTGGCGCAAAGGGGTGCAGCGCGGCATTGCCACCAACCTGCTCAACCCCAAGGCACTGCTGTTCTTCATGGGGCTGCTGGCCGCCATGGTGACGCCGCAGGTGGACGGCCTGACCCGCGGCCTGCTGGTGCTGGAGCTGTTCCTGCTCTCTCTGATCTGGTTCGGCGTGCTGGCCTGGAGCCTCTCCACCGTGCGGGCCCAGCGCCTGCTCGGCCGCGTGCAGCGTCCGCTCAACCTGGTCACCGGCCTGCTGTTTGGCGCCGTCAGTCTCTCCATCCTGACCGGCATGGCCGGCGAGGCCTACGCCCTGGTCCTGCACTGACACCCGTGTGCCAGCCATGAAAAAGAGGGATGGCCCAGGCCATCCCTCTTTGCGTTCATAGTTCCTGGCCGGGTCACCGGCCCTCTCGCTCGCCCTTCATCAGAACCACTGGCCGTGGCGCTTGATGTAGATGCTCTTGACGGTCTGGGTCAGCCCCATGTAGGCCAGCATGGTGATCACCAGCCACATGAAGTACTTGGGCCCATCCAGGGTGATGAAGCCGAAGTGCTCAGCCAGCGGCGAGAACGGCAGGTAACAGCCGATAGCGATGGCGATCGAGGTGGAGAGCAGCACCGGCAGGGTGGCGGTACTCTGCAGGAACGGGATCTTGCGGGTACGCAGCATGTGCACCACCAGGGTCTGCGACACCAGCCCCTCGATGAACCAGCCTGAGTTCATGATGGCCTGACCGTTGACCAGCGGATCCATGCTGCCGTTGGCGGTGGCATAGAGGGCGCCGGCACCGAACACGAACCACATCAGGCAGTAGGTGCTGATATCGAACACCGACGAGGTTGGGCCGAGCCACAGCATGAAGCGCTTGATGTTGCTCGCCTCCCACTTGCGCGGCCGCTTGAGGAACTCGGGGTCCATCTTGTCCCACGGCAGCAGCATCTGGGAGACGTCGTACACCAGGTTCTGGATCAACATCTGCATCGCCAGCATGGGCGCCCAGGGCAGCCAGGCAGAGGCCACCAGCACCGAGAAGACGTTGCCGAAGTTGGAGCTGGCGGTCATGTTGAGGTACTTCAAGATGTTGCCAAAGGTCTCGCGCCCCTTGATCACCCCCTCCTCCAGCACCATCAGGCTCTTCTCCAGCAGGATGATGTCGGCGGTCTCCTTGGCGATGTCGGCACCGCTGTCCACCGAGATCCCCACGTCCGCATCCCGCAGCGCCGGCGCATCGTTGATGCCGTCGCCGAGGAAACCGACGGTGTTGCCGTTGGCCTGCAGCGCCTTCACCACCCGCGATTTCTGCAGCGGGGTGAGCTTGGCGAAGATGGTGGTGTGCTTGACCACGGTGCACAGCGCCACGTCGTCCATCACCTCGATATCCTTGCCAAGCAGCGGCACACCGGGCTCCAGCCCCACATCGCGGCACACCTTGCTGGTGATGATGGGGTTGTCGCCGGTCAGCACCTTGACCGCCACGCCGTACTCATTGAGGGCGCGGATGGCCGGTGCAGCCGAATCCTTGGGCGGATCGAAGAAGGTGAGGAAGCCGCGCACCACCAGCTTGACCTCGTCGCTGGTGCGATAGCTCTGCTTGCACTCGCCTGCCGGGATCTCGCGGGTCGCCACGATCAGCACCCGATACCCCTCGGCGTTGAACTCCTCGCTCTGGCGCAGCAGGGCACGGCGATCCGCGTCGGTCAGCTCCCTAACCTCCTGACCATCGGCGATCTGGCTGGAGACGGCCAGCATCTCTTCCACCGCCCCCTTGGAGACCATCAGCTGCTGGCCTAGATCGTCCTGCACAATGACCGACAGGCGCCGGCGCACGAAGTCGAACGGCAGTTCGTCCACCTTGCGGTAGTTGGCCGGCTTGCAGCTCTCCCCCAGCGCATCGGCGTGCTCGACCACCGCGATGTCCATCAGGTTCTTCATGCCGCTCTGGTGAAAGCTGTTGAGCCAGGCCAGCTGCAGGATCCGGTCGTCCCGCTGGCCACGCACGTCGTAGTGGTGCTCGAGGATGATCTTGTCCTGGGTCAGGGTGCCGGTCTTGTCGGTGCAGAGCACGTCCATGGCGCCGAAGTTCTGCACCGAGTTGAGCCGCTTCACCACCACCTTGCGCTTGGCCATGGCCACCGCACCGCGCGCCAGGTTAGCGGAGACGATCATCGGCAGCATCTCGGGGGTGAGCCCCACCGCCACCGCCAGCGCGAAGGTGAGCGCCGACATCCAGTCACCGCTGCTGACGCCGCTCAGCATGAAGACGATGGGCACCATCACCAGCATGAAGCGGATAAGCAGCTTGGTGACGCTGTTCACACCGCGATCGAAGCTGGTCTCGATGCGCTTGTGGCTCACCACGTTGCGGGCCAGCGAACCGAAGTAGGTGTCGCTGCCGGTGGCCACCACCACGGCGCGGGCGGTACCGCTCACCACGTTGGTGCCCATGAAGCAGATGTTGGGCAGATCGAGCAACCCAGCCTCCCCTGCGCCGGTGCCGTCCGCCGACTTGCCGGCCACGGCGCCCAGGGTGTCGTACTTCTCCACCGGCAGCGCTTCGCCGGTCAGCACCGCCTGGCTGATGAAGAGATCGCGGGATTCGATCAGCTTGATGTCGGCCGGGATCATGTCCCCCGCCTGCAGGTGCACTATGTCACCGGCCACCAGCTCGGTCATCGCCACCTCCTTGCGCTGGGGGGCAACCCCGGGCGAGGGGCGGCGCTGCACGGTAGCGGTGTTGCGCACCAGCGACTTGAGCGCTTCGGCCGCCTTGGCGGAGCGGTACTCCTGCCAGAAGCGCAGCAGACCGCTCAGGCCCACCATGACGCCGAGGATGATCACCTTGACCCAGTCCTCGTCGCCCGGCTCGGCCATCAGCACGTCCATCACGTAACTGACCAGCCCGAGCACGATCAGCACCATCACGAAGGGGTTCTTGAACGCCTGCAGCAGCTGGATCAGCGCATGGGGCGGCTTGTCGTGGGTCACCTCGTTGGGACCAAACTGGATCAGGCGGTTGGCGGCCTCGGTCGCGGTGAGGCCGTCGATGTTGCCGCGCACGGCGGTGAGGGTGTACTCGAGGGACTTGTCGGCCTCATCGAGCACCCGGGAGGAGAGTTTCTCTCTGGCACTGGCCGGGGCAACGAACCCCTGCTGCTTGTGCCGGCTGGCGGTATGTTGTTGTTTCATGACTCGTTATCCTGATTTCTACGCGCAGGCGGGCCCTGTCGCGGGCCGGGCCTGGCGTCAGTACTGATGTGAAAAAGCAATGGACCCGGCAGCGAACAGGCAGCCGCCGCACACTGGGCGGCCCGCAGACAGCAGTCTGCGCGACCACATCGGCATGCTCGGGTCGGATCAGGGGTCAGGACACCGCATCCCGTTCCCCGCAGGGGATCAGGAGTGGGTAGGCGTGGACCCCGAGGGTCTAGGTTTGGGCTCTTCGGTCATGACGGTTCCTCCGAGTTGAGCGGCAGCAAGCCGGCCCTGGCATATCGAGGGCACGGCAGGTCGTCACCGGCGGGCAGATCCGCACGGCGGCGTTATCGACAGGAGGCAAGGGCCGCAACGGGGCGGCCAGGACCGATAAAGGAGATCAGGATAACCACAGGCAACAATAACGGCATGATGGCCGAATAATAATGAGGAGGGTTCATGGTCCGGTCACATGAGCAATCAACCGCACCCCATGAATATATTGAGAAATAGCCAGCGCATATTTCAAAATATATAAAGAAGAGACCTTCATTATTTAAATTCGCAACACAGCCTATCGAAAACCACATTGTTTTCAATACGAGCTGTCCATCCTGTTATTTCACGCCGGCCTGTTTGTCCCTGCTCGCCAAAGATCCGGTGAACGGGCGCAACGGGCAGCCCCAGGCCCATGACAAAGGGCGTGCGTGGCAAGGCGTGCAATTGCTGGGGCGCGAGGCGGCATGGCTCGCAGAGGGAGTGGAACAATCCGGGGAGCAACGCAGATCCCGGCGGGAATGGGTTGCAAGAGTCGGGATGACTCGCTAGATGCCACACTCTGAGCGATCAGAGTGAGGGAGAAGAAGGGATATCAACCTCAGTTCTGATTAGCCCACATCGCGCTGTGCAATCGGCTACAACTGTCGCTTTCCATAATATCCTTCCATCTGTTGATAACACGCCAAGATTCTACCCAGAAATATTTGGCGGCGCAAAATATAAATTCATATTTTAATAAATCACCAGCCATGAATTGCCATTCTCCTATTTTTTCGCGAACGCTTCTCAACGCCTATTTGAGAATGGCTCAACCGACCGGCCGTGATGTCGATCGCTCCGTCAGCCCTCACTGACAGCAACGCCCGCCGCGATATGGCCCGCGCGGCAGGTCTTTATACGGGATGGGACTATGCTATCCATGTGCCGGATTCATATGGGGGTTACATGTTCAAAACAATCCATGATCGTTCGCTGCTGTTCAGCCAGGCGCTGGGCATATTGATCTTCATCATCCTGATATCCATCAGCTTCTTTGGCCTCTACTCGGTGAAGAGCGCCGCGGACAAGATGGGCGAAGGCAAGGATGTCGTCGCGGACATACTGCCGCCCCCGCTCTACCTCATCGAGGCGCAACTGCAGGTCTATACCCTGCTGCATGCCGCGGCGAGCGAGCGGGAGGGGTTGCTGCAATCGCTCGCCCGCCTGGAGCAGGAGTTCAACGACCGCAATCGCTTCTGGCAGGAGAGCACACTCGACGACCAGCTCAAGCAGAGCCTGCTGGGGGAACAGCGCACCCAGGCCGAACGTTTCTGGCAACTGCTCGACAGTCAGTTCATTCCGGCCGTGCAGGCCGGCCGGCTCGAGCAGGCAGCGGCCATCGCCGCCCAGCTGCGCACTCTGTACCTGGCCCACCGGCTTGGAGTCGATGCCACCGTCAGCCGTGGCAGCCAGTATGCCGCCGAGCAGCTGGCGCAGCTCAGCCTCACCGCCCGGATGTGCTACTGGCTTCTGCTCGTCGCCGCGCTGACCGGCTGCGCCCTGGTCTTCTGGCTGGGCCGACCGACTCAGCAACGGTTGCTGGCCGCCGGCAAGGCGACCGCAGCCATTGCGGAGGGAGCCCTCGACAGCCCCATGCCGCCTCCCGGCGACGATGCCATCGGCGATCTGATCCAGCGCATCGGCCGGATGCGGGATCAACTCTCCACCCTGGTCGCCGCCCTGCAGCAGAGTGCGGGAACGCTGCATCAGCAGGCCACCGGCTTGAGCAGCCTCTCTCGCCAGCATGTGGACGACAGCCTGGCCCAAGTGGACGCAGCCCGTCAGGTGGAAGAGGTGATCGAGCAACTGCAGGCCCTGATCCAACAAAGCGATGCCCAACTGCAGCAGGTCACCGGCATGACCTCGGGCTCCGAGGCCCACGCCAATGCCACCCGGCTGGTCATTCAGGAGGTGGAGCAGGTGATCCGCGCCCAGGCTGACGGAGTGAGGCGGGTCTCCGGCACCATCGGCGACCTGGCCGGCTTGTCCCAGCAGATCTCCGGTCTGGCGGGGGCCATTCATGGCATCGCCGAGCAGACCAATCTGCTGGCGCTCAACGCCGCCATCGAAGCCGCCCGGGCCGGTGAACAGGGGCGCGGCTTTGCAGTGGTGGCCGACGAGGTGCGCTCCCTTGCCAGCCGCACTGGCGAGGCCACGACGGAGATCACCAGCATCATCGGCCGGATCCAGGATACCAGCCAGCGGGCCGTCAACGAGATGGACACCGAACTGGCCAGGGTGGGCAAAACGGTGGAGCACGTGGCCGACGCCAAGCAGAGCATCACCCGCATTGAAGAGGGCTGCGGCGAGATCTGCCAACGGATCGATCAGGTCGGAGCCCTGCTGGAGCAGGAGAAGAGCCTGATCCACGCCATCAACAGCAACGTCGGCGAGATGTCGCGACTGGCGGCCAAGGTCAACGACAGCGCCCGCCATGCGGCGAGCGAAGCCGATACGGTAGCGACTAACTCCCAGGCACTGACCCGCCAGACCCAGCACTTTCACCTCGCGCCACCACCCCGCCATTGATCCCCAGGGCAGGGTCTGTCCTGCCCCCATTCGCCCTCAGCAGGGTTAAATCGATAGCCTTGGACTCAATGAGGGAATAGGATCCGCACTCCCAATTCTTCATCCAGCTATAAGGATCAACAGGCATGAATCGAAAATGGTCGCTCCCCATCGTGGCAATCGCGGGGGGAGCGTTACTCTGGCTCGGCAACACTTTTGGTATGAAATGGGCTCTGATGGCCCTGATCGGATTCGGCTTCGGCTTCACCCTCTCCTTCAGCCGCTTCGGCATCGTGTTCGGTTGGCGCGAGATGCTGACCAAGCGCAACAGCTACTACGTGCGGGTTCACCTGCTCACCATCGCCATCGAAATTCTGCTGTTCACCTGCTTCCTCTCCTTTAGCCACGCCCTGTTTGGCGATGCCATGGTGGGCAACGTGATGGCCATCGGCATTCCCTTCATCGTCGGCGCCTTCCTGTTCGGCATCGGCATGCAGCTGGCGGGTGTCTGCGCCACCGGCACCCTTTACTGCTGCGGCGAGGGGCAACCCCGCTTCTGGCTGGTGCTGCTCTGCTACGGCATCGGCACCCTGATCAGCAACCAGTTCCGCCCCGAACTGGAGGCCGCCTTCTCCAGCCATGTGGTACTGGCAAAAGACCTGACCGGCAATATCTGGAGCGGCATGCTGCTCAACCTGACGCTGGTCGCCGCGCTGTTCCTGCTGTTTCGCAAGAGCGAGCTCAAACGTACCGGCGAGCTCAAGCCCCTCTTCAGCGGCGGCAACCTGTTCTGGCGCGACGGCCGCTTCACCGTGCTGACCGGTGGCATCATCATCGCCGTGCTCAACTCCAGCGTCGTCGCCCTGCACGGCTCAGCCTGGACCATCACCGGCGCCGTCTATGACATGGCGCTGCGCGGTGCCTCCCTGTTCGGTCTGTTCGAGGGCAACCCCAAGCTGGCCCAGCCGCTGTTCATCAACCCCATGGTCGGCATGTTCTGGCTCGGCATTCTGGGGGCCATGCTGGCGCGTTGCATCAGCGGTGGCGGCACCTTCGCCCCGATGCGGCTCGGCAACAGCCTGGCCTCCATCCTCGGCGGCCTGCTGATGGGGATGGGCGCCATGTACAGCGCCTGCAACCTCGGCGGCTTCTTCGACGGCACCGCCTCCGGCAGCCTGCACGGCTGGGTCTGGATGTTGATGGCCCTCGCTGGCAGCCTGATCGGCATCCGCCTGCGCCCGCTGTTCAAGCTCTGATAAAACAACGGGATGGCGCGGATACACGCCATCCCGTCACGATTCCCCTTCCAAGCCAGTTCGCAGCACCCTGCGCTGCGGCACCGCCCAATCAGCCCCCTTGTCTATTTCAACCCCTTGAACAGCAGCAACAGGGCGAAGCCGGTGAACATCACCGCCGACAGCCGGTTGATCCCCCTGGCGAAGCGTTCGCCATAGCCTTGTGCCCCCACCCAGTGGAACACCAGGCAGTAACCGCCATGCACCACCAGCACCACGGCGCTGAAGGTGACCGCCAGCAGCATGCACTGACCCAGCGCCCCATGACGAAAGTCGATGAACTGGGGAAACAGGCTGGTGAAGAAGATGATCGCCTTGGGGTTGAGCAGGCTGATGAGCGCCCCCTTGATGAAGCTGCGACGGCAATCCCGATCCGGCCCTGCCCCCGGCACCGGGCTCACCGCCCGCTGGCGCCAGGAGTTGAGCCCCAGATAGAGCAGATAAAGCGCGCCGCCCAGGGTGAGGATCTGCTGGCCCGCGGCCAGCCAGCGGGTGAACCAGAGCACCGCCAGCGAGGCCAGGCTCGCCACCAGCAGGATGCCCACCGCCACCCCGCAAAAGCCGGCGATGGCGTGGCGGGTGCCCCGGGTCAGGGTGTTGCCTATGGTGTAGATCACGGCGGGCCCCGGGCTCAGCACGGTGCCGATGGCGAGCAGCAGATAGAGGGCGTAATAGTCGAGTGTCATCGGGAGAGATTCCAGCGTGGATTGGCTGCCGCCCAGTATATTGACAGCCGCGATGCCAGCCAGACATAGTGGCGCTCGGCTTTATAAACCAGGAGTTTAGAGTGGATCGCTTGACGGCCATCGAGATCTTCGTCGAGGTGGCCCGCGCGGGCAGTTTCGCCGCCGTGGCGGAGCGTTTCGCGATGACGCCGGCCATGATCGGCAAGTACATCAAGTGGCTGGAGGCCAGGGTCGGCTCCCGCCTGCTCAATCGCAACACCCGTTGCCAGAGCCTGACCGAGGCGGGCCAGGAGTACCTCGCCGGCTGCCAGAGCCTGTTGCAACACTACCGGGAACTGGAGCAGAACACCCTGGTCAATACCGGCCAGGCAGCGGGCAGAATCCGCATCAATGCCTCCGTCACCTTCGGCAGCTACCGGCTGACGCCGCTGCTGTGCCGCTTCATGGAGCGCTACCCGCAGATCCACATCGAGCTGGATCTGTCGGATCGCTTGGTGGACGTCATCGGTGACGGCTTCGATCTCATCTTCCGGGTCGGCCAGCCCAAGGACGCCGGCTACATCGCCCGGCCGCTGGCCAGCTCTAATTCGGTGTTCTGCGCATCCCCGCACTACCTGCAACGCCACGGTACTCCCCTCACGCTGGCGGATCTGGCCCGCCACCACTGCCTGGGATTCAGTCCCTGGCTCGGCCAGTCGAGCCTGGCCGAGGCCTTTCCACTCGAACAGCTGCACCTGTGGGACAGCCCTTTCATCAGCAACCACGGCAGCGCCCTCAAGGTGGCCGCCCTCAACCATGCCGGCATCCTGCTGCAGCCGCGCGCCCTGCTGAGCGAGGAGCTAGAACGCGGCACCCTGCAGGAGATCCTGGCGGATGCCCTGCCCGCCCCGCGCCCGGTCAACCTGCTCTACCCGGCCAGGGAGCCCCTGCCACTGCGCCTGCGGCTGCTCATCGACTACCTGAGCGAGCAGCGCCACCAGCTATAGGGCGCAGCCTTACTCGCCGCGCTGTTTCACCCGGCGCAGATAGACATAACCCTCCCCCGGGCTGCCCCAGCGCTGATGGGCCTCGGTGTCGTAGGCCCGATCCAGCAATCTCACGCTGTGGGGGCCGATCCAGAGGTACTGCACCAGGGTGCTGGCGCCGCCAAAATTGGTGGAGCAGCTGCCCACCTTGCTGTGGCCGGCGTACTCCCCCGACGGCTGGCGGGTCAGCCAGATCTCGCAGCCTTGACGCAAAGAGAGCTGCTGCGGGGTGAGAGAGTCGAGCAGCTCGGGCTGGCGCCAAGCGCCGGCGAAGTCGATGGCCCGCGGCATGGTCAGCTCGGCCATCAGGATGCGGCCATCGGGTACCAGCGAGAAGCGGTAGATGCGCTGGCGGAACGGGCGTACCGCCCGCTCGGTCAGGAACTGCTCGGCATAGACCCAGCGAAAGCCCTTGTAGCCGGGCCAGATCTCCACCAGCCGCAGCTCGGCGCTGGTGAAGCGGTTGTCGTAGCTGGCCTGCTCGCGGCTGGAGAACTCACCGGTAAACCAGGAGAGCAGCGGCTCCATGCTGGCGGAGGGTGCCGTGGTGGTGCTGTCAGGGGGCGTGGTGACGAAGGGGGTGGGTGCCGCCCAGGCCAGGCAGGAGAGCAGCAGCCCGCACAGGGCCGCCATCAGGCTGGTCATCGAATCCTTCCGAATCAGTTTCATGGCGGCGATTATATGAGCGAACGGCGCCAATATCCGCAACCTTGATCAAATGATTGCCGATCCGAAGCAAAATCATCGTATTAGCGTCATGTCCCGGCAATTGGGTGGCCGCCGCCTGCGGGCTGGATCCCGCCTGAACGCCGCTGCACTCTTCGCTTGTGGGCGCTCTTTGAATCGGTTATTTCTCTTGCAATGCCCTGCGCACCGGATGCCAGGGTCGGGCAAGCGCCGCAATCAGGAGCAAAAGATGAAAAGAGCCGTAATCGCGGGCATGGTGGCCATTCTGCTGGGTGGCTGCGCGGTGAAGAACCAGGTATCCCACAGCCTGCAGGCGATTCCGCTGACCGCCTTCCAGCAGAGCGAAAGCAACCCCAACCAGCGCATCTACAAGGAGCCCGGCGTGGATCTGCGCCAGTACCATCAGGTGCTGCTCGATCCCTTGCAGTTCATCCGCCAGGAGAACGGCCAGTGGTACCTGCTGACCGCCAACGAACAGAACGAAATCGGCCGCTACTACCACGCCACCTTCCAGCGCGAGCTGATGAGCCACGGCGTCAAGATTGCCACCGCCCCCGGCCCCGGCGTAATGCGGGTGCAGGCCGCCATCACCAACTTCGACCTGACCCGGCCCGACCCCAAGCTGCGGGATCTGCTGCCCGCCAAGATCGCCATCAATGTCACCCGCGAGGTGATCGGCAAGGAGCCCTATCTGCTCAAGGTGGGCAGCATGGCCCAGCTGCTCGACTCCCAGAACGGCAAGCTGCTGGTGCGGGTGATGGATGCGCGCGAGAGCCCGGACACCACCCACAAGGACAGCCCCATCACCGCCAGCGAGATGGAGAAGATGATCGACCAGTGGGCCGCCGGCCGCGCCAAGCAGCTGGCCGACAACCTGGGCCGCTAGTCCGGCTCGCCGCCTCCCGGGCGCAAGACGCCCACCTCCGGCCCCGTGCGCCCAGCACGGGGCCGCTTATTTCCCCTTTCATTCGACAAGGAGTCGTCATGAACCGTCACCCCAGCATCAAGCACTGGCGCGAGCTGCAGGAGCCCGAGCCCGGCCGCTACTCCGGCAGCGAGGAGCCGCTCTCCCTGGGCAGCGCCCTCGGCAGGCACTACGGCTTTGCCCGCCTCGGCATTCACCACGAGTTGCTGCCGCCGGGCCGGCGCACCAGCTGGCCCCACGCCGAGGAGACCGAGGACGAGTTCGTCCACGTGCTGGAAGGCACCCCGGACGTCTGGCTCGATGGCGTGCTGCATCGGCTGCAGCCCGGTGACTCGGTCGGCTTCAAGGCGGGCGACGGGCTGGCCCACACCTTCATCAACAACACAACTCAGCCGGTGCGACTGCTCTGCGTGGGCGACACCGATCGGGCGGACAACCACATCCACTACGCCGTGCACCCCGAGCGCAACCGCTTCATCGGCGCGCGGCACTGGGATGCGGTGCCCGAGCGCGAGCTGGGGGATCACGACGGCCTGCCCGACCAGCTGCGCGAGCGCAACGGCCCCTTCTAGGGCCCGCAGCCAGCCAGTCATCGGCAAACGGACGCAACCGACTATCCTTGATGGACCCAAGGCAACGAGGAGAGGAACAGAGAGATGAGGACAGGAACAGTGCGGCTGCACCGGGTGCTCAAGGCACCGCCGATGCGGATCTACCGGGCCTTTATCGAGACCGATGCGCTGGCCAAGTGGCTACCACCCTATGGCTTTACCTGCCGGGTGGAGCAGCTGGAGGCCCAGGTGGGCGGCCACTTCCGGATGGCGTTCACCCATTTCGGCAATGGCAACAGCCACGCCTTTGGCGGCGAATACCTGGAGCTCGAACCGGGCAAGCGCATCCGCTACACCGACCGGTTTGACGATCCCAACCTGCCGGGAGTGATGCACGTGACCGTGATCCTGACCGGGGTGGTGTGCGGTACCGAGCTCGCCATCGTGCAGGAGGGGATCCCCGAGGTCATCCCGGTGGAGATGTGCTACCTCGGCTGGCAGGAGTCGCTGGCCCAGCTGGCCGCCCTGGTGGAGCCCGAAATCCCGGCGCAGTAACCCGCCTGCGGTGACCCCGAAAACGACAGAGCCTGCCACAGTGGCAGGCTCTTTTTATGCTGGGCAAAGCCCGAATGACGGGCTGAGCTTATTGCAGGTTGATGGCGCCCAGGTAATCCCCCTTGCCGAGCTCGACCCCGGCCTTGCGCAGCAGGGCATAGGTCATGGTGAGGTGGAAGTAGAAGTTGGGGATGCCGTACTCATGCACGCAGGTGTAGCCGTCCATCCCCTTGCCACCGGCCCAGTAGGGGTAGTAGTGGCCGCTCGCATACTGGCTGAAATCGGCATCCAGCTTGCTCTGCAGATAGGTGAGGGTCTTGGCCAGGTGGGCGCGCAGATCCGCCATGGTCTTGGGGTCATCCCCCAGTACCGGCGGCTCGCTCAGGCTGGCGGTGGCCACCACGGCGCGGGCGCTGTCGCAGCAGATCAGCACCTGCTTGCTGAATGGCAGCATGTCGACGATCAGCCGATCGCCGAAGAAGTTCTCCACATTGAATTTCTTGGCGGCAGCGTGGGCCTCGGCCTTGGCCAGGCACTGGTCGAGGTTGGTCAACATCTTGATAAACTGGGCGACGATATCACGATTCATAATGCGCTCTCGGTTGGTTGAAGGCAGTTATACGAGCGGCATCCACTATAGCGTATCCCCCCGTTTGTTCGAGCCCGCCCCCGCAAAAAGCAGAACCGACCTGCCTTCCCAACGACAGGATTGGACGACCCCGCGCGGCAGGTCCGCTCGCCCTTGCCGCAGTGCCGAGTCCCTCTTTGGCTCTTTTTTGATCTGTGACATGCATCACTCTTTGGCGGGGGCGTAGGCTGATCCGCGCAGCCCGGGCATACCGCCGGGCCCCACAAAAGGAGAGTGCCATGAAAATCTATGACCGAAACCGCAATGCGCTCACAGCGGGTCAGCGCGTGATGATCGCCGCCACCGGCGCCGTCGACGTTCTAAAAGAGGCCCACACCGGCAACATGACCCCCTATCAGGCCGAGCATGAAAAGTGCGTGCTGCTGGCCAACTCCCGGGAGCAGTACGCCCCCATCGAGTTGATTAGACTAGGCTGATACCCCGCGTTCTCTGTCACCCTACTCTTTACAATTCACCCGGCCACCGCGCCCCGTCAGGGCCGGGTTTCTGCGCTCTACCCCAGTCCCCACACCGCGTCATGAGAGCATGCACGCTATCGGCACGGGGATCGCCATGAACAGGGGGCGGCTCAACCCCTTCCACTACATCGACTCACCTGTACGGACTACTCTCATCGGGGTGCCACATAACAAGGAGAGTGAATCATGTACGGGAAAATCCTTCTGATCGTCTGTCTGTTATTACAGGGTTGTACCAATGCTCCTCAACGCCGGCTTGCCTCGGCAGAAAAACAATTGAGTACGGATGGTGAAACCACCATGTTGTATCACTCTGTTCTTTATTATCCGGATGAACTGAGTTTGCGTTTTGATGGTTATCTGATTGGCGTGGAAAAAAGCCCGCGAGATCTGGTCTCTACACCGCAAAGCGTGAAGGTCAGCCCCCCCTCAGAGAAGACCTTAAAGACATCAACAGACGCGTTATTAAACCAGCCCAAGTTGTTGTATATCTCGCATATTCTGCGAGAGCAGGCCCAGCCCCAATCCGCCGAAAACTATACCTGTGCCTTGTATAACCTGTATCAACGACTGGAGCCCGCACAATCCCAGCTGGTTGAACCCTGCGCCGAGCAGAATATGCTACCGATGGCCGTCACGCAGCGGCGTTGCCAGGATAAAGAGGTTTGCGGTTATGACGACAGTTGGGATGCGCTGAAGCTGTTAAAACAGAGCATGATTCAGCGCCTGGTGACACAGGCCAATACAGGCAAGCCTTACAGCGACATTGTGGTCATTGTCATGGGCTGGAATACGGTGCAAGAAGAAGCCATTCGCAACTTCAACTCCATCATGCTCAATGTGAAACGCAGTGCCCCTGCCGATTTCAATCCCCTGGTTATCGGTGTCACCTGGCCTAGCCAATGGAGCAGCAGTTGGATTGAACCGATTTATCGACTCACCAGCTTCCCCACCAAGGCCGGCGACGCCGACGAACTTGGCCTGAGCTGGCTGGGAGTGCTGATACAGCAAACACTGCCGGAAGTAAAAGCCGCATTGCCTCAAGCCCAGCAAGCACAACTCACGACCTCGCTGATTGGCCACAGCTTTGGCAGCCGCGCTTCCAATGTGGCGGCTTGCTTTGGTCCGGCCATTTATCAGGATCACTACCAGCCCCCCACTGCGGGCATTGATAACCTGATCAACCTGCAAGGAGCCTTTAAACTGACCCAGCTGACCGATAACGCCACATCGACCTCAGCGACGGTATTTTGCCCTCTGGTGAAGCAGGTAGCGCTGACGGCATCGATCAATGATCAAGCCATGAGCAAGGCGCCCGGGGGAGGCTATGCCGGCGATGCCAGAAGCTATGCAGATATTTGCTCCAATACCAACACCCTTATTCGCTGCGCCTTCGCCGATCGTCACGGTAACCTGTTCGGTGTCAGCGGCTCAGCCCGCAGCAACATCACCTATATCGAGGCGAGCAGTCTCATCAGTGAGAACGCCTATCTAAGTGGTGGCGGCGCGCACAGTGACATCTATCGCAAAGAACATGGCCGTCTGATTTATCAGCTGATGCGACAGGGAAAAACTCCCCCTCTTGATTGAGAGCACGGCGCAACATTCACTCTGAATCCGCCAGCCTGCTGCGCCATATCGTTACGGCGGGTGATCACAACACCTCACCCGCCACCATCAACGACCTCAAGAGACGGGCGCGATGGCGCTGGCCGGGATCCAGCCCGATTGCCCTTGATCGTTATGCACCCAGAGCCAGCCTGCCAGCTCCCGTTCCACCCGTACCCGCTCCCCCACCGCCACGTCCAGCTCCCGGGCGGTATAGTGCTGGCGCGCCTGCGCCTCCTCGGCGCCGATCGGGGTCAGCAGGGACAGGGGCGCCCACCCCTCGTTGCCGTCTGCGGTAAAGGTGCGCACCCAGCCAGGGAACTCGTCGTCCTCGTGGCCGATGCGCACCCGCTCTCCGGCCCGAAAGACGATGGGATTGGGGTAACAGGTGTGGTGGGCCGTGGTGATCAACGCCAGCATCATCGTGTCCTCCGACGGGTTCTGATGGGTGACGCCCCGAGTCATACCACAATCCTGGCCCCGTTGCGTCAACCGGGCTCACACCCTCTGGCAGAGGGCGATCTCCCCCGGGGCGGGCCGACGGCTCTGATCCCCACGATTCATTACTGTCAGTGAATTTTCATATCATCCAAGTGTCATTTCAGTGAACACATCGCCGCCCTAGACTGCTTCTCGAACCTTAACGAGGAGTCTTGTATGAAACTCACCCATGTCACTCTCCTGGCCGGCACCATCGCGTCAGCCATCTCTTTCAACACCTTTGCCGGTGACCTGGTCTCGGTGCAGTTCAGCGATGGCCGCCCTGCCGTGACCGGGGTCGAGGCGGTCAACAAAGCGCTCAACCCCATCGGCGTCAACGTGGTCACCGTCGACATCCCCGACGCCGTCAGGCCGCTGCTGGAGGCCTCCCACCGCCGCGCGTTGACCAAAGCGGAGCACGGCGCCCTGATTGCGGCCTTCAACCTGAGTCAGGGGGAGCTGCTGGAGCAAGCCAGGCTCGCAGGGCGCGAGCCTGCGGTGCAAGGGGGCGGTGTCGCCACCGAAGAGACAGGCGTCGGCCCCTACCCCAAGGTCTATGACCTGATGGCGCTGGACGAACGCACCCGCAGCGCCGTGCTCGGCAAATATGGCCGCATGCACGTCAACTCTGCAGAGGATGGCACCGACATCGACGAGGTGATGACGGTGGTCAGCGGCGGGCCGTTCCGCTGGGGCTTTACCCTGCAAGACGGCAGCATCGCCCGCTTCCAGATCGACAAGGTGGGCCTGGAGGACAAGGCCGTGCGGATCAGCTATCACGGGCTGGGCATGCACGCCGGACTGATGGATGCCAAACAGGGGCTGCTGGTGGCCTTCGCCCACGGTCCAAAGGAATTCACCATGCGCTACCAGGCCGACGTGCCCTACGCCCAACTGCTCGGCACCAACCCCTGGGCCGATGTCGGTATCAGCCTGCCTCCCGCACCGGGCAAGGCGCAATAAGCCACTGCGGCACTGGGCGGTCGGGTCAAGGCCCTGCCGCCCTTGTTGCGCCTCTCTGTTACCTGGCGCCCGATGAGCCGGAGACAGTGAATTCACCGCGCCATGATGGCACCATCGTTTACCAGTGGTGAATTATCGGGGGCAGGATGAACAAGATCACGGCGCTGAACGTCTTTCGCCGGGTGGTGGAGATGGGCACCTTCAGGGCGGCAGCAGATGACCTGCACCTCTCGCAGGCGGCGGTCAGCAAGAACATCAACGAGCTGGAAGCCTATCTCGGCATCGCCCTCATCAACCGCACCACAAGGCGGCTGAGCGTCACCGAAGCCGGCATGACCTATTACCGCCAGATATGCGCCGTGCTGGACGGCCTGGAAGCCGCCGACCAGTCCATCATGGCCGCCTCCTTCACCCCCAGGGGCAGGCTGAGGATCGGCATGCCCATGTCCTACGGGCTGATCCGGCTCAACCCCCTGGTCTGCGAGTTCCAGCGCCGCTATCCAGCGATCGGCATCGAGGTGATCCTGAGCGACGCCTATATGGATCTGGTGGATCAGGGGCTGGATGTGGTGATCCGGGGGGCTGGCACCCTGGAGGACTCCACCCTGCGCGCCAAACCCCTGTGCCAGGTACAGCGGGTGCTCTGCGCCGCCCCCGATTACCTGAAGGAGGCGGGCCAACCCGCCCACCCGGCGGATCTCAAGCAGCACAACTGCCTGCGCTACAGCCTCTCATCTTCCCCCGGCAAGTGGTTCTTTACCCGAGACGCGGAGAGCCTGGCGGTGGAGCTGCCCCCCGCCAGCTTCTGCGCCAACAACGGCATTGCCCTGAAACAGGCGGCGGTGCAGGGGCTCGGGGTGATCCTGGTACCGCACGAGTTCGTGGCGAGCGAACTGACGGACGGCACCCTGGTGACCCTGCTCCCCGACTGGCAACCCGACCCCCACGCCCTGTTCGCCGTCTACCCCTTCCACAAGGAGCAGTCCCCCAACGTGCGGCTCTTTATCGAATTTATCGTCAAGGCGTTTCAACTGCGGTGAGCCAGACAGATGGGAGCTTGGGGTTTGTGCCTCTCGGCCACGATACCTGTATGCAGCGTGTAGGTTCGATTAGCGAAGCGTAATCGGACGATCGCGGAATCGGACGTTCGTGTCATCAGACGTTCGCGTGATTGGCTATATAGACAACAAGGCTATGCTTGGCTTTTCGGCCGAGGCGAGAGGAAGGGTATGGCCAACTGGCGGCGGGCATGGTGGCCCGGAGGAACCTGGTTCTTTACCGTCAACCTGCTGGAGCGGCGCAACAACCGGTTGCTGGTGGAGCAAATCGACCTGCTGCGTCAAAGCGTTGCCAAGGTGCAACAGTCTCACCCCTTCGCCATTCACGCATGGGTGGTGTTGCCTGACCATCTCCACTGCATTCTCTCATTGCCGGAGGGGGACAGCGATTTCCCCCTGCGTTGGCGGCTCATTAAAAGCCATTTCTCCCGCGCCTTGCCGGTGACCGAGCGCCGCAGCCAGACCCGGTTGCGGCACGGGGAGCGGGGTATCTGGCAGCGCCACTACTGGGAACACCTGATCCGGGATGAGCGGGATTACCGCCACCATATGGATTATGTCCATATCAACCCGCTCAAACATGGTCATGTCACCCGGGTGGCCGATTGGCCGTATTCCACCTTCCATCGTTATGTAGCGAGCGGCGTCTATCCGCCGGATTGGTGCGGGTCGGTGGATGGGGCGTTGGGGGGATTGGAGTAAACCTCTAAAAGGGTTGTTCCGTTGTAAGCGTTCGATTACGCGAACGTCCGATTACGCTTCGCTAATCGAACCTACAATGCCTTATTTTATTTAAATATCTAAAGTCAAATCTACTCGCCAAATACTTGTAAGTAAGCTTGAGAGAGTCAAGTGACGCATGATATAACTAGCTGTAAAACTTTTTGTATTTATTTGAAGAAGAGGCAGAGATGGGGGAGTTATCTAAAAAAATTGGGGAGCATGGTGAGAAAGTCGTGCGTAATTTTATTACCATGATTGGGTGGAGTGCCGCGCAGGATGGGGTTAGCATCCCGTGTGAACATGGTGGCGCTCATAAAATTGGCAATGGCGATAGAAATACTCATGGAATAGATCTTTTCCATTCAGTTAAGTCACAGCTACAAGACTTCACATTAGATAACATAGTAATTTCAGTCAAATACACATCTAAACCGTATCCTAACTATCCTACAAGCCACTTCAAAAGCCATTTTCGCGACTTAGCGCACACTCTTGAATGCTTTATGCTATCAGACTTCAGAACAATAAATAACTCAGATTATGAAATGAGTGGCATTCGAGCATCAAGAGAAATAGGCGTGCTGTTTTGGCTAACCAATGATAGTGATGCAGAACAGAATGTCATCAAAAAAATCCATAATATTATAATAGAGAAAGGGCTGTCATTTTCATGTATTTACGTGGTGGATAATGAAAGAGCTAAATTCATTTACGATTCTATATCATATATAAAAAGCTCTTATTATGAGATGGATGTTAATTTCCACTATGCTTTCACGTCATCCAATTACAGTGACCCACAAATTAATAAGTTTGGTAAGGTAATGCCCGTCGAGTATTTAACATCAGATATTCTTCCTTTCAGATTGATTGATAAAAACTCCCAAAAAATGTCATTTTGCTTGAGCTGTAAAGATGGTTTTTCTGAAGAAGCAATGAATAGGCTAATATATCTCGCCAGCGATGTGTCGCAAAACTTTACAAATTCTTTTGTATTTTTATTTCCTGATTACGATCCACTTAAACACCAAACTATAGTTAATCGTGCAGTGCAATTACAAGGTGACGCTGGTCGGTCCTTAGATATAAATGTATATTCATTCAAGAATACATTTGAGAGCTTAGTTCATGGCAAATGAGAAATATGTATTACCATATGGTGATAATTTAAGAGACTTACTCAATGACTCACTTATTACAAAAAGTGATCTCAGAGCAATTTTAAGAAAAAGAGGCGTTTTTACTTACGCTGACGAGAAGCCAGACCAAGTACCTCTTATCGTAAGGACTGGAGTTACGCCAAAAGAATTTGTGGATATTCTCGAGAAAGTTAAAACAAAAGAGGAAAATCCAAAACTTCAAACGCAGACAGTAAAATGTATTAAAGGCGACCATACATTAAAAGCTATGTTACCGGCCAACCTTGACTTATCTAGAGTGATAAATAAGCCATTTTCCAACTACAAATTGATAGGTTTTCCATCCTTTAAAACTATAGATGGTGATAGTAATAATATTGAGCTGGCATTTACAATTGAAAGATATGACTATAGTAAAAGCTGGGATAAAAATACAACTTTATTCTCCGGGAAAGTGAGATTAAAAAAAGAGAAGGACTCTGTCGATGTTAATATATCGCTATCTCACACATCATCAGAGACAAAAGAAGTTGCTAGTGCAATCACATCTACTTTAATTAATGAAATGAAGTCTTCTGGTTTTATAGACAAGAAAGAGGAATTGAAGAAAATATTATTCTCTGATTTTTCAAATGAAAATAGAGTTCTTTTTTTGCAAAGAGTAAGCCAAAACCCAATAGACTGTGAACTCTATTTTAAGGATACTAAAGATATAGGATTCAGCCCTGATGAGAGTCAAAAACTCCCCGCTGAAATGTCTTGGATGGAAAAGAAAATATCGACCCTAATATTAAAGGGAAGTGGCTTGCACTCAACATTCTTTGTCCAGGACAAAGCTCTACATAAATATATTAAACTACATACGTTAGAGGCTGACTACACCTTTGACTACGCTAATTTCAGTGGGACATGCCACATTACCTTCGATTTCCCAGAGTTCTCCATAAAAAAAGACGTAAAATCCGAATTGGCCATTCGGGTCAATAGTATTAAATTCAAAAAAAAGGAAGGTATTTCAACGAGCAAAGTAAAGGAAATGCTATTGTCACAACTTGATAAAGCAAAAATAAAATACTATGAAATGTATTCCGACAAAGTAAAGACGACGCAATGAAATTACGTATTTTATATATACCTTTTGCTTCCAGGTTGGTTGAATAAAGAAAGTTACAACCCCTTTAACCTTGAATACGCCGGCGTCATCGAACTGGATCCGTACTCGTCTCTGCTGGCCGAGCTTGATGCCGCTGGCCTCGGAGATCGTGCACCCCTCATTCTGGCTAAAGTGGCCATCCTAGATGCTTCCAAGTCAAAAGCAGGCACAGTATTGATCCCCCTCCAATCCGCCGAAGGTCAGAGGCAACGTCAGGGACGCCATCAGGGATGATGGCGTAGCCGCAGTCGGCACAGGGATGTGCCGTCTGCGGCGGCCCGTCCGACGTTGGCTCAGACCCGAGGGGACTGGCGAAGCCAGCGGATTGGCGGGGGAGAAGACCTTTGGTGCATTTTTTGAAAAGAGCGGGTCTTTCCAAAGTCACTCGCCCAAGCCCGAAGGGCGGGCGAAATCCTGTCGAGGGCCATGCCCTCGCGTCCTGCACGGCGCCAGCCGTGCTGCCAACAGCCAGGCACACCATATACCCATGACGCGAACGTCCGATTACGCTTCGCTAATCGAACCTACAGTCCTGACCAAAAAGGAGCCAACGGCTCCTTTTGTATTGATGGCGGGTGCGCTGCACCTTACAGCGCCTCAAGGCGGGCATATGCCGTCACCAGCCACTTGGCGCCGACGTCGTCGAACTGGATCTGCACCCGGCTCTGCTGGCCGACCCCTTCGAAGTTCAGCACTATGCCTTCGCCGAATTTCGGATGGAGCACTCGCTGGCCGAGCTTGATGCCGCTGGCGTCGAAGCTCTGCTGCACCTCGTTCTGGCTGAAGCGGCCGTACTGGGTGGGGCGGCTGACCTGGGTGCGCAGCCGGATCTCTTCCAGGCACTCGGCGGGCATTTCGCGGATAAAGCGGCTCGGCTTGTGGAACATCTCGCGGCCGTAGATGCGGCGGCTCTCGGCATAACAGATGTAGAGCTTCTCCATGGCGCGGGTCATGCCCACGTAACAGAGGCGGCGCTCCTCTTCCAGCCGGCCCGACTCCTCGGTGGATTGCTGGCTGGGGAACATGCCCTCCTCCACGCCGACCAGCAGCACCAGGGGATATTCCAGCCCCTTGGCGCTGTGCAAGGTCATCAGCTGCACCGCGTCGGCATATTCGTCCGCCTGATTCTCGCCGGATTCCAGCGCCGCGTGGGCGAGGAAGGCGGAGAGATCGCTCATATCTTCCAGCTCGTCCGGACGCTGGTACTGGCGGCAGGCGGTGACCAGTTCGTCCAGGTTCTCTACCCGCGCCTGGGATTTCTCGCCTTTTTCCGCCAGATACATCGCCTTGAGGCCGGAGTGCTGGATGGCGATATCCGCCTGCTGGTGCAGCGGCAGCATGGCGACCTGCTCCTCCAGCGCATCGATGAGATCTACAAAGCCGCGCACCGCGTTGCCGGCGCGGCCGGTCAGCACCTTGTCATTGAGCAGTGCCTTGGCCGATTGCCACAGGTTCTGGCCCTGATCGCGGGCGTTATTGCGCAGGATTTCGAGGGTGCGATCGCCGATGCCGCGGGTCGGGGTGTTGACCACCCGCTCGAAGCTGGCGTCGTCGCCACGGTTGTTGATAAGGCGCAGATAGGCCATGGCGTCTTTAATTTCCTGGCGCTCGAAGAAGCGCAGGCCGCCGTAGATGCGATAGGGCATGGCGTCCTGCATCAGCGCCTCTTCCAGCACCCGTGACTGGGCGTTGGAGCGATAGAGGATGGCGCAGTCGGCGAGCAAGCCCCCCTTCTCTTTCCAGTCCTTGAGGCGGCCGACCACGAAGCGGGCCTCGTCCACCTCGTTGAAGGCGGCGTACAGCGAAATCGGCTCACCCTCGGCCCCCTCGGTCCACAGCTCCTTGCCAAGGCGCTCGGCGTTGTTGGCGATGACGCAGTTGGCCGCTTTCAGGATGTTGGCGGTGGAGCGGTAGTTCTGCTCGAGGCGGATGGTCTCGGCGCCCTGATAGTCGGTCAGGAAGCGCTGGATGTTCTCGATCTTGGCGCCGCGCCAGCCGTAGATGGACTGGTCATCGTCACCGACGATCATCACCTTGCCGGAATCCCCTGCCAGCATCCGCAGCCAGGCGTACTGGATGCCGTTGGTATCCTGGAACTCGTCCACCAGGATGTTCTGGAAGCGATCGCGGTAGTGCTCGAGGATGTGCGGCTTGTTCAGCCACAGCTCGTGGGCGCGCAGCAGCAGCTCGGCAAAATCCACCAACCCGGAGCGATCGCAGGTCTCCTGATAGGTCTTGTAGATCTGCTGATAGGTGCGGGTGACGGGGTCACCATAGAGGTCGATGTCGCCGGGGCGCAGCCCCTCGTCCTTCTTGCCGTTGATGTAGCCCATCACGGCGCGCGGAGCCCAGTGCTTCTCATCGAGGTTGAGCGCCTTGAGCACCCGGCGAATGAGGCGGTACTGGTCGTCGGAGTCGAGGATCTGAAAATCCTGCGGCAGCCCTGCATCCAGATGGTGGGCCCGCAGCAGGCGGTGGGCGATGCCGTGGAAGGTGCCGATCCACATGCCACGCACGCCGTCACCGATCACTTTCTCGACCCGGCCGCGCATCTCGGCCGCCGCCTTGTTGGTAAAGGTCACCGCGATGATGGAGAAGGGTGAACAGCGTTCCACCTGCATCAGCCAGGCGATACGGTGCACCAGCACCCGGGTCTTGCCCGAACCGGCACCGGCCAGCACCAGCAGGTTGCAACGGGGGGCCGCCACCGCGTCTCTTTGCTTGTCATTGAGCCCGTCGAGCAGGGTTGAAACGTCCATCACCACTCCTGTTTATTTATACAGGCGGGGATTATACGGCCTGAGTGGCCAGAGACCAACCAGCAGGATCAACGAAGGGGGCGGTGATAGTTCCGATATTGGCCCAACACATCACCAGAAAAGCTCAATAACATGGCGCGTGGTGCATCCAGCACCTGATGAACAGGATCAAAACGAAGGGAGGTTGCTCGCAAACGGCCTTCGGGCAGCGTCACTTCCGTGCTACCCATCATGAGCATGCCGTCCTGATAATACCCATGCTGGAAGTGCACTATGACGGCATCCACCATCAAGGTGCCTTGTTTCAACTCCAGTGACTCCCGTTGTATTTCGCGCAACGCAAAGAGACTGGACAATGACGGACGCCCGCTGGGCATCCGCTGCAAGTATTCACGGGTGTTCAATTGATATTGCAACTGGCCCTGACTATCGAAGACACGCTCCCGATAGTCGTTGTAGCGTGCCAACATGCCGGCAGCTTGCGCCGCCTGCATCAGCAAAAAGAGCGCTCCTAACAGGAGCGCTCTGCATTGTTTACAGCTGATCAGCACAGCTGACCTTGTTGCCATCCAGATCGGTACAAGATACGAAGACCTTGTCGAAGGTCGACCCGGCCACCGGTGTCATTTGGGTTGACCAATCATAGCCCACTCCCTTGGCATAGATACTAGTGTGGCTGTATTGATCTTCCTGTATCCAGCCGATGTACTTGAGTGCATCGTAATCGTTTTGGGCAAGAAGCGCCTTGAACTCGTCACTCGAGATCAGGCACATGGGTTCTCCCATTGCCTTGGAGAGTTCAGCATCCCGAATACCCACAGCACAGTTGCCAGATACCTTGATGGTCATATCGCTGCGATCCAGCATCTCGTCAAAGAACGGGATGATGTTGATGTTGAACTTGACGCCCACCTCTTTGGGCTCCCAATTCATGCCGGTATTGACGTACTTGATCTTGCGATTTGTCCACTCGACAGTAGGCTCCTTGCCCAAGAAATGGTTCGCCAGCTGGGTCAGGAATTTGGTGTTGGCGGCGATATCCTCTTCGGTCAAAGAGTCGTCCAGCTTGCTCTGATCAATGGTCAGCGCAATATCTACCGCTTGCTTCAGCTGAGCTTTGGCCTTGCCCAAGTGCATCTTGGCCTCGTCAGTCAGGCGGAAGAAATCGGGGTGACTCATCAGGCTATCCGGCTCGATATCCACCGGGCTGAACTGGGTCTTGAAGGTGCTGGCATTCTCACCATAGATGGTATTTTGCTGTTGCCCATCCCAAGAGTAAGTGATGAGCATGCGAGGCAAGGTCACCTCTTCTTCCTGGACAGAATAGGCTTTGTCCGGGCCATATTGGTATGATGCGGCAATATTGAGTGCCGATGCCATCGCGATGGCTGAGGCGCGCAGTGCCTTGGCGCCGTCGAAGTTGAGAGTGACAGACTCGCCATCACCATAGGTAGCGCTGTAACCCGGGTCCTGAATATCGGCCAGGGTGGCGGCGACCTTGTCCATGCTATCGGCATAGGTCCCCATTAGCTTGGCTACGTCGCGGGTATACCCCTTGTCACCCTTGAGGATAACGGAGGCGGAATAGGGGGTGTGGATGATGACATCGATCACTTTGGCCAGGTTGGTGCTGTAATTCACGCCCATTTCAGAGGAGGTAAAGCCCAGGCGTTCTGCAACAATGGGGTCGTTGGTTACTTCGAGCATGGCCAGCGTGGCCAGCACGATCTGGCGGTCAATCTTGCCATTATCTGTGGTTTCAGCCAGCAGAGTGTCTTTGTACTCCTTGAGTTTCTCTTCAACGTTAAGGGTTTTCAGATCGGTCAGCACTTGTAAATCCGATAGCACCTTGTCGACCGCGACAGAGCGGCCATTGACACCCGCCAGAGTGGCAGAGAGGTGGTCTTTCGCTGCGGCCAGCGAGACGACATCCTTGGTCAGGCCTGCCGTTTTCAGGGCCTCGACCAGTGAGGTGTTAAAGGCGTCATCGCTACCTAATTCGATGATCCCCAGTTGTGCGACCTGTGCCTTGTCGAGGGTGATGCCATTTTCCGGGTTATTATCACTGTCGAGAGTTTGCAACAGGGCCGCGATGCGGATTGCCTTGTTCTTGTCATCACCCGCCAGGGTATAGGGAGTGACCAGAGAGCTACCAGCCTTGAGCGTCACCGAACCCAGCAGTTGGTTGCCCAGAGTGAAGGAGCAGCTGTCGCCATCATTGAACAGAAACTCACCATTGGCGTTGGTGATGCTGCTGTAATTGGCGCACCGGTAGTTGAGGCCAGCAACGGCGGCATCGAGGAAAATCGCTGTGTGCAGGGGCTTGCTGCCGGTGTCGGTGCCACCACCGCTGTTGCCACCGTTGCCACCTTCGTCGCCGCCACCTCCACAAGCGGTCAACATGACACCTGACAATACGCAAGCCACTGCTGCACTCAGCACATTTTTTTTCATTTTTTATCGCTCGAATAAGTGAAAAAACACGCCCCCATCCAGGAGGCGCAGTCGAGTCGCATAATACACAAGAGTACTCATATGAAAAGCGGCAATGTGCAGCTATATGAGCTCGTTCACTCTCGCCGGCAAATCCACTATCTGGGGCACTCTCCAACTAGTGCTAATAACGAAAGATACTGATACCAAACCATTAAGGGGAGCCAATAGAACCCCAAACATTGATCATCATGTGAAAACGCTTGCTTATAACCTTATGAATACAAACAGAAATGTCATTTGGAGCCAATTAATCGCAGAATTTAAATCTGAAAATAGGCATCAAAACAACCACTTATAAACCGATTTGCTTATATTTCAAACCGTTAACGCAAACGTTTTTCCTTTATGATCTCCTTGACCCACACCGTGGCTCACTTACAGTTAGCCAGCGTGCTTTATGGCCTGCCCCGGCAGGTTGTGGACCCTCACATAACAATCAAGGATACGATCGTGACTAAAGTGCTCAAGCTGGCCACCGTTGCCGCCCTCACTCTCGCTGCCCTTTCTGCCCAGGCAGCCTCCCAGCCCGCCGTCATCTACGACACCGCAGGCAAATTCGACAAATCGTTCAACGAAGCCGTGTTCCGCAATGGCGTCGAAGTCTACAACAAAGACAAAGGCGTCAAGGTCAAGGAGTTCGAACCCCAGAACGAAGCCCAGCGTGAGCAGGGTCTGCGTCGTCTGGCCAGCCGTGGCAACGGCCCGATCGTTGCCGTCGGCTTCAACATGGGTTCCGCGGTAGAGAAAGTAGCGACCGAGTTCCCGAAAACCCAGTTCACCATCATCGACATGGTGGTCGACAAGCCAAACGTCCAGTCCGTCATCTTCAAGGAGCATGAAGGTTCCTTCCTGGTGGGCGCGCTGGCTGCCATCGCCTCCAAGACCGGCAAGGTCGGCTTCGTGGGCGGCATGGACATCCCGCTGATCCGCAAGTTCGAGTGCGGCTACGAGCAGGGTGCCAAGTACGTCAATCCGAAGATCGAAGTGTTCCAGAACATGACCGGCTCCACCCCGGCAGCGTTTGCTGACCCGGCCAAGGGTGCTGAGCTTGCCAAGTCCCAGTTCGCCAAGGGAGCCGACGTAGTCTATGCCGCCGCCGGCGGTACCGGCATCGGTGTTTACCAGGCCGCCAAGGACGAAGGCAAGCTGGCCATCGGCGTGGATTCCAACCAGAACCACCTGCAACCGGGCACCATGCTGACCTCCATGGTCAAGTCGGTTGGCCTGGCCGCCTACCAGACCTGGGATGACGCAGCCAAGGGCACCTGGAAACCGGGTATCAAGAACCTGGGCCTGGCCGAGGGTGGTGTGGATTGGGCACTCGACAAAGACAACGAGAAGCTGATCACCCCCGAGATGAAAGCCAAGGTTGACGCCATCAAAGCCGAAATCATCTCCGGCAAGGTCAAGGTGCACGACTACATGAGCGACAGCACCTGCAAATACTGAGTAACCGCTACTACTCTCAACCCAACGACCGGCCCGCACGGGCCGGTTTTTAGTCTCTTTTCATGACCCGCAAGGACTGCATCATGGACCAGACAGATCGCTATGCCATCGAATTAAGGGGTATCGATAAGCGGTTTGGCGAAGTGTACGCCAACAAGCAGATCGACCTTAAGGTTCGTAAAGGCAGCATTCACGGTATCGTCGGCGAAAATGGCGCCGGCAAGTCGACCCTGATGAGCATCATCTACGGTTTCTACCACGCCGACAAAGGCGAGATGTTCATCGACGGCAACCCGTTCAAACCCCATGGCTCACAAGATGCGATTGCCGCAGGCGTGGGCATGGTGCACCAGCACTTCATGCTGGTGAACAACTTCACGGTTTTGGAAAACGTCATTCTCGGCGCGGAAAACGGCTGGCACCTGGGCAAGAGCCTGGCGGCGGCCGAAAAGCTGCTGGGCGAGCTGGCACGGGACTATGGTCTCGAAGTGCCGCTGCACGAGAAGGTCGAGGATCTGCCGGTAGGCCTGCAACAACGGGTCGAGATCCTCAAGGCGCTCTATCGCGGCGCCCGCATCCTGATCCTGGACGAGCCGACCGGGGTACTGACCCCGCAAGAGGCGGATCACCTGTTCGAGGTGCTCAAGAAGCTGCGCGATCAGGGCGCCACCATCATCCTCATCACCCACAAGCTGCGCGAGATCCTGGCCATCACGGATCAGGTCTCCATCATGCGCCGGGGTGAAATGGTGGCCCACGTCGCCACCAAGGATACCGACAAGGAGCAGCTGGCCGAACTGATGGTGGGCCGCAAGGTGCGCCTCAAGGTCGACAAGGGGCCGACCCAGCCGGGCGACGCCAAGCTCAAGGTCGATGGCCTCAGCTATGTGGACGACGCCAGGGTGGAGCGGGTCAAATCCGTCAGCTTCGAGGTGCGGGCCGGTGAAGTGGTCGGCATCGCCGGCGTCTCCGGCAACGGCCAGTCCGAGCTGCTCAGCCTGCTCGGCGGCATCCTCAAGCCCAGCAAGGGCAGCTTCACCATCACCGGTGGCGGTCAGGCCCACGAAGTGAGCGTGAGCCACCCGGCCGACCCGGAGCGGGTCCGCAACTTCGGTCTCGGCCACGTGCCGGAAGACAGACACAAGATGGGTCTCATCAACCGCTTCGAGGCGAAAGAGGCCTTCATCCTCGGCTATCACCGCCGCCCCCAGTACAACAAGGGCTGGCTGCAGAACAAGGAGGCGATCCTGCAGGATTGCCAGGCCAAGATGGACAAGTGGGACGTGCGCCCGCCCCATCCCGAGCACAAGACCGCGAATTTTTCCGGCGGCAACCAGCAGAAGCTGGTGATCGCCCGAGAAGTGGAGCAGGACCCGGATGTGCTGCTGATCGGCCAGCCGACCCGCGGGGTCGACATCGGCGCCATCGAGTACATCCACCAGCAGATCATCGCCATGCGCGACAAGGGCAAGGCAGTATTGCTGGTCTCGGTGGAGCTGGACGAGATCATGAGCCTCTCTGACCGCATCCTGGTCATCGCCGACGGTCGCATCGTCGGTGAGCTGGATGCCGCCAAGGCGGATGAACGCACTATCGGTCTGATGATGGCAAACATAGTTCCTGACGAGGTGGCGGCAAGCCAATCACAAGGAGCCACATCATGAAGCTCACAGCCACTTGTAACGGATTCGGCCTGCTGATGGTCAACACCCCCGTCACCGACCAGATTGCCAAGGAGGCTCGCCCATGAGCCAAGCACGTATCCCTGCCTGGATCTCCGTGGGCGTACTGCCCGCGGTCAACATCCTGCTGGCCTTCCTGGTGTCGGCCATCCTGTTCTACTACCTCGACATCAACCCGGTCGATGCCGCCGAGATCATGTGGTACGGCGCCTTCGGCACCGGTGAAGGGGTCGGTTTCACCCTCTACTACGCAACCGGCTTCATCTTTACCGGTCTGTCGGTGGCGGTGGCCTTCCACGCCGGCCTGTTCAACATCGGTGGCGAGGGGCAGGCCTATATCGGCGGCCTCGGCGTCGGTCTGGTCTGTCTGCTGCTGGGTGATTCCCTGCCGTTCGCCCTGCTGCTGCCGCTGGCCATCATCGCCGGCGGCCTGTTCGGTGCGGCCTGGGCCTTCATCCCGGCCTGGCTGCAAGCCAAGCGCGGCAGCCACATCGTCATCACCACCATCATGTTCAACTTTATCGCCGCCTCCCTGATGGCCTACCTGCTGGTCGAGGTGTTCAAGCCGGCAGGCTCCATGGCCACCGAGAGCAAGGTGTTCGCCGAGGCGAGCTGGCTGCCGAAGATGAGCGAACTGGCGGGGGCATTCGGCATGGAGATGTCGAACAGCCCGCTCAACATCAGCTTCTTCTGGGCACTGCTCTGCGCGGCCCTGGTGTGGGTTTTCATCTGGCATACCCGCTGGGGCTACGAGATCCGCTCGGTCGGCGCCAGCCAGAGTGCGTCCGCCTATGCCGGTATCTCCTATCCCAAGGTGGTGATCCTGGCCATGGTGATCTCCGGCATGCTGTCGGGCTTCTTCGCCCTCAACGTGCTGCAGGGTGAACTGCACCAGATCAAGCTCAACTTCGTGGAAGGCTTCGGCTTCACCGGCATTGCGGTGGCGCTGATGGGGCGCAACCACCCGGTCGGCGTCATCATCGCCAGCCTGCTGTTCGGCTTCCTCTATCAGGGCGGCGCCGAGCTGAGCTTCGAGTTCGGGGTGGACCGCAACATAGTGGTGGTGTTGCAGGGTCTGGTGATCCTGTTCTGTGGTGCCCTTGAGCACATGATGCGTCCGCGCATCGAGCAGCTCTATCTGGCGTTTGCCAACCGCTCTGCGCAAGTCAAGGGGGCCTGATCATGTTCGAAATTCTGATCCTGATGCTGGATGCCACCATCCGCACCGCGCCACCGCTGATCCTGGCGGCCATGGATGACAGGAATGTTCTGCGAGCAGAAGGGAGCATAAGCCATGTTTGAAATATTGATCCTGATGCTGGATGCTACCATCCGCACCGCGCCGCCACTCATTCTGGCGGCCATGGCCGGCATGTTCTGCGAGCGCTCCGGGGTGGTCAACATCGCCCTCGAGGGCAAGCTGCTGGCGGCGGCGTTCGCCAGTGCGGCGGCGGCAGCCGTCTCCGGCTCTGCCTGGATTGGGCTGGGTGCCGGGGTGGGTGTCTCCATCCTGTTCGCCCTGATGCACGGCTTTGCCACCATCACCCACCGTGGTGATCAGGTGGTGAGCGGCATGGCCATCAACATCCTGGCGGCCGGCCTGACCGTCACCCTGGGCCGTTACTGGTTCGATCAGGGCGGTCAGACCCCGGCGCTGTCCGGCGCGGCCCGCTTCGCCCCCATCGACCTGCCCTATGCCAAGGAGCTGTATGACGTGCCGGTCATCGGCCAGCTCTACAGCGAGCTGCTGAGCGGCCACTCCCTGCTGGAGTACGTGGCGTTCGCCGCCGTGCCGCTGGCCTGGTGGGTGCTGTTCCGTACCCGCTTCGGCCTGCGCCTGCGGGCGGTGGGCGAGGCACCGGCTGCGGTCGACACCGCCGGTATCTCGGTGGTGCGCATGCGCTACACCGCGCTCATCATCGGCGGCCTGCTGGCCGGTATCGGCGGTACCTACCTGGCGGTGGCCCAGACCGCCCAGTTCATCCCCAACATGAGCGCGGGCAAGGGCTTCATGGCGCTGGCGGCGCTGGTGTTCGGCAAGTGGCGCCCCTGGAACGCCATGGCGGCCTGCCTGCTGTTCGGCTTCCTCGATGCGGTCGCCATCCGGCTGCAAGGGGTCAGCATCGGCGGTTTCCCGATCCCGGTACAGGCCATCGAGGCGCTGCCCTACATCCTGACCGTGTTCCTGCTGGCCGGCTTCATCGGCAAGGCGGTGGCACCCAAGGCGCTCGGGACCCCCTACGTCAAGGAGCGGGAATAGTCCCGCCCTTCATGCCATGCAACAAAAGGCCCGCACATGCGGGCCTTTTTTATTGAGCGAAGTCAGCCGACGGGGCGCACCAGCGCGGGCTGATGGGGATCGCTCAGCCGCTCCGCCAGATAGTCCACCAGCAGTCGCACCTTGGGAGAGAGGTGGCGGTTGTGGGGATAGAGGGCCCAGATCCCCTCCGCCGGCGCCCGCAGCTCCGGCAGCAGCTCGATAAGCTCACCCCGGGCCAGGTGGTCGCTCACGTAGTAGTCCGGCAGCTGGATGATGCCGATCCCCTTGAGCGCCGCATCCAGCAGGGCGTGGCCGCTGTTGCAGTGCAGCAGACCATGCACCCGCACACTGTGAGGGCGACCATCCAGGGTGAAGTGCCACTCGTCGCTGTTGCCCACCAGGCAGGTGTGGCGGGTGAGCTCGGAGAGGCTGTTGGGCATGCCGTGGCGGGCGGTGTAGGCCGGCGAGGCGCACACATAGGGCACCCGCTGCGCCAGCTTGCGCGCCACCAGGCTGGAGTCCTTGAGGTGGCCGAGTCGCAGTGCCAGATCGTAGCCCTCGTGCACCAGATCCAGCAGCTGGTTGGTGAGGTTGAGGGTCACCTCCAGCTGGGGAAAGCGCACCATGAAGTCGTTCACCAGCGGGGCGATACGGCTCTCGCCGTAGGAGACCGGGGCCGTGATGCGCAAGGTGCCCTGCGGCACCGCCTGATGGCGCCCCACCGCCAGCTCCGCCTCGTAGAGGTTGTCCAGCAGCTGGCGACAGTGGCGATAGTAGATCTCGCCAAGCTCGGTGAGCCGCACCTGACGGGTGGTGCGCAGCAGCAGCTTGGCCTGCAGCCGATCCTCCAGCTGTGCCACCTGCCGGCTCACTTGCGCCACCGACACCCCCAGCTTGCGCGCCGCCGGGGTAAACCCCCCCTGCTCCGCCACGCTGACAAATTCACAGATCCCTTCCCAGCCGAACATTATTACCTGTCTGTAAAAGTGATTTCAGATTTCGCCTTATTATCACCAAATAAGCGGGAAACTACACTGGATGTCCGAACCCATTCTCCTCACCCTGCTCAACAATAAGGACATCCGTCATGGCACAGGTTCAAAGCATCAAGTGTAAGGCCGCCATCGCCTGGGGCCCGGGCCAGCCCCTCTCCATCGAAGAAATCGACGTCATGCCTCCCCAGGCCGGCGAAGTGCGGGTACGCATCGTCGCTACCGGCGTCTGTCACACCGATGCCTTCACCCTCTCCGGTGAAGATCCGGAAGGGGTCTTCCCCTGCATCCTCGGCCACGAGGGGGGCGGTATCGTCGAATCCGTCGGCGAGGGCGTCACCAGCGTCAAGGTGGGCGATCACGTGATCCCGCTCTACACCCCCGAGTGCGGCGAGTGCAAGTTCTGCAAATCCGGCAAGACCAACCTGTGCCAGAAGATCCGAGCCACCCAGGGCAAGGGGCTGATGCCGGACGGCACCACCCGCTTCTCCAAGGATGGCCAGCCCATCTATCACTACATGGGCACCTCCACCTTCAGCGAATACACTGTGCTGCCCGAGATCTCCATCGCCAAGGTGGACCCGGCCGCCCCGCTGGAAGAGGTCTGTCTGCTCGGCTGCGGCGTCACCACCGGCATCGGCGCCGTGATGAACACCGCCAAGGTGAAAGAGGGTGAGAGCGTCGCCATCTTCGGGCTGGGCGGCATCGGCCTCTCCGCCGTGATCGGGGCTCGCCTGGCCAAGGCCGGCCGCATCATCGCCATCGACATCAACGAGAGCAAGTTCGAACTGGCCCGCAAGCTGGGTGCCACCGACTGCATCAACCCGAACGACTATGACAAGCCCATCCAGGAGGTGATCGTCGAGCTCACCGACGGCGGCGTCGACTTCTCGTTCGAGTGCATCGGCAACGTCAAGGTGATGCGCGCGGCGCTGGAGTGCTGCCACAAGGGTTGGGGCGAGTCGGTCATCATCGGCGTGGCCGGTGCCGGCCAGGAGATCAGCACCCGTCCGTTCCAGCTGGTCACCGGCCGGGTCTGGCGCGGCAGCGCCTTCGGCGGCGTTCGCGGTCGCAGCGAGCTGCCGAGCTACGTGCAGCGCTACATGCAGGGTGAGTTCAAGCTGGACGACTTCATCACCCACACCATGGGGCTTGAGCAGATCAACGAGGCGTTCGATCTGATGCACGAAGGCAAGAGCATCCGCAGCGTCATCCACTACTGAGCATGATCACCCCGCCCGCCACCGTGGGCGGGGTGCAGGAGTTCCCCCGATGAATCTGGACATAATCAGCAGCAACAAGAGCTTCGGCGGCTGGCACAAGCGCTACAGCCACGCCTCCGAGGTGCTGGGTTGCGAGATGCGCTTCGCCATCTATCTGCCGCCCCAGGCCCTCACCGGCCAGAAGGTGCCCGTGCTCTACTGGCTCTCCGGCCTCACCTGCACCGATGAAAACTTCATGCAGAAGGCGGGCGCCCAGCGCATCGCCGCCGAGCTCGGCATCGCCCTGGTGGCGCCGGACACCAGCCCGCGCGGCGAAGACGTCGCGGACGACCCCGGTTACGATCTCGGCATGGGCGCCGGCTTCTACGTCAACGCCACCCAGCATCCCTGGCGCGATCACTACCAGATGTATGACTACGTCACCCGCGAGCTGCCCGAGCTCATCGAGACCCACTTCCCGGTCTCGACGAAGCGCGCCATCAGCGGCCACTCCATGGGTGGCCACGGGGCGCTCATCGCCGCCCTGCGCGAGCCCGGTCGCTACCGTTCGGTGTCGGCCTTCAGCCCCATCAGCCACCCGAGCCGCTGCCCCTGGGGCCAGAAGGCACTCGGCGCCTACCTCGGCAACAACCCCTTGCTGTGGCAGGAGTGGGACGCCTGCCAGCTGCTGCGCCACCACCCGGTGACGCCGCTGCCGACTCTGGTGGATGTGGGGCTGGACGATCCCTTCCTGGCCGAACAGCTGCACATCGATGCCCTCGCCGATGCGGCCGCCGGCAAGGAGTGGCCGCTGGAGCTCAACCGCCACGCCGGGTACGACCACAGCTACTACTTCGTGGCGAGCTTCATCGAGGCGCACCTGCGCTTTCACGCCCGCCACCTCTGATCGAAACAGGCCCGTAACGGGCCTGTTTTTTTCTGCTCGGTGGACAAAAATTCAGCTGCCCTGCCGGCTCACCTCGCCGGAGCCGGCTATCTCGCTCTGCAGCACGGGATCGCCCCAGTAGCTGACCGAGCCCGAGCCGGCGATGCCGACCTTGAGTCGCTCCAGGGCCCTGACCTCTACGTCGCCGCTGCCGGCGATATTGACCTCCACCTCGCGCCCCTTCAGCTCGGCCCCCAGCACATCCCCCGAGCCGGCGATGTTCAGCTCCATGACGTTGGCCGAACCTTCACCCAGATCCAGGCAGCCCGAGCCCGCTATGTTACCCTCCAGCCGCTTCAGATCCAGCATGCTGGCGACTATGTCGCCCGTGCCGGCCACCGACAGCACCAGCGCCTCCCCCTTGAAGCCGCGCAGCTCGCCGTTGGCGACCCCTGCCAGCGCCAGCTCATGGAGCGCGGGCAGGGTGATGGTGATCTCCAGCGGCTCGGTCGGATCGAGCCGGTAACCGTCCTTCACCTCGATCTCCAGCTTGTCGCCCCGCTCGCTCAGCACCAGGTAGGGCAGCAGGTTCTCCTGCCCACGGATGCGCAATCCGCGCGGCTCGCCGGCCACCAGATGGACGCTGGCAGGCACGCCGGCCAGCACCCGGGTCACCTGCCGGCCCACCCCGTGCTGCTGCTCGATCACGGCCCCTGCCCCGATCACCCGGGTATCATCCAGCCAGCTGCACCCGCTGAGCCCGACCGCCAGCACCATGCCCATCATCCATTTCATCGCCACTCTCCTCATTGTGTATTGGCCAGTCGTGGCCCTTTGGTCAGCATCCATCGCAAAGCCTGTGCCAGTTAGTCAACTGCATGATTTGTAGGAAAATATCCATTTTTACGCTACATGAACACAGCAAATGGAGAGTCATTCAGACCATAATCTGGCGAATCTGACCATCCCCAAACGAGCAGGTGGACGAGCGATTGGCGAGCCGTTCGCGGGGTCGCTATGCTGACAAGCCGTGGAAGTTTTTGGTTGCCGCGCCGGTCTGTTGAGCCAATAGTGGTACCTTGTGCGTACAAAGCTCTCCATCGCGGTAATGCCATTACCACTGTCTTGTCAGTCTTCACTGCCAACAAGGAGTCAGAGCGTGACCCAAGCCACTCTTCTCTATTCCACCGCCACCGGCCTGCCGGAACCGACCCGTACCCCGCTGCTGACCGGCAGAGATCCCGAACACAAGCGCCGCGAGCTGCTCGCCTACTTCTGCCAGACCTTCGATCTCTACGACTCGCTGTTCGACTGCCTGGCCGACGAGCGCGCCTGGTTTGACAAGGCGATCCCCCTGCGCCACCCGCTCATCTTCTACTACGGCCACACCGCCGCCTTCTTCATCAACAAGCTGCTGGCGGCCCGTCTCATCGAGGGTCGGCTCGACGCCCGCATCGAGGCCATGGTCGCCATCGGGGTGGACGAGATGAGCTGGGACGATCTGGACGAGACCCACTACGACTGGCCCTCCGTCAGCGAGCTACGCGACTACCGCGGCCGGGTGCGCTCCCTGGTGTGTGATTTTATCGAGCGGATGCCGATCGAGCTGCCCATCCATTGGCAGAGCCCGGCCTGGGTCATCCTGATGGGGATAGAGCACGAGCGCATCCACCTCGAGACCTCCAGCGTGCTGATCCGCCAGCTGCCGCTGGCCTGGGTGCGCAGCCAGCCCCAGTGGCCGGTCTGTCCCGAGGCGCGCCATCGCCGTGACGAGGTGCCCGCCAACACCCTGCTGCCGGTGGCCGGCGGCCGGGTGCGGCTCGGCAAACAGGACGCCACCTACGGCTGGGACAACGAATATGGCGAGCGCCACATCGAACTGGCCCCCTTCCAGGCCAGCCGCATGCTGGTGAGCAACGCAGAATTTTTCGACTTCGTACAGGCGGGTGGCTACGAAACCCGTGACTGGTGGGATGACGAAGGCTGGGGCTGGCGCCAGTATGCCAGGGCCCGCATGCCCACCTTCTGGGTCGGCGACCCCCTCGAACCCGAGCAACTGCAACTGCGGCTGATGACCGAGCAGGTCCCTATGCCCTGGGACTGGCCGGTGGAGGTGAACCAGCTGGAGGCCGCCGCCTTCTGTCGCTGGCAGGCAGCCCAGACCGGTTTGCCCGTCCAGTTGCCGAGCGAGGCAGAGTGGATGCTGCTGCGCGAACAGCTAGCCGGCGATCAACCTGACTGGATCGAGGCACCCGGCAACATCAACCTGGCCCGCTTCGCATCGTCCTGTCCGGTGGATGCCTGCCCGCAGGGCAGCTTCTTCGATCTGGTGGGCAACGTCTGGCAATGGACCAGCACCGCCATCGACGGCTTCGAGGGGTTCAAGGTGCATCCCCTCTACGACGACTTCTCCACTCCCACCTTCGACGGCAAGCACACCCTGATCAAGGGGGGCTGCTGGATCAGTACCGGCAACGAGGCGCTCAAGTCCTCCCGCTACGCCTTCCGCCGCCACTTCTTCCAGCATGCAGGCTTTCGCTATCTGGTCTCCCGCTATCAGGAGCCGGTCGTCGTCAATCCCTACGAGACCGACACGCTCGTCGCTCAGTATCTCGACTTCCAGTACGGGCCGACCCACTTCGGGGTCGCCAACTACGCCCAGACCCTGGCCAGCCTTGCCAGCGAGCTGTGCAGCCGCCATGAGCGGGCGCTCGACATCGGCTGCGCCACCGGCCGTGCCAGCTTCGAACTGGCGCGCCACTTCGCCCACGTGGACGGGGTCGACTACTCGGCCCGCTTCATCGACGTGGCGCTGGCGCTCGCCAGCCAGGACAGCTTCCGCTACGCGGTGCCGGTGGAAGGGGAGCTGGTGGAGTATTGCGAGGCGCGGCTCTCCCGCCATGAGCTCGGCCGCGAGCAGAGCGAGCGGGTCCACTTCAGCCAGGGAGATGCCTGCAACCTCAAGCCCAAATACGGCGACTATGACCTGGTGCTCGCCTCCAACCTGATCGACCGGCTGCGAGAGCCCGCCCGCTTCCTGCGGGACATTGCACCCAGACTGCGCAGCGGCGGCCTGCTGGTGCTCACCAGCCCCTATACCTGGCTGACCGACTACACCCCCAAGGCCAACTGGCTCGGCGGTGTGCGCGAGAACGGCGAGGCCCTCGGCACCTATCAGGCGCTGCAGCGGCTGCTGGCGGCGGAATTCGAGGAGCACATGCCCCCGAGGGACGTCCCCTTCGTCATCCGCGAGACCGCCCGCAAGTACCAGCACACGGTGGCCCAGCTCACCGTCTGGCGCAAACGCTGACGAGGCGGCAAACGAAAGAGGGAGGCCCATGGCCTCCCTCTTCTTTATCCGGACGGCTTACCCCTGCTGAACCTGGGGTACCGCCTCCTGCTCGCGGTAGCGACGAGCCAGCACGGCGCACACCATCAGCTGGATCTGGTGGAAGATCATCAGCGGCAGCACCATGACCCCGACGCTGGCGGCCGGGAACATGACGTTGGCCATCGGCACCCCATTGGCCAGGCTCTTCTTGGATCCGCAGAAGACGATGGTGATCTCGTCCGCCCTGTCGAAGCCGAGGCGACGGCTGATCCAGACGTTCCAGCAGAGCACCAGTGCCAGCAGCACGCAGCTGAGCAGCACGATGCTGACCAGATCGTACCAGCCCACCTGATGCCAGATCCCCTGCACCACCGCCTCGCTGAAGGCCACATAGACCACCAGCAGGATGGAGCTCTGGTCCAGCTTGCCAATGAGCGGCCGGTGGCTGTCGACCCAGCGGCCGATGAGCGGGCGCGACAGATGGCCCACCACGAACGGCAGCATCAGCTGCACCATGATGGCCTGAATGGAGTGCCAGGTATCGACCCCCTCCCCCTGCACATTGATCATCAGCCCCACCAGCACCGGCGAGAGGAAGATGCCGAGGATGCTGGAGGCCGAGGCGCTGCACACCGCCGCCGACACATTGCCGCCGGCCATGGAGGTGAAGGCGATGGCTGACTGCACGGTGGCCGGCAGGGCACAGAGGTAGAGGAAACCGAGGTAGATGGCCGGGCTCAGCCAGTGGGGCACCAGCGGCGTGAGCAGCAGCCCCAGCAGCGGGAACAGCACGAAGGTGCTGGCCATCACCACCAGGTGCAGCCGCCAGTGGCCGAGGCCCGCCAGCAGGTTCTGGCGCGACAGCTTGGCGCCATGCATGAAGAACAAGAGCGCCACCGCCAGCTTGGTCAGCAGACCGAACCAGACGGCCACCTGCCCCTCGCAGGGGAAGAAGGAGGCCAGCGCGACCACCACAATCAGTACAGAGGTAAAGGGATCCAGACGCACGAGCGGTCTCCGGTGAAAGCAGATCCCGTCCCCTCGCGGGGCCGGTGATCGGGGACGACAGGAAACACAACAGGAGCTGTGGCACAGCTCCTGTTGAAACGAATCCCCAGCTTACCCCGATAAGCGGGAGGCGCAAAGTTGAGCGCCCCCCCTTTATCTGCCGGAAATTAAGCAAGCCCGGCTGGCCACAGGATCCGGCCAGCCTTGTGCTTCAACTCTGCTTGGCCAGCTTGCCGCCGGCTGTACCGGTTGCCTGCTTGCGGGCCTGCCGCTTCTCGAAGCGGGAGATCCACCAGTAGGCCAGCGCCGAGAAGACCGCCGTCATGAAGACGTTGATGAAGAAGGCGCGTACCAGATCCACCCCGCTCGGGAAGGCGGAGGCGCTCATGCTCACCACGAAGATGGCGATCAGCACCGACACCACCCCCATCCCGAAGGTTCGCGAGCCCATGCGAAACTCCCGCGGGGTGTCGTCGTGTTTCCAGCGGAACACGAAGTAGGCCACCATGATGAAGATCGGCGGCAGCATGGCGGTACCGGCGGTGAGGTTGATGGCGGTGTTCATCATCTGCTGCACGGATTCCGAGCCGAACCCGTTGACCACCAGCATCACGAACACGAAGGCAAACTGCCACCAGGCGGCGCGTACCGGCACGCCGTGCTCGTTGAGCTGGGTGGTCTTCTCGCCGTAGACCCCCTGCGGGATCTCGGAGAAGTGGATCTTCACCGGCGCCGAGGTCCACATCATCATGGAGCCGAACATGGCGATGAACAGCACCACGCCGACGAAGCGGCCCACCAGTGCCTCCGACAGCTGGAAGTACTGGGCCATGCCGGTGAAGATCTCCACCATGCCACCGGCATAGGTGAGGCTCTCGCGCGGCACGAACACGTTCACCAGCAGGGAACCGACCGCATACATGGCACCGATGACGATGCCGGCGCTGATGATCACCTTGATGAAGGACTTCTGGCCGCCCTTCACATCATTGAGGTAGGCCGCTGCCGTCTCGGCACCGCCCGCCGCCTGGAAGATCCAGCACATGATGCCGAGCGTCGCCCAGTTGACGGTGGGAGTCATCGCCTCCAGCGTGATGGGCTGGGCCGGCACATGATCGCCACTCAGGGCCATCAGGGCACCCAGCACATAGATGGCGAACAGAGCAAACACCCCGTAGGCCACAATCTCGGCAATCTTGCCGAGCCAGCTCGCCCCCTTGGTGGAGATGTGGGTCGCCGCCGCGAACAGCACGATGGAGATGACCGAGGTGACCATGGGCGAGAAGCTGTACTCATAGCCCAGCATGGCGTAGGAGGCGTAGGCGATGACGTTGGGCAGCAGGGAGACGAACCAGAACAGGTTCACGAACCAGTAGAGAAACGAGCCCAGATAGGCCATTCGGGTGCCGAGCGGCTTCTTGAGCCAGTCGTACATGCCCGACTCGGAGTTTTTGTTGGCCGAGACGAACTCGGCGATGATGAAGACGAACGGGATGAAGTAGACCAGGGTTGCCAGCAGGAAGATGGGGGCAGAACTGAGCCCCAGCTCGATGTTGTTGTTGACGATGTTGCGCACGTTGAACACGGCGGCAAAGGTCATCGACAACAGGGCAAACTTGCCTATGGTGCCGCGTACGGATTCAGACATGGTGTCCTCCAGTGGACTCGCGCTCCCTGCGGGTAACGCTGTGACTCTGTGATGTGTTTGGCAAGGGTCTGTCGGCCCCGCGCTTTACTCTCTTGTTATGATCGGGCCGCGTGGACGGCCTCGTTGCTGAACCGGTGCAATCTCACCGCACCGGCTCGCAATCTCAGTCAGACGATCGGAGTGCCCGGTGCAATCGGCACCCGCGGCTGCAACAGCACGCTCTGGCTCTCGTCCGCAGTCTCGGCGCAGAGCAACATGCACTCGGAACGCTCACCGCGCATCCTGGTGGGCTTGAGGTTGGTCAGCACCACCACTTCACTACCCATCAACTCCTCTTCGCGGTAGTGGGGCACCAGGCTGGTGACGGTCTGCAGCGGCCGCTCGCCACCCACGTCGATCTGGACGATATAGAGTTTGTCGGCACCGGGGTGGCGCACCACCTCCAGCACCTTGCCCACCTTCATCTCGACCCGCTTGAATTCGGCAAACTCGATCGTCTCGCTCATGCTCTTTTCCTTTTCTGGTTCAACGGTTTGCGGGTGGCCAACGGCCACCCGGTTTGATTGGGAGCCAATGCAGTGCCTATGGCGTCTGCATGGCGACCTGCGCCGCCGGCTCGGCCTCTTTCGCACGCGCCTCGGCGCTGAGGGAGGCCTCGTATCTGTTGTATTTCCACCAGGCAAAGCCGAGGAAGATCAGGATCCCGCCGACGTTGTAGAAAACGATGGTCATGATGTCGGCGCCGGTCGGGAAGGTGGAGGCGAGGAAGCCCACCGAGAAGATGGCGATCAGCACCGACACCACGGCGATGCCGGTGGTGCGCGACCCCATCTTGAACTCCCGCGGCAGGTGGTCGAGCTTCAGGCGCAGATTGAGGTAGGCCAGCATGATGAACAGCGGCGGCAGCATGGAGGCGGCGGCGGTCATGTTGATGACGGTGTTCATCAGATCCTGCGCTGTGTTGGAGCCCAGGGTCGGGATCACCATCAGCGGCAGCACGATGAGGTACTGGATCCAGGCTGCGCGGGCGGGCACGCCGTTCTCGTTCAGCTCGACCGTCTTCTTGCCGAAGATGCCGGCCGGGATCTCGGAGAAGAAGATCTTCACCGGGGTCGCCGTCCACATCAGCAGGGAGCCGAACATGGCGGTGAAGGAGACCAGCCCCACGAAGCGGTTCATCAGGATCTCCGGCAGGCCGAAATGGGCTGCCAGCCCCTCGAACACCTGCACCTAGCCGCCGGTGTATTTCAGGGTGTCGCTGTGGACGAAGACGTTGATCAACAGCGATGCAATGGAGTAGAGCACCCCGATAAAGATCCCGGCGATGATGATCACCTTCACGAAGGACTTGGAGCCGCCCTTCACGTCATTGACGTAGACCGCCACCGACTCGGCGCCACCGGCTGCCATAAAGATCCAGGTGGTAATGCCAAGGAAGGCCCAGCTGAAATCGGGGACCATAGCCTCGACCGTGATGGGATCGGCCGGTTGCACGCCGCCCACCAGTGCCGCACCTGCCAGCAGGATGTAGGAGAGGGTCAGCAGCAGCATCAGGGACGAGGTCACCGAAGTGATGGGGCCGAGCATCTTGGCACCGTTGGTGGAGACATAGGTGGCAAAGGCAAACAGCACCATGCTCAAGGCCGTGGTCGCCACCGGGGTGAGAATGTACTCGTAGCCGAGGAAGGCATAGGAGGCGTAGGCGATAACCCGCGGCAGCAAGGAGGTGAAGAAGAAGAGGTTCACGAACCAGTAGGTGTAGGCGGAGATGAAGGCCCAGCGACCGCCGAGGGAACTCTTCACCCAGGCATACACCCCCGCCTCGGAGTTTTTGTTCAGTGACACGAACTCCGCAATGATCAGGCAAAACGGAATGAAGTAAAAAATGGTGGCCAGAAAGAACATCGGGGCCGAGGCCAGACCGATCTCGATGTTGTTGTTGATGACGTTGTTGAAGCTGAATACCGCCGCGAAGGTGAGCGACAGCAGACCAAACTTGCCTATCGTATTGCGTTTGGAATCAGACATGGTGCATCTCCAGACCTGTAGTTATTGCAGCGAAAGGGCGGGGCATGATTTGTAGGGTGAGCCCCGCCCTTCCGGCTTTGTCAGTGCAAAACCAGCGGCTTGTTATTTGTTTTTGAAGTAGCCGCCTTCGACGGTGACCTTGATGATCAGCTTGCGTACCGGGCTGTCGCCTGCGAACCGGTACGCCTCGTCGTTCTCGAAGATCACCACCTGACCGTTGCCCACCTGCTGGCGCTCACGCACCTCGCCAGCCAACCACTCTCGATCAGTTGTGTCGTCATAGCCCTGCTCGACCCGCAGATCCGACTTGGCTGCCCACTCCACCGTCTCTTCCCCTTCCAGGTAGTAGTGAACATCGAAGTAGCGGCGCTGCCCCTCAAACAGGGAGGTGGCCGGGCTGGCCCCCTCCTGCAAGCGGTAGGTGAGGGAGTCACCGATGGAGTGGCAGATGCCGGGCTTGAGGTTGGCCAGGTTGTTGATGGCCTCCACGCAGCGGCCCCACTTCTTGCCCTCCCGGTAGATGTTTTTGAACAGGGTCAGGTTGTCCAGGGTGATCATGCGAGGTTCCTCCCGCCGTTGATGGTGAGATCGAGCCCGGCCAGTGCAGCCGGATTGAGGTTGCCACGGGCGATGGGTAGCAGGGTCAGACCGAAGCTGAATGGCTCGAAGCGCACCCGCCAGGAGTCCAGCACCTCGGAGCCCCAGGAGTTGGAGCCTAGCCCCAGTACCTTGTGATCCAGATTGAGGGTGAGATAACCGCAGGGCTCCAGCTCGTTGATGTGCTGGGCGGCGTGGATATGCTCCCAGCTGTAGGGCCAGACGCTCAGGTTGATGGGGGCATCGGGCCGCACGTAGAGACCGACGCCGTGGCGGTTGGTCAGGGTCGCCCAGCGCACCTGCTGGCGGTTGCCATTGTCCTGCGGGAAGGGGTAGTGCTCCCACATCTCGCCGACTGTGCTCTGGAAGCTGTCGATCCAGTTGCTCTGGCGGCTGTCCTGATAGTTCTCGCCCGGCCCCATGCCGTAGTAGTGCACCCGGTCGAGATCCTGACGAATGCCCAGCTCGAAGCCGATCTTGGGGATGATGTCGTCATAACCGCCGTAGGGCTGACCGGACAGTGCCACGTGCAGCTGGCCGTTCGGACTCAGGGTGTAGACGTAGCGGCAGCGCATGCCGAAGTCGAACACTGGCGGCGCGATCAGGCTCTCCACCGTCACCTCGACCGCATCGCCCAGCTGACGCCAGCTTAAGGTGCGGAAGTGCTCCTGCATGATCTGCAGGTGGTTCGGGTGCCACAGGCTCTCGTACTCCTGCTTGTGGTTGTCGATCATCGGCTTGAAGAAGGTGAGGCGTGGCGAGCGCTCAATCAGCTCGATACCATCCTGCTGCCAGCTCACCAGCTTGCCGTCGAGGCGCGAGAAGCGCAGGGCAAAGCCGCTGCCGCTTAAGACAAGCTCGAGGCGCTCATCGGCAATCTGCAGCGCAGTGGCGTTGGGATTGGCAAAGGGCTGCAGCTGGCGAGTCGACTCTTTCAGCTGGAACTGGTACTGGCCCAGCTCGTGCTCCGCGGCGCTGTAGCGGGTAGCAGTGGCCTTGATGACCCGCAGCTGGACGAAGGTTTCCCGCCCATCGAGAGTGGGCAGCTCAAGCTGCAACTCTGTGGTGGCACCGGGGGCAACCCCTTCCAGCCGGATTTGCTGGCTGGCCAGCAGTTCACCCTCGGCCTTCACCTCAACCAGCAGACGGATGTCGTCGAGATTGGAGAACCAGTAGCGGTTTTCCACCGCCAGCTTGCCGCTGGCCAGATCCAACGCCCGCACCTTGACCGGGCAGATCACCTGCTTGTATTCACGCAGGCCAGGCCCCGGGGTCTGATCCGGATAGATGAGGCCATCCATGCAGAAGTTGTAGTTGTTGGGATAGTCGCCGTAGTCGCCGCCGTACTTGTAGACCGGGCGGCCCTGCTCGTCCTGATCCAGAATGCCGTGATCGCACCACTCCCAGATGTAGTGACCCTGAATGTGGGGATGGCGGTCGAACACCTGCTGATATTCGCTCAGGCCACCCGGGCCGTTGCCCATGGCGTGGGCGTATTCGCAGAGGATACGAGGCTTGGCCATCGGGAACTCGCCGAAGCAGTTCATCTGGGAGACGCGCGAATACATGGTACTCACCACATCCACCACCTCGGCATCGCGATCCTCTTCGTAGTGCACCAGCCGGGTCGGGTCGAGCTCCTTGCAACGCTGGTACATGGCTCTGATGTTGCAGCCGTAGCCGGACTCGTTGCCGAGCGACCAGATGATGATGGAGGGGTGGTTCTTCTGGGCGTGCACGTGGCGCTCGATGCGATCCACGAACACCGGCTCCCAGAAGGGGTCGTCGGTGATGCGACTGAGATCGCCGACGTTGGCAAAACCGTGGGTCTCCACGTCGGTCTCCGCCATCACGAACAGACCGTACTGGTCGCACAGCTCATAGAAGCGAGGATCGTTCGGGTAGTGGGCGGTGCGCACCGAGTTGAGGTTGTGCTGCTTCATCAGCACGATATCGCGTTCCACCCGATCCATGCCGACCGCACGGCTCTTGAGATGGTCGTTGTCGTGGCGGTTCACCCCGTGCAGCTTGAGGTAGTGGCCGTTGACGTAGAAGAGCCCATCCTTGACCTTGATTTCACGCACCCCGACCCGCTGCGGGATCACTTCCAGCAGCTCGCCCTGACCGTTGTAGAGGGAGAGTTGCAGCTGGTAGAGGTAAGGGTCTTCGGCACTCCACAGACGGGGGTTGGCCAGATCCAGCGTGAAGCGGCAATCACACTTGCCGTCGATGGCGAGATGATCGAGCGAGCCGCTGGCGATCTCGCTGCCCTGATCCAGCAACGACCAGACCAGACGGTGATCACGGGCGGGCGTCCCCAGATTCTCCAGCTGGATGTCGCAGCTAAGAGTGGCGCTTTGATTGTCATCAGCCAGCGCGGTGCGGATGAAAAAGTCCTGCACATGGGCGGCCGGTTTGCCCACCAGATAGACGTCGCGGAAGATCCCCGCCATCCACCACATGTCCTGATCTTCGATATAGGTGGAGTCAGCCCACTGCATCACCCGCACTGACAGCAGGTTCTCGCCGACCTTGGCGTAGGCACTGATATCGAACTCGGCGGTGAGACGGCTCCCCTTGCTGAAGCCGACATAGTGGCCGTTCACATAGACCTCGAAGTAGGTCTCCACCCCGTCAAACTTGATGATTACCTGCTCCCCATCCCAGGCCGGGCTCAGCGTGAAGCTGCGCTGATAGGCACCGGTGGGGTTGCTGGTCGGCACGAAGGGCACGTCGATGGGGAAGGGAAAACCTTCGTCGGTGTACTGCAGATTGCCATGCCCTTCCATCTGCCACATGTTGGGCACAGTGATCTGGCCCCACTCGCTCATAGGGCTGTGATAGAAGGCCTCCGGCACCTGCAGGGGGTGGTCGAAGCAGTGGAACTGCCACTGGCCGCCAAGGCTCAGAAAACGGCGGCTCAGCTCGCGCTGCATGGTGGTCGCCAGCGCATGGTCGGCATAAGAGAAGAAGTAGGCACGCGGAGCCAGCCTGTTTTCACCAACGAATTGGACGTTTTCCCAGTTATTCACATGTCCTCCCGGAACAAGGCAACGTTAACTGGGTAAACTCTAGATAAACATTTACTAAATATCAGCTTTGAATCGGTAAAGTTTTAACCTGATCACAATGCATGGATGGTTTTGTGAGCGAGATCAGAAGCGGGAGATAAAGGGGAGCAAGGCACGGAGGAGTGGCATGGATGTTGATAATAGCTGGCTGAACCGGAATAAAATCAACTATACAACAATATTATATGACGTCGCGGGATGATATGGGAAGGCGGTTTGCTTGGGAGAGGTGTCCGCACCACCGCAAGATGGTGCGACTAAAAGACGGAATATTTTACTAAAACTACCGAGTGGTACCGCGCAGGGTCAGCTTGCTCGGTACCAGCACCCGCAGCGGGATATCCCGCTCGTCACGCAGCCGCTCAACCAGCAGATTGACCCCCTGGGAGCCCATCAACTCGGAGTGGATCCGCACCGTGGAGAGCGGCGGGAAGGTGAACTTGGCGGTCGGAATATCGTTGACGCTGATAAGCTCGATCTGCTGGGGAATCGCCAGTCCCTTCTCGTGGATGGCACGCAGCACGCCGATGGCGATGGAGTCGGAGGCGACGAACAGCGCCCTGGGCCAATCTCCCGCCAGCATCTCTTTGGCCAACTTGTAGCCGGAGGCGCTGGAGAAATCCCCGCGATAGAGATCGCTCTCCTGCACCACACCAAGACGCTGACCGTAGTCGAGGAAGGCCAACTCGCGCAGATCCGGGCCATCATCCTGGCCGCCGATGTAGCCGATGCGCTGGTGTCCCTGGGCGATGAAAAAGTCCACTACCTGCTGGCTGATCAGCGCCAGATCCACGTCAATCGAGTCAAAGTCCCCCTGAGAACGGCAATCCACAAACACCAGCTGGGCAGAAAGGGAGTGGAGCGCGGCGAGACGCTCTGCAGGCAAATGGCCGATGACCAGGATACCGTCGACGGCGGAGAGATCGCGCCCCTCGGCACCGTTATAGAAGTGGGTCAGCTCGATGTTGAGTCGGGCGCACTGGGTCTCGATGCCATAGCGGATGGCCAAATAATAGGGGTCGTTGACCTCGGTGCTCTGCGGGTAGGCATAGACAGCCAGGAAGTGCAGTTTGCTCTTGTGAACCCCCTTGCGGGCACCGCTGGTCTTGTACTCCAGCCGCTCGGCGATCTCGAAGATCTTCTGCTTGGTCTCTTCCTTGACGCTCAGCGTCGGATCTTCATTGAGCACCCGCGACACGGTGGCCTGGGAAACCCCCGCCTCCAGTGCAATTTCCTTCAACGTGGCCATGCATACTCCTCTGGCAATGACTCCCGACAATACCAGACCAAGAGTAACGGGCAACGTGCTGACATCCCAGCATTTTTACTAAAAGAAACCCATCAGGATGGCAAAATTCCAATGCAAAAAGGCCTCCCGAATGGGAGGCCTCTTCTAAATAGGTGCCTGACAGTGTCCTACTCTCGCATGGCGAATGCCACACTACCATCGGCGCTACCGCGTTTCACTTCTGAGTTCGGCATGGGATCAGGTGGTTCCACGGCGCTATTGCCGTCAGGCAAAAGCTTTACTACTTCAATAATGGTGCTGATACCCAGAGTCGAACTGGGGACCTCATCCTTACCAAGGATGCGCTCTACCAACTGAGCCATATCAGCACACTAACCGGTAAAGACCGCACTGTGTGTGCTATCTAAATCTTCTGTCCAACACAACCTGACGTTGTATCGCGACCAACCACATCGCTGTGATTGCTTAATTGATGCCTGGCAGTGTCCTACTCTCGCATGGCGAATGCCACACTACCATCGGCGCTACCGCGTTTCACTTCTGAGTTCGG
>NZ_JAPDCG010000008.1:0-173649 GCF_027705845.1 Aeromonas sp. S41-2 | reverse complement strand
ATGGATACCGTGTCTCCTTTCCCGGGGAATGGCTATGGCACAGCGAAGGTGTAGCACTATTGGGATCAGTTATTTAGAGGTTGCCGGCGAGGCGTCAGAAAATGCTGGAATCGGCCCTATCCTGACGCGGCCCAAGGTTCCGGCCTGACGCCTAGTTAGGGCGTACTTCAACTGGACGTTCGCGGCGGGCCTACGTTGGGTTTTGGTTCCATTGCTCCCCAAATCCCGAATAGGGAGCAGTGGAACAGGAAACGCACTTAAGCCAAGTCGGCTTAGCGTACGATTCTTCCCGAATTCTGCGGCTTCCCTTTCCAGCCCTTGGCGGTCATCTGTGGGGCCAGTTGCTCGAAGCAATCGGCGGTCAATGCCTGATCGGTCGTGATGGACCAACTTCATGCGTGGACGCTGTCGCCGGCAACACAAGATCTGGAGTTGTCGATCAGGGTGCGTTTAAACGCTACGGGAACGCAGAGCTACACCGAGCCGCTATCCTGATGCACCAAGGCTCCATTCTTGGAGCCTTTCTTGACCTGATACATCGCCTGATCGGCATGCTCGCTGAGCACCTCGATGGTCGTTCCATGCTGAGGGTAGAGCGCGATACCGACACTAATGGAAATTCGTGCTTCGCCACCCGCAGGCAAGGGGATTGGTCGGCGGACCTCCGAGATGAACAGGCTGGCCTTTTTGAGCGCCTCCTGTTCGTCGCTGACGTGTTGCAGCAAGGCCACGTACTCATCGCCTCCCACCCTGGCGAGCGTGTCGGAGGCACGGATGCAACACAGGAGACGGCGGGCCACGGTCTTTAGCACTACATCCCCCGCTTCGTGGCCATGGGTGTCGTTGACCGACTTGAACCCATCCAGATCCATGAACAGCACAGCCAGATGCGTGTTCTCGCGCTCTGCCAATGCAAGCGCCTGCTGTATGCGGTCACCGAGTAAGACCCGGTTGGGTAGATCGGTCAATACGTCATGATGCGCTCGATGGTGATAGGTATCCAGCTCCTGTCTGGACCGGCTGATGTCCTGATGGGTACCGTACATGATGAGAGGCTTGCCATCCCGATCCCATTTCCCCACCTTCCCGCGGTCCAGCACCCAGATCCAGTGCCCATCCTTGTGGCGCATTCTGGCCTCACACTCGTAGAACGGTAACTCCCCCGCCAAGTGCTGCTTGAGCAGCTGTTCTGACTTTTGCAGATCTTCCGGATGCGTGAGCTTTACCCAGGTGACGATGGAGATCGGCTCAAGCTCTTGGAGCTTGTATCCAACGATCCTCGCCCATTCCTCATTGAAGACGGTTTCACCGCTCTGGACATTCCACTCCCAGGTGCCGACCCGGGTGCCTTCAAGAATGGCGCTCAATCGAGACCTCTCCAGAGACAGGTCTTCTGTCATCGCGCGGGCCGCCGCTTCTGCCCGGGACCGACCCGACACCAGCAAAAACATCAGCCCAGCCAGCATGGCACTGAGCAAGACACCGGTTACCGCGATCACGATCGGTAGCCCTCTGTCCACCCGTTGCAGAAGGCTCGTGCTGCCATGCACGCGAACGGTCCAGGTTTGTCCCATCATGCGCAGCCGATGCACCGATTCAAACCCTGGACGGATATCGGTACGCCCTGAACTGCCAAAGTGAGTTCGTGTCGCTTCAACCATCTCTTCGCCGTCGAAGATGTCGATGATCAGGTCACGCTCCTGCTCTCCGAGGAGACCATGCAGGAAGTCTGTCATGCGAAACGGTGCATAGACCCAGCCGCGCAGTTGTTCCCGGCGCTCTGCTACGGTTGCCGCTGGCTGGTCAGTAGCGTAGATCGCCTGGTAGATCAGGAACCCCGACTGCTCCTGAACCCCCGTTTCCTGCTGGAGACGCACACGCCCCGAAAGCGCGATGGCACCCGTATCTACCGAGCGCTGCATGGCCTCGCGCCGCACGGGTTCTGAATACATGTCGAAGCCGAAGGCACGCAGGTTGCGTCCCGAAAACGGCTCCAGATACACGATCGAGGAATACAGGTCTCGTTGGCCTGCTGGTTGCACCGTGTAAGAGGGAAAGCCTTCGGCGCGGACCTGATCGATGTGGGTTTGCAGATCGGCAGGCCGGATGGCCCTGGCGAAGCCCACGCCTTGGATGCCAGGCAGGTACTGGTCCAGAGCCTGGCGATCGGAATACCTTCGGAAATCTTCACGTCCGACATCATCATGCACATCAAAGAACCCGGCCGTGCCCCGCAGGACCTGCTGGTAGGTGGCCATGCGGTTCTCGATGCGCTCAGCAGCCTCCCGGGCGCGGAAGTCGAAGTAGACCTGTTGTCGTTGATAGACGGACTCGACGATGAGTTGGTAAAGCACTACGGTGGAGCACAGGCCGATCAAAAAAACCACAAGAGGGATTAGCCTCGGCGACAGTCGGCTTGGTTTGCCAGAGGGGATCATTCGCTATGCCTTCTTGTTGATTTCCCAAAGCTTAAAATTAAACGCTACCATAAACAGCAACAACAGCAACAACAGCAACTCTCCGAAACTCTTTCCTGATTTCTTCTTCTTCCTTGCGAGCTTGGATCTTGGCTTCACGCTCGGGCGTGCTCATTCCTTCGTAGCTGACTCCTGTAGTGGTCTAATCATCCCGGACACCGTTTTAGGTGGTACAGTCGCCACCATGACTTGAGGTGTTCAATGACAAGATTACGTCGCTCATTTACTGCTGAATTCAAACTCGAAGCCGCATCCCTGGTGCTCGACCAGGGATACTCTGTCCCCGAAGCCAGCCGTTCACTGGATGTCGGTGAAACCATACTTCGCCGATGGGTTCAGCAGCTTCAATCCGAACGAACCGGCACCACCCCTATCGGCAAAGCGCTGACCCCGGAGCAGCAGAAAATCCAGGAGCTGGAAGCCCGCATCAACCGGCTCGAGCGCGAAAAGGACATTCTAAAAAACCGCCTCCCCGGCACTCCGTGGCCCATGGAATTAGAAACACGTCCACTACACTGACCTCACCGAACAGTGGTCGTCTGCTTTTTGGAGGCTGAGTCCCCGTCAAAAAACCTGACCCAGGGGAAGCTGCGGACCCGTGAGTGGTGGCACCTTGGTGACCCCGTTTAGGAATGAGGTATCCTGATTTTCACAGACAGTCCCGATTGTTACGATGAGACAATCGGGGGTATTGAATGAAATCGAGAGAACACTATTCACCAGAGTTTCGGGCAGAGGCGGTTCGACTGGTGTTGGAGCAAGGCCTTGGCCAAGCTGAAGCCGCCAGAAGGTTGGGTATTGCCAAAGGCACACTGAGCAACTGGGTGGTCGCAGCCAAAGGAGGAAAGGATACATCGGCCATTCCCGGAGCGCGTTCTGTCGCCGAGCTGGAGGCTGAAGTGGCCCGGCTACGCAAAGCTCTCGCACAAGCCAACATGGAGCGCGACATCATAAAAAAGGCCGCCGCGTACTTTGCTCAGGAGTCACTGCCAAGTACGCGTGGATAGCCAACCAACAGGACATCTATCCCATTTCCGTTATCTGTCGTGTGCTGGAGGTCTCTCGTGCGGGCTTCTACCACTGGCGCCAGCGTCCACCGTCACAGCGCCAACAAGAAGATGAACGACTCAAGGTCGCCATTCGGGCTGCTCACAGCAAGACGCGCCAGACCTATGGCGCATCGCGTTTACAAGCTGAGTTGGCCGCCGAAGGATTTTACGCTGGGCGGGACCGGATTGGGCGATTGCGCCGTGAAATGGGGTTGTCTTGCAAACAAAAGCGCAAATTCAAGGCGACAACCCATTCTGCTCATTCCCTGCCCGTGGCGGAGAATCTCCTTGGTCAGGTCTTTGCGCCGACGAAGCCCAACGAAGTCTGGACCGGTGATATCACCTATATTGCCACCGACGAAGGCTGGCTTTATCTGGCTGGTCTCAAGGATGTGTTTACCTGTGAGATAGTGGGTTATGCGATGGGAGAGCGAATGACCACCGGGTTGGTCAGTCAGGCGCTGTTTCGGGCTGTGCAGCAGAAGAGGCCACCCGTTGGGCTTATTCATCACACAGACCGGGGCAGTCAGTACTGTGCCAAGGCTTACCGGGCTCTCCAGGTACAATTTGGCATGCAGACCTCCATGTCACGCAAGGGGAACTGCTTCGACAATGCCCCGATAGAAAGCTTCTGGGGGTCTCTTAAAAATGAACTGGTTCACCACCATAGATTCGAGACGAGAGCGGAGGCCAAGGCAGCGATTCAGGAATACATAGAGATTTTTTACAACCGCCAGCGTCGGCATTCACGACTTGGCAATGTCAGCCCGGCGGAGTTTAACAAGAGGTATTGGAGAACTGCTCAGGCTGCTTGATCCGGGACTGTCCGATCTTGTCAGGACACCTCATGCCACCCTATAACTGGAGCCTCAGACAGGTTGCTGATGATATTGGTGTTGGCATTGCAACTGTTCATGGCTGGCGAAAACAACTGGAACTAGAGGGGCTGATCATCCGAAAAATCGAACCCGACTCGGAGCATTCTACAGAGCAAATTTTTACGATCCTGCTTGAAACGGCCGCATTGTCTGAACATGAGTTGGCTGAGTATTGTCGGAAACATGGTCTGTACCCTGAGCATCTTGTGGCATGGAAGCAAAATTGCCTGGCGGCCAATCAGCCTAAGCATCGCCAATTGGTTGATGAACAGCGAGCTGTTCGTTCAGAGAAAGCCCGCATCCGAGCGCTTGAAAAAGAGCTACGTCGAAAAGACAAGGCTCTAGCCGAATTGGCTGCACTGCTGGTGCTTCAGGAAAAGTTATCAGCCCTCCGGGACAACGAAGAGGACGACTGACCTCTTACCCGGAGAGGCAACGGATAATTGCACTGATAGAGGAAGCTGTAGACCACGGGGCTCGCTATGCGCAGGCCTGCCGAGTTGCGGGTATCACACACAGGACTTTTCAGCGATGGTTCTGTGACGGCAGGCTAAAACCAGATGGAAGACCATTAGCCAGACGGCCAGTGCCAGCCAATAAGCTGACAGAACATGAGCGAACACGGGTACTACAGGTATGCTCTGAGGCTGAGTACGCGTCTTTACCTCCGTCGAGGATCGTCCCCATGCTTGCTGACAGGGGCATATACCTTGCGTCGGAAGCAACATTCTATCGGCTCCTGAAGGCAGAAGATCAATTGCACCACAGAGCCGGTGGGAAACCCCGTGGTACTTATAGCCGTCCGACCAGCTATACAGCACATGGTCCGAACCAAGTCTGGTCTTGGGACATAACCCATTTGCCAGGAGAGGTTAAAGGGGAGCGGTATTATCTATACATGCTCATGGATGTATATAGCCGTAAAATTGTGGCAGCGGAAGTGAGGGAGGTTGAGCGCGGTGAATATGCCGCAGCCTTGTTACAGCGGGCCGTCATCATGGAAAACTGCCGGAATAGCGGATTAATTTTACACTCAGATAACGGGGCTCCGATGAAGAGCTTCACAATGCTGGCCAAAATGTATGAACTGGGTGTCTGCTCGTCATTCAGTAGACCCCGGGTCAGCAATGATAACCCCTACTCGGAGTCGCTGTTCCGAACACTGAAATATTGCCCTGCATGGCCTGCCGATGGCTTTAGCGATATAAGCAAAGCACGGGCATGGGTACACAGCTTCATACGCTGGTACAACACCCAACATCGTCATAGCGGGATTAAGTTTGTCACACCAGAACAAAGGCACCAGGGTTTGGATAAGCCCCTGCTTAAACAACGGGAAGCAGTCTATGAAGCCGCACGATGCCAGCATCCTGAACGCTGGTCTGGTAAAACAAGGAACTGGACACCAGTAAGTACGGTGGCGCTCAATCCGGAAAATGAACGCCGGGCAGCATAAAAAACGACAACTACCTTGAAAAACGCCGGGAATCAGCGTTCATTTTAAACCGGAATAGGTGTTCATTTTCGACCGGAATATGCACTGCCCCTTGCTCGACCAAGAACAAGCGTGGCGAGCGTGACGGCGAGATGCACCAGACCAAGAAGAAAGGCAATCAATGGTACTTCGGCATGAAGGCTCATATCGGTGTCGATGCCAAGAGTAGCCTGACGCACAGTCTGGAGACCACGGCAGCCAATGAGCATGACCTCAATCAAGTGGGAAATCTGCTCCATGGCGAGGAGGCATTTGTGTTCGCTGACGCAGCGATATCAGGGGTGCGGAAAATCGTGAAGAGCTGGCGGATGTAAGGGCACCAATGGGCGATTGCGATTGCGATGCGACCAGGCAGGCTCAAGGAGCTCAACAAGCATCCGCGAAAAAACCAGGCTGTGATTGCCTTTGAGAGGCTCAAATCCAGCATCCGCGCCAAAGTGGAGCACCCGTTTCGGATCATCAAACGTCAGTTTGGCTTTGTGAAGGCGCGGTTCAAGTGGCCGGGGCTGCGCAAGAACGACAACCAACTGGCGATGTTGTTTACGCTGGTGAATCTGTTTCGCGTGGACCAGATGATACGGGCATGGGGGGAATAGCTGTGCCCAAAAATCGAGATAAGCCTCGAAAATGAGGCTAAATGGCGCTTAATAGCCGAATACTTGCGGCAAAAAGTTAGGTTTTTGGAGTGATGGGCATTTCAAATGCGGACAAAGAGCTCGTGGTGAAAGTGCGATGCGATCCACTTGTTCGCACCTTCCCTAGACTAACTGCTCGCGACACAAATCCCGTTATCCCGCAGCATTCCATCCGAACACCGTGCGACAGTGGAGTGAAACGCATCGCTGAGGTCGTAAACCGGATCGTGGAGCAAATTGAACTCGGTCACTAACAGGCTGGGGTTCATATGAGGATGGCTTGGGATTGCACCCAGCAGGTGGTTACGCAGATGCTGGGTCATCTGGAAAAAATTTTTGCCCGATAACAGGGGGGTATCCAATCGAACCAGCTCAGTGAATGGCTGTGGATAGCTAGAGTCGATGATATAGCCGCTGACCTGATAGGTGTATGTTCGAGCCCTTAGTCGCCTCTGGCATCTATGCCCATCCTCTGGTTGCGTATAGCACTGCTCCCGGGGTGGCTGTGGGATAAACTCGAGATGCGGCAGATCGGGATGACCCAGTAAGATAAATTGGGTGATCAGGCAGTGTCCAACGTCGGCGCTGCCACTGCCAGCATTAAAACCAGCTTTGACGCTGTCACGTCGCAGTTGGTTGAAATGTTTAGCCAGCAAAATGGGTTGGTTATAGGATCTTTCATCGATAAATGGGAGTTCACATCCGGGCTCGGTGATATAGCCGTTTAGGTGGTAGATGAATGGGCCGATGAAAGGCTTTTTAGTTAAAATTATCATGATTAGTCCAGTGGGGGAAATCGGCAAACGGTTGCTGTGGTGATGATATAACAATCATCTTATTTGAATACTCTTGGAGCAGAACCCGATCACGAGCCCCACGAAAAATTAGTATAAATAGAGATATTGAAATTTTTAAATGTCTCCCGCCATTTCAAACTCCTATCGCATAGTTGATCCATCATGAGTCGCCATTGGTTTTCTAAGAATGTCACCACGGTAAACCGAGAGATCGCGATCTGTCAAGCCAGAAAACTGGATCATGCCATTGATTTTAAAGGAATTATTTATTGAAAAAATAATTGTACAAATTTTGCTCTTGGTTTTTTTTTGCTCATTCTGGGTGTTTGTTGCACAGTTATTGACCGGCAATCCCCCCCCGAAAAACTGGGGTGCTCATAAGAACAATTATCTCGTATCTTGAACGCACCAGTAACTTGGCCGACGGGTCTATCCTAACGAGATCAGAGTTGACCGTTAATACACTGAGATGAGTTCTTATTGACCGGCCTGCATTGCTAAACTCTGGATCGTATATTCACATAGAACGCAGTTCTATGTGGAATTTATGAAAGTAAAGACGGCTTTCCGATGAGATGCCTTTTTACAAATGGCGATAAGGAGGAGAGCGCACGGAAAAAGAGGCAGCATGAAGTTCAATCCCAGCCAATAAAATAAAAAAACCGTTTTTTGTTTTCATGAGAAAATTCCTTTTAGATTTGAAAACAAACGGGGAGGCTAGACTTTTTAAAATGAATGTTTGATGCTTTCATACCTACTTATTTTCGAGATGTCAACCGATGAGGATAAGAGTAGATTTATCCTCATCGAGCCGGGGGATTGTTAAGGGGGTGCAATATATCACATGCAATACTTATATATATGTAGTTCATTGCACCATTGCATCCAATTAATTGGCGGATGTGGATTAATCTGCTAAATGTTTGATAGCAATGCCATCTGTTAATACATATTCAGTCCGTTCAGATGTCGCCACCCTTGTCACCCAACCATTATCGACACATTTTTTTATGTAATTTTTTGCCTGCCGTTCTTTTACAGAGAAATACTGGCAAAACCTCTCGGTCAATGTGGTGGCAGAAATCACCGCTTGGCCTTCCAGCGCCTCCAGCAGCCCATCCATCAGCTTGTCGCGCTCCTCCCCGATGGCACTGACTAATGTCAGCCCAATACGATTAAGGAGTATTTCGTCAGGTGTTTCAACCGCCCTCGCACTGAACGTCAGGCTGTAGCGAGCCCCTTGCCCCTCTCGCGTCCCCAGTGAGATGACGCCATCGGCCTCACCATGAATCGAAGAAGCTCCTCGCATGCTCATTACGCCAGCGTTAACCCCACCTGCATTAGGAGACACCTTTCTCGCGTGATGGACGATGATATGTGCAGCTGAGCCGCTGATTTTTCGAATGGCTCGCATCACCTGACCCATTTCGCCATTGTTGTTTTCCTCTGCATTATGCATCCGAGCGAGGACATCCCAGATGATCAAATCCGGTTGAATGTCGTTGACAATATCTATTATTGCCTGTGATGCCATAGGATCTAATACATCAGTCGATTTATAATCGCCGCACCGCAAGAATGTTTTAATGTTTTTTGCATCTCCCAAGTTGGTCTGTTCCGACATGGTGTAGTACCGCTGCCAAAACAATCTGTCATTGACCTCAAAATCCATATACAATACGAGCGCTGGCCTTTTAATTTCCCAATTTAAAAATACACTACCGCTGGCTACAGCCAAGCCCAACTGCGTTGCAAGCATCGATTTACCCGTTTTGGGCGAGCCATTAATAATCCACTGTTCGCCTTTTTCAATCAGATTATCCACCACCCAATTAGGGCGTTGCTGGCTGGAAATTAATCCAGCAGCAGGACTGAAATTATAATGTTTTTCATTATTCATAAACATACCTATATTATTGTGGTGACTTAGTACTATGTTGATATGTCTCATCGTTTACATATATGCATAAGCTAATCATGCGTATATGTATAATTAACTACCCCGTGTTGTTGCAGATACAGTGTTTTTATGTCTGATATTGCGCTATCAGTATGAAGGGCATGGATAATCAGGTATAAAAATGCCACCAACAATGGTGGCATTGGTCGTCTGTCCTCGATCAGCAAATGAGCCCGAGCGCCCGAAGGCGTTGGAGCGCCCGATCCTGTGCATCGTTCGAATAATCGGCTTCCAGAGTGATCCGAGCAAGGCGCTCAACCAGCCGCCTGCCACTTTCATCGAGCCTCACAGACACATCGAGCAATGACACTGTGTATTGAGTGTTACATGCCGATGCCAACGCAGCAGCCAGCACCCTGCTAGATCCGGTGCGCGGGTGTTCTGAAATGATTGCCAAAATTTCGTTTAGAATTTTCATCTATTTCCTCTATGTTGTTAAACAATATGGTGCCTTTTCGGCTGTCATAAATTCTGCTGGTTAGATACTGGTTGTGATGTAAACGCCCTCGATTGATCAGCACCAAGCGATGTTATGGCTGCGTTTTGTGTAATAACAAATAATCATCTAAACATTTTTTATGTCTGGTATTTCGCCATCAATATGGATGACCGTCACCGATATATAGGCATCAAGGTAGTTCCTCCTCGTGCCTCGTCAGACTCCACCTTGACCCCTATATTCGGCTCCTTTGTCATGCCATATTAATCGCTTCATACCCTCCATAAAAATGGGTTCTCCACCCCACTCCGGTCGCTGCGCAACCTACGGGGGTTCCGGGTTCGCTACTCTCACCACACCCACATTCTTACGTTCGTAAGAATGTTTTACCCCGCGTTCTTACGCTGTGTTGGCTCTGCGTTCTTACGGTTGCGACGAAGGCGTTCTTACGGTTGCGCCCCAGGGGGATTTGCCATGCAGTGATAGCAGCAAGGCTGTCCCCCTGTAGCCGCTCCCTTATCGGGATAAGTCGTCATCGGCATCGCGATGCCGATTGATGAATGCCGCCATGCCTCTCGGCGTTGTTGGGGCAGTTGAATCTGCGCTCGGCGAAGGCTCAGCCACTGTTGTGGGTGTAGCTACCTGGCGATGAGTTTTGTTATCCACAGAAAGCTCGGCGTGCGTTGTCCTGATATGGCTCAGGTCAGCATCCGCTGGGCAAGTGGGTAACACGTTACCATTAGCGGATTTACGATTGCCGTATTTGTCCACAGAAGACGTTGCCTGATGACCCATGATGTAGGCAATGCGCTGCCGGTCGAGCCCAGACGCTTTGAGCTCAGAGCCCATCTGATGGCGCCAGCTGTAAAAGGTCGGCAGCGATTTTCGCGCCGGCCAGAGGTTTTTGCCCGCCGCACGCAGCTTGTCCTGCAATGAGCCAATTTTTGCTTTCTTTGCCTCGGTCACCATGAGTTGCAATTTCTCTGGCGAAAGCGTGTCAAACTGTAAGACCCTATCTGCACCACGTTTGCCATCATGGCTTTTTTTGGCTCCGATAACGGTGAGCCGATTACCCTGCGCAGTTATGGTGGCTAGTTCAGCAGGTCTTATCCCCGCGCGCATAAACAACAATATGGCCGCCAACATAGCGCTGTCATTACGCGCCTTAAAATACTGAATCAGTGCAACGAGATCATCATTATCGACCTTTTTAACTCTTTTTTGTTTTGCCTTAACCGGTATATCTGGCCTACTCAGGGCCTGAATTCGCTCGGCCGCGTCGGGAAAATTCAACAATTGTTGATGATATACCAGTGCACAGCGCAGTTTTCGCCAATAGCCAGGACTGCATTTTGAAGCGCGAGCCAACAATTCATCCGCAATGTTTTTTGCTGTGATATTAAGGCCCTTTTCCTTTAGGATTTCATAATGATTTTTTGCCAGTCTTTCATATTCCTTTTCCGTTGCCTGTGTAGCCATTCGGTCATCTCCCAGAGCGCTTGAATAACGCCTTCTTTAGATAGTGGGCAGGATTTCCCCACCCACGACGTGGATCCCTTTATTAAAGGTGCGATTTAGTTTTAAATTAATGCTGAATGCGTGATGTAGACAGTGATTTACTGCGCCACAGAAATTCGCTGCATTAAAACACTCATCAATCTCTGCATGACAGCAGGAGTTGCCAGTAATGCGTCGACATCGAATTCGCTTTCTGTGTTTTTATCTTCAGTTTTTTGATTACAGCTCGGCACAGTAACTTGAGCCTGCTGACCAGCCATACAGGCATTAAATACCGTGTCAGCCCTACCCCTATAATCAGGGGCGTCCTCCATCAACCACTTGCCATAATGGCGTACCACCATTTCTGTACCGGTGTGCCCCATCTGACGGGCTATCCACTCGATGCTGATCCCCGCCGAGAGCAGTTGGCTTGCATAGGTGTGCCGAAATTGAGATGGCCCCCGATAACGCACCCCAGCAGCCTGACAGAACGGCCTGAAAAACCGCTCACGGAACTCATCAACCGAGGCATAACTGCGCCTTTTGGCGTTGTAGTAAGCCAGCAGGGTGCGTTGTTCACTCATCTGAGTGCGATTATCCGACCTCGTGACCGTAATCTTCTTAGCCTTACGATGCTCCGCTAGCCTCATCAAGGTTTTGAGAGATCCAACAGCCTGTTCTGACAGCTCTATCGTGCGAATAGATCCCCTGGTTTTGGGCGTTTTGTACTGCCCATCAACCAACGCAAGGTCAACCAATAAGGTCTTCTTGTCGAGATTGACCGCCTCCGCACTGACCGCCATTAACTCACTGATGCGCAGACCCGTAGAGATACCGAGTTGGATGAGTGACACCTCCAGCAAATGGGTGCTTTTCAGGGCAAGAAATGCCTTAATTTCGTATTGATAAAATGGATCGGGTTCGTCCACCTCAAATTTGCATTTTTTAATGCCATCCATTGGACTGGTATGAATAACACCATCGCTGACAGCTCGGGCAAACACTTGTCTCAATATATCCAAATATTGGTTAATGGTATTTCCTTTATATTTTTTGTTGCAAAATTTCACTACGAGCAGTTCAATGTCACTCGCACGATATGACGTCAGCGGTTTATCACCAATCCATTTTATCAACTGTTCTGCTTTACGCTTCGAAATGTCATAGGTTGTCTGCGCATACTGGTATTTTTTGATTTCCAGGTGCTGACGAATGGCTGACGCCAGTGAATGCTCATCAACAATGACTGAACGCACAGTGTTGTGTTTAGTTTTTTGTTTTTGAACGGTCCTTTTATTGGTTTGTTTGTTCATAATTACCCTCATTACAGTTATAAATACTCCTTCAATTACAAAAACAGCAATAGCAAAACGTGATGCTCACGCATCGATACCGAGAGGGTAATAGTGCACCTAAAAACAGCGATATAAATTACTCTGTGACGCTATAAACAGATAAGTTTCACCTCAAAATCCTGTTAATTTGTCAAATGCCAAGTATACATTAGCGATAGCTGATGTCATTTAATCGATATAATCAAATGTTCCCGTCAGATTTTTACTCAACATTGCATCAAGCAAATACCATGTGTTATTCACTTCACCCGAATTTGGGTAATAACAACCCGTTCAGCGTATCGAAGATAGCTGTGATATTGGCGGTATTTTTTAAATCTGAAGGGGTGATAACCCTTGTTTGAACGAGATAAACGTGTCGGTGTGTTCTACGCCATATTCATTTCGTTTCGATCCTTCGTGTTTACTGTCGTTGTTATGTCCTTGTTAGCAGCTTTATCAGCATACTACAACGATTGAGGACCACTCGTCAATGAAAATAACCCACAAAGAAAAAGAAATGTCAACATATTTTTATTAGGTTTTTTAAATATTTTCCAATGTGCTTAAAATCATTATAAATCATGAAGATAGGGCCATACCCGCCCCATTAAACCGCCGAGAAATGCTCTCATATTGGTTTTTTCATGGGGGGGAGACAGCCCTGTTACCCAAAAAATATGCGTCATCTTTACGGTGATTTTCCCCCTGACAGCAGGTGGTGGGGTATCAGGTCGGTAGGAAGGGATTGGATTTTCTCATTCAGCAGCCTAATGTTCACACGTTTGCCATAGCGGCCAAACGTCAGGCCGTTTTTACTGTGTCCCGCAAGTTCGGCTACAACATGCTCAGCGACATCCGCCTGCTGTAACTCATCGATGAAGGTATGCCGCAGCCCGTAAAGCGTGGGACGGCCCTGACCTACGATGCCAGCCTCATTGAGGTGGCGTTGGAAGCGACAGGTGATGTTATGCGCCCAGTCGTCGTCTTTGCCTGATGGTTGGTCATCGAACAAAAATACCTTCCCTTGACTGCGACGACTCTCCACATAGTCCAGGAATTGATGTCCGATCAACGCACTGTGCAGTGGCACGGTACGGTACGCATTGATGGTTTTGAGCTGCTGATCCGCCTCTCCCGCATCGACCATCAAACACCAAATCCCCTCAACCTGTTTGATGTTCTGAGTTTTGAGCTGGCAGGCCTCGGAAGGCCGCAACCCTGCGTATAGGCACAGCAGGGGCACCCACCAGTCCTGAATTTTCAACTTTCTGCCTTTCTGGGATTGTTTGCTGCGCAGGCTGGCAAACAGTTGGGCCAGTTGAGGGCAATGCCAGCGCACTCGCTCTTCATCCGCCCGTTTGCTCGGTCTTTTACCTGCCGTCAGCCCATCGAAAGGGTTACGACTGCAATAGTCCAGTGCCACGCACCAACGGAAGAACTGTTTCAGGGCTGCCAGATAATCGGTCTTAGTTTTGAAACTGATGTCGCTCTTGCGCAGCAAGATGTTGCGGTACTCCTGCGCCAAGGTTGGGGTCACCTGATCGGCTTTGACCCCTTTGGCCCAGGTGACGAAGGCGTTGATCCGAAGTTGGAGCTGGCCCACGGATTTATGTTGGATCCCCTCACTCGATTTGGCGTCGAGAAACTGTGTCAACGCCTGGGTAAGGGCAATCCCCTTGGCGGGGCAAGTCGAGGACTCGATGGGGGAAGCAATGGATTGGGAGGGCGTAAGAGATGCAGCAAATCCCGCAGCTTTGAAAGCGTCTAGATCGGCGCGGATCCAGCGATAGAAACTGCGGGGTGTAGTATCGGCAGGGGTAGCCGCGATTAGTGCACGAGTACGAGCTGCCACTGCTAGGTTGCGGTCTACGGCGAGCTGCCTATCTTTGGTGCAAAGGGAAGTACGGATAGCGAAGGGCAAGCCACGGTCACGTAATGACTTAGGCAGCGGGAGACGAGTGTAGTAGGTGCCGGAGGCATTTTTACTCAGATACATGATTGTTCCACCCAGTTGATCCAGGAAAAAAATCACGTAAGTCTAGAAATGAAAAAACCCGTTGAAATTCAACGGGTTATATTTGGCGGTGAGGGAGGGATTCGAACCCTCGATACGTTGCCGTATACACACTTTCCAGGCGTGCTCCTTCAGCCACTCGGACACCTCACCAAATTTTTGCTCACAGCGCCGTTGCGCTGGAACGGGGCGTAATTTAGGGGAAAGGGCTGCCTGGGTCAACCACTTTTCCCCTTATTTTTCATAATCTTTATCGAACGCCTATCCCTTGAACAGAATGCCGGTTTTTTAAACCCGCTCAGGGCTTGGGGAGGATGATCAGGCTGTCCGGCAGCTCGTTCTGGTCGCGGGTGGCGGGGAAGGCGTCGGTCAGAATGGCGCTGGTCCGCTCGATGCACTCGAGGAAACCCTGCTCCACCTCCTTGTTGCGTACCCGGCGGGTGAAGTCATCGATGATCTCCTGCCACTGACCGTTGTCGATGTGCTGGGCGATGCCGTCATCCACCAGGATCTCCACGTAGTGCTCGGCCACCGAGACGAAGATCAGCACACCCAGCCTGTCCCGGGTACGATGCAACCCCTGTTCGACGAACTGCAGGCGTGCCATCAGGGCGGCCCTGTGCTGGCGAACCTGTTTGGGGATCAGGTACATCTTGATGGGGGTCCAGTGGAACAGGATGCTCAGCACCAGCCAGACCGACCACTGCACCAGCAGGATCTCGTACCAGCCGAGCCAAAAACCGAGCTCGAATACCAGCAGCGGGGTGAGCATGGCCAGCAGCGCCGCCCACAGGGTGGGGATGTAGCGATAGCCGTCGCTGGCGGGGGCCAGAACGGTCACCAGCTCGGCATCGGTTGCCTGCTCCGCCTGTTTGACCCTGGCCTGCAGCGTGTGAAAGAACTGTTTCGAAATCATGTGTCGTCTCTTAATCCCTGTTACCAACCACCGGAGGCGCCGCCGCCGCCGAAACTGCCGCCCCCTCCACTGAAACCGCCGCCGCCACCACCAAAACCGCCACCGGAGCGACCGGCACCGAAGCCACCGGCGAGGTAAGCGGCGCGGCGCCGGCCACCTCTGCCGCCACCACCACCGCCACGCAGGTTGTGCAGCACGATCATCACTATCACCATCAGGATGAACAGCCAGGGCCCGCCCAGCTTATCCTTGCTGGCGTTGTCCACCGGTTTGTACTCGCCCGCCAGCGCCTGCATGATCGCCTGGCTGCCGGCAACCACCCCGGCCACCATGTCGCCGCGCTTGAACGCGGGCAGGATCCGGGTCTGGATGATGTTGGCGGCGATGGCATCGGGCAGGGCGCCTTCCAACCCGTAGCCCACCTCGATGCGCACCTTGCGCTCATCCTGGGCGATCAGCAGCAGCACCCCGTTGTCCTTGCCCTTCTGGCCGATGCCCCAATGACGGCCGAGCTGATAGCCGTACTCCTCGATGGTGTCGCCCGCCAGCGTGTCGATGGAGACCACCACCAGCTGGATGCCGCTGCGCTTCTCGAATGCCGCCAGCTGCTGGGTGAGCTGGTGGGCCTGCTTGCGGGACATCAGGTTGGCCTCGTCCACCACTCGTCCGCTCAAGGCGGGGAAAGTGGGGGCGGCGGACACCACCGCCGTCCACAGCAGCAGGCAGGACAACAGGGCGCGGATCACGCGCTTCATTGGAAACTGACCTTGGGCGCCTCATCGGCACCTGGCTTGGCGCTGAACGTGGGTTTGGCCTCCAGGTCCGAGTAGAGCAGCTTGGACCAGATGACGCCGGGGAAGGTGCGGATCTCGGTATTGAACTGACGTACCGCTTCTATGTAGTCGCGCCGGGCCACCGAAATACGATTTTCGGTGCCTTCCAGCTGGGCCTGCAGGGTCAGGAACTGCTGATCCGCTTTCAGGTCCGGATAGCGCTCGACCACCACCATCAGCCGGGAGAGGGCGCCGGAGAGCTGGTTCTGGGCCGCTTCAAACTCCTTGAGCTGGGCGGGATCACTGACCTGCAGGCTGCCCACCCGGGCTCTGGCATCGGTCACCGCCTTGAGGGTCTCCTGCTCGTGGCTGGCGTAGCCCTTGACGGTGGCCACCAGATTGGGGACCAGATCGGCGCGGCGCTGATACTGGTTCTCGACCTGGCCCCAGCTCGCCTTGACCTGCTCATCCAGGGTCGGAATATTGTTCATGCCGCAACCGGTCAGGCCCAGCAGCAGGGTCATAACCAACAGGGACTGGGTTGCCCTCTGCCAGAGTGAAGTGGCCATCTTGTTGTTCTCCATTGACATTTTTTGCAGATAACGGCTCACCATACCAGCTTGTGGTCAACCGCCACAACGGGCGGGCAGTCTGGGTTTGTGGTAAGCCATCGAAACCTTGGGCAGTTGCGGCTTGTCTTTGAGCCAGGAAACCAGCTCGGCGCCGCAGCCGTTGCCGGGCGGGATCGGCGCCTGAGGCTGGCAATCCGGGCTGCCGGCCGGGCAGCGTAGACGCACATGAAAGTGGCTGAAGTGGCCGACCCAGGGGCGCAACTTGCCGACCCAGGGTTCATCGGGTGCCCGTTTGCATACCTCGGCCTTGAGCACCGGGTTGATGAAGATGCGGGCGACCTCAGGCTTGCTGGCTGCCAGGCGCAGCAGGTTTAGCTGCTGGGGGCCGAAGCGCCCGGGCAGTAACCGGTAGCTGGGCTCATCGATCAGCGCCCACTCCTTGGGGGCATCCTGCTCCCATGTTGAGATGGGCTGGTTGGCCATACGAAACCAGATGTCGGCGTCGAGGCCGGTCTGGTGGCTGCGGTGACCGGAGGTGAAGGGGCCACCGTGGGCCATGGCGAGATCGGCGATATAGAGGTCCGGCATGCCGGCCATGCGGGTCTGGTTGGCCAGGGTGGTCAGGTAGGCGATGAGCTCGGGGTGGCCGTAGTAGCGCAGTCGCTTGGTGCGGATCACCTGATAGCCGGGGCCGGTCAGCGGCAGTGCTACTCCATTTTTGAGGCAGCCGGCGGAGTAGCCGCCAATCGCTTCAGCCTGGCGGGGATGAGGTTCGGCAAGAAAGGCACTGGCCATGAAGAGCAGGGTGGTGGCAAGCATGAGACTCCCGACAAGCATGCGAATGGGCTCAGATGAAGAGAATGATACCAAGAGTCCGGTGAGGCCGTCACCCGATGAGCGAGCCCGGTTGCATCCCGGTGTCGGGCTCGCGCACAATGCGCGACAAAATTGGTGCATCCAGGGCGTGTGAACGCACAGGCAAGAGGAGAAGAGAATGAAGGTCAGTGAGCTGGTGAACAAAGAGGGACTGGTCTGGCTGATGCCCCCTGCTCGCCGTTTCTATCCGGTGATGGTTGTGCTGTTGCTGGCGAGCCTTTTCACCGTGCTGGCCGCCGTTGGCTTGGGTTATCCGCAAATGGGCTTGCTGCCTTGGGTGGGGCTGGTGTTTGGCGGCATAGTGCTGCTGATGATGATACTGCCTCGCAGCTGGCAGCGCTGGCGGCTGGCGGAACTGGCCTGGGACGAGACGCACCTTTACCTGCTCAATGGCAGCAGCGATCGGGCACAGGCCCTGCCAAGATCGGTACTGGTCGGGGTCGAGCGGGATCGCAAGGTGGGCCACGATGGTCAGTGGCTGGCCTTCAGCCTGGATCTGGCGCTAAACGATGAACAGCTGGCGGCCGCCACCGCGCTGATGGGGCTGAGTCGGGAAGGCACCCATGTCGTGGCAGCCGGCACCTATCGCTTTGGCTTTAAGCGCGCCTGGCATGGTCGACGCACGCTGCAGGGGCTGCTGGATGCCCTGCTCCCCATATGAGCTGACTATTTTCTCGACAATCTTCCCCAAAGCTCAGATACTGCCAGTGACTCGAATTGATCTTGCCCGTTCTGTTCATCCAAGAGATCAATGACTTGAGTGAACCGTACGGGGGAGTGCCCAGGCATGATGCCCTGGCAGGTCCGGCATGGGGGTTGTGCCCTTACCTTTGTGTTGGTGATTGGATAGAGAAGGCACCTTGAATCGAGAGTGGATGGCATGAAGATTTACGTAGGTAATCTGTCGTACCGGATGACGGCCGACGAACTGACAACCGTGTTCAGCCAATTTGGGCAGGTAGACAAGGTCGATATCATCATCGATCGCGATACCGGTCAGTCCAAGGGGTTTGGCTTCATTGAAATGCCTGTCAATGGCGAGGCTGAAAAGGCCATCGCCGGTTTGCATGGCACCGAAATCGGTGGCCGTACCATCACAGTCAACCAGGCCAAGCCGAAGACAGATGCACCACGTGGTCGCCCCCAGCGTCATCGCTGAGCTGCCTCGATAACGCAAAACGGCATGGGTTTCCCCCATGCCGTTTTTGTTTCTGGAATTTGCCGGATGAATCAGGGTACGTCGTAACCGAGCGCCGCCTTGCGAATGCGAAACCACTGCTGGCGATTGAGGACAATGGATTCAGCGGCCACGGCGGCGGCGATGCGCTCCCGCTTGCCGGAGCCTATCAGCGGCAGCGGCTGGCTTGGCAGCATCATGACCCAGGCGTAGACCACTTGTTCGATCTGTTTGGCGCCCACTTCCTGGCGGATCTGCTCGAGCTCGGCGCGCAGCGGGGCATATTCGGGAGCCTGGAACAGGCGCCCGCCACCAAGGCAGGACCAGGCCATCGGCTTGATGCGCAGTTGCTGGCATTGGTCCAGGGTGCCGTCCAGGGTGGTGCTCTGGTTGAGCGGCGAGATCTCCAGCTGATTGGTCACCAGCGGGAAGGGCAGGCGCGACTGCAGCAGCTCGAACTGGCGAGGGGTGAAGTTGGAGACCCCGGCATGCTTGATCTTGCCTGCCTGCTTGAGGGTGATGAAGGCATCGGCCACCTCGTCGGCATCCATCAGGGGATCCGGGCGGTGGATCAGCAGCAGATCCAGGTGGTCGGTGGCGAGCTTTTGCAAGGAGGCCTCGGCACTGGCGATGATGTGCGCCTTGCCGGTGTTGTAGTGATTCAGCGCGTGTTCCGGCTTGGCGGTGAGGGCGATGCCACACTTGCTGACGATCTCCATCCGGCTGCGCAGAGAGGGTTCAAGGCGCAGGGCGTTGCCGAAGGCCTCTTCGCACTGGTAGCCACCGTAGATATCGGCGTGATCGATGGTGGTGACCCCCAGATCCAGGTGGTACTTCATCAGATCCAGCAGGGCGCTCGGGGAGAGTTGCCACTCCATCAGACGCCAGTAACCCATGATGAGGCGAGAGAAGGTCGGACCCTGTGGATGCAGGGGGAGGCGGGATACGGACATGGTGGCTCCTTGGCGGATAAGGGAAAAAAGCTGCCAGCATCTTGGTCTCTTCTGGCTGGCAAGGCAATAATGCGGCTTTTGTTAATTCGAACTTTGGTTCTGAAGGGGAAGGAAATGGACGGTTTTGCCGAGCGCTTGCACAGCCTGATCGGGACGGGCAGCATCAGTGCCTTTGCCCGCAAGGTGGGGCTGAGTGAGGCCCTGATCCGTAAATATCTGAAAGGGGCCGAACCCGGCCTTGGCAAGGCCAACCAGATTGCCATGGCCGCCAACTGCTCGCTGGAGTGGCTCGCCACCGGCTGCGGCTACCTTTATCGGCAGGCGGAGGTGGTGGACAGAGAAGCGCTGAGCGCCGCCGGCACCTTGTTGCAGGAACAGTTGCCGCAGCAGCGTCTGCCTGCAGAAGACGAGCTGGTTACCCTGCTCGCCTACTACCAGTTCTTGCGCAGTCACAAGCAGGCTGACGGATTTCTGGATCTGGCGCGGGCACGCGAGTTTGGCAAACACCTGCATGAGGCGTGAGCCTGAATGGGGATGGCCGGGCAACGGCCGGGGATTATTCTGATACCCTCTAAAGCAGATAAGGGCAGCAGGGAGAGGGAGATGGGCTATCTGATCTTGGGCAGCGGCGGATTGGGCACGGCGCTGGCACATGAGCTATCCGCCCGTGGCGAGGAGTTGGTGCTGGCCGGCAGGCAGCTGCCCAAGGGGGTGGATCCCGCCTGCTATTTCCCGTTGCAGGAGGTGGATGTGCTCTCCTTCGATGCCCTGTTCACCCTCTATGACACGGCGCCGTTGCCGAGCGTGGTTATCAACACCATCGGTCTGTTGCACGACATCAACTTCATGCCGGAGCGGCGGGTGGAGGAGGTCAAACCCAGGTGGCTGTGCGACAGCCTGCTGGCCAACGCCTGGCCGCAGCTGGCTCTGGCCGCCTGCCTGAGCCGCCGGATGACGCCGGATGCCCGCCTCTGGCTTTGCTCTCTCTCCGATCTGGCCGGCAGTCTTGGCGCCAACGAGACGGGCAGCCGTTACAGCTACCGGATGAGCAAGGCGGCCCTCAACATGGGGGCAAGAACGCTGGCCCACGAATGGGGGGAGCGCTTCCCCGCCGCCGGGGTTGTTACCGTGCATCCGGGGCTGATGGCCACCCCCATGAATCAACCCTTCCTCGACGAGCTGGCGGCCGAGACCTTGCAGGATCCGGCGCTGGTGGCGCCGCGTCTGCTTGATCTCATCAACCAATTGTCGCCGGCCCAGTCCGGCGGCTTCCTCGACCTGCAGGGCCAGCCGCTGCCCTGGTAACCCGTCACCGGCTTCACATTCCGGAAACGGCCCGCTTGCCAAGCCAGCTCCTGCTGGCTAACGTCATCCTCCTGCTTCAGGAGGGATGTCATGCGCTATATCGATTTACGAAGTGATACGGTCACCCAGCCCACGGATGCCATGCGTCAGAGCATGCTGCATGCCGAGGTGGGGGATGATGTCTACGGGGAAGATCCCGGCGTCAATGCACTGGAGGCCCGCGGGGCCGAGCTGCTTGGCAAGGAGGCCGCGCTGTTTGTCCCCTCGGGCACCATGTCCAATCTACTGGCGGTGATGAGCCACTGTCAGCGGGGGGAGGGCGCCATCGTCGGTCAGGCGGCCCACATCTATCGCTATGAGGCGCAGGGGAGCGCCGTGCTGGGATCGGTCGCGCTGCAGGCGGTGCCCATGCAGGCCGACGGTTCGCTGGCAGTGGCCGATGTCGCCGCGGCGATCGCCCCTGATGATGCCCATTTTGTGCAGACCCGGCTGGTCTGCCTTGAAAACACCCATAACGGCAAGGTGCTGCCTCTTGACTACCTGCAGGCGATGCGCAAATTCGTCGACGAACGCGGGTTGCAACTGCATCTGGATGGTGCCCGTTTGTTCAACGCCGCCGTGGCGAGCGGTCATGGGGTAGACGAGCTGGCCGCCCCCTTTGACAGCATCTCCATCTGCCTCTCCAAGGGGCTAGGAGCACCGGTAGGGTCGCTGTTGGTGGGCTCTCGCCCCTTCATCGACCGCGCCAGACGGCTGCGCAAGATGTTGGGTGGTGGCATGCGCCAGGCGGGGATCCTGGCTCAGGCCGGTCTGTTTGCCCTTGATCAGCATGTGGCCCGGTTGGCAGACGATCACCGCCGTGCCAGACGGCTGGCCGAAGGGTTGGCCGCATTGCCCGGCATCGGGCTGGATCTCGCGCTGGTGCAGACCAACATGGTATTTCTGCGGCTGGTGAAAGGGGAGGCCGAGGCGCTGCTCGCGTTCATGAAGGAGCGGGGGATCCTCTTCTCCGGTTATGGCGAGATGCGGCTGGTGACCCATCTGCAGATCACCGATGACGACATCGACGAGGTGATCGATGCCTTCACCGAGTACCTTGCCGCACGTTAAGGTTCACTCAATAAAACAGGGCGCCAAGGCGCCCTGTTTTATTGTTGAGAAGAAAGCGGGTCACGCCTGGCGCTGGCCGCTCATCAGCATGGCCTCGTCGGTGGCGTCGTAGATCATTACCGCGATGTGAGTCACCTGACCGCCAAAATCGGCCAGCGGCACCAGCGTCAGGTTCTGGAACATGTGGGGGGCTGAGCCGGTGATCGGGCGGTAGTTGGAAAAACGCAGCAGATAGGGTTTCTGCTCCCAGGTGCTGAAGGCGCGGTTGTTGAGCTTGAACACCATGTTGGCCTTGCGCTCGAACCAGGCCCGATCCACATCGGGGAAGAGTTCGAACAGCACGCCATCGCGCACCTCGCCGGCCAATCGGCCGCTGTGGCTCTCCATGAAGCCGTTCCACACTTGCACCTTGTACTCCTTGTCGAGCACCACCAGCCCCACGTCCAGGTTCTGGACTATGTTCATCAGCCAATGAAATTCACGGATTTCCATGGTCACTCCTAGAGCATGTGCATGATTTTGTTGTTCATGGTGGCGATGGAATCTTCGGTAAACAGCAGCAGCAGATCGCACTGCACCGCGTAATCCTGGACCCGGTAGTTGATCTCGATGGCCAGGGTGCGGCGCCAGCGACTCTTGTTGGTGTTGATGAGCTCGTTGATGGGCCTGTGCTGGCCGAGTACCACAGGATGGCCCTGACTGAAGGGGGTATCGAGCTGGCTGGCATAACCGCGCAAAAAGGCACCGATCAGCACGTTGGCGGTATCCATCAAGAGCTCCAGCTCGGCGTTGCGATCGAGCACGCCCTGATGGTTCATCAGCCGGGCCAGATCCTTGAAGCTGGAGTCGTGGAATAGAATCAGCGCCTCGCCGGCGATACCGGCGCCGATGAAGCCCTGACAGACGGCGGAGAGGGTATCCGAGTCGGCGGCGGCAGAGAGGGCCATGTGCAGCTCGGACACTTCCAGCACGTTGACGTTGGGAATGGGCAGCACCACGAAGGCGTTGAGCAGGCGGGCCAGCAGGTCGGCGGCCTGGCCCATGGAGACGTTGGCGAGCTCCTGATAGACGTCGCGCACCTCGGGACTGATCTTGATGCCGGTATCTAGGCTGCCGACATCACTGACACTCTGGCCGGCGGGCCGGGTGTCATTTGCAGTGGCGGCGCCTTTGGCCTGCCACAGATCATGCTGTTTCAGCAGGGCGCTGAGGGTTTCCGGTGCGGCGGGTTTCTTGATGAAATCCAGCGCTCCCAGCCCCATCACCCGCTGATAGGCTTCCGGCTGGATATCGCCGGAGACAACGAAGACCTTGTTGCGCAGCCCCTCCCGCTGCAGGGTCTCCAGCACGCCGTAGCCATCCATTTCCGGCATGGTCAGGTCGAGGAAGATCAGATCCCCATGACCCATCAGCACCTGCTCTATCCCTTCCAGCCCGTTAGCGGCGTAATGCAGCGTCACGTCCCAGTCGGCGGGAAGGGCGCGGGCCAGCTGTTTACGGGCGAATCCTGAGTCATCACATATCAATACATTCATAGTGTTAGGCTGGCCTGGTCAACGAGGATTGCTATAAGTGTGGCCCGCCAACGGTCAGATGCAATGGGACAGGCTGGTCGCCGGTGAAAATTGATTGTCCCATTGGCGATTCCGGTAGCGCGCTGAATATTTTTCAACAAATTCAGCGAACATCTTAACACGCAGCGGGGCAAACTGAGGCTGGCAGCGCAACATATAGAAGGGCCGGTTGCCGGTTTTCCAGTCGGGCAGCACCGCGACCAACTGCTCATCCTGCAGGAAGGGATGCACGTAGTGCAGCGGGGCATTGACGATCCCCAGGTGGCGCCTGGCTGCCCGGACGGCAGCCTGGGTCTGGTTGACGGTCAGTTTGGCGGAGCGCTTGATCTGTACCGTCTGCTCGTCCCGATCGGTCAACTGCCAGTGCTGGTGTGGCCAGCAGTAGATCAGCGCGTGATCTTCCAGCTGGGCGGGATGCGCCGGTGTGCCCATCTTCTCCAGATAGAGCGGGGAGGCAAACAGGCCGTATTCGATGTGGCCAAGGCAGAGTGCGTTGGGCAAGGATTGCGGCAGCTCGCCGTTGAAGAACACCAGATCCCGGTCGTTGTCGAACAGATGCTGGTGGTCGTTGGTCTGGGTAATGTCGAACTGCACCTCGGGGTAGTGCAGGCCAAAGTCCGCCAGCATGTCGACCAGGATGGTGTTGGAGAGGGCGATGGGGGCCGCCAGACGGATCACCCCGTTGATGTCGGCCTCTTTGCCCTGGATCTCGCCGGTGGCCTGCTCGATCGCGGCCAACGGGGTGCACAGGCGCTCGTAGTAGCGCAGCCCTTCGTCGGTGAGGCGGAGTTTGCGGGTGGATCTGTGTAGCAAGGAGCAGCCAAGCTGCTCTTCCAGCTGAGAAATACGTCGACTGATGGTGCCGGTTGGCATGCCCAGTGCGGCTGCCGCGTGGGAGAAGCCTCCCTCTTGCACCACCTTGACGAACAGATAGAACTCTTCGATGTACTTCATAAGCGGTGTTCTGGGTGTAACAAGCCAGTGACCTTAAGAAGAGGCGCCCGCCTTGGCAAGCTCAATCCGGCGTTTAATTGATCTGGATTAGATTCGACTCCCGCTGGTACTGGTGCAACAGCCGGACAAATTCGACCGGATCCCGGTCAAGGCTGTTGTCCGGCACCAGCAGATCGTAGCCGAGCAGCTCGCGCAGCCGGGTCATGCGGTTGGCCAGCATGGCGATCACCCCCTCATAGCGCTGGCCGGAGGGAGAGCGAAAATGGCTCTCTTCCAGCAATCCCTCGCCCTGAAAAGCACAAGCACAACCCCCGCTGCTGCAGGCCGGTTGTTCGCTACGCAGGGCCTGCAGCAAGACGCTGCGTTGCTCGGTCAGCAGGCGCACTGCCAATCTGGGTGTGATCAATGTCAAAAAATCGTCGTAATCTTTTATTTTCAAACCGATATAGGGCAGGGGGACCAGATCCCAGCCCAGATGAATGCGCGGCTGGTCTATTCGCTGAATATTTCTCCATTTCAGGATCCAACCGCCGTATTTATGGTGATATTGCAGACAATCGTGACAGAGCGAGAGACTGAAGTGAGGCTCAATCAGCTTCAATGAGCCGATAAATATCATCATCAGACCCGCCAGCAGGCCGGAGACGAGGGGGATTAGTGGTTGTTCACCGAATAAAAAAAGTATAAAAATCATAGCAATGGTTACTATGATGCCCAACAATACCAACGTGAGTCCGTTTTTTCTGACCATGGGTTTCACATGTAGCGTTTTCATATGAAGTCAGCCCTTTGCGCATGCTTGTTTCACATTATGGGCTGGATCCGATTTTGTACCAGCACCGGGTGCCCGGGAGGGCCCTCCGTCGCTGGGTTTCCCTGTGATCACACATCATGAATCACCATATTAGATGAATACGCTAGACGAACGGTTATTGAACGGGATGGATGTGCTGCATACCCCAATCTGGGTTTATGACATCCGGCATCACCACATCTATTGGGCCAATCGCGCCGCCTTGAGCGTGTGGGAAGCGAGCTCGCTGGGCGAGCTGCAATCGCGCGATTTCTCGGCCGACATGGCACAGGCCATCGATCTGCTGTTGCAGCGCTACCTCGGGGATTTCCAGCAGGGGCGCAGCTACAGCGAGTGGTGGACGCTTTCCCCCAAGGGCGTGAAAAAGCAGATCTACCTGCGCCTCTCCGGCATCCAGCTGGCGGGTCGGCTGATGATGATGACCGAGGCGGTGATCGACGCCGATACCCTCTATCAGGAGTCCTCGCTCGCCACCGGCGATACCCTGGCCTGTCTGTTTGACAATCAGGGCCAGCTGGAGAGCGGCAACCACCATTTCGACATGTGTTTCGGCAACCAGATCCGCTACCTCTCCCAGCTCTTCTCCGGCAATGACGAGGCTTTCTATCAGAAGCTCTCCCGCCTCGATGAAGTGGTGGCCGAGGGGGAGTGCCGCACCCTCAAGGGGATGCGCTGGTTTCAGTACCAGTTTCGCCACATTCAGCAGGGGGCGCAGATCCTGCTCACCATGCGCGACATCACCGACCGCAAGCTGGAAGAGCTGGAGCACCGCCACCTGGCCTGGCACGACTCGCTGACCGGCCTTCTCAACCGCTATGGCTTGATGAAATCGCTGGAGGCCTATTGCGGGCTGGGCGGGCGTTTTGCGCTGGTGTTCATGGACTTGGACAACTTCAAGCTGGTCAACGACAACTACGGCCACAAAGCCGGTGATCGGCTGCTGGAGCGGGTTGCCGGTCGGCTCAAGCAGATTTGCCCGCGCGATGTGGAGCTGGCCCGGCTCGGTGGGGACGAATTCACCGCCCTGGTACCGCTCAGCCACTCGAGCGATCGGGCGCAGGAGGTGGCCGACCTCATGCTCTCCCAGATGACCAAGCCGTTGCAGTTGAGCGGCGTGCCCGAGGTGACCATCGGCGGCAGCATCGGCATCGCCATCTATCCGGACGATGCGGACGACGGCGACAACCTCATCACCCGCGCCGACATGGCCATGTATCAGGCCAAGCAGATGGGCCGGCTGCGCTGGCAGCGCTTCACCCCCAGCATGCAGCAGACTCTGCATCGCAAGCTGACCCTGAAGCAGTTCTTGGCCAAGGCCATCGGGCGGGGGGAGCTGAGCCTCTGCTACCAGCCTCAGGTGGATGTGGCACAGGGCAAGCTGCTCGGCTACGAGGCGCTGCTGCGCTGGCACAATCCCGTGCTGGGCCAGGTCTCGCCGGTGGAGTTCATCCCGCTGGCGGAAGAGATGGGGCTGATCCGCGAGATAGGCAGCTGGGTGTTGTCGACGGCGCTGGCCCAGATGGCTCACTGGCAACGGGAGTGGCGGGTGAACGTGCCGGTGTCGGTCAATCTCTCCGGCTTCCAGCTCTCTTCCGCCCTGCCTGAACTGGTGGCCCAGCAGCTCAAGGAGTTCGGGGTGGCGGCCAGCCTGCTGACGCTGGAGCTGACTGAGACGGTATTGATGCTGGACATGAAGGGGTGCATCGAGATCCTCGACGCCCTGAGTGCCCAGGGGATCAAGATTGCCATCGACGACTTCGGTACCGGCTACTCGTCGCTGGCCTATCTCAACCGGCTGCCCATTGACACCATCAAGCTGGATCGCTCCTTCGTGGTGGGCCTCAACCTGCCGGTGATCCGCGCTACCGTCGCCATGGCCACCAGCCTGGGTCTCGGCATCATGGCCGAAGGAGTGGAGGACGAGCATGAGCTCGCCGCCCTGCGCACCCAGGGCTGCCACGTGTTTCAGGGGTTCCTGTTCAGCAAGCCGATGACGGTGGCGCAGGTGGAAGAGAGCCGTTTCATGGTCAGCTGCAAGGCTGGCTGCTATCCGCTGGCAGGCTAGCGCATTACTCTGTGGCGGTGTTAATGCGAGGGGCCTTAGGCCCCTCGCTGTTTTTGGGTAGAGTGTGGGCTTCGTCTCTGGAGGCAACATGAACCCGACTCTCGACCTTATTCTCGCCCATCGCTCCATTCGTCAATTCACCGCCGAGCCCATCACCGACATTCAGCTCGACCAGATCCTGAGCGCGGCCCAGGCCGCTTCCAGCTCCAGCTTCCTGCAGGCCAACAGCATCATTCGGGTGACTGACAAGGCGCTGCGCAGCCGCCTGGCCGAGCTGGCGGGGCATCAGGCCTACGTGGCCCAGGCCGCCGAGTTCCTGCTCTTTTGCGCCGACTACCATCGCCACTGCGAAGTGGTGCCGGATGCCCAGACCGGCTTTGTGGAGCAGCTGCTGATCGGTGCCATCGACGGCGCCCTGATGGCCCAGAATGCTTTGCTGGCAGCCCAGTCCATGGGACTTGGCGGCGTCTATATCGGCGGGATCCGCAACAATCCGACCGCCGTGAGCGAGGCGGTGGGCTTGCCACATCAGGTGATCCCGCTGTTCGGCCTCTGCCTCGGCCACCCCGCTCAGGCGCCCGAACAGAAACCCCGCTTGCCTCGGGCTCTGGTGGTGCATGAAAACCGCTATCAGACCGAACTGGATCGCGAACTGCTTGCCGGCTACGACCAGCAGATCGAGGCTTACTACCAGTCCCGCAGCAGCAACAACAAGCAGCAGAGCTGGAGCGGCCAGATCCGGGGCATCCTGGGCAAGGAGGCGCGCCCCTTCATGCAGGATTTCCTGCGATCCAGGGGGTTCAACCTCAAGTAATGGGCCCGATGGGCGATACTAAGGGGTAATGGCGGTATCGCCAGCGCCGCGTGATCCTGGCTTTCCCTTGTGCTCCTGCCCGTCTGGGCACAACAAATCGGGGGCAAGCTCCGCGCTGCGGACTACCTTAACTAGGTAAGCTGTTGTAGGATCACGCAATTGGATTGGGACAGGAGTTTGGACTTCCTATGATTTTAACCCTGGTATTGCTGTCTATTGGCGCACTCCTGTTTCTGGTTATCGCCTATAACGTGGTGCAGCAATATAAGCAGAAGGCTGAGGCCGACAAGCGTCATGCCATCGCCCGCCACAAGTCGGTGGTGGATGAAACCGAAGAGATGCTGCTCAACGTCAACCTGGTGCCCTTCTCCAAGAACATAGTGTTGCTGCTGCAGCACCGGATCCTCGATGCCTATCGCGCCATCGCCCTGGTGATGCCGAGCGGCCAGCTCAAGCAGCGCATTGCCGACGTGCAGACCCAGATCAAGAACGTGCAGGAGAACTACAGCAGCCAGGATGAGGGGCACTTCAAGACCCCGGAGTCGGATCGCCAGGCCATCCAGATGCTGCAGCTGGTCAAGAAGATGCGGGCCGTGCTGCGGGTTGAACACAACAAGGGCAAGATCGATCCGCAGGGCTTTGCCCAGGAGGATCGCCGCCTCGAGCTGATGCAGCTCAAGATCAACATCGCCAACCTGGTGAAACGGGCCATGGATGCCCAGATCCAGGGGCAGTTCGGCACCTGCCGGCAGCTCTACACCAAGGGGCTTTCGGCCCTGGCCAGCGTCACCGACAAGGATCCCTACCTGATGGCCCGCGAAGAGGACATGCGGCAAGGCCTGGCCGGACTCGATGCCCACTTGCAGGAGCACAGCGAGAAAGAGCTGCAAAGCATCAAGGACAAAGAGGCGGACGAGCTGGACGTCCTGTTCCAACCCAAGAAGAAATGGTGATTATGTCGCACTCACTCGATACCACACTGGGGCCGATGGCCCCATTTGTTTGCCAGCTGTTGACCGAGCTGGAAGCCCTCGCCATCCATCCCGCTGCCATCGAGGTCGACCACCTCTGCTACCGGGCCGCCACCCTGTCGGAGTACCAGGCCCTGAAGGCTCTATTGGCAAGCCATGGTGACCTGCTGGTGGAGGGGATGATTGGCGGACGGCCCATCGCCACCTACCGCTTGTATCAACCGGTGCCTCACGCCCACGGCATCGTGCCCTGCATCGAGCTGGCGGCGCCCAAACCGGGTCGCAGCCACCAGGCAGGACTGGAACATATCGAACTGGTGGTACCTTCGCTGGACGCCTTGCTGGCAGCCCATCCCGAGGTGCCCTTCAAAACCGGCAACCTGCGCGATGAGCGCAATCCTGACGTGGCGGTGATGCTGACCTCGGGGCAGATCAAATTTCATCTGCGCACCTTGGCCGAGGTGATTGAAGAAGAGCTGATGAGCGGCGCCGTGGTGCCGGTGCCTGCCGGCTACTACGACCAGGCTTGATGAAACGTGGCCGCTTGACCGGCCTCGTCTCATATCAGAGATAGCATCAGGGATGGCAGATGCGGGGGCGGGCAGGGCGCCCCTTCAAGTGGCCGAGCCAGAGGCTCAACCCTGCCGTGATGACCAGTACCAGCTCGATGCCGAGCACCAATCCCCCGAGTCCCCCTTGCTCCCAGAAGGGGTGCAGATAGAGCCCCCCCAGACTGGCCCCCAGATAGTAACCCACCAGATAGAGCGACGAGGCGAGCGCCCGATTGTGCTCCACGTGCTGGCCGACCCAGGCGCTGGCGCAGGCGTGGGCCAGGAAAAAGCCGAAGCTCGAGATGAGCAGGCCCGACAGGATGGCGCCGAGCGAGCCGCCCAGCAGCAGGGCGCTGCCGAGCGCCATCAGGGCTATGCCGACCAGCAGCAGGCGCTGCGCCCCCCAGCGGTGTGCGCAGCGGCCGCTGAGGGAGGAGGCCACCGTCCCCGACAGATAGGTCAGAAACAGCATGCCGAGCCACTGGGTCGGCAAGGAGAAGGGGGGGCTGGCCAGCAGGAAGGTGAGGTAGCTGTATTGGTTCAGAAACACCATGAAGTTGAGGCCGCCGATGAGGTAGGCTCCCACCAGCAGCGGGTTGCCGAGGTGGCTGATGATGGCCTGGCGAAACTGGCCCGGCTTGGCGATGACGGGCACGAAACGGGTCTGGGCCGGCAGCAGCCAGATGACGAGAGGCAGCAGCGCCAGGCTGATGAGGCCGATGCCGAGAAAGGTGTGCTGCCAGTCGCCAAACCAGCCGGCCAGTAGACCGCCGACCACCCGGCCGGCGATGCCCCCCAGCGAGTTGGCGGCGATGTAGACCCCGACGGCAGAGAGCAGGGCCCGCTTGCTGAACTCTTCCCCCATGTAGGCGATGGCGGTGGCGGGGAGCCCCGCCAGCAGGACCCCCTGCAGGATCCGCAGCAGCAGCAGCTGTTCAAACTGACTGACCAGGCTGATGAGCAGGGAGAGCAGGATGGCACCGGCCAGACTCCACAGCATGATCCGGCGCCGGCCGAAGCGATCCGCCAGCCGGGCGCAGACGAGCAGCGAGACGGCGAGCCCAGCGGTGCAGCCGGCTAGGGTCCAGCCGGCCGACAGCGAGCTGACGGAGAACACCTCGGCCAGCAGCGGCAGCAGCGGGTGGGTTTGATAGAGATTGAGAAACACCAGGAAGGAGCCCAGGCTGAGGGCCAGGGTGGCGCGGATCCATTCACGACTACCGACTTCGATCATATGCAATTGTCCTGACAGCTTTGTTGCAGGTTAGTGCGCGCCAGAACATAAATATAATATATTTAAGTTATCCATTTGATAAACCAAATTGATATGGACCTGAAACAGCTCACCTATCTGCTGGCGGTGCGGGATGCCGGCTCCTTTACCAAGGCGGCCAACGGGTTGCACGTGGCGCAGCCCGCCATCAGCATGGCCATCGCCAAGCTGGAGCAGCAGCTCGAGCTGCGCTTGTTCGACCGCCAGGATCGCAACGTGCGGCTCACCCCGGAAGGGGAGGTGCTCTGTCGCCATGCCGAGCGCCTGCTGCGCCAGATGCATCAGGCCGAGGCCGAGATGGCCGAGCTCAAGGGGCTGGAGCGCGGAGAGGTGCGCATCGGCATTCCCTACATGATGGGCTCCTATTACTTTCCGCCGATCCTGATGGCCTTCAAGCATCGCTACCCCGGCCTCAAGATCCGGGTGGAGGAGGCGGGCACCCGCGAGCTGTTGAGCCGCATGGTGGACGGCTCGCTGGATCTTGCCATCCTCATCACCAGCGATCTGCCGCCGGCGCTGGAGGGGGCCCAGCTGCTGCGTGAAGAGATGTTGATGGTGGTGGGGGAGGAGCATCCGCTGCGCCAGGCCCGGAGCGTGTCGCTGAGCGAGTTCTTCAGCCAGGAGCTGGCGATGTTTCGCCGCGGCTTCTATCACCGCGAGCACATGGAAGCGCTGGCCCAGGGGCTGGGCTGCGAGCCCGACATCGCCTTTGAGAGCAACCTCATCCCGCTGCTCAAGGCGGTGGTGAAGCAGGGTTTTGCGGTGACCACCTTCTTGCGGATGGCGCTGGACGAAGAGCCTGCCCTGACCGGGATCCCGTTTGCCCCCCCGATCTTTCTCGATCTGTGCGTGGCGTGGCGGCGAGGGGATCCGCTCTCCATGGCCAACCGCGCCTTGAGGGATTTTTTGCTGGCGCAGGCACAGCCATAAATGGCCAAGAAGGAAGGGCTATCAGGCAAAAGTTTGTTAGTATTAGTTCAAGTCGCCTTTAGAGCCTAACATCATGAAACTCCAACAATTGCGTTATATCGTTGAGGTTGCCAACCACAGACTGAACGTGTCGGCAACGGCAGAGAGCCTCTACACCTCTCAGCCAGGGATCAGCAAACAGGTGCGCATGCTGGAAGATGAGCTGGGGATCCAGATTTTCGAGCGCAGCGGCAAACATCTGACCCAGATCACCCCGGCTGGCCGGGACGTGATCAAGATTGCCAACGAGATCCTGGGCAAGGTGGAGAGCATCAAGTCGGTGGCGAGCCAGCACACTCACCCCGAGCAGGGCACGCTCCACATTGCGACCACCCACACCCAGGCCCGTTATGCGCTGCCCGACGTGATCAAGGGCTTCATCAAGCGCTTTCCCAAAGTCTCCCTGCACATGCACCAGGGCACGCCGACCCAGATCAGCGAAGCCGTGGTCAAGGGGCAGGCCGACTTTGCCATCGCCACCGAGGCGTTGCACCTGTACGAAGATCTCATCATGTTGCCCTGCTACCACTGGAACCGCAGCGTGATCGTGCCCAAGGGCCACCCGCTGACCCAGGTCGGCAAGCTCTCCATCGCCGACATCGCCCGCTTCCCGCTGGTGACCTATGTGTTCGGCTTTACCGGCCGCTCCGAACTCGACACCGCCTTCAACCGGGCCGGTTTTGAGCCCAACATCGTCTTCACCGCCACCGATGCGGACGTGATCAAGACTTATGTCCGGTTGGGGGTGGGGATCGGCGTGATGGCGACCATGGCGCTGGATCCCCAGGTCGATACCGATCTGGTGGCGCTCGATGCCAGCCACCTGTTTGCCCACAGCACCACCAAGATCGGCTTTCGCAAGGGCTCTTTCCTGCGTACCTACATGTATGACTTCATGACCCGTTTTGCCCCGCATCTGACCCGGGACGTAGTGGAGCGGGCTATCGCGCTGCGCTCTAGCGACGACGTGGATGCCATGTTTGCCGATATCGAGCTGCCCATCCGCTAGCGCCGCGGCGATCTAGAGCAACAAAAAACGCCTCCCGATGGGAGGCGTTTTTCATGGCGACGAGTGGCGAGGTGGGATCACTTCTTGAACATGTGATCCAGCTTGTTGGCCTTGGTCGAGAGGTAGAACTCGTTGTGGGGATTGCGCCCTTCCTGCAGGGGGACCCGCTCCGCCACCGGAATGCCGAAGGATTCCATCGCCTTCATCTTGCGCGGGTTGTTGGTCATCAACTTGAGGGATTTCACCTCCAGCTGCTTGAGCATGTCGGCGCAGATGGTGTAGTCGCGCATGTCGGCGGCAAAGCCGAGTGCCACGTTGGCCTCGACGGTGTCGGCGCCCTGATCCTGCAGATGATAGGCCCGGATCTTGTTGAGCAGGCCGATGCCGCGCCCTTCCTGACGCACGTACAGCAAGACGCCGCGGCCTGCCTTGGCGATGTTTTCCAATGCAGCCTGCAGCTGGAAGCCGCAGTCGCAACGCAGACTGAACAGGGCATCGCCGGTCAGGCACTCGGAGTGAATGCGACCCAGCACCGGCTCATCGCCCGTGATATCGCCCATCACCAGTGCGGCGTGATCCTTGCCGGTGCCGGTTTCCTGAAAGCCTACCAGCGTGAAAGTGCCCCAGGGGGTCGGCAACTTGGATTTGGCCACGAGGGTAACGCTGCTCATAGGTTGCTCCTTACTACAGCTGCTTAAAAAAGGGCGGCCAGTTTAGCGCGCCTTGTGCGGAACAACCATAAGAACAAAACCTTGCACAACTTAATGGTTTGCCTGGCGGTACACAAAGAGGACAGTTGCGACTGGTTTTGCGCAAATGTGTGCCACGACGACTGCCAGGCTCGGCACATTTGGGTATAATCGGCGCCCATTACCCCATCCCTCCCGGGATGTGTGCAACAAGTGTGCAGGAGAGACGTTATGCCGCAGATGGCCCCCGTGATGACAATTGATGGCCCGAGTGGTGCAGGCAAGGGCACCCTGTGTCAGTTGCTGGCTGAAAAACTGGGTTGGCACCTGCTCGATTCCGGCGCCATCTATCGGGTGCTGGCCCTGGCCGCCCTGCATCACGATGTAGAGCTCGATGCCGAAGCTGCGCTGGTTCCCCTGGCTGCCAATCTGGACGTGCAGTTCCAGGTCGATGCCGAGCAGGTGAAAGTCGTGCTGGAAGGGGAGGATGTCTCCCGTACCATCCGTACCGAGGAAGTGGGCAATGCCGCCAGTAAAATCGCCGCCTTCCCGCGGGTGCGTGAAGCCCTGCTGCGTCGTCAGCGAGCATTTCGCCAAGCCCCCGGCCTCATCGCCGATGGTCGTGACATGGGCACCGTGGTTTTCCCGGAGGCCGAGGTGAAGATTTTCCTCGACGCCAGCGCCGAAGAACGGGCTGCTCGCCGCTATAAGCAGTTGCAAGATAAGGGCTTTGATGTTAACTTTGAGCGTCTTTTAACCGAGATTCGGGAACGTGACGATCGCGACAGAAATCGCGCCGTTGCCCCCCTTAAACCGGCAGAAGATGCTCTCGTGGTGGATTCAACCGCCATGTCCATAGACGAAGTGCTGGTAACGGTACTTGCCTATGCAGAGCAACAACTTGGTGATGTCAGTGCAAACTGATGTCAGTCGTCTGCACCATGGATGGCGCAGATAATTTAAAACAACCCCGCTTGTGCCGGATTGCAAGTGGATGTTTCATTTGTGACATAAACAATGATCGAATCTTTTGCTCAACTCTTTGAAGAGTCCCTGAACGCCGTTGAAACCCGTCAAGGTTCCATCGTCAAGGGTACTGTCGTTGCTATCGAAAATGGTTTCGTACTGGTTGACGCCGGTCTGAAATCCGAGTCCGCTATCCCGGCTGAAGAATTCAAGAACGCCATGGGCGAGCTGGAAATCAACGTAGGCGACTCCGTTGACGTGGCTCTGGACTCTATCGAAGATGGTTTCGGCGAAACCAAGCTGTCCCGCGAAAAAGCCAAGCGCCATGAAGCCTGGCTGCAGCTTGAAAAAGCTTACGAAGAGCAAGCTACCGTTATCGGTATCATCAACGGCAAGGTCAAGGGTGGTTTCACCGTTGAACTGAACGGCATCCGTGCCTTCCTGCCGGGTTCTCTGGTTGACGTGCGTCCGATCCGTGACACCGCTCACCTGGAAAACAAAGAACTCGAGTTCAAAGTCATCAAGCTGGACCAGAAGCGCAACAACGTTGTTGTTTCCCGTCGTGCCGTGATCGAGACCGAGAACACCTCCGAGCGTGAAAGCCTGCTGGCTAACCTGCAAGAAGGTCAAGAAGTTAAGGGTATCGTCAAGAACCTGACCGACTACGGTGCATTCGTAGATCTGGGCGGTGTTGACGGCCTGCTGCACATCACCGATATGGCGTGGAAGCGCGTTAAGCATCCTTCCGAAATCGTCAACGTTGGCGACGAGATCGCAGTCAAGGTTCTGAAGTTCGACCGCGAGCGTACCCGTGTATCCCTGGGTCTGAAGCAGCTGGGCGAAGATCCCTGGGTTGCTATCGCCAAGCGTTACCCGGAGACCACCCGTCTGTCTGGCCGCGTGACCAACCTGACCGACTACGGCTGCTTCGTTGAAATCGAAGAAGGCGTGGAAGGCCTGGTACACGTATCCGAGATGGATTGGACCAACAAGAACATCCACCCGTCCAAGGTTGTTAACGTTGGCGACGTGGTTGACGTGATGGTTCTGGACATCGACGAAGAGCGTCGTCGTATCTCCCTGGGTCTGAAGCAGTGCAAATCCAACCCGTGGCAGCTGTTTGCCGAAACTCACGCCAAGGGCGACCGTGTTTCCGGCAAGATCAAGTCCATCACTGACTTCGGTATCTTCATCGGTCTGGATGGCGGCATCGACGGCCTGGTTCACCTGTCTGACATCTCCTGGAACAACCAGGGCGAAGAAGCCGTGCGTGAATTCAAGAAGGGCGACGAGATCGAAGCCGTTGTTCTGCAAGTGGACCCGGAGCGCGAGCGCATCTCCCTGGGCGTCAAGCAGATCGAAGAAGACCCGTTCAATAAGTACCTGTCTGACAACAAGAAAGGTGCTATTGTGAAGGGTAAGGTTACCGAGGTTGATGCCAAGGGTGCCGTGATCGAACTGGCTGACGGCGTAGAAGGCTACCTGCGTGCCTCCGACGCTGCTCGTGACCGCGTAGAAGACGCCACTCTGGTGCTGTCTGTTGGTGACGAAGTTGAAGCCAAGTTCATGGGCGTTGATCGCAAGAACCGCACTGTAAGCCTGTCTGTCCGCGCTAAGGACGAGGCTGATGAGCGTGTTGCTATCGACAGCCTGAACCAACAAGAAGAAGTTGTGTTCAGCAATGCCATGGCTGAAGCGTTCAAAGCCGCCAAGGGTGAATAATCCTTGATGCAAGAAAAGGGCGGCGTGTCACGCCGCCCTTTTTTATCATTGGCGTAATGAATATTGCATGTGATCGGGGAAGGAGATTTAACGTTATGACCAAATCAGATCTCATCGAACAATTGGCTGCCAGCCGCATGCATATGCCGGCCAAGGATGTCGAAGCTGCCATCAAGGAGATCCTTGAGCAGATGGCATCGACTTTGCAAAACGGCGACCGGATTGAAATCCGCGGATTTGGAAGTTTTTCACTGCACTATCGTGCCCCCCGCGTGGGCCGCAACCCCAAAACCGGGGACAAGGTTGAATTGACCGGGAAATATGTTCCCCATTTCAAACCTGGCAAAGAGTTACGCGAGCGAGTGAACATCGCTGAATAATGCAGAAAATGGCATACTTGGGTATGCCTTTTTTGTTTTTATGGTTTGCCTTGTGGCAATTGTCCGGTTTCTCCAAGTCTTTTCCCATTCGCTCTAGAGTCTGCCGGTGATTTTAAGGATAATCAGCCTTTCATTAGATACTGACAGGGAGCTCCTATGAAGCGTATCTTGGCCCTCATTCCACTGGTGCTGGTGTTTATTCTAACCCTGGCCGTCGGTTCGCAAAATGGCCAGCTGGTGCAGTTCAACTATCTGATTGCCCAGGGCGAGTTTTCACTCTCCATGTTGCTGGGATTCTTTTTTGGTGGTGGCTTCCTGCTGGGCTGGCTGGTATTCGGTCTCTTGTTCCTGCGTCTGAAGATGCAGAATCGCACCCTCAATCGCACCATGCGCCGTCAATCCCGCGAGTTGGAGCTGGCTCGGTCGGCTGCCAAGGAATAATGTCCCTCGATGCTTGAACTGCTTTTCCTGCTGTTGCCCATTGCTGCCGGCTACGGCTGGTACATGGGGCGCAGGAGTGTTCGCCAGGACACCCAGAAACAGAGTAACCAGTTTTCCCGCCAGTACGTGGCGGGCCTCAATTATTTGTTGTCCGATGAGTCAGACAAGGCGGTGGATCTCTTTATCCAGCTGCTGGAAGTGGACAGCGAAACCATCGAAACTCACCTCTCCCTCGGCAACCTGTTTCGCCAGCGTGGCGAGGTGGATCGCGCCATCAAGATCCACCAGAACCTGGTGACCCGCCAGCTGACCCGGGAACAGCGCCAGCTGGCATTGCAGGAGCTGGCGCGTGACTTTCTTGCTGCCGGCCTGCTGGACAGGGCCGAGGCGCTCTGGAACGAGCTGTGCGATGACAGCGACTATGAAGAGACGGCGCTGGCCCAGCTGTTGATCATTCATCAGCAACTGCGGGATTGGGACAAGGCCATCGACGTGGCGGTACGGCTGCAGAAGTTTCAGGGCAAGAAGCTGGCCGAGCCCATTTCCCATTTTTACTGCGAGCAGGCAGAGAGCGCCTTGCGTGAAGGGGACAAACCCGCCGGGCTTGCCAAGCTCAAGCGGGCGCTCAGCGTCAACCCCGCCTGTGCCCGTGCCAGCCTGCGTCTGGCGGAACTGGCCATGGCGGCAGGGGAGTACGAGCAGGCCAGCAAGGATCTCTTGCGGGTGTTCGAGCAGGATATCGACTTTGCCTCCGAAGCCATTCCCTCCCTCAATGAGTGCTATCAGCGGCTGGGTCGTGCCCACGATCTCATTCCCCTGCTGGAGCAGGCGGTGGAGGATCATGCCGGCGTCAGCGTGACGCTGGCACTGGCCAAGCTGGTGGAGGAGCGTGACGGCCTGAGTCAGGCCCGTGCGCTGGTGCTGCGCCAATTGCGCCGGCATCCCTCCATGAAGGGCTTTTATCAGCTGGTAGGTTTCCAGCTGGCAAGCGCTGAGGAGGGCCCCGCCAAGGAGAGTCTTGAGCTCTTGCAGCAGCTGGTTGGCGAGCAGATCAAGATCAAATCCACCCACAAGTGCCGGCAGTGCGGTTTTGCTACCCACTCCCTGTTCTGGCAGTGTCCCTCCTGCCGCCAGTGGGGGTCCATCAAGCCGATCCGCGGCCTGGACGGGGAGTAAGAGCCACCACAAGATCATGAGCCAGGCCCCTGCGGCCTGGTGTTTTCAGGTCGAGCCGGGGCCAAGCTCCGGGCGGCGAATAACCATCGATAGGAAGTGAGATGCTAGATCCCAAAGTACTGGTTGCGCTGGATTATCAGCACGAGGCCGATGCCTTCGCCTTCATTGAACGTATCTCCCCGGCCCAGTGCCGTCTCAAGGTAGGCAAGGAGATGTTTACCCTGTTTGGCCCCCAGTTCGTGCGTCAGCTGGTTGCCAAGGGATTTGATGTCTTTCTGGATCTGAAGTTTCACGACATTCCCAACACCGTTGCCAAGGCGGTAGCCGCCAGTGCCGAGCTCGGCGTCTGGATGGTGAACGTGCACGCCAGCGGTGGCGAGCGGATGATGCGGGCCGCCAAGGAGGCGCTGCTGCCTTATGGCGACAAGGCGCCGCTGCTTATCGGGGTGACCGTGCTGACCAGCATGGAGCAGGCCGATATGGCGCCGCTGGGGCTCACTGTCGGCCCGGCCGAGCAGGTGATCCGGCTGGCCAAATTGACCAAGGAGGCGGGGCTCGATGGGGTGGTCTGCTCCGCCGAAGAGGCGCGTGAATTGAAGGCGCTGCTCGGCGCCGACTTCAAGCTGGTGACGCCGGGGATCCGTCCTGCTGGCTCGGCAGCCGGTGATCAACGCCGGGTCATGACACCGCTGGCGGCGGTGGAGGCGGGGGCCGACTATCTGGTGATTGGCCGCCCCATCACCCAGGCGGCCGATCCTGCCGCCATGCTGGCAGGCATCAATGCAGAGCTGGCAAATCGATAATGGACAGGATGCCGGCCCGATGGGGCCGGCATTGCATCAGGGGCGGCTCACTCCTTGGGAGCAGGCTCGCGCAGAGTGATCGGGAGCAGGCCGAGCAACAGGCCGGCGCCCGAGCCAATCAGATGTGATTCAATGTGTACCCTGGCGCCGATGAGGGCGGACACCGGGCTCTCTCCTGCACTGTAGAAGTCCACCCCGAGCTTGATCGCCACCCCTGCCAGCATCAACCAGCCGGAGTAGCGGCGATAGCGGATATCCTGCAGCGCGCCCCAGACGAACAGGCCGTGCAGCGCGCCCGACAATCCCATGTACCACTGGGTCTGCGGACACCACCACCAGATACCGAGCCCGACGGCGGCGCCGAGCAGCAACAGCAGCAGCGGCAGACGACAACCGGTCAGGTATTCGCGAAACAGGCTGTAAAGTACCCACAACCCGCTCAGATTGAGCAGCAGGTGCCACAGATTGGTGTGGGCCACATTGCCTGTTATGATGCGCCACCCTTCACCCTGGGCTATCAGGGTGCGATCGAAGGAGAGCTGGTGATTCGGCACGATGAAAAAGAGCAGCAAACTGGCGAGTGAAAGCGTGATGACCCAGAGCAATCCTGATTTTTCTGACAACATGAAACAGTCCGACGACAACAAGAGCCGCTACTGTACACGTTGCACCAGAGCCCTCAAAGCCTGTCTGTGTGATTATATTCGGCAGGTGCCACATCTCGCCCCTCTTCATATTTTGCAGCATCCGAGCGAAGTCGGGCATCCCAAGGGAACCGCCATCCTGCTGGCCGCCTCGCTGGCGCAGGCCCGCCTGCATGTGGGCGAACAGGTGGCCGACGTTCCCGAGCTGGCGGCCTTGCTGGCCGATCCCACGCTACAGTGTTATCTGCTGTGGCCGGATGATGAAGCCATCTCGCTTGCCAGGGTGCGGGAGAGGGAGGCGGCCGAGCCGGCTCGTCGGGTCTGTTTTTTGCTGCTTGATGGCACCTGGCGCAAGGCCTACCGGATGCTGCACAGCAACCCTGAGTTGCAGCAGCTGCCGCGGATAAAGCTGGATGCCGTCGCGGGGCAATATTCCATTCGCAAGAAGCCGTTTCCAGAGGCGCTGTCGACCCTGGAAGCGGGCTACCATCTGTTGTCGCAGTGGGAGAGGGCGCCCGATCGCTTCGCCCCGCTGATGACCCTTTTTACCCATTTGAACCGGCAGTGGCACGATTTTGCCCAGGGCCGGCGCAGTTGAACTGCCCAGAGGAGAGTAATTCGTGAAAAAAGCCGTCGTGGTATTCAGTGGTGGTCAAGACAGCACCACCTGCTTGGTCCAGGCCTTGTCCCGTTATGACGAGGTGCACGCCATCACCTTCGATTACGGCCAGCGTCATCGGGAAGAGATCGAGACGGCGCGCCGTCTGGCCAGTGGGCTCGGCATCGCCGCCCACAAGGTGATGGACGTGACCATGCTGGGCGAGCTGGCCATCTCGGCCCTGACCCGGGACGAGATCCCGGTGAGCTTCGAGTTGCAGGACAACGGCCTGCCCAATACCTTCGTACCGGGCCGCAACATCCTGTTCCTCACCCTGGCCGCCATCTACGCCTACCAGGTGGGCGCCGAGGCTGTGATCACCGGGGTGTGCGAGACCGATTTCTCCGGTTACCCCGATTGCCGTGACGAGTTCGTCAAGGCGCTCAATCAGGCCGTCTCCTTGGGGCTGGATCGCGCCATTCGCTTCGAGACCCCGCTGATGTGGCTCGACAAGGCCGAGACCTGGGCACTGGCGGATCACTACGGCCACCTCGACACCGTGCGCCAGCAGACGCTCACCTGCTACAACGGCATTGCCGGCGACGGTTGCGGTGCCTGTCCTGCCTGCGATCTGCGCAGCCGCGGCCTGCAGCAGTACCTGGCCGACAAGGCGGGCGTGACGACGCGCTTGCACCAAAAAACCGGGCTGGGCGAGAAAAGCGGATGCTGAACCTGCGTCTCGGCCATGCTTGGGGTATAATCCGCGACTTTTGCAACCAGCCGTGACCAAGATGCACTACCCAATCAACGAGATATTCCAGACCATCCAGGGGGAGGGGGTCTTCACCGGCCTGCCCGCCATCTTCGTTCGCCTGCAGGGCTGCCCGGTGGGATGCCCCTGGTGCGATACCCGCCATACCTGGGTGGTCGATCCTGCTCGTGAAGTGGGGGTACAGGCGGTACTCGACTGTTCCAACGAATCCGATGGCTGGAGCAAGATGAGCACGGCGCAGATCCTGGCCAGCTTCCAGCAGCTTGGTTATCAGGCGCGCCACGTGGTGATCACGGGTGGGGAACCCTGCCTCTATGATCTGCAGGATCTCTCTGCCGCCCTGATTGAGGCGGGTTATCAGGTGCAGATCGAAACCAGCGGTACCAGCGAGATCCAGACCCATGAGCAGACCTGGGTCACCGTATCCCCCAAGATCAATATGAAGGGAGGGTTGCCGGTGTTGGTGTCGGCCCTTGAGCGGGCCAACGAGATCAAGCATCCGGTGGCCACCGAACGCCATGTGGAGGAGCTCGATGCGCTGCTGGCCACCGCCCGCTTGCGTGAAAACGTGGTGATCGCGCTGCAACCCATCAGCCAGAAACCCAGGGCCACTCAATTGGCGATGGCAACCTGCATTGCCCGCAATTGGCGGCTCTCCATCCAGACCCATAAATATCTGGATATCGATTGAGATGGAGTGGTTGTCCGACGAGCGGGTATTGTTGTCCCTGGCCAACAAGATGCCTTACGGCAAATATCGGGGACGTCGCATCATCGATATTCCGGAGCCTTATCTGGTGTGGCTGGCCCGCACCGGTTTTCCCGCCGGTTCACTGGGTCAAACGCTGGCGCTGGCCTATGAAATCAAGCTCAACGGGCTGGAATCCATGATTGTTCCCATTATTAACAGGATGTCGGTATGAGGATATATACGAGGCAGGGCGACAAGGGCATGACTCGCCTGGCCGATGGGCTGCAACTGGCCAAAGACGATATGCGGGTAGAAACCTATGGTTATATTGATGAATTAAATTCTCATATAGGTCTTCTTATTGCCGAGGTGCCTGCGGCCGAAACCGGATTATTGGCTGACTTGTTATTATTGCAACAGGAATTGTTCGATCTGGGGGGGGAGCTGGCATTTTCCAGCGCCGCTCAGGAAGCTGCCATCTGGCAGGTGAATAATGAGTGGACCTTGCGGCTGGAACAGCAGATCGATGCCTACAGCGCCAATTTACCTGTGCTGCGCAATTTTATTTTGCCCAGTGGTTCCCGTGCGGCGGCACAAGCCCATGTGGTGCGAACCCTCACCCGGCGCTGCGAGCGTCTGCTGCTGACCCTGAGCCGCAGTGAGCAGCTCAATCCGGCCATTCTGCCCTACATGAACCGGCTGAGTGACTGGTTCTTCACCATTGCCCGCTACTTGCTGGCCTGTACGGCGACCCCAGAAGTGCTCTGGGTCAAGGCGGCGGAGCGGGGCTGATAGCCAGACTACAGACAATAAAAAACCTCGCGATGCGAGGTTTTTTATTGCGCCAATGCGGCTTTATCAGATGGCAAATTCTTCGACGGATTTACCTTCGGCAACGGCCTTGGCAATCACGGAAGGCATGCGGCCCTGGCCGGTCCAGGTTTTTTCCACGCCGTTGTCCATATAACGGTATTTGGCCGGGCGGGGGGCACGTTTGCCCTTGCTGGCCTTGACGGGCTCAACGGCCACAGTACCAACCAATTCGGCCGGATCGATGCCGGCGGCTTTCAGCATTTCGGCATATTCGTTAATTTTACGCAGATGTTCTTCGCGAGCCTGACGCTCGGCGGCTTCATCCTGCTGGCGCTCGCTAACAATAGCGGAAAGCTTTTCCAGACCTTCTTCCAATTGTTCCAGTGTCAGCTCACGGCAAGCGGCACGCAGGCTACGGACATTCAGCAGGACTTTCAAAAATTCGTTCATAGTGTTCACCACGCGAGCAAAAGAGTGAATTAAATAGATATAGTAATTTTGGCTAATTTATACGGCCATTTATGATCAAGTCAAGTCAGCTGAATTAATAAATTCATAGTGGAAATTAAGTGATCTATTTTGGATTCAGGCCCGATTCAGCAATATTGGCAATGTACATACTCGACTGGGTTCTTGATAGATGAAAATAGCGACAAAATCATAATATTTGCACCATTTGACTACCACTATGCCATTTTAAGCCACGCCATTTGGTGATTTAATCAAAAAACTTGCTATAACGTGTCGGCACGATAAAATGTGCCTCGAATACCTTTAAGTAGAGGCGCGCTGCCTATGACTACTTGTGCGGAGGGTGATGCCTGTGATGCACGAGGAAAGGAGTCAGCGCCGAAGTGGCCAGGCCATCATACCGGGCTGCTGGTTCTGCATCTAATAGGTGCAGGACTGCCATAGTCATCCACTATGGAGCGCTACCTGAAGGGGCTGAGGAGTATTACCTCCCCATGGGTTTTGTTTCTTTATCCTCTCGGTAGATCTCCACCTGCTGTCTTTAGGTGCAAAGAGATCATGGACATCATTCACTACGCCGACTCCGGTTGGTCAATCATTCCGCCCCTGCTGGCCGTCGCCCTGGCAATCCTGACCCGCCGCGTCCTGCTGTCGCTGGGGGTGGGCATAGTCACTGGCAGTCTGCTGCTGAACCAGTTTTCTCCCCTCGATTCCCTGCATTACATGTTGAACACCGTGCTCAAGATCTTCTGGGTCGACGGGGCACTCAACCGTGACAACATCAACATGTTGCTGTTCATGCTGCTGCTTGGCGGCCTCATCAGCCTGATGAGCGTTTCCGGTGCGACCCGAGCCTTCGCCGAGTGGGCCGCCAAGCGCGCCAAGACCCGCAAGGGGGCCAAGACGCTGACCGGCATGATGGTATTTGCCTTCTTCATCGATGACTTCTTCCACAGCCTGTCGGTGGGGGCCATCTGCCGTCCGGTGACCGACCGCTTCCAGATCTCCCGTGCCAAGCTGGCCTACTTGCTGGACTCCACCGCCGCACCGGTCTGCGTGCTGATGCCCATCTCCTCCTGGGGTGCGTATATCATCGCCCTGGTCGGCGGCATCATGGCGGCTCACGGCATCACCGGGCAGAGCCCCATCTCCGCCTTCGTCGAGATGATCCCGATGAACCTCTATGCGGTGTTCACCCTGATCATGGTGCTGGTGGTGATCGCGTTCCAGCTCGACATCGGCCCGATGCGTCAGCACGAGCAGTGGGCGCTGGAAGGCAAGCTGTGGGATGAGTCCAAGGGCCGCCCCATCGGCCTGGACATGGAGAGCCCGGAGGAGAGCAACGGCGGCATGATCGACATGGTACTGCCGATCCTGACCCTGACCGCGGCCACTGTCTACTTCATGATTGACTCCGGCGCCGCCGTGCTGGCTGCCAATGGCGAGCCGTTCAGCGTGCTCGGCTCGTTCGAGAATACCAACGTCGGCTCTTCCCTGGTGTATGGCGCCCTGTGCAGCCTGGTGGTCTCCATCGGTCTGGCCATGCGTCTCAAGCTCGGCGCCAAGAACTGGATCAAGGCTGCGCCGCAAGGGGTCATGGCCATGTTGCCGGCCATCAACATCCTGCTGTTTGCCTGGACCATCGGCGCCGTGGTGCGTGACGTAGAGACCGGCAAGTACCTGGCATCGCTTGCCAACGGCAACCTGCCCATCGAAGTGCTGCCTGCCGTGGTCTTTATCCTCTCCTGCGCCATGGCGTTTGCCACCGGCACCAGCTGGGGCACCTTCGGCATCATGCTGCCCCTGGCCGGCGACATGGCGGCGGCCAGTGACATCACGCTGATGCTGCCGATGCTGGCCGCCGTGCTGGCCGGTTCCGTGTTCGGTGATCACAGCTCGCCCATCTCCAGCACCAGTATCCTGTCTGCCACCGGTGCCGGCTGCCACCACATCGACCACGTGATGACCCAGCTGCCCTATGCCCTGGCCATCGCCTTCGGCGCTGCTCTCGGTTATCTGGTGATGGGGCTGATGCACTCGGTGCTGGCAGGCTTCAGTGTCAGTGCGCTCTGGTTCGTCATCTTCTCCAGCTACCATTTGCGCAAGGCAAGGTCCCAAGCGGACCTGGCCATCGCATAAAAAGAACAAGGGGCCGCCAGGCCCCTTGGTTTTGTTGGGGGCTTTGGTTAGCATGCGCCCCATAAATTCAGTTTCGGAACAGTACCATGGCTTCACTGCACTACAAGTTTGCCACCATGAATTCAGGCAAATCGACCCAGCTCATTCAGGCGCACTTCAATTATCTGGAGCGGGGCATGCATCCCTTGGCCATGACACCCGCCATCGACGACCGCTTCGGGGTCGGGGTGATCAGTGCCCGGGTGGGGTTGGAGCTGAGAGTCGAGGTGTTCAGCGATAGCTGCGATCTGTTCGAGATGGTGAAAGCCCGCCATGCCGAGCGGCACATCGACGTGTTCATCGTCGATGAAGCCCAGTTCCTGACCAAGGAGCAGGTCTATCAGCTGGCCCGCATCGTCGACGAGCAGGACATTCCGGTGATCGCCTACGGCCTCAAGACCGATTTTCGCGGCGAGCTGTTTCCCGGCTCCTACCACCTGCTCTGCCTGGCCGACAAGTTCGAGGAGCTGAAAAGCATCTGCTGGTGCGGCAACAAGGCGCACATGAACTCCCGGGTCAATGAAGCCGGCCAGGTGATGCGCGATGGTGAGCAGGTGGAGATCGGCGGCAATGATCGTTATGTCTCCCTGTGCCGCAAACACTATCTGGAAGGACGGGCCTTCAAATAGCCCCCTCTTCATCGCGATGAGTAGATAGAAAAAGGCGCCAATCTGGCGCCTTTTTTGTTGCTGGCGGTTCAGTCAATCTCGATGTCGACGGGGGCTATGATGGGATCGGCCACCGGCAGGCGGTGGAACAGCTGGCGAAAATGCTGCTGCACCCGGCCGATATCCACCAGCGACATGCCGGAGGCGAAGCCGAACCAGACGTAGAGACCGGTGAGATCGCGAAACATGGGTGGCAGATAACGGGGCGCACTGATGAGCCCCTCTAGGTAGTGCTGGTAGAGCACCGGGATGTCGTCCAGGGTCACCTTGCCGACAAACAGCATGGGCAGGATCTCGGGCACCCCCTCCAGCACGGCGCTGCGGATGAAGTTGACCGTCTCCACATAGCCCTTCACATAGGAGAGATCCTTGGTGAAGCAGGCGCCCCCCTCGACCATGCCGCCGCGAAAGACTCGCTGGGTGATCTTGTAGGCGTCGTGTTCGCTGGTGCCCTGGCCGACGAAGTGCTGGAACACCTCGATGAAGTCGGCGCCGCGCTCCGCCATGTCGATGGCCATCACCCGATCCGAGATGCGCTTGGCCCGGTCCGGGAACGAGCTGAAGGTGAGGGTCTCTATCAGCACCGCCAACCCCTCCTGACAGGCCGTGATGCGCGGCGAGCCGGCACTGAGCCAGGTGGCATAGGGTTGCTGACGTCCGTTGAGGGTGGTGCCCACGTGCACCCAGCCCTCGTGGACCTCCAGCACTTGCAGATCCAGCTCGGAGAAGCGGGCGTGGGAGTTGAGCTTGATGTAATCGCCGCCGGCCGCCGCGTCCGAGACGATGCCATCGCTCAGCTTGACCTGCACGGTGCCGTCACTGAAATAGCTCGACAGCTTGCCCTGCAACTTGGCCACCGCCGCTTCCCCCTCGAACTCTTTGGGATAGGGGCGGACCAGGTGGCGGGCACCAGGCAGGGAGAAGATATCGCACAGCCTCGCGCCCAGCTCCTTGAGGGTCTTGCGATCGCCGCGCAGGTGATCGCCAGCCGAACCGTACAGCAGCTTGCTGTAGCGCAGAAAATCCGGTTGGCCGCGTTGGCGCAGCATCTCGATGACCACCATGTATTGATCCACCGTCTCTTGCAGGATGCGGCCAAGCTCGTCCTGGGGGCCGAGCCGGAGGCGGATCCTGTCCCGCAGCTCCTTGAGCTCCAGATACTTGTTGCGAGGATCGAAGCCGAGGGGGAGGCCATCATAGAAGGCTTTGTCGACGGCTGGCAGCGTACGTCCTCCACTGGCCAGAAAGTCGGCCTGCAGGTGACGGGGCCACTTGATGGCATCCAGAATGCGGATGGGCTTTTGCAGGATCAAGAGTTCATCCGAGAGGGATTTCAGATGCAGGCGGTACTTTTCTTGGATGGTCATTTAGCCCCCTGTGGGGCGAGTGTGGCGCTGGAATGGGCTGAGTATATGCAGGCGGCTTGCCAAAAAGAAGCGAGGCATGTGCTTATCCGGCCAGTGCGCTTTTGGTTGCCGGAAAATTGGTTTAGACTGCGCCCCTTGATCCCAATTGTGTCGTGGAAATGATGAATATCCCCAGCTCCGAAATGATAATGCGTTGGTTGCAGCAGGCTCGTATCGAGCACTACGTCTGTGATCAGTGCCACGGTATCCATATTGTCTCTCTGCAGTCCGTCGAAGGCATTCAGGAGAGCCGGATCTTCGTCGAAGAGGAAGGGCTGCTGTTTTCATCCGAGCTGGAGGTGCGTCCCTCCGCCTTGCTGCCGCTGGTGGCCGAACTGGGTCGTCTCAATATGCAGTACCCGTCGCTCAAGGTGTTCCTCGACATCATCGATGACAACCTGCCGCGTCTGGTGGTGGGCCACACCGTCTTCACCAAGGCCGGTCTTTCGGTCGAGCAGTTCCTGCTGTTCGTTGAGAGCACCATCGCCACCACGCATGAAGTGGTCTCAGAATGCGAGCGGTTGGGCTTCCTGAATCTGCCGGAAATCCAGGTTGCGCCGGAGTCTGTGCACTGATTTGTGCGTTAAATGTGCGAACGGTTCGCCTGATGCAAAAAGCCGTTGACGCCGGCGGGGCTTTCCCCTAAATTACGCCCCGTTCCAGCGCAACGGCGCAGCGAACACAGTGCTGGCTGAGCACGTTAAACAACAGACCAAAATTTGGTGAGGTGTCCGAGTGGCTGAAGGAGCACGCCTGGAAAGTGTGTATACGGCAACGTATCGAGGGTTCGAATCCCTCCCTCACCGCCAAATTAAAAAAACCGACCTAATGGTCGGTTTTTTGCTTCTGGAAGCACAGCAAATCTGATGACCACAGAGGGAGGGTGAGAACCCTCACCGGGTTCGAGCAGAGCTGCTTGCTGCGATAAATGGCCGCAGGCCGCCCCGAAGGGGTGAGCAATGCACTGGCGAATCATCCTTCCCTCATCGTCAAACAAAGTAAAGGGCCTGTCTTGCGACAGGCCCTTTACTTTATCCGCTGAAGGCGGCCGGGTTCTGGCCCAGGCTCGACCTGTGGGTAGGGTAGCCCGGCTGGGCGTTATGCAAGGAAGTTTGCCAAGCTGCCCCATCTTGTTGAGCAGTGCGTTCACCACGTCGCCTATCTTCTTCTTTATTACTCTGGCGCCAAGATAGCTGCTTTCGAAGACCTCTTGGCGCGCTTCTTTCTGTTTCTCTCTGCCAATGGTGAGAGTCTTTGGTCGCCCACGCTTTGATTGGCCAAGTGCCTCTCTTCAGTAAGTGAGCGCCGGGCAATAGGTGAGGGGTAGAGATAAGCTCTGCTCTGCGCAATGGATTGCCATTTATTCAGTGATTGGTGCTGCTTGTGCAAGAGCGGGTAGTTTTATATGCCAACTACGCAACTTGTTGCGCCGTATGGCGGCTGTGCAAGTGAGGGGGCGTTTTAATTATTTGTTTTTTAACAAATAATTAGTTTGGCATGGTCACTGCTAACGGATTCGGTCGAGTGTCATTACCGTTCAACCAATCAGGAGCATACCCATGCCAACTCCATGTTATATCAGCATCGAAGGTAAAACCCAGGGCAACATCACCGCCGGTGCCTTCACCTCTGACTCCGTCGGCAACATCTTCGTGCAAGGCCACGAAGACGAGATGCTGGTACAAGAGTTCCAGCACGTTGTCACCGTACCGACCGATCCGCAATCCGGTCAGCCTGCTGGTCAGCGTGTCCACAAACCGTTCAAGTTCACCGTTGCGCTGAACAAAGCTGTGCCGCTGATGTACAACTCCCTGGCCTCCGGCGAAATGCTGCCGAAAGTGACCCTGAAGTGGTACCGCACCTCCGTAGAGGGCAAGCAGGAGCACTTCTTCTCTACCGTGCTGACCGATGCCACCATCGTTGACATCGACTGCCAGATGCCCCACTGCCAGGATCCGGCAAAGTCTGACTTCACCCAGCTGATCCAGGTCTCTCTGGCCTACCGCAAAATCGATTGGGAACACACCGTTGCCGGCACTTCCGGTGCGGACGACTGGCGTGCGCCGATCGAGGCGTAACTTGCCCATCAGGGGCACTGCTTGCGGTGCCCCTTGTTTTCTTAACGCTTAGCCCGTTGCTTTCAACCGAGTCTGCTTGTTTCCCCCTCATTTTTCTTATGTCCGTTTGCCTGGTGTGAGCGGGTACAAGAAAAAATCCGGGTTTACGTCTTGCCGCACGCCGTCAAGGGCGTGCGGTAGCCATGGTGTCAGAAAAACCGGGGCGATGGCGGATCTCTCACCCGGCTTGCAGTGCCCCGCCTGATGGGGCTACACGACATCTCAGAGGCGCTCAGCGATGGCAGACAGCACAGGATTACAATTTACCGTCAAGGTGGGGGCCCTGCCCGAGAGCACCTTCGTGGTGGCCGAGTTTGCGCTGGATGAAGCGCTCAACCGGCCGTTCAACCTGCGCCTGGAGCTGGCAAGCAGCCAACCCGACATCGACTTTGGTGCCGTGCTGGACCAGCCGTGCGAGCTGCTGGTGTGGTACAACGGCGAGCTTCAGCGCCGGGTCTGCGGGGTGGTGAGTGACTTCGCGCAGGGTGACAGCGGCTTTCGCAGGACCCGCTATCAGCTGCTGGTGCAGCCGGCGCTGTGGCGGCTCTCTTTGCGCCAGAACTCCCGCATCTTTCAGGCGCAAAAGCCCGATGAAATCCTCTCCATCCTGTTGCAAGAGCACGGCATCACCGATTATGCCTTTGCCCTCAAGAACGAGCATGCCCAGCGGGAGTACTGCGTTCAGTACCGGGAAACCGACCTCGATTTTGTGAACAGGCTCGCCGCCGAAGAGGGGATGTTCTACTTCCACGAGTTTGAAGCGGGCAAGCATCGCATCGTGTTTGCTGACGATGCAGCCGCCCTGACCGCTGGCCCCGAGCTCTTCTTCAACCTCGGCAACCGTTCCCTCGAGCAAGGCCCCTATGTGCGCCAGTTCCACTACCGGGAGGCGGTACGCCCGTCGGATGTGGAGCTCAAGGACTACAGCTTCAAGACCCCGGCTTATGGCCTTTCCCACAAGAAGGTGGGGGCGGAGCTGACTCACCAGCGCGACACCTACCAGCACTTCGATTTCCCGGGCCGCTACAAAGAGGACCCGACCGGCAAGGCCTTTGCCCAGCACCGGCTGGATGCGCTGCGCAACGATGCGGTGGCGTGCCAGGCTAAGTCCAACTGCGCGGCCTTGCTGCCGGGTCAGCACTTTTCACTCACCGAACATCCCAACGGCAGCCTCAACACCGACTGGCAAGTCGTCCATATCCGCCACACCGGTGAGCAACCGCAGGCGCTGGAAGAGGAGGGTGGGAGCGGCCCGACCGTCTACCACAACGAATTTGGGGTGGTGAAAGCGAGCTCCACCTGGCGGGCACGCATCGGCAGCCCGGAAGCCCTTCACAAGCCGATGGTGGATGGCCCGCAAATCGCCATGGTGGTGGGGCCCGAGGGGGAGGAGATTTACTGCGACGAACATGGCCGGGTCAAACTGCAGTTCCCGTGGGATAGATATGGCAGCTCCAACGACCAGAGCTCCTGCTGGGTGCGAGTCTCGCAAGGCTGGGCCGGCGGCCAGTATGGCATGATGGCCATCCCGCGTATCGGCCACGAGGTCATCGTGAGCTTTCTGGAAGGGGACCCGGACCAGCCCATTGTCACCGGTCGCACCTATCACGCCACCAACCGGCCGCCATATGAGCTGCCAGCCAACAAGACCCGCACCGTGCTGCGCACCGAAACCCACCAGGGTGAAGGGTTCAACGAGCTGCGCTTTGAAGACCAGGCGGGGCAGGAAGAGATTTACATCCACGGCCAGAAAGACCTGAACGTGCTCATCGAAAATGATGCCGCCTGGCATATCAAGCATGACGAGCATCGGGATATCGACAATGAGCGGGTGACCCGTGTCAGGAAGGTGCCGGGTGAGGAGGGGACCCCGCCCAGTCTTGGCAACGATCATCTGACCGTTGAAGGAGAGAAGCGGGACCATATCAAGGCTGACTACTCACTGACCGTGGATACCTCCATGCATCAAAAACTCGGTCAGAGCTGGCTCACCCAGGCGGGGCAGGAAGTGCACGTCAAAGCCGGTGCCAAGGTGGTACTGGAAGCGGGTTCTGAGATTACCGTCAAGGTTGGCGGCTGCTTCATCAAGGTTGATGGTGGCGGCGTCACCCTGGTCGGCCCCACCATCAAGATGAACTCGGGTGGCAATGCAGGCTCTGGATCCGGTTGGGCTGGCAAGGTACCCAAGAGCATGGAGGGTATGCTGGACAGCTCTCACACACGCTGGATGAAGTTTTATCACCTCGACTCCGAGCTGATGCCGCTGGCGGGCACCCCCTACAAGGCCGTGCTGAGCGATGGTTCGGTGCGGGAAGGCACGCTGGATGGTGAGGGCATGGCGCTGCTCGAGGATGTGCCTGCTGGCACCGCCTCAGTGACCTATGACCTGCAGGACACTTTTGCCGATCTGCCCCGTGAATCCATCTCGGCCCTCACCGGCCATCTCGACAGTCTGAGCGACGAGGGCTGATATGTTCGGTAACGATCTGTTTGAACAGCTCTATGACCACCTGGATCAGGCGGTGTCTGGTGGCGCGGCCTATGTCAAACAAAGTGCAGAGGCGGTAAAAAAGGGGGTTGCTTCCAGCCTGCAGTGGATTTGGGAGGCCCTGCAGGGGGATTTCAACCCCAATCAAAGTGCAGGACAAATCGCTGCCAATGCGGTACTGGGCCTCATTCCCGTGGTCGATCAGGTGCTGGATTGCCGCGATCTGATTGCCAATGCCCGGGATATTTCCCGTGATCCCAAGCAGCCGGATAAGTGGGTTTTTCTGAGCTTTACCCTGATAGGTCTGATCCCGTCGCTGGGCTCAGCCCTCAAGGGGGTGTTGAAGATCATCTTCCTGTTTGTCCGCAAGGCGGGTGGGGATGCCAGCAAGGCGATCAGACCCGCAATGGCGCCCGTGCTGACGTTTCTCAGTGATCCCAAGGTCAAGAAAGTGCTGGGTATCTCGCGCCTCGACAAGGTGCTGAAAGGATTTGCCGGCCAGATCCGTGGGCTGAGAGGACAGATTGCCGTCAGCGTGCTGCTGGGTTATCTGAATGATGCAGTCAAGTCACTGACCAGTTTGATCGGCAAGATCAAGGGATTGGCTCCTGCTTCAGTCAGGATCTGGCTTGAGCAATCCCAGCGTTTGGTGTTGCAGATGCAGTCACAGGCGGGTCAGATGCTGCCTGTCGCCATGGGGCCCGTGCTCAAATCCCTCGATGAGATAGCCGCGGGATTGGAGAAAGAGGCGGTCAAGCATGCCCCTGGTTACAAGGCCGTGCCCGGTGGTACCGTTATCCACCCGCTGCCGGACGATGTGGTCAAAGTGAACCTCAAGATCCTGAGCCGCTCGAAGAAAGGGATTTATGGTGAGATCATCAGCGACAACTGGATGGCAAATCACAAGTTCGAGAACCTGTTGCCAGAACATCGCCGGGTACGTAGCCTGAATGACAAGCCCAGAGGGCGGGGCATCGATGGTATCTACAAGAATACCAATCCTCCGCCTCCCTACGTGGTGACCGAGACCAAGTTTCGGACGGCAGGGGGGGAGTATATCGACGGGGATGGCACCAAGAGCACCCAGTTGTTGTCGATGACCAAGGGGTCGGGCAAGCAGATGAGCGGCCAGTGGATAGACAAGCGATTGCCCGATGAGATCACGGACAAGAAAATATTAAAAGATCTTAAAAATGAAGGTTATGAGGCTTGGCTAATGATTGTCGATGAATCTGGTAAAGTGATACAGATAACCAAGCTGGATAAGTCAGCCAATGCTGTAGGTACGATTTCGATCAAGTAGGAGCAGTGAATGAGTTCGTTTATTGAGCAGCGTCGAGATCCACTATTATCTGAGCCGTTTTTTTTAGAGCAGATAGAGGATTATAAAGAGTCATCATATTTTGACCAAAGTTGGTGGGCTAAAATAAACGATCCCTTACATGAACGCTGGAGTGATCCACATCGACGTCCTACCCGCTCCATGGCCAGCGAAAGTATGTTCATGGACAACTTGGAACATGCAATTCTTCTTTATTCTGGTGGCGTATCCCACGAAGAGATCAATGCATGCCTCTCGATAGTAACAAAAGAACTGCTGCGCCATAAAAAAGAGTTTCCAGATGAACAGTTTTATTACTGGGAGCAAGATGCCTATCAATATCTGCTCTGGATGTTCGCATTAAGCATCCTCTATGGCCAGGATGAGATGTTGCCCGAGTTGGTGCGTTATATCAGTAAGAATCCGGAAGGGGACGACGACCCGCTGTGGAGCGTACTGTTGGCCCGCTTGGGTTATCCTGGCTTCCCTCGAGGCCCAGAATCCTATATTCCAGAGGTGTATCGTCCGCTATTTGATGCCATCAAGGGAGATGGTGTTAATCCCACCAAGGTTGAGCGTCAGGCAAGCATCAAGCAATATCTCAAAGGATGGTACAAGGGGTGTAAAGAGTGCTATTGGCACGACAGGCACAAGGCAAAGCATGCCATCTACTTTGGCTATTGGGCTTTTGAAGCGGCGCTGGTCACCCTGCTTTATGAGCTGGATGACAGCAGCTATCGGGACATGCGCTATTACCCCAAGGATCTGGTGGATTATGCCAGAGCCAATGGTATTGCAGAGAAATGGCAGGCATTGCGAGTAGCCCAACATCCTATTGCCATGCCGGGTTCCGTGGTGGAGCAGGATGGCAACTGGCGCTGCAACCTGACCGATGAGCAGTGGCAGCTTCGCAAAGGGCAGCGCTTACCTTCCCAAACCCATGTCAACAAGGATGACATGTTGTTCTGGGTGCAGGAGTAGTCCGCAGTGTATCGATCATGCATTGTCTGCGTGATCGATACATCGCGAACCGAGCACCGTTTTGGTGCTGCCGTGGTATTGCTTGGCCCCTTTGGCTCTGTATGAAAAAATCGAGAAAGAAAGGTGAAGGCGATAAAAAAACTATTTCTGCTCCTCTCTGTCATTATCTTGTCACCCCTGTTGATTCCCATGGTCTATGTCGAAAGACGAAGAAAGAAATGGCTTCTATCAATTTTACTATCCCCTCTGCCTGAAGAGATCAGAGCCGGCAGATTGAACGCGCTGATGAATACCCATACCGATGAGCTACAGGGCGGCATTGTGTCAACACTTGTTGAATTCAACTCTGATGAACATTGGGTGTGTCTTAATATTGACTGGCGAGACGTCGAGGAAGTTGAGTTGCAGGGTAACGCATTGGCGGATATTCACGGTATCAAGGAACATTTTATTTGCTCCGAACCGGGTGAGGATACATCGGTTTGGCACATGTTGGTGCTTTATGACTTATGGCTGCAAGCGCGAGGATATGAAGTCGTGCTTTGGGATATAGATGCAGATCAATATACAGGATTTATTTGTCGAACGGATGTTCTCGATAAACTGTTAAACGAGGGGCGCAAGCTGGGTTTGGCTATGGTCAAGCTGGACCATGTGAACGAGCAATAAGATTATTGGGCACCATGGGAATGTCCAGAATAAGGTCTGTTTAAAAGTTGATAAGCAATAGAAAGTCTATCTGGTTGTAAGCAAGCATTATGTACACAGCCACCCTTCCATCTTCATTATTTGCAGATACAAACGATGACATACCGCACATTATGTTTGGTACTGGCGAGCCATTGGCTAGCCGCTTGTTCCACTACGACACCTCAGACTGAATCCGACCTCTTTCAAGCCGCTCAGCAGGGCCAGGGCAAGGCGCAATATGAGCTGGCCAATCGTTTGGCGGCCAAGCCGGATTATCCCGAGGCGATGCGCTGGATGAAACAGGCGGCCGAGCAGGCGGGCCCCCTGGCGGCAGATGCTGACATGCGGGGCAAAGCTGCACTGCAGGTGGGGAACTGGTATCAGGCTGGTCTGGGGGAGCCCAAGAGCCCCAAGCAGGCCAGTGGTTGGTGGCAGCGCTCGGCCAAGTTGGGGAATCCGGATGCCAGTTATCGGCTGGGGATGGAGTGTCGGCAACAGCACAAGGGCAAGCTGGCCAATGAGTGTCTCGACTGGTTCGAGCAGGCGGCCAAGCGCGATCATGCGAGTGCCCAGTTGATACTTGGACAATGGTATGCAGGTCAGGCGGGATCCGATGAGGAAGCCGTCAAATGGCTGGAGAAAGCCGCCGAACAAGGCAATCGCGACGCGCAATATCAGTTGGGATTGCGCTACGAGCAGGGGCAGGGGGTAAGCAAACGCAGCGATGTGGCGCAGCGCTGGTTTGAGAAGGCTGCTGCCCAGCAGCAACCGGATGCCTTGCTGATCCTGGCACGCAAAGCTGCACCTGAGGAGGCGTTCAGTTTCTATCAGCGGGCTGCCAATGCAGGGTCTGCGCCAGCTCAACTGTGGCTGGGGCAGGCTTATCTGGCAGGAGAAAAGGTCGTTCAGGGTCTTGCCTTGGGTCGTTATTGGCTGGAGCTGGCTGCTGGCAATGGTTCTCATGAAGCCGAATATCAGTTGAGCCTGCAACAGAGCGATGCTGCGGCGCGAGAGCATTGGTTGACGCGTGCCGCAGAAGGGGGATTGAGCCAGGCTCAGCTTGCATTGGCGCAATGGCAGCAAGAACGGGGGGACCTTGTGACCGCTCGTCAGAATTTTGCACTGGCTGCAGCACAGGGTGACGTCGATGCCCGTTATGCCTATGGCGAGATGCTTCGGTTGGGATTGGGCGGCAAGGAAGATTATGTGCAGGCGCTCAAACAGTATCGATTGGCTGCCAATGCCCAGCACAGAATCGCCCAATATCGCATGGGGATCATGCGTGAACAGGGGCTGGGAGCACCACGCAATAGAGTGCATGCTTATGCATGGTATTTGTTGGCGGCAACAGATGGTAATCAAGCGTCTGTCAACGCCCGTGATGAACTGGAAAAAGGCATGACGGAAAAAGAGAAAAGTGTTGGACAAAAATTGGCGCAGCATTGGTATTTACAACAAAAGAATCAGCTGGAATTGTTGCCTGGTTAAGTAGAGGAATTGCCTTTCAATCTAGGAACTCATCTTTTCAATGATCTCATTACGATGGCAATGCATTGTTTTCTTGGTTTTTCAATGAGTTCTGGCTAGCTGATGAAAGCTGCTTATCATGTCCTTTCATGTAATGGAATCCTATTGTGTGCTGTCGCGGCATAGTTTGACGCATGGATGGCATTATATTTTCGACAGTAAGTGACGTATTGAGTCGTTAATGATGAAAAATAACTTTTTTAATTGTTGAAAAGTGAAATTATTTTCTGATATTTGATGTGGGTAATATGCCACAAATGTTTGTTTAGATTTGTGTATTTAGGTAACCCTATGTTTTTGTTGTGTTTTTTGTTTTTGTTTTGCTTGTTTTATTAATGTCTTATTGACGGGTTATTGCCTGTGAATATACCATCTGCCGCAAATGGCGCCTTAAGCCAATATGACCTCTAACAAAGAGTAGAGGCACATCGGGTTGTATAAATACAAACGTGAATATTATGTTTTTGATTATTAGAGCTTTGCTCTATTCATATCAAAAGCATACCTGTTGGCCTGTGGACTTTCCTTGCGATATCCACCCATATCGTCAACTGTCATTTTTGACAGTTGTTGGTTAATCCATCGGCTATAAGCTTTTGGGTCTCTGTAGATCCATAACTTGGTATTTAGAGCATGGGAAAAAATATCGATGGCGCTACCGTTGCGCCCAAAGAACGTATCAATATCAAATATGTACCGGCGACCGGTGGGCAGCAGGGAGAAGTTGAACTTCCGTTGACCATGATGGTAGTCGGCAATATGAAGGGCCGTACCGAAGACACCCCGATCGAGGAGCGTCATACCGTCTCCATCGACAAGAATAATTTTTCGTCCGTCATGAAAGAATCCGCACTGGAACTGAAGTTTTCCGTTCCCAATCGTCTGGAAGAGAACAGCCAGGATGCGTTGCCGGTTTCGATCAATATCCAGTCTCTGGAAGACTTCACCCCTGACCGCGTGGCCCAGCAAATACCTGAGCTGCGCAAGCTGCTGGAGCTGCGCGAAGCGCTGGTTGCCCTGAAGGGGCCGCTGGGGAATATTCCTGCCTTCCGCAATCGTTTGCAGGATCTGCTGTCCAGTGATGACGCTCGTGAGCAGCTGCTCAAAGAGCTGGATTTGATTAAGCCTGCCGAGTGATCGCCGGGTTGGATTGACTGAACGAGAAGGGAACAAACATGTCTTTGGTCGAAGAACAGGTTCAAGCGGGGGCGAGTGCTGCCTCCTCGTCCTTGCTGGACGAAATCATGGCGCAGGCCCGCATTACCCCGGTGGATGAGGGCTACAGCGTCGCCAAGCAGGGCGTTGCAGCCCTGATCGCCAACATTCTGGACAGCGGCACCACCAGCGATCCGGTCAACAAGGCGCTGGTGGACAGCATGATTGTCGAGCTCGACAAGAAGCTCAGCAAGCAGATGGACGTCATCCTGCACGCCAAGGAGCTGCAGGAGATGGAATCCTCCTGGCGCTCCCTGAAGCTCTTGGTGGATCGCACCGATTTTCGCGAGAACATCAAGATCCAGGTGCTGCATGCCACCAAGGAAGAGCTGCTGGAAGATTTCGAGTTCTCGCCCGAAATCACCCAGTCCGGCCTCTACAAGCATGTCTATTCCAGCGGTTATGGTCAGTTTGGTGGCCAGCCGGTGGGGGCTGTGATCGGTGATTACGCCTTCACCCACAGCGCACCCGACATCAAGCTGATGCAATACGTCAGTGCGGTGGGGGCCATGGCCCATGCGCCTTTCATCTCCTCTGTGGCGCCATCCTTCTTCGGTGTCGACAGCTTTACCGATCTGTCCTCCATCAAGGATCTGAAATCGGTATTCGAAGGGCCGGCCTACACCAAGTGGCGCGCCTTGCGTGAATCAGAGGATGCCCGTTATCTGGGACTGACCGCACCGCGCTTCCTGGCGCGTCTGCCCTACGACCCGACCGAAAACCCCATCAAGGGCTTCAACTATCAGGAAGACATCAGCTCGGACCACGATCACTACCTGTGGGGCAACACCGCCTACCTGATGGGCACTTCCCTGACCGACAGCTTCGCCAAGTATCGCTGGTGCCCGAACATCATAGGCCCGCAGAGCGGTGGCGCCATCCACGACCTGCCGGTGCACGTCTATGAGGCCATGGGTCAGCTGCAGGCGAAGATCCCGACCGAGGTGCTGATCACCGACCGTCGCGAGTACGAGCTGTCGGAAGAGGGCTTCATCACCCTGACCATGCGCAAGGACAGCGACAATGCCGCCTTCTTCTCCGCCAACTCGGTACAAAAACCCAAGGTGTTCCCGAACACCAAGGAAGGCCGGGAGGCTGAGACCAACTACAAGCTGGGTACCCAGCTGCCCTACATGTTCATCATCAACCGCCTGGCGCACTACATCAAAGTGCTGCAGCGCGAGCAGATCGGCTCCTGGAAGGAGCGTCAGGATCTGGAGCGTGAGCTGAACAGCTGGATCCGGCAGTTCGTGGCCGACCAGGAAAACCCGCCGGCAGAGGTCCGCAGCCGCCGTCCGCTGCGCGCTGCGCAGATCAAGGTGCTGGATGTGGAAGGGGAGCCGGGCTGGTATCAGGTCGCCATGGCGGTGCGTCCGCACTTCAAGTACATGGGGGCGAGCTTCGAGCTCTCTCTGGTAGGTCGTCTGGACAAGGAATAAGGCCCGATGCCGCATCTCTCTTCCTGGGATAGAGGAAATGCGGCCAGCCTGTTTGATCGCATCCGGGGGGAGGGGCTTGGCTCCTCTCCCCGCTCGGAGTCTGAAGAACTGATCGCATCTGTCAAACGGCAGCTCGAGCAGGTTCTCAACACCCGCCCCGGCAATTGCCGCAGTGCACCCGATCTGGGGGTCATTGATCTCAATGACGCCACTCAGGGCAGTGCGGATATCAAGGGGCGGATCCGGGAGGCGATCCGGCAATGCATCCGTCGTTATGAACCGCGGATCGTGCATGTGGATGTACGTTCACCCGACTATCAGGCGAGTCCGCTTGAGATGTCGTTTCAGGTGACGGCCCACGTGCGGCTGGAGCATATCGAGCAAGTTACCTCGTTCAACGTCCATATGGACAGTCACCGTCACTACCGCATGGTCTGATCAATGTCGCTGGAACATTACTTCAGGGATGAACTGGCATTTTTGCGCCTGCAAGGGCGCGAATTTGCCGATGCCTATCCCGAGCTCACCCGCTTTCTGTCGGAGCAGAATACCGATCCGGACGTGGAGCGCCTGCTGGAGGGGTTCGCCTTCCTCACGGGCAACCTGCGCGCCAAGATTGAGGATGAGTTTCCCGAGCTGACCCACGGTCTGCTCAACATGCTCTGGCCCAACTACCTGCGTCCCGTGCCCAGCATGACCATCATGCAGTTTTCGGTCATTCCGGGCGCCATCGCCCAGCCGGCGCTGGTCAGGCAAGGCTGCCAGCTCGACAGTCTGCCCCTGGACGAGGTGACCTGTCATTTCCAGACCTGTCACGATACCTGGGTCTATCCGGCCGATATCCGTCATATCGCCGCCCAGAGCGGCAACGATCTCTCCACCATCTCGCTGGACATCGCCCTGCATGCTCCTCTGCCGCTCAGCGAGCTGCAGCTGGACAAGCTGCGCTTCTTCCTCGGTGGTGACAGCTACACCGCCTATGAGCTCTACTTCTGGCTCTCAAACCAGCTCTCCCATATCGAGCTGGAGATAGACGGCAAGCGCTTTCGCCAGGAGGCCAAGGCCCTCAAGTCGGTCGGCTTCGAGCGCGATGACGCGCTCTTGCCCTATCCGAACAACGTCTATTCCGGCTACCGGATCCTGCAGGAGTACTTCTGCTTCCCGGAAAGCTTCCTCTTCTTCGAGCTCTCCGGTGGCGAGTGGCCCAAACAGCCGTTGCCGGTGAGCGAATTCAAGGTGCACTTCTGCTTCGACCGGCCATTGCCGGCGGAGCTCAAGATCCGTCCCGACTCCTTCATGCTCAACTGCGTGCCGGCCATCAACCTGTTCCAGCACGACAGCGAGCCGGTCAACCTCAATGGCCGTCAGGCGGAGTATCCCCTCAAGGCAAGTTATCGTCATGCCGACAGCTTCGAGATCTTCTCGGTGGATCAGGTGGAGGGCTGGGTCGAGGGGAACCTCGGCCGCTCGCGCGGCACGCCGCGCATCTATCAGCCGTTCGAGAGCTTCCAGCACCAGATCGAGCGGGCCAAACAGCGGCTGGCGCTCTACTACCGGGTGCGGGTCAAGGAGGCGGTGAGCGGGGATGGTTTCGAGCACAGCCTCTCGTTCGTGCGCGGGGATGAAACCACCACGGTCGAACTGGATGAATCCATCTCGGTGACGCTCACCTGTACCAACCGCTCTCGCGCCGCCCGTCTCAAGGTGGGCAGCATCTGTGTGCCGACCGGCAGCTCGCCCTCGTTTGCCACCTTCCGCAACCTGATCCGGCCGACCCGGCCGCTGCGCCCGGCGCTGGACGGCAGTCTGCACTGGACGCTGATTTCCAACCTGTCGCTCAACTATGTCTCCCTGCTGCGGCGCGATGCCCTGGTGCAGGTGCTGCGCACCTACGATTTTCCGGCGCTGCACGACAAGCAGGCCGAGCAGGCCTCGCGCAAGCGGCTGGCGGGGATCGAGGAGATCGAGACCAAGCCGGTGGATCGGCTGGTGCGCGGCATGCCGGTGCGGGGGCTCAAGTCGGTGCTCTCTATCCGCCAGTCCGCCTTTGGCAGCGAAGGGGAGCTTTATCTGTTCAGTACCGTGCTGGCCCACTTCTTCTCGCTCTATGCCAGCGTCAACGCCTTCCACCTGCTTGAGGTGGTCAATCTCGACAACAAGGAGCGCTACCAATGGCCAGTCCAGATCGGTCAGCACTCCCTGATGTAAACGCCGCTCGAGAGGCACCCCGCTTCAACTTCTTCCAGCTGGTTGAGCTGCTCAATCGGCTGGATGGTGCCGATCAGGAGCGGGGGCTCGACTACCTGCCGGGGGACGAGAACATCCGCTTCAAGGCGACCGCCTCCTTGGGGTTCCCCACCAGCGACGTGCTGCAGATTGGCCGGGACGGGCAGGGGCGTCACGAGCTGGAGGTGGCCTTCCTCGGCCTGCACGGCAGCCAGTCGCCGATGCCTGGTTATTACCTCGATTCCCTGGCGTGGGAGTATGCCCAGGGGGAGCAGAAGCTCGGCCTGTTTCTGGACTTCTTCCACCACCGTCTGCTGACCCTGCTGCACCGGATCTGGCGCAAGTATCGCTACCACGTGCGGTTTCAGGACAACGGCGAGGATGGTTTCTCCCGTCTGATGTTTGCCTTGGTGGGGCTCGGCAACGAGGCGGTCTGCCAGAGCCTGCCGGTCAACCGGGCCAAGATGCTCTCCTATGCAGGCATGCTGGCCAGCCCCAGCCGCTCCCCCGAGGTGGTGGCCGGTCTGGTGGCCCACTGCTTCGATCTGGCCGATGTGCAGGTGAGCGCCTGGCAGTGGCGCAAGGTGCCTATTCATCAGGATCAGCAAAATCGCCTCGGCGGCGCCTGCGCCACCCTGGGGAGTGATTTTGTCATCGGTGACAAGGTGAACGACTGTGCCGGCAAGTTCTTGTTGAAGATCAACAACCTGAGCTTTGGCCAGTTTCTCGGGTTTCTGCCGAACGGGGAGCACTTTCACGCCCTGGTGACCTTCGTCTCCTTCATCCTGCGCGATCAGCTTGCCTGGGATCTGCGCCTGGGGTTCGGTCAGGAGCAGGCGAGGGGGCTGAGGTTGGGGGAAGAGCAGAGTGCCCGTCTGGGGTGGAGTACCTTTCTCGGCCAGCCGCCGAGTGACCCGTTCGTGACCATCTGCGTGCAGGAATGAGTGCTGAAATCAGCAGCGCAGAAAATTTAACTACAGGAATCAGTGCAGGAGTAACTGTGGACGATTTTAACCAGCAACTTTCCCTGGTGGTGCTCAACAGCGAACAGCTCGACGGCAGCCAGCAGGTGCAGTACCGCTTTGACGAGATGGGGGGGACCCTGGGGGCCTCCGAGCAGGATGACTGGCAACTGCGCGACAGGCTGGGGGCCGTTATGCCCGCCCACGCCCGCATCGAGCTCAACGACGGTCGCTTCTGCCTGTGCGATCTGAGCGGCCAGACCTATATCAACGGTGCCACCTCGCCCATCGGGCGGGCCCGCAAGGTGCATCTGGAGCAGGGGGACGAGCTCGTGGTCGGCCCGTTCCGGTTGCGCGCCTATCTGGGGGCCATCACCCCCGAGCAGAGCCTGCAACAGGTGCTGGGCAATCGCCCCACCGAGCAGCTCGACGAGTGGCTGACCAGCGATGAGCCGGTCGTACCGGCTGACGATCCGCGCACCCTGGCGGCCGATCCCTTGCTGGCATTGCAGCAGGAGCGCAGGGCGCCCAATCCGTTGATGGATGGCTCGCTGGCGGACGGTCGCCTGCAGGCCTCACTGCGTTCACAACCGGATGTGGACGTCCCCCCTCTTGCCCCTTTTTCTGCTGTCGAGAACACCATGAACCAAGAATTTCTGGATATGCCCGCCATCGAGAACCATCCCGATTATCAGCTGTCGCTGGACGGCGTCGATCACGTGGCCCTGACCCCGCTGATGCGCGGCCTGGGTCAACCCTTGCAACTGCAGGACACCCAGCAGGCCCACGACATGCTCGAAGAGATGGGCAAGACGGTGCGAGCCATGGTGGAGGGGCTGCTGCAACTGCAAAACGAACAGGCCGCGCTGGCGGACAAACACCTGCGCCCGATTGAGGATAACCCGCTGCGCCTTGGCCTTGGTTATGACGAGACCCTGGCTGTGCTGTTTGCCGAGCAGAAGAGCCCGGTGCACCTGAGCGCACCGGCTGCGGTGGCCGAGAGCCTGCAAAACGTGCGCATTCACCACGTAGCAAACCAGCAGGCCATCAGTGCGGCGCTTGACAGCATCCTGCAGGCCTTCTCGCCGGAAGCCCTGCTCGGCCGGTTCGAGCAATACCGCCGCAGCGGCGCGCCGGGCATGGCTGATGAAGGGTGGGCCTGGAACATGTATCAGCACTACTACCGCGAGCTCACCTCTGCCCGCCAGCAGGGGTTCGACAAGCTGTTCCATCAGGTTTACGCCCAAGCGTATGACCAGGCCGTGCGTCAGCAACAGGGACTGATTTGATGATACGTGCGCTGATGCTGGGGGCGGCTCTGCTGACCCTCGCCGGTTGTACCACCATGGGCAAGATGGCTGACGTGGCCATGAACCCCGATATCCAGGTGGGGAGCAACAATGATCAGCCCTCTACCCTGGGGCTGAGTCTGGTCGCCGAGCCTGACGTCAACCCCAACGAGAGCGGGGAGGCAGCACCTATCGAGTTTCAGGTGGTGCTGCTGGCGGAAGATTCCAAGCTGCTCGCCACTGACTACGACCAGGTGACGGCGGATGTGGAGAAGGCCCTTGGCAAGAACTACCTCGATCATCAGGAGTACACCCTGCTACCCGGCCAGTTCAAATACCTGCCCCCCGTCAAGCTCGACGAGAAGACCCGTTACATCGGCGTGATTGCACGTTACGCCGACCCGGACAGCGCCGAGTGGCGCAAGGTCATCAAGATCAAGAGCAAGGGAATGGCCTATCAAATCCTGGTGCACCTGCGCCTGGATGAAGTGGAACTACAAAAAGAAGAAGAATAACCATGTCGAGTCGAAATCGGGTTATCTGGCGTGAAGGGCTCTTTATCAAGCCCCAGCACTTCCAGCAACAACAGAGACATTCGGATTACGCGCTGCACGCTCGCCTGAGCGCACTCAGCGACTACTTCTATGGCTTGCAGTCGCTCGCCATCAATGAGGATTATCTCGGCTTTGGCCGCATCGCGCTGGTGGGGGCCACCGGCATCCTGCCGGACGGTACCGTGTTCAACATCCCCAATGACGATGTGCTGCCGACCCCGCTGGAAGTCACCGACGCCTCGGTGGCCAACCAGAAGGTCTATCTGGCGCTGCCGCTCTCGGTGAGCGGTGTTAACGAGGTCAATCAGGGCGGCCAGGTGGCCACCCGGTTGCAGGCCCATCGCCACGATGTGCGCGACTTGCACAGCGAAGGGGGGGACGTGGTCTCCCTCGAAGTGGGGCGGGTCAGCCTGCGCCTGATGCTGGAGCGGGAGGATCGCAGTGCCTATGCGTCCCTGGCTATTGCCCGCATTCTGGACAAACGTCCGGACGGCGGTCTGGTGCTTGATCCCAACTTCATGCCCTGCAGCATCAGCGTATCCGCCATCCCGACTCTCAAGCGCTTCCTCGGCGAGTCGGCTGGCCTTGTGGCCGAGCGGGCTCGCAGCCTCTCCCAGCGCATCGCGGCGCCGGGTCAGCAGGGGGTTGCCGATGTGGCCGAGTTCATGATGCTGCAGCTACTCAACCGCGCCCAGCCCCAGCTCTCCCATCTGGCGCGCCTTGGCACCCTGCACCCCGAGCGGCTGCATGAAGCGCTGGTGCAGCTGTGCGGCGAGCTGATGACCTTTACCGACGAGTCCCGCCTGCCGCCCGAGTTCCCCGCCTATCGTCACGACGACCAGCAGGTGAGCTTCGAGCCGGTGATGCTGGCCCTGCGTCAGGCACTCAGTACCGTGCTGTCGCCGCGTGCCGTCTCCATCCAGCTGCGCAAGCACCAGTACGGCATCATGGTGGCCATGGTCAACGAGAGCGAGCTGATGACCAGCGCCGACTTCGTGCTGGCGGTGCGTGCCCGCATGCCGCAGGAGCAGCTGCGCAAGCAGTTGCTGCAGCAGACCAAGGTGGCCTCCAGCGACAAGATCCGCGAGCTCATCAGCCTGCAACTGCCCGGCATTCCGCTGCTGCCGCTGCCGGTGGCGCCGCGCCAGCTGCCCTATCACGCCGGTTACAGCTACTTCCAGCTCGACCGGCAGAGCCCGGCCTGGCAGATGCTGGCGGTGGGCAACACCCTTGCCTTCCACATCGCCGGCGACTTCCCCGAGCTCGACATGCAGCTCTGGGCCATTCGCAGCCAGTGATAGCACCAAGGAATAAGCAGAGATGACCACGGACATTATCAAGAACGAGCAACTCAGCGACCTGCTGTTCGATCATGCCGAGCAGCTGGACATGGATTCGGACTACTGGTTCCGCCTGCGTGGCCAGAGCATCAACCCGATGATCGATGCGGTGACCCCCTTGCTGGGGTTGGTGCAGCGGGTACGCCTGCTGTCGCGTTACGATCGGGTGCCCGAGCTCTACCAGCGGGTGGTGACCGAGATCCAGGCCATCGAACAGGAGCTGATGGCCCAGGGCTACGAGAACGGGGTGGTGCTGTCGTTTCGCTACATCCTCTGCACCTTCATCGATGAGGCCGTGATGGGCCGCGACTGGGGCAGTCAAAGCGAATGGTCCGAGCACTCCCTGCTGACCCGCTTTCACAACGAGACCTGGGGCGGCGAGAAGGTGTTCGTGCTGCTGGCCCGCCTGCAGGAAGACCCGGTGCGTTATCGCGACATTCTGGAGTTCATCTACCTCTGTCTGTGCCTCGGTTTCGAAGGGCGTTACAAGGTGATGAGCAAGGGACAAGGGGAGTTCGAGCGCATCGTGCGCCAGCTGCACAAGCAGTTGGCCCCCGAGGCCGGCGGCGAGGCGCCCAGCGTGTTTCACCTCGATCTGGGTCAGCAGGCCTCCCGCTATCAGCTGCGCAAGCAGGTATCCCTGCGCAGCCTGTTCATGGGCGGCGCACTGATCCTGGCGCTGATCTTTGGCCTCTATCACCACCAACTCAATAACCAGACCCAGGACGTGCTGCGTCAACTGGGCGAATTATTAAAATAAATACTTAAGGAGAGCACGCCTTGATTCGTATAGAGCTACCGGTACTGGTGGAAAGACTCAACCCCATCTGCCGTCACATGCTGGAAGAGGCTGCGGCCCTCTGCGTTAATCATCAGGGAGCCGAGATCCGCATCGAGCATTTGCTGCTCAAGATGCTGGAGACCCCGCTGAGCGATGTGCGCCAGATCCTGAAGGTGGCCGAGGTGGAGGTGGAAGAGCTCAAGACCCTGCTGCAACCGTCCGCTGCCGACAGCAGCTATGGCCAGGGTTACCCCTCCTTCTCGCCCATGTTGGTGGAGTGGCTGCAAGACAGCTGGTTGCTCGCCTCCGCCGAGCTGCAACATGCCCAGCTGCGCAGCGGCGTCATGCTGCTGGTGCTGCTGATGACCCCTCAGCGTTACCTGCCGGGCTCGGTGACCCGCCTGCTCGCCAAGGTCAATCGCGAGCTGCTGCGCCAGCAGTTCGACGAGTGGGTCAAGGAGTCTGCCGAGACGCAAGTGACCACCGCCCCCGGCGGCAAGACGGCCCAGGCAGCCCTGCCGGCCGATGCCAGCCTGCTGGCCCGCTTTACCGTCAACGTGACCGAGCAGGCCCGCCAGGGCAGCCTGGATCCCGTGCTCTGCCGGGATCACGAAATCGACCTGATGATCGACATCCTCTCCCGTCGTCGCAAGAACAACCCCATCGTGGTGGGGGAGGCCGGGGTCGGCAAGAGCGCCCTCATCGAGGGGCTGGCCCTGCGCATGGTGGCGGGTCAGGTGCCCGAGAAGCTGCGCGGGGTCGAGCTGATGACCCTGGATCTCGGCGCCATGCAGGCCGGCGCCTCGGTCAAGGGGGAGTTCGAGAAGCGCTTCAAGGGGGTGATGCAGGAGGTCAAGGACGCCGTGCAGCCGGTCATCCTGTTCATCGACGAGGCGCACACCCTGATCGGGGCCGGCAACCAGGCCGGCGGGCTGGATGTTTCCAACCTCATCAAGCCGGCACTGGCCCGGGGCGAGTTGCGCACCATCGCCGCCACCACCTGGGGCGAATACAAGAAATACGTGGAAAAAGACGCGGCCCTGTCGCGCCGCTTCCAGCTGGTGAAAGTCGGTGAGCCCGATGCCGACGAGGCCACCGTGATCCTGCGCGGCCTGCGCAGCATCTACGAGAAGGCCCACGGGGTGCTGATCGACGAGGAGGCGCTGCAGGCCGCCGCCCAGCTCTCCGCCCGCTACATCTCAGGTCGTCAGTTGCCGGACAAGGCAATCGACGTGCTCGATACCGCCTGTGCCCGGGTGGCCATCAACCTCACCACGCCGCCGCGCGCGGTCAGCCACCTGCAAAACGCGCTGCGCCAGCGCGAGCTGGAGATCCGCCAGCTGGAGCGCCAGAGCCTGATAGGTCTCGGTGACAACGCAGAGCGCCTGGCCGAGTTGCAGGCGGCCCAGCAGGCTTGCCGTGAAGAACTGGCCGAGCAGGAGGCCCGGTGGCAGCAGCAGCAGGGGCTGGTACACCAGATTGTCGAGCTGCGCGCAGCCCTGCTGGCCGATCAGCAGGATGAGCTGCTGGCTAGAGAGGCGCTGGATCTGGCCGATGCGCCGCTCGATCCGCAAGCTGCTGCCGAGCAGCTGGCCAGCCTCGAGCGTGAGCTGGCCGAGCTGCAGCAAGGAGAAGTGCTGGTCTCCGCTCATGTCGACAAGACCCAGATCGCCGCCGTCATCGCCGAGTGGACCGGGGTGCCCCTCAATCGCATCTCCCAGGGGGAGCTGGATGTGGTGACCCGTCTGCCGGAGTACCTCGGCGAGCTCATCAAGGGGCAGGATGTGGCGGTGGCTCACCTGCACAAGCATCTGCTCACCGCCCGCGCCGATTTGCGTCGTCCCGGCCGCCCGCTCGGTGCCTTCCTGCTGGTGGGGCCGAGCGGGGTCGGCAAGACCGAAACCGTGCTGCAGATTGCCGAGCTGATGTTCGGTGGTCGCCAGTATCTGACCACCATCAACATGTCCGAGTATCAGGAAAAGCACACCGTCTCGCGCCTGATCGGCTCGCCGCCCGGCTACGTCGGCTTCGGTGAGGGGGGCGTGTTGACCGAGGCCATTCGGCAGAAGCCTTACTCCGTGGTGCTGCTGGACGAGGTGGAGAAGGCCCACCCGGACGTGCTCAATCTCTTCTATCAGGCGTTCGACAAGGGCGAGCTGGCGGACGGGGAAGGGCGCATCATCGACTGCAAGAACGTGGTTTTCTTCCTCACTTCCAACCTCGGTTTCCAGACCATCGTCGATCATGCCGAGCAGCCCGACGTGCTGCTGGATGCCCTCTATCCGGAGCTCGCCGCCTTCTTCAAGCCGGCGCTGCTGGCGCGCATGGAGGTGATCCCCTATCTGCCGCTTGGCCACGACACGCTAGTGCAGATCGTGGGCGGCAAACTCAACCGGCTGGTCAAGCTGCTCAAGGAGCGCTTCGGCGCCGAGGTGGTGCTGGACGACGAGGTGGCGGAGGAGATCCTGCTGCGGGCCAATCGCAGCGAGAACGGTGCCCGCATGCTCGAGTCCGTCATCGACGGTGCCCTGCTGCCGCCGGTCTCCCTGCAGCTGCTGCAGCGCCTCTCGGCCGGTGAACCCATCAAGCGCGTCCACTTTTCCGTGGCCGATCACCAGTTTGTGGCCGAGGTGGGGGCTTGAGTATGGAGCAAGCCCTCGCATTTGCCCTGGCCCTCACCGCCCAGCGCGATGAGCCGCACCTGTGCCACTGGTGGAGCTCGACCGTCCATGCCAGCTTCCAGCCCAGGGGGCTGCTGCTCGGCATGCTGGATGTGAGTGGCCGCCAGCTGGAGTGCCAAGGCTGGGTCAGGGGGAAGGAAGTGGCGCTGGGGCTGGCGGTGGACGATTTTTCCCACCCGCTTGCCTATGTGCTGCACAAGGCCCAGTCCCGCACCTGGGACTCCCTCTACGGCGGTGCCCGTATCGAGCACGCCGGTTTTCGCGCACTGCTGGCCAACCTTGGCCAGCAGTGCGGGCTGCACGCGTATCCGCTGCTGGATGGCAACGGCAAGCCGTTTGCCGTGCTGGCCCTGATGGATGAAGGGGAGGTGCTGCGGGCCTGGGCCGATGGCCCCGAGCTGGCCCAGCTCTCCCAGGTCTTTTGCAACCAGCTCACCCTCATTCGCGATCTCGGTCGCAGTCGGCGGGATCAGGGGGTACTGCGCGACTCCCTGCGCCAGATGAAGGGGGAGGGGGAACGGCTGCGCCAGCACGAGAAGCTGCTCGGCGATCAGCTGGTCGGCCAGTCGGCGGTGATCCGCGGGCTGCGCGAGCAGATCAACCAGGCCGGCCAGCACAAGCTGACCGTGCTGATCCAGGGGGAGACCGGCAGCGGCAAGGAGGTGGTGGCACGGCTGGTGCACCAGTGCTCCGATCGCGCCAACAAGCCCTTTGTCGCCATCAACTGCGCCGCCATCCCGGAGAACCTCATCGAGAGCGAGCTGTTCGGTTACCAGAAGGGGGCCTTCTCCGGCGCCCTTGCCAACAAGACCGGGCTGGTGGCCCAGGCCAACGGCGGCACCCTGTTTCTGGACGAGGTGGGCGACATGCCCGCCGCCATGCAGGCCAAGCTGCTGCGGGTGCTGGAAACCCGCAGTTACCGGCCGCTCGGGGCCGAGCAGGAGTATCACTCCGATTTTCGCCTCATCGCCGCTACCCATCAGCCGCTGACCCGACATGTGGAGGAAGGGCAGTTTCGGGCCGACCTCTATCACCGCCTCTGTCAGTGCCTGCTGCTGATTGCCCCCCTGCGCGAACACATGGACGACGTGCCGCTGCTGTGCCAGCACTTCATGGCCCAGTTTGCCGCCCAGGATGGCAAGACCCTGGTGGGGCTGCAACGCAAGTTCTTGAAACAGCTGCAGACCTATGACTTCCCCGGCAACGTGCGCGAGCTGCGCAACCTGCTGGAGGTGGCCTGCGCCCATACCCGTCACGGGGAGGAGGTGGGGCTGGAGGCGCTGCCGCCGGAGCTGCGCGAGCGGGTCTGCGCCCTGCTGCCCTCTTCCATGGACGACTACAACCACATCCGCGATCTGCGCCGGGCCATGCAGCAGTACGAGGCCTCGGTCATCGAGGCCCGGCTGCGCCACTTCCAGGGCAATCGGATGCTGGTGGCCGAGAGCCTCAACATTCCCAAGCGCACCCTGGATCACAAGTGCCAGAAACTGGAGGTGAACTGATGAGCATCCTCGGCTTGTTACCGCTGCTGCTGGCCACCAGTGCGGCCGAGGTCCCGCTGGACATGGCGCGCTGGCAGGCCTGCCGGCAGGAGCCCTCGCCGCTGGTGCGGCTCGCCTGCTACGACGCCATCGGCAATGGCGCGGCCAGTGCCGCCGAAGGGGCCGCCCCCAAGTCGGCGGCCTGGCAGGCCATCTGGGCCCAGGAGCAGGCCCGCACGCCAGCGAGCGCGCCCTTCCTGCTGCAGAGCGACGCAGGCAGTGGCAGTGAAACCCTCACTCGCCCGGCACTGCGCGGGGCGACCCTGGCCATCGGCTGCGTCGACAGCATCACCCATATCCGGCTGCGGCTGGACAGCCCCTGGAGCGGCGAGAAAGTGCAGGTCGCGCTGGATGGTCAGCCGAGTGCCGGCTCCCAGAGCTGGTTTATCCGGGATCAGGGTCTGCTGCTGGAATATGGCCGTGGCCTGCCCGCCATCGAGGAGCTCAAGCGCTGGCAGGGCCATCGCGAGCTGCAGGTGCGGGCCGACAACGGTGCCCTCTTGCGGGTCGACCTGAGCGGCCTGAAAGAGGCGCTGGCACCGCTGCGTCAGCAGTGCCGCTGGTAGGAGGGGCGATGAGCTATCAACACCCCTGGTGTGCACGCCTGCTCACCAGCCTGCCGGATGAACAGATAAGAGGCGCCGTGCTGGCCGACGAGCCGCGCTGGGACTACGTGGAGACCGAGCTGGTCAAGCTGGGTTCCCTCGCTCACAGCCAGGTCGATCTCAATGCGGTGGCCGAGGCGTGCCTCGGGTTGCTGGAGAGCCGCACCAAGGACATGCGGGTGCTGGCCCAGTTGCTGCGCTGCCTGCAGCACCCTGCCAAGGCGACCCCGCTGGGGGCGGCGATCAGTCTGCTGGAGGCCTGGATCCAGGCTTACTGGCTGCAGGCCTGGCCCGGCAATGCCAGCCAGAAACAGCGGCTGATGGTGCAGATCGTCAAGCGCTTCGAAGGGGCCCTGCCGCACATCTGCGAGAGCGCTTCGGCGGCCGAACTGGCCCAGTTGCTGGCCCAGGCCGAGCAGCTGGAACGGGTCTGGCTGGCGCAGTGTCCCGACAAGGGGGAGCTGCTCGACCCGCTGGTGATGGGGCTGAAGCGGGCCCAGCGCCAGCAGGTGGCACAGGCCGAGGCCAATGCCGCCGGGCAGCCCCAGAGCAGCGGCGCGGCGGCTGCGGGCTCCCCGGCATCGGTGGCGTCGCCCGCCAGCGGTGCCGGCGCCATGGTCCTAAGCGGCGGTGGCGGCAGTGCCGGCGTCGACGTCGACAGTTCCAACGATCGTGCCTGGCGCCAGACCCAGCTCAAGATGGCGGAGCTCCTGATCGAGCGTCAGCCCGAGGCGACAGTGGGCTATCGACTGCGCCGTCACGCCGTCTGGGCCGGGATCACGGCGGTCCCCATGAGCGGGGCGGGCAATAAAACCCCGCTGGCGCCCATGTCGGCGGACATGGTGGATGAGTACCGCGCCGCCATGAACGCCCCTGATCAGGGGCTCTGGCAGCGCATCGAACAGAGCCTGACCCTGGCCCCTTACTGGTTCGAGGGGCACAGGCTCTCGGCCGAGGTGGCCCAGAAGCTCGGCTTTGGGGCGGTGGCCCAGGCGATCGCCGAGGAGCTCGGGACTTTTCTGCAGCGCCTGCCGGCCCTGCGGGAGCTCGCCTTCAGCGACGGCTCGCCGTTTCTCTCCCCCGAGTGCAGCCGCTGGCTGCAACCGGCCAAGGGGGGCAGTGCGGGCAGTGGCGAGGCGGGGCTGGCCGAGGAGGTCGCCCAGCGCCACGGCGAGCAGGGGATCGCGGCGGCGCTCGCCCTGCTTGATGAGCGGATTGCGCAGTTGAAAGAGCCAAGAGATCGCTTCCACGCCTTGCTGGTGCAGGCGGAGCTGTTGGCGCAGGAAGGCATGGAGGCGCTTGCGCGCCAGCACTATCAACACTTGTGGCAAGAGGCCGGTCGCCTCGGGTTGTCGCACTGGGAGCCCGGGCTGGTCAACCGCCTGGAGAGCCTGGCGGCGCCGTTGTCGAAATGAATGCCGAAATGAGTCATTGAGTCGGAGTTGGATCACATTTTATGTTCAAAACCATTTTTACTTTTCTGCGGCAACAGCTGCCGAAATTGAAACCCTCCTGGCCCCTGCTCGGTGCTGTGCTCTGGGTGCTGGCTCTCATCCTGGTGTGGTGGCTGGGCCCTCGTCTCGAGGTGCGCGGCGCCAAGCCGTTCGAGCCGCTGTGGGGGCGGGTGGTGTTCACCCTGCTCTGGCTCTGGTTGCTGCTGGGCGTGGTCTCCTGGCGGGTGTGGCGCAAGATGCAGCAGCTCAAGGCCGAGCGTCAGCACGAGGTGGTGCTGGAGCAGGATCCGGTCAAGGGGCTCATCGACAGGCAGGCGCTGTTCCTCGATCGCTGGCTGCAGGCGTTGAATACCCATCTGGGCAAGGGGGCGCTCTACGCCATGCCCTGGTATCTGGTACTGGGCCTGCCCGGCAGCGGCAAGAGCAGCCTCATTCACCGCGCCAACCCGGCCAACAAGCTCAACCCGAGACTCGATACCGAGCTGCGCGACGTGGCGCAGGATCAGCTGGTGGATTGCTGGCTGGGGGAACAGGCCGTGATGCTGGATCCCGCCGGGGTGCTGCTCTCCCAGAGCGAAGCCGAACTGGATCCGCAGGCCCGCAAGCATGAGCGGCTCTGGCTGCATCTGCTTGGCTGGCTCAATGAACACCGTCGTCGCCAGCCCCTCAACGGCCTGGTGCTGACCGTGGATCTGGCCTGGCTTTCCCACGCCAGCGTGGCCGAACGCAAGGCCTATGCCCAGCTGATGCGCTCGCGCCTGCAGGAGGTGTCGGCCACCATGAATACCCGGTTGCCGCTCTATGTCACCTTCACCAAGCTCGATCTGCTGCGCGGCTTTGACGTTATCTACCAGCAGCTCGACAAGGAGGCCCGGGAGGCCGTGCTGGGGGTGACCTTCAAGCCGGGCGCCGACTGGCAGCAGGATCTGGCCCTGTTTTGGGATCAGTGGGTGGACAACCTCAACCAGAATCTGCCCGAGCTGATGCTGAACCGGCTCGATGCCGCCCAGCGCAACGCGCTGTTCTCGTTCGTACGCCAGCTGGCGGGCCTCAAGGATTACGTGACCAGCCTGCTGGCCGAGACCCTGGCCATCGAGGAGAGCAAGCCACTCTTGGTACGCGGGGTTTATGTCAGCTCCGTCTATCAGCAAGGGGTACCGTTCGATGCGTTTGCCCAGGCGGCCTCCCGCCGCTACAACCTGCCAGAGCCCATCCACTCGGCCCTGCGCGGGGAGTCCAACACCTATTTCGTGCGCCAGCTCTTCTCCTCCATCATCTTCCCGGAGGCCCATCTGGCCGGTGAAAACCGGCTGCACACCCTCTATCGCCGGCGCCGCATGGCCATCGGTCTCAGCTGCCTGTCGCTCTTCTCGGCAGCCCTCATCGGTGGCTGGCACTACTTCTACCGGGTCAACGAGGAGGCGGGCCGCAACGTATTGACCAAGGCCCAGGCCTTCATGGAGACCAACGAGGTGGCCGATGCCCACGCCTTCGGGGTGAGCCAGCTGCCGCGCCTCAACCTTATTCGCGAGGCGACCCTCTCCTTTGGCAACTACCGCGAGCGGATGCCGCTGGTGGCCGACCTCGGCCTCTACCAGGGGGACGAGATCGGTCCTTATGTGGAAGGCTCCTACCTGCAACTGCTGAGCCTGCGCTTCCTGCCGGCCCAGATGCAGGGATTGCTGGTGGATCTCAACCAGGCGCCTGCCGGCAGCGAGGAGAAGCTCGCCATCCTGCGGGTGATGCGGATGCTGGACGATGCGTCCGGTCGCAACAAGGAGCTGGTGGCGCAGTACATGGCGAGCCGCTGGCAGAAGGCCTTCCCGGGGCAGGGGGCAGTGCAGGAGCAGCTGATGGGGCACCTGGACTATGCCCTTGACCACACCAACTGGTATGGCGCCAGGGCCGAGCGGGATCAGGCCGCCATCACCGCCTTCGTGCCGTTCAAGGAGCCGGTCTACGGTGCCCAGCGCGAGCTCGGCAAGCTGCCCATGTATCAGCGGGTCTACCAGAATCTGGTGGTGAAGGCGGGCGATGTATTGCCGCCGGATCTCAACGTGCGTGACGAGGTGGGCCCCACCTTCGACACCGTGTTTGCCCTGCGCAGCGACAACGCCGGCCAGGTGCCGCGGCTGCTCACCTGGCCCGGGTTCAACGACTTCTTCCTGAAACAAGACAAGGCGCTCATCGATCTCACCGCGATGGATGCCTGGGTGCTGGGCCAGCGCAAGCTGAGCCAGCTGAGCGAGGCCGATCGCAAGGAGATCACCCGTCAGGTCAACGACCGTTACGTCACCGATTACGTCAACCAGTGGCAAAAACTGCTGACCAATCTGGACGTGCAGACCCTGGAGAGCCCGGAGCAGGCGCTGGACGTGCTCGCTGCCATCACCGGCAACGATCAGCCGTTTCAGCGGGTGCTGGCTTCGCTGGATGACAACACCCGCATTCGCAAGATCTCCGACGTGGAAGGGGACCCGGCCCAGGCCATCAGCGCCCGCATCGGTCGTCCTTTCATGGCCACCAACGCGGCGCTCAGCGGTCGCGGCGAGCAGGGGCCGCTTATCTCCGAGGTCAACCAGAAGCTGGTGGAGCTGCAGCACTACCTGGAGCTCATCGTCAACGCCACCGAACCGGGCCAGTCCGCCTTGAAAGCGGTGCAGCTGCGCATGACCAACAAGTACGCCGATCCTGTGTTCGCCCTGCAGCAATATGCCCGCAGTCTGCCGGCCCCGCTCGATCGCTGGGTGGGTCAACTCTCCGAACAGAGCTCGCGGCTGGTGATCGACCTGGCCATGTCCTCCCTCAATCAGGAGTGGCAGGACAAGGTGCTAACCCCCTTCAACAGCCAGCTGGCTGGGCGTTATCCGTTTGACCCGAGCTCGAACAAGGATGTGCCCCTCTCGGAGATGGAGCGCTTCTTCGCACCCAACGGGACGCTGGACAGCTTCTATCAGGTCAACCTCAAGCCCATGGTGGAGAGCGGCCTGATGGAAGGGGAGTTCAGCTCGCCCATCCAAACCGAGCTGGTCAAACAGCTGGACCGTGCGGCCCGCATCCGCCAGATCTTCTTCAGTCAGCAGGGCAACCTGGAGGTGCAGTTTGCCCTCGAGCCCATCGAGCTCACCGCCAACAAGCGGCGCAGTGTGCTGAACCTGGACGGCCAACTGCTGGAATACGCCCATGGCCGTCGTACCAAGATCCCGTTGGTGTGGCCCAACACCATGCGCGACGGAGCCGAGAGCAAGATCACCCTGGTGCCGGCCGCCCGCGAGCGTTCACCGCGCAGTGAAGGCTTCGTCGGCCCCTGGGCCATGTTCCGCCTGATGGACAAGGGGGAGCTGACCCAGGTCAATGACGCCACCTTCGATGTGCGCTTCCCGGTGGATCAGGGGGCCATGACCTATCGCGTCTACACCGACAGCGCGCAAAACCCCTTCACCGGCGGCCTGTTCAGCCAGTTCAGACTGCCCGAATCCCTCTATTGATCGCGTCGGGGGCACGCTGTGCCCCCTTCCTGCGTTGGAAGTTCATATGTCACAGAATCAACAAGGTCAGCAGGCCCTGAAAGTGGGGCGCGACCCCAGGATGTTGCCGGAGTACGAGGCGCTGCGAGCCGAGATCAACAAGCTCAGCCACGCTTCGCGCCCCGAAGTGGACTGGCAGCGGATCCATCAGCTCGCCAGCCTTATCTTCGAAAAACACGGGGTGGATCTGCAGACCGCAATCTACTTCACCCTGGCCCGTTCGCGCCTGCAGGGGCTCAGCGGTTTTACCGAAGGGTGCGAGTTTCTCGCCAACCTCATCGTCACCCAGTGGGAGAGCTTCTGGCCGCCGGTCCATCAGGAGCGGGCCCGCATCGAGATGCTCGACTGGTTCATTGCCCGCATCAGCGACGTCATTCGCCAGTACCAGATCAGCCACGAGGACAAGCGGCTGATCTATCGCTGCGAGCGGGCGCTGCAGCTCATCAGCGAGAAGCTGCACAACGCGGATCTGAGCCGCATTCCCCGGGTCGAGAATCTGGTGCACTTCATCGAGGGGTATACCCACCTGTTCGATGAGACCGAGATCGTCATCGTCTCCGACGAGCCGGGCCTCAAGGAGGATCTGCAGATCCCGCCCATGGTGTTCTTCAAGTCCGACCTGGAGAGTGATCACGGCGGCACGGTTTCGGCATCGACCCCGCACCTGCCCCAGGGCAGCATTCTGGTGGGGCGCGAGAAGGGGCAGGTCAAGCCCACCGTGCTCAAGATTGAGCAGCATCGTCGGCAGCGTCCGGCCTGGTTCTGGTTTGGCTGCGGCCTGCTCAGCTGTGCCCTGCCGGTGATGGGCTGGCTCGGCTGGCAGCAACATCAGCAGGAGAAAACCGTGGCGGCCCAGCGTCTGGTGCAGCCGGCCGCCGAGCTGCCCCGAGCCCTCAGCTATGACGACATTCGCCAGGCCCGCATCGTGCTGGGGGAGCAGACCCTGCAGAACATGGAGAGTGATCTGGTGGCCCGCTACCAGAACCAGTTGACCCGACTCGAGCAGACGTCGCCGCTCTACTGGTATCGCTACGGCGAGGGGCTGCGCAACTCACTGCAGATGCTCTATCCCGACTCGCTGGCGGTCAAGGCGCTGGACAAGCAGTGGCAGGCGCAGCTTGGTGGCCTGCAGGGGGATGTCATCAGCGTACCCACCTACCTGGATGCCCGCGCCGGGGTGGATGCCCTGCTCGATCAGCTGCTGGAGCTGGAGCATCAGCGCAAGACGGTGACCATCTCCTACCTCAAATCCCAGCTCTACGAAGTACAGAAGAACCTGATGCAGAACATCCCGTTCAGTCTGCGTCTCGGTGAACTGGAGGCGAGAAAAGCCTCCCAGGAGCCCATCACGGCTGCCGAGCTCAAAAGCCTGGAAAATGATTTGAAAGCGCTCAATATCCGCCTCTATCAGCTGCAACAGGGCGCCTCCGGTAGCTGAACGTGCTGCTATGAGCAAGAAGTTGCGCAAAATGTAGTGAGTTTGACTGGCAAGGCAAGGTTTGCCGGGAAACTTGCCCTGTCTTGCGCAATGGATTGCAGCAGATTGGTCGGATGCAGCGAGATTGAATCGTAATTGACTGATTTTTAATGTGATTGTGGGCGGCTTAGCCATGGCATGGAGGCTGCTGGGCCGCCGTTCCAACTGTCTCTGCACCAGGCTGCGCTTGCACCATGGTTGCCCCACGGAGAATCCAGATGTGTCCTTCTATTGCATTGCTCGGTGACATCGGCACCGACCACGATGGTTTCCACCCATCCCCCGTGATTGCCGCCAGCCCCGATGTGTTCCTCGATGGCAAGCCGGTGGCCCGCCAGGGTGATCCGCTGGCCCCTCACAACAAACCCAACAATCCACCCCATCCGCGCAGCATCTCGGGCGGCGTCGGCTCTGTGCTGGTCAACGGCAAGCCCATCGCCGTGACCGGTACCGCCGTCGGCTGTGGCGGCGTGGTGATTGGCTCAGGCAGCGGACAGGCAGGTTAAGGAGCACTTCATGGCAGACAGCACAGGATTACAATTTACCGTCAAGGTGGGGGCCCTGCCCGAGAGCACCTTCGTGGTGGCCGAGTTTGCGCTGGATGAAGCACTCAACCGGCCGTTCAACCTGCGCCTGGAGCTGGCGAGTGCCCAGCCCGACATCGACTTTGGTGCCGTGCTGGACCAGCCGTGCGAGCTGATGGTGTGGTACAACGGTGAGCTGCAGCGCCGGGTGTGCGGGGTGGTCAGTGACTTCGCGCAGGGTGACAGCGGCTTTCGCCGCACCCGCTATCAGCTCATGGTGCAGCCGGCCCTGTGGCGGCTCTCTTTGCGCCAGAACTCCCGCATCTTCCAGGCGCAGAAGCCTGACGAAATCCTCTCAATCTTGTTGCAAGAGCACGGCATCACCGATTACGCCTTTGCCCTCAAGAACGAACATGCCAAGCGGGAATACTGCGTTCAGTATCGCGAGACCGACCTCGATTTTGTGAACCGCCTCGCCGCCGAAGCGGGGATGTTCTACTTCCACGAGTTTGAAGAGGGCAAGCACCGCATTGTGTTTGCCGACGACGCGGCGGCATTGACTCAAGGCCCCGAGCTCTTCTTCAACCTCGGCAACCGTTCTCTCGAGCAAGGCCCCTATGTGCGCCAGTTCCACTACCGGGAGGCGGTACGCCCGTCGGATGTGGAGCTCAAGGACTACAGCTTCAAGACCCCGGCTTATGGCCTTTCCCACAAGAAGGTGGGGGCGGAGCTCGAGCATCAACGGGATACCTACCAGCACTTCGATTTCCCGGGCCGCTACAAAGCGGACCCGAGCGGCAAGGCCTTTGCCCAACATCGGCTGGATGCGCTTCGCAATGACGCAGCGGCGGGCCAGGCTAAGTCCAACTGCGCGGCCTTGCTGCCGGGCCAGACGTTTTCACTCACCGAACACCCCAACGGCAGCCTCAACACCGACTGGCAAATTGTGCGCATCCAGCACACCGGCTTGCAGCCGCAGGCGCTGGAAGAGGAAGGGGGCAGCGGCCCCACCGTCTACCACAACGAATTCGGGGTGGTAAAAGCCAGCACCACCTGGCGGGCGCGCATCGGCAGCCCGGAGGCACCTCACAAGCCGATGGTGGATGGCCCGCAAATCGCCATGGTGGTGGGCCCCGAAGGGGAAGAGATTTACTGCGACGAACACGGCCGGGTCAAACTGCAATTCCCGTGGGACCGCTACGGCAGCTCCAACGACCAGAGCTCCTGCTGGGTGCGAGTATCCCAGGGCTGGGCCGGCGGCCAATATGGCATGATGGCCATCCCGCGCATCGGCCACGAGGTCATCGTCTCCTTTTTGGAAGGCGACCCCGACCAGCCCATTGTGACCGGTCGCACCTATCACGCCACCAACCGGCCGCCGTATGAGCTACCTGCCAACAAGACCCGCACCGTGCTGCGCACCGAAACCCATCAGGGGGAGGGTTTCAACGAACTGCGTTTCGAAGACCAGGCGGGGCAGGAAGAGATCTACATCCACGGTCAGAAAGACCTGAACGTGCTTATCGAAAATGATGCCGCCTGGCACATCAAGCACGACCAGCACACCGATATCGACAACGAGCGGGTGACCCGCATCAAGGCCAACGACCACCTGACGGTGGAGGGTGAAAAGCGCGACCAGATAAAAGCCGACTACTCGCTGACGGTGGATGCCAGCCTGCACCAGAAACTGGGGCAGTCCCTGCTGGTGGAAGCCGGTCAGGAAGTGCATATCAAGGTGGGCGACAAGCTGGTGCTGGAGGCGGGTTCTGAAATAACCCTCAAGGGGGGCGGCAGCTTTGTCAAAGTGGATCCTAGCGGCATCAAGCTGGTGGGCCCCGCCATCAAACTCAATGCCGGCGGCAGCGCAGGTTCTGGCTCTGGCTGGGCAGGTCAGCCTCCTATCATCCCCAAAGGCGTGGAAATGGTGAAAGCCCCTGAACTGGTTGAACTGGTTAAGGCTATTGCCACCGAGAAGGCGATGGAAGCGTTGCTCAAGGCGCTGGAGCCCGATAGCGATTATCAGCCCTCCGCTTGATGTTCGACGAACAATTTAGGATTGAATAACAAAGATGAAAATCGTCTATCCCATGCAACTGGCGGGTGAAAATGGCTCCAGCGAGATTGCATCCATCGATGAGTTTATCAAGAAGATCAATGGTCTCAAGAGCGGTACCTTCCCGATAGGCCGCAACCGTATCTGGCACGGTGGTATCCACTTCAGTCAAAGCGGAGGCTGGCACCCGAGCGGCGCTGTGCGCGCGATTGCTGATGGGGAGATCGTGGCCTACCGACTGGCGACCAAACCAGCCAAGGCGACCCGTAGCACCGAAGAGGGCAAGCCAGAGGGAAAGATTGACTTGTATACCTCCCCTTCGTTTTGTCTGGTACGTCATCGCTACGAAGCCGGTGAGCAGAACAAGAATCGTCTGACTTTCTACAGCCTCTACATGCACATCGCCTGTGAGAACAGCTACAACAGTTCCGAGGCTGCGCGAGTAATGGTCAAGGGGACAGGTGTGTCCACCTATAAACCGGTGGTCGAGGGACATCCTCCCAAGCTGACACGTCGGCTGTCTGGCGATAAACCTGTCTATGCGAAAAGGGGGGCCGAAGTGAAGTTGGTCGGCCAGGAAGTGAAGAACCTGTTTAACCACAACGATGAGCCCCATGATTACTATTTGGTGCACTACGTTGATGACCCGGACAGCCTGTTCCATATTGCAGCAAGCCAATTACAGCAGGAATTTCCACAAAAGCCGAAGTGGATGACACCACCAGAAGGCAAACCGGCTCGCCATAAGGTCCCTGGTAATACATGGCTACGTAAAACTGCTGACACCACAGTGGGTAGTATGGGGTTGCCTGCTGGCAGTGAGGTGGTGGTATCCACTGAGCCACCACAGATGGTGAACCTCAATGGCGGCACGACTGAGTTTCGTAAAGTACAGGTGTTCAAGGCGGGTAGTGGTACCGTCAAAGATAGCGCCAATCAGGTGATGACCAATGCCAGCAAAGGGGCCACCGGTTGGCTGGCAAAAAGCAAGATGGGGGCCGGACTGACCGCTGAACCTAGTATCCCTGTCGAATTCAAAGACGATGCGGTCGTTGACCGCAGCGCAAACCCGATACCGGTGCAGGCCGGAGAGATCATCGGTCATTGGGGTGAGCATGAGCTAGCCACTGCCGGAGCCAGCGGCTTCGAGAAGGATGCCGATAGCAAAGCAGTGCACTTTGAGATGTTTGTTGCGAAGAATGACAAACAGGCGCTTGAAGATTGCATCAATAACAAGGCACGGGTAACTGGTGGCCAGGGCTACCTGCTAGTAAAGAAAGAGGTCACTACCTATCGCCTTACCAACGATAGTCAACATGGTTTTCACGGTGTAGCGAATTTTGGGCCACAGGTCTTACCGTTAGCGGTGAAAGAGTCTGATATTGTCACTCACGGTGCCAACAACTTTGTGAAGGTGCGTGAACGGACTGCTGCGGACGGGGAGTTGGCTGGCGAGTTCGTATTACAGGGTAGTGATGTCGAAGTGGTCAGTCAGCACGACTGGCACAAGTTGGGTGTCAAGTTGGTCGATGGCAGTAGTGACCCCGACGGATTTTTAGATAAAGCTGATACCGAAGGTAAAGAAGGAGGCGAGTTTTTTAGCACTCTCTATGACAAGCTGGTGACAGACAAGGACAACGATGGCACCCTGAGCGGCAATGATATCAAGGCCGCGCTGGCCGATGAGGAATTGGCGGGCAAGTTGCGCATGTTGTTTATCAAGCACAAAAGCGAATGGGTAAAGCCAGGCCAGGAGTGGCCGCGCTTAAAACAGGAGTTGGCTGAGCAGCCGAAACTCTATGAATATGCCATGCAGGTACACAACAATATGGCGTGGATAGACGATGCCAACGCGATCTCGGTATTGGTTGATACCAAACCCTGGTTTATTCATCCGGCTGGGATGATGGGGCTTATCAAAGATAAATATACAGAGTGTGCATGCGATCGTGATATAACTATTGATGAGCTTGTCCAGATCGCACCAAAAATAGATAAGAAAAAGTTAGAAGTATATTTACCAGAGATAAATGATGGTTTCAGAAGTTTCAATATGTCCACGTGCAGAGAAAAAGCCCATTTTCTTGCTCAATGTTATCATGAGAGTGATGGTTTTATGCAAACGGTGGAATATGGTGGTGCACGCAAGGAATATTCACCTTGGTTTGGACGTGGGTTTATTCAGATCACTTGGCAGGAAATATATGCCAAATATGAGGGATATGCTGAGGAAGATTTTACATCAAGTGATACTGCTAGGGAGAAACTTGAAAAATTCCCTCACTGCATAAAATCGGCCTTCTGGTTTTACAATATATATAAGAATGTATCAAAGTATGCAAAACATGATGATTTTAATATGGTTGTTGCGCTTATTAATGGTGGGTTTAATGGCTATCTCGATAGATTGAGTAAACTCAATGATATTGTTTTCATATTAAGCGCGCAACACTTGTCATCAAAAATAAAGGATGGGGTGTTTCCATTTTTAAGTAGTGAAATATATAATTATCGTGTTTATTCATATAGTTGGGGGCGGTATCACGACCCGAATTTAATAGGTGTTAAAGGTACAAGTAAAAATAGTGTAGAAGCTTTAAATGCTTATCAGCGGGCCTTAACTCTATATAAGTCAAAGAATGATAAAAGGAACGTTGCTGCCATAGAAAAAAGAATCGCTTCTCTCCGTGATAAAATAAGGTAATGATAGGTGATGCAATGAAATATATCTTGTCTGTGTTTTTTTTGTTTTTGTTATCGAACAATGTAATTGCTGATGAAATAAAACCATCCCCCTTTACAGCTTTAAGCGTTAAACATAGTGACTATGCATTAGTATGCAGCAACACTGCTTTTTGTGAAAAAGGGGTGAAATTATGGAGGGTTAATGGCGATTTTGTTGGTTTGTATGTTACTACGCCAGGGCTTAGACTCACCCAAATGCGACTTGAAAATGGAAAGTATAGGGCTGTACATGAATGGGACTTTAGTAAAGTGGAGCAAAGGAATGAGTTGGGTGATGATGATTTGGCTTTTGATGGAGCTGAAATATTTCCGGCTTTATACCCAGTAAGTAAAACCAAAAATGCAATAGCATTAGTAACAAAATGGAGTTCTGCCTACTCTGGAGGCGGTAGAGTTGAGCACATGGCAGACTTTTTCATGCTTAACGACGATAATTCATATACTCCTGTTGTATCTGATATCCCATTTTACTCAAAAGAACAGATAAAATCGTGTTTTACAAAAAGTGATTATGATAAAAAATCACATTGCGAAGATGAAAGCTGGAGCATCCTATATATTAGAATCATGGATTTAGGTTCAGATTATTATTCATGGGATTTTATTACAAAATCATATAATTGGCCTGCGTTTGTTGATAAGTCAAAGATGGCAGTTAGCCAAACTGTGGAAAAAATAAAAATATTCGAGAGAGCGAAATAAATTATCATATGGGTTTTGTTGATGGTTAGTAGTATGTATAAATAGATGTGTAGAGTCTAAGGTCATATTTTGTATGGCCTTTTTAAATGAGTGTTAATAGGTGTTGATGGTGGTGTTGTTGGCAGACTACTCCCTTGGTAAGGAAATCGAAATTAGGTTCTTATACCTTTATCCTATGGTGTTGAAATTTCGGTATAATAAGAGGTATGAAAAATCTTGAAAGCTAATGATTAATATCTATTTCCGGTTGGTTTGTTAAACAGGCGAGTCATCGATGTATAACAAGGGGATGGTGGCCCAATCTCCCTTTCTAGTATTGGGACTTCAGTGGCGGTATGTGAAGACAAGATTAGACTGTGCAGTTCTACTTATCACCTGAAATTGTCCTCAAACCGGAGTCTTGTTTACGCATACTTTAGTATGCTCTTCTTTAGGTATCAAATTCAGAATTTTCTTGAATGTGTGGTAGGGGGGGGGTTATTATTCTGCTCTGATGTGGCCGTTGCTTGAGTAGCGTTCCAAATAACGCTCCAAGTCTTACTGTATCAATCCCCACCGATTCATGCCAAGTTGTTCTCCCTTTGATACCCACAAGGTCTGGTACGGGTTACTGGCAACCATCATCATCAATGCTGATGCCTTTTAGAGTGTCGCCTGTGCGACCCGTTGCGGGCATTTTTGCAGCAACGGTTAGGCATTGGGAGAGCGGTTTATGTCTACCGGATTCAAATCGATAAGAATGGATGTTTTCTGAAAGGGATAATGGGGTGGCTGATGGGGCTCGAACCCACGACAACCGGAATCACAATCCGGGACTCTACCAACTGAGCTACAGCCACCACTGAAGATATCCATCAATGCTTGCATCGGGGAGATGCATATCATCAATGGCGCGCCCTGCAGGATTCGAACCTGCGACCCACGGCTTAGAAGGCCGTTGCTCTATCCGACTGAGCTAAGGGCGCATTGCCTCGACAAGCCTGGCGGCATGTCGAAAAACCTGGTCGGTGATAAAGGATTCGAACCTTTGACCCTCTGGTCCCAAACCAGATGCGCTACCGGGCTGCGCTAATCACCGAAAATCTCGTCTCCAGCATAGCGACAGCGGCTGTACTGGGCAACGGGCCGGCATCATACCCAAGCGGGAAAGCCAGCGTCAACGAATTTTTCCACCAATGAATTCAAATGCCTACTTATTGCCCTTCATGCGAGAGCCGCTAACACCCGTGGCAAAAAAATGCGACAATGCGCGGCAGTTGAACACATGGTGAGTGAAGAACGATGTCTGCCAAAATCATTGATGGAAAACAGGTTGCGCAAACGATTCGCAATCAGGTCGCAGCGCAAGTCCAACAGCGGTTGGCACAAGGAAAACGGGCGCCGGGCTTGGCGGTGATCCTGGTCGGAATGGATCCTGCCTCGCAGGTCTATGTCGGCAGCAAACGGCGCGCCTGTGAAGAGGTGGGCTTTATCTCCCGCTCTTACGATCTGGATGCGACGGCGAGCCAGGAAGAGTTGCTGGCACTGATCGATAAGTTGAATGAAGACGCAGACGTTGACGGTATTCTGGTGCAGCTCCCCTTGCCGGCTCACTGCGATACGACTCAGGTATTGGAGCGTATTCGCCCCGACAAGGATGTGGATGGTTTCCATCCTTACAACGTGGGTCGGCTGGCACAGCGTATCCCGGCACTGCGCCCCTGTACACCCAAAGGTATCATGACCCTGATTGAAACGACCGGTGTTAAAACGCACGGTTTGCATGCGGTAGTAGTCGGGGCATCCAACATCGTCGGCCGGCCGATGACGCTGGAGCTGCTGCTTGCAGGTTGTACTACCACCACCTGTCACCGTTTCACCCAGGATCTGGAAGATCAGGTTCGCCGTGCCGACCTGCTGGTGGTGGCGGTTGGCAAACCCAACTTCATTCCGGGTGAGTGGGTCAAACCAGGGGCACTGGTGATCGACGTGGGCATCAATCGGCTGGCAGACGGCTCTCTGGTCGGTGACGTTGAGTTTGAGACCGCGCGCAATCATGCCTCTTTCATCACGCCTGTGCCGGGCGGAGTTGGCCCCATGACGGTTGCCAGCCTGATGGAAAATACCCTGAGCGCCTGTCAGGACTATCACGACAACGCGCAATGATTTCCTTGTAGTCTGCTCGGGGGAACGAATTTCTCCTGTAAATTGCAGCAATAAAAAAACCGGCAACCTTGCGGCTTGCCGGTTTTTTTATTTATCCAGTTCGACTCTTACATGTTCTGTGCTTCGTTTGGCACAATGACAGAGGCGTGATTGCCTTTCGGCCCCTGCTGCAGTTCAAAGTTGACTGCTTGACCTGCTTTCAACGTCTTGTAGCCTTCCATTTGTATCGTGGAGTAGTGGGCGAAGATATCTTCACCACCTCCTTCCGGACAGATAAACCCAAATCCTTTTGCGTTGTTAAACCACTTGACTGTTCCGGTTGCCATACATCTACATCCTTTTATTGATTACCTTGAAGTCGTTGAGTAACCTGCGCCAGCCCTTTATAACTAGTAACATAGCCCATAGCAGACGGGCGCCGATTAGCAAGTAACCAATCTAGTCTAACTTTTGAGCGAGTCAAGGAGTTGTTAACAACTGATGTGATCTGGTTAACAAGTCTATTGACAATCTTGTGTTAGGCGGTAGTAATCTAGAGGTACCAAAGCGCGATTATGAGCAAGCAGAAAGAACTCTTTGCTAATGAAGAGATTGCAGAAGCAGAGAAAACCAAGCTGCAACCGCCACCCATGTACAAGGTCGTCCTGAACAACGACGACTACACACCGATGGAGTTCGTGGTGGAGGTGCTGCAAAAGTTCTTTGGTATGGATTTGGACAAGGCCACTCAGGTGATGCTGAGCGTGCATTATAGTGGTAAGGGAGTCTGTGGCACGTTCACCGCCGAGATTGCCGAAACCAAAGTGGTCCAGGTCAACACCTATGCACGTAACAACGAACATCCACTGCTGTGTACCATGGAAAAGGCTTGAATCTGATGACTTGATGGCGATGACGACACCACATTGTTGCTGTACTAGGGGAGGTGCCTATGTTGAATAAAGATCTAGAAAAGACGCTGAACGAGGCTTTCAAACTAGCCCGTGACGAGCGCCACGAATTCATGACTGTCGAGCACCTGTTGTTAGCCCTGCTGGATAACAGCTCAGCCCATGAGGCGCTGAGTTCTTGTGGTGCTGACGTGGAGCTGATGCGCAAAGAGATCAGCGCATTCATCAGTCAAACAACCCCGCTTATTCCCCGTGATGATGAAGATCGTGAAACCCAGCCCACACTGGGCTTCCAGCGGGTGCTGCAACGCGCCGTGTTCCATGTTCAATCATCGGGCAATACGGAAGTCAGTGGTGCCAACGTGCTGGTTGCCATTTTCAGCGAGCAGGAGTCCCAGGCCGCTTACTTCCTGAAAAAGGCCGAGATCAGCCGGCTGGACGTGGTCAACTTCCTCTCCCATGGCGTGCGCAAAGACAGCAAGCCGGACAACAGCAACAATGCCGAGTCCGACGACGATGTGTCTGCCGCCCAGATAGAAAGCTTTGCCACCAACCTCAATCAGCTGGTGCTGGAAGGGCGTATCGATCCGCTTATCGGGCGGGATCAGGAGCTCAATCGTACCATCCAGGTGCTCTGCCGCCGTCGCAAGAACAATCCCTTGCTGGTTGGTGAAGCCGGGGTGGGCAAGACGGCCATCGCCGAAGGGCTGGCCTATCGTATCGTCAAGGGTGATGTGCCCGAGGTGATTGCGGGCAGCACCATTTATTCCCTGGACATGGGCTCGCTGCTGGCGGGGACCAAATATCGCGGTGATTTCGAGAAGCGCCTCAAGGTGCTGCTCAAGCAGATCGAGCGCCAGGAAGGGGCGATCCTGTTCATCGACGAGATCCACACCATCATAGGGGCTGGTGCTGCCTCCGGTGGTCAGCTGGATGCGGCCAATCTCATCAAGCCGCTGCTCTCCAATGGCTTGCTGCGCTGTGTCGGCTCCACCACCTATCAGGAATACTCCCAGATCTTTGAGAAGGACCGTGCTCTGGCGCGTCGCTTCCAGAAGATCGATATCGTCGAGCCCAGCGTGGATGACACCACCCGCATCCTGATGGGTCTCAAGAGCCGCTATGAGGCTCACCATGGGGTGCGCTATACCGTCAAGGCCATCCGCGCCGCGGTGGAGCTCTCTGCCAAGTACATCAATGACCGCCATCTGCCTGACAAGGCGATCGACGTGATCGACGAGGCCGGTGCCGGGCAACGGCTGCTGCCGGCGAGCAAGCGCAAGAAAGTGATCAATGTGCAGGAGATCGAAGCCATTGTGGCCAAGATTGCCCGCATCCCGGAGAAATCAGTCTCCTCTTCCGACAAGGAAGTGCTGAAGAATCTGGAGCGCAACCTCAAGATGGTGGTATTTGGCCAGGACAAGGCCATCGAGGTGCTGACCGATTCCATTCGCTTGTCACGCTCGGGCCTTGGTAATGAGCGTCGCCCGGTGGGTTGCTTCCTGTTTGCCGGCCCGACCGGGGTGGGCAAGACCGAGGTCACTCAGCAGTTGGGCAAGGCGCTTGGCGTCGAGGTGCTGCGCTTTGATATGTCGGAGTACATGGAACGCCACACCGTCTCCCGCCTGATCGGGGCACCTCCCGGCTATGTGGGCTTTGAGCAGGGTGGACTCCTGACCGACTCGGTGCTCAAGCATCCGCACTCAGTGGTGTTGCTGGACGAGATCGAAAAAGCGCACCCTGATGTGTTCAACCTGCTGTTGCAGGTGATGGACAACGGTACCCTGACCGACAACAACGGGCGCAAGGCGGATTTTCGCAACGTGATCCTGGTGATGACCACCAACGCCGGTGTGCAGGAGACCCAGCGCAAATCCATCGGCTTCCAGCAACAGGATATGAGCCACGATGCCATGGCGGTGATCAACAAGACGTTCAGCCCGGAGTTTCGCAACCGGCTCGATCACACCATCTGGTTCAACCATCTGGATATGCAGGTGATACATCAGGTGGTCGACAAGTTCATCGTCGAGTTGCAGGTACAACTGGATGCCAAGGGCGTGTCTCTTGAAGTGTCCGAGGGTGTCCGCCACTGGTTGGCCGAGAAGGGATATGACAGGGCCATGGGAGCGAGACCCATGGGGCGGGTCATCCAGGAACACCTCAAGAAACCCCTTGCCAATGAGATCCTGTTCGGATCCTTGGTCGATGGGGGGGTAGTGAAGGTTGAGTTGATAAATGACAGCCTCAGCTTTGACTATCAGGTCAATGTTGAAGCTGTTTCCCACTAAGCTTAACGCTGTTGAAAAACCACAAAAAACCCCAACCGAAAGGTTGGGGTTTTTTGCTGAATTCCTGGCTTAGCGAGAGCGGAAAACAATACGTCCCTTGGAGAGATCGTACGGAGTCAGAGCTACCGTTACTTTGTCCCCAGTCAGGATACGGATGTAGTTTTTGCGCATCTTGCCGGAAATATGAGCGATAACCACGTGACCATTCTCCAGTTCCACACGGAACATGGTATTGGGCAGGGTTTCGAGAATAGTGCCCTGCATCTCAATACTGTCTTCTTTAGCCATTGAATCCTCTTGATAAGCCACAACAAAAAATCCGCTGGATCATGCCGGATTTAAGGCTATGTGTAAAGTTTACTCGGGCTTGCTGTCGATATTTTTCCATTCCCCCTGTATCAATCGTTCATGAGGCAGATACTGGCGCTTGTAATTCATCTTGCGGCACTCCTCCACCAGATAGCCCAGATATAGCCAGCTGCGGCCAGTTCTTCTGGCCAGTTCCAACTGACTCAGAATGGCGAAGGTACCGAGGGAACGATCCGCATGGGCCGGGTCGAAAAAGGTGTACATGGCGCTGAGGGAATGGGGCAGCAGATCCGTGGTAGCGACCCCGATCAGCCGGTTATCCTTGCGCATTTCCAGATAAAGGGGCGGCATCCAGTCACAGTGCAGGAAGCCCTTGTACTGGGTACGGCTGGGGGGATACATGCTGCCGTCATGATGGCGTTCGCGAATGTAGCGGTCATAGAGCTGGTAGTACTCTGGCTTGTCGTCGTAGCTGAGCACCAGTTCGATATCCTGATTGAGCTGGCGGATCCGCTTCTGGCTGCGGCTCGGCACGAAGCGCTCGCTGTGGATGCGCAGAGACTGGCAGGCATTGCAGGCAGGGCAGTGGGGACGATAGATGTCGTTGCCGCTGCGCCGAAAGCCGGCCGTCAGCAGCCGTTCGTAGCCGCTGGCATTGAGCAGGCTGTGATCCATCAACACCAGCAATTGCTCCTGCTCATGACCCAGATAGCTGCATTGGTGCTTCGGGGTCAGTCCTACCTTGAGGATCACTTCTTCGGTCATAACAGAATGCTCCCCGTTTCCCAGCAATTGGCCGCCAGCGGTTGTCGGCTCAGTTGTGCCAGCGTCGTCAAAAATTGGCGTCTCGGCCACTCTTCTATTCCCAGGGTGGCCAAAAAATCGTTCTGCATCTGGCAATCGATCAAGGCACCATCATGGCGGGCGAAGTGTCGGCAGAGGGCTACCATGGCCAGTTTGGCGCCGTTGTCGATACGACTGAACATGGACTCGCCGCAGAACACCCGGCCGAGGGAGAGGCCATAGAGGCCGGCTTGCAACTGGCCCTCTTGCCAGATCTCGATGGAGTGGGCATGGCCAAGGTGGTGCAACTGTCGATAGGCGTCGATCATGGGTGTGCTAATCCAGGTTCCACTGGCACTGCGACGGGGCGCGGCGCAGGCCGCTATAACCTCATTAAAGGCGCGATCGATGGAAATATCGAATGAGGTACCACGGATAAATTTGCGCAGGGTGCGACCGATGTGCAGCTGTTCCGGCCGGATGACGCCTCTGGGATCCGGTGACCACCACAGCAGCGGCTGGTGGGGTTCATTCCACGGGAAGATCCCCTTGTGGTAAGCTGCCAGCAAGCGGGCAGGGGAGAGATCCCCTCCGATCGCCAGCAGGCCGTTGGGTTCCTCCAGGGCATGCTCGGGGTCGGGAAACCAGCACAGCTCATCATCCAATTGGGTAAGATAGCGAGACATAAGGTAACGAGGTTCATAGATGAAGGCCATTATCCTGATAGTATCCAGCTTGTTTTGCTTTGTCACTGCGCCCGCCTGGGCGCAAGTCTACGAGCGCAATACGGCAAGGCCCGTGAATCAGGTGGTGTTTGGCCAGGTCGAAACGGTGCGCAACATCACCCAGCGCCAAATTCTGGAGTCAGAACACTCCGGCTGGAAAACCCTGGGGGGCGCCGTCCTGGGCGGTCTGCTTGGCAACCAGTTTGGTGGCGGTCATGGCCGTGAAATCGCTACTGCGGTCGGCGCATTGGCGGGGGCGGCCGCGGCGCAGCAGTATCAATCGAGCGGCACCGTGGTGGAAAACAAGCTGGTAGAGCTGCTTATTCGCAACGAGCAAAACGGGCTGGTGAACGTCATTCAGGATTACGATCCGGCCATGGTGTTCATGAATGGCGACAAGGTGCGCATCCTCTATTTCGACGATGGCGTGCGGGTCGACAAAACCTATTGAAGCAGGCGCTGGCTCAGGCGGTCATCAAGGGGGGAGATGTGACCCGACACGCTGCCGGTTGGGCAAGCTGTCGGGCGGGTACTACACGGAGAACATCTGGCGAGGTAACGTCAGGCCGATGAGTCCTGCGACACTATCTTGTCACGGCCGGTGTTCTTTGCCTGATAGAGCAGGCGATCCGCCTCGCTCAGTGCCTCGTCCATGGAACCGCGCCCGACCTTGATCACCCCGAAACTGGCGCGAACAAACAGCGGCGTCTCTCTGGACAGGGGTTGCTGGCGCATCTGCTGGCGCAGCCCCTCCAACCGTTTGAGCAGCACCGGTACGGTGCAGTGGGGCACCATCAGGGCAAACTCCTCGCCACCAAAACGGGCGATCATGGCATCTGGGAAGAACTGGGTGAGCAGCCGGGTGAGGTGGCAGAGCAGCTGATCGCCGATGGCATGACCCCAGTGATCGTTGACTTGCTTGAAGTGATCCACATCGAGCACGCACAGCGCAAGCGGCGTCTCCTGACGCTGGTGTTCCTCGAACCATTTCTGTCCTTCATTGAACCAGTAGCGCCGGTTGTAGAGCCCGGTCAGGTAGTCGCGATTGGCCGACTCCTGGATGCTGTTGAACTGCTCCAGTGCTTCCAGATTGTGGCTGACCCGGCATTGCAGCTCTTCCGGTTCGAACGGTTGGTTGAGGAAGTCGTTGGCACCTTGCTTGAGGTAGCGGGCGGAGAGGCCGCGTTTGTCCGACACCGAGATGCCGATGATGGCGAGCTGCTGCTTGCTGTAACGCTCGCGCAGCATGCGCACCAGGCTGATCCCGTCAATTTCTGGCATGTAGTAGTCGACCAGCACCAGCCGAATGGCTGGGTTCTGTTCGAGCTGGGCCAGGGCCTCGCGGGCGTGGCTCGCCTCATGCACCTGCAGCAGCTGCTTGCGCAACTGGGCCATGGTGCGATGGCGTGAGGTGCGTGAATCATCGACCACCAGCACTTCGATGCGCTGGTTGAGGTAGAGGCGATGAACCAGGCTGACGGCGTACTGCAGGGAGTGGCGTGAATCCTTCATCACATAGTCCAGCACCCCTGCCTCCAGCCAGGCAGCGCGCTTCTCCTCACTGATATCGGCAGTGAGGATCACCACCGGCAAGCCCCGCTCGAGCAACACCTTGACCGCCTCCCCGCTGGGGGCATCCGGCAGGGTCAGATCCACCAGGGCGACCACGTACTCTTCTCCCCGACAATGTCGGGCACCCTCCAGGGTATCGAATGCATCGATCTCCAGCCCGGTTTGCTGGGCAATGGCCTGGATCAGCATCCGTCGAATGGTCAGACTGTCCTCGACTATCAATATTTTCTGTTTCATCCGGCTCCTTAAAGTAAAAAGGCATGCCTCGCGGCATGCCTTTTATATCCCTTGTGCTTATTGCGCGTCCAGATAGCGCTCGGCATCGAGGGCGGCCATACAGCCGGTGCCGGCCGAGGTGATAGCCTGGCGGTAGGTGTGGTCGGCCACGTCACCGGCGGCAAATACCCCTTCGATACTGGTCTGGGTGGCGAAGCCGTCGAGGCCGCCACGCACCTTCAGATAGCCGTTCTGCATATCCAGCTGGTCGGCGAAGATCTGGGTGTTGGGCTGGTGACCGATGGCGATGAAGACGCCCATCAGTGGCAGGTCGGTGGTGGTGTCGTTCTGGGTGTTGCGCAGACGCACGCCGGTCACCCCCATATCGTCGCCCAGCACTTCGTCCAGAGTCTGGTGGGTGTGCAGTACGATATTGCCGCTGGCCACCTTGTCGTGCAGACGCTTGATCAGGATCTTCTCGGCGCGGAACTCGTCGCGACGGTGAATGAGGTGCACCTTCTTGGCGATGTTGGCCAGATAGAGGGCCTCTTCCACGGCGGTGTTACCGCCGCCGACCACGGCTACTTCCTGATTGCGATAGAAGAAGCCGTCACAGGTGGCACAGGCGGAGACGCCGCGGCCCTTGAAGGCCTCTTCGGAAGGCAGGCCCAGATACTTGGCGGAGGCACCGGTGGCGATGATCAGCGCATCACAGGTGTATTCGCCGTTGTCGCCCTTGAGGCGGAACGGGCGCTGGGTCAGTTGCACTTCATTGATATGATCGAACAGGATGCGGGTGTCGAACTTCTCCGCATGCTCTTTCATGCGCTCCATCAGGGCCGGACCGGTCAGACCCTCGGGGTCACCGGGCCAGTTCTCCACTTCGGTGGTGGTAGTCAGCTGACCGCCTTGCTGCATGCCGGTGATGAGCAGCGGATTGAGGTTGGCACGGGCGGCATAGACGGCGGCAGTGTAACCCGCCGGGCCTGACCCTAAGATCAGCAGTTTGCTATGAGTGACTTGGCTCATGATGTGATTTCCGAGACGTGATGAGTTTGCGCGATTGTAGGTAATTCGTGATAAGGGGTCAAAGGCCAGTGAGTCGATTGCATCAATCGGCTGGCGGGGTGGGAGGAGGGTAAGAAAGGTCTGAAAAGATGCCCTGTCGCGGAAGGTTCCTCTGCCGGGCCCGGTGCGCCTTGTGAGGATCTAAATGGCTCTCTCTAGCTCTCTCGTCATGGTGATGTGAGAGGTGGCGCTTGGTATCCGCTGGCACTTGCCGGGCGTGGCGCGTATTTCTATTGATAAGGTGGGGAAGGGCGCTTGCAGCCGTGTTTGCCAGCGGGCGTTGCCCGCCCGGCTGATCCTGTCCGCTGGTGTGGCGGCGATCTAGACGCGATTGACAAGTTTTGGCGCAGTGGCCCTCGCTGCCGGCTGCTCTCCCGATGGGCACATTCATGATGGTGGCCTCTCGTTATCCTGCAGGGCGAATGCCAAATCATTGCCGGGCAGTTGCGACGAAGACGCAGGGAGGGGGAGTCGTTATGTTTTGAGTCTGATGGATACGCCGGCCGCGGTGAAAATTGCTGCAATGCAGGACAAAATAGCGACAGTGGCAGCGCGATAATCTGCACCACCTGAATCAATGCCGCTTCCTGCGCCGCTTTGGGCGAAAACAGTATGGTTTCGTGCTGTCAGTTCACGTACACTGGCCACAGCCATGCCTACGCGGTATTCATGGTTTTTTATTTCTTTAGGTACACCGATAATCATGCTATCCCTCGACTATCGATTGGTGGTTTATGTTGCAAGCTAGTTTGGCAACATTTGCGCCTTGCATATTCAGGTATTGACAGGATTTGTGACCATAATTATAAAATGACTGGTGATTCTTACCAAAAAATAGCCAAAGGATGGAATAAATGATGGAAGCTAAGAGTCGGCTAAAGGATTTGGACAGGATTGACCGCAACATTCTGAATGAGCTGCAAAAGGATGGCAGAATTTCGAACGTTGAGTTGTCCAAACGAGTTGGCCTGAGTCCTACACCGTGTCTGGAACGGGTTCGTCGCCTCGAGCGACAAGGGTATATCGAAGGGTATGCCGCCATTCTGAACCCTCATTATCTGGACGCGTCTCTGCTGGTATTCGTGGAAATTACCCTCAATCGCGGTGCCCCCGATGTGTTTGAACAGTTCAACAAGGCTGTTCAGGTGCTCGAGGAGATCCAGGAGTGCCATCTGGTCTCCGGCGATTTCGACTATCTGCTCAAGACCCGAGTCAGCGACATGTCGGCCTATCGCCGTCTGCTGGGGGAAACCCTGCTGCGTCTGCCCGGTGTCAACGACACTCGCACCTATGTGGTGATGGAAGAGGTCAAACAGAGCAGTCGTCTGGTGATCAGCACCCGTTGAGTCGGGTTATGCTGTGGCTTGCCAGCCTTGCGACAAGTCACGACATTCAGAAACGAGCGGCCGGTCCGCTCGTTTCTTCTTATCGAGTCGGTTGTGAATATGGCCGCCACGCCAGGCACTGGCTGACAACCGGTGGGCTTTTCAGGGATACTAGGCCCCCTTATCCCCCTGCATTACATGTTTTCAGAAAGGAGCCGGAGTTTGGCCGATAAAAAGCTGTTTACTCCTTTATCAGGTACACAACGGATCTTCGAAGCCGTCTTGATCGCCATCACTCTGATGGCTGCCTATCTCTTGCTTGCCCTGTTGTCCTACCACCCCGCCGATCCCGGTTGGTCCCAGACCTCCTGGCAAGGGGAGGTGAAAAACCTCGCCGGCAGCGCGGGGGCCTGGCTCGCCGACATCACCATGTTTACCTTCGGGGCGTTTTCCTATCTGGTTCCCCCCCTGGTCGTGCTGCTGGGCTGGAGCCTGTTCTGGCGTCCAAGCCGGCTGCTCGATGTGGACTACCTCACCCTGTCGGTGCGCATCGTCGGTTTCGTGCTGACCGTGCTCGGCATGTCCGCCATCGCCAGCATGAACTTCAATGATCTGCAGAATTTTTCCGCCGGCGGCCTGGTGGGGGACGTGATCTCCTCCGCCGTGGTGCCGCTGTTTGGCGGGGTCGGTGCCAACCTGATGCTGCTCTGCTTCGTGGCCACCGGCATCACCCTGTTCACCGGCTGGTCCTGGCTGACCATCGTCGAGCGGATCGGCGCCGCCTGCACCGGTTCGGTCAGCGCCGTTTACCATTTTCCCACCACCCTCGGCCGCTGGCTGACCGGTGGCTGGCGCCAGCCTCGCGTTGAGGGGCCGGATCCCTTGCTGGAAGGGGGCGTGGGTGCCATCGAACTCGATGACGAGGAAGATGAACCGCACTCCAGCTGGACCCGTCGTCCCAAGGAGAAGGCCGCTGCCAAGAGCCAGAAGGCCAAGTCTGATGAGTGGCTGCCCGAGCTTGACGAGGATACCTTCCAGTTCGACCCGCAGTTTGACGATGAAGATGACGAGCCGACTCCCGTGGCAAAGGCCAAGCGTGCCGCCACCAACGGTGCCCGTCGTCAGCCTGCCCTGGTGACGGCCGATGACGAGGACGATGATCTGGATCTGCCCTGGGCAGAAGGGGATGAAGAGGCGCCAGCGCCGGCGGCTCCCACGCCCGGCAAGCCCAAGCGCCGCCTGCAACCTGGGCTGCCCCCCTTGCCGAGCATCGAGTTGCTGGACCGTCCGCCTGCCAAGACCCAGATGATGAGCAAGGACGAGCTGGAGCGCATGGGCCGGCTGGTGGAGGCGAAACTGGCCGATTACAACGTGCAGGCTAAGGTGGTGGGCGTCTATCCGGGCCCCGTCATCACCCGTTTCGAACTGGATCTGGCGCCTGGCATGAAGGCGAGCAAGATCACCAACCTCTCCCGCGATCTGGCCCGCTCTCTGTCGGCCAGCAGCGTGCGGGTGGTGGAAGTGATCCCGGGCAAGACGTTCGTCGGGATCGAGCTGCCCAACCGGGTGCGTCAGACTGTCTACCTGCGCGAGACCCTCGACTGCGACGCCTTCCGCGACAGCCGCAACCCGCTCACCATGGGGTTGGGTCAGGACATCGCCGGCGAACCCGTGGTGGTGAACCTCGCCAAGATGCCCCACCTGCTGGTGGCCGGTACCACCGGCTCCGGTAAGTCGGTGGGGGTGAACACCATGATCATCTCCATGCTCTACAAGTCGACGCCGGACGATCTGCGCTTCATCATGATCGACCCCAAGATGCTGGAGCTGTCGGTCTACGAGGGGATCCCTCATCTGCTGACCGAGGTGGTGACCGACATGAAGGACGCCGCCAACGCCCTGCGCTGGTGCGTGGGCGAGATGGAGCGTCGCTATAAGCTGATGTCGGCGGTCGGGGTGCGCAACCTCAAGGGCTACAACGACAAGGTGCTGGCGGCCATCGAGGAGGGCGAACCCCTGCTGGATCCGCTGTGGCGTCCGGGCGACTCCATGGATCAGATGCCGCCTGAGCTGGAAAAACTGCCCCACATCGTGGTGGTGGTGGACGAGTTTGCCGACATGATGATGATCGTCGGCAAGAAGGTGGAGGAGCTGATCGCCCGTATCGCCCAGAAGGCGCGGGCGGCCGGTATTCACCTGATCCTCGCGACCCAGCGTCCGTCGGTGGATGTCATTACCGGTCTTATCAAGGCCAACATCCCGACCCGTATCTCGTTCCAGGTATCGAGCAAGATCGACTCCCGTACCATCATCGATCAGGGCGGCGCGGAATCCCTGCTCGGCATGGGCGACATGCTCTACATGCCGGCCGGTACCTCCAACCCGACCCGGGTGCACGGCGCCTTTGTCGATGACCACGAGGTGCACAAGGTGGTGGCGGACTGGAAACTGCGCGGCGAGCCGAACTACATCGAGGAGATCCTCTCCGGTGAATCCGGCGGCGAGGGCGGCAGCGGCGAATATGGCGGTGGTGACGACGAAGAGCTCGACCCCCTGTTCGACGAGGCGGTGGCCTTCGTGGTGGAGTCGCGCCGCGGCTCGACCTCCAGCGTGCAGCGCAAGTTCAAGATTGGTTACAACCGGGCGGCCCGTCTCATCGAGCAGATGGAAAACCAGGGCATCGTCAGCGCCCCGGGCGGCAATGGTCAGCGCGACGTGCTGGCCCCGCCACCGGTACGGGACTAAGCCTCACCCCTCTATCATCCTGGCCATGCCCCCTGCGGGCGTGGCCTTTTATCGAGATAGCCGTTATGAAAAGCATGATGAAAAAACAACTGTTGATGGGCACTGTGCTGCTGGTTGCCAGCAGCCAGGTGTGGGCCGATGCGGCCAGCGATCTCAAGCAGAAGCTGGCGGGGGTGAGCCTCTTCTCCGCCAAGTTTGCCCAGACCGTCTATGACAGCAAGGGCAAGGAGCTGCAGCGCGCCGGCGGTGATCTGCTGGTACAGCGCCCCAATCGCTTCAACTGGCACACCACCTCGCCGGACGAGAGCCTGATCGTGGCCGATGGCAAGGATGTCTGGGTCTATGATCCCTTCGTCGAGCAGGTGACCGCCCTCAAGATGAAGGATGCGGTGCTCAACACCCCCTTCGTGCTGATCGCCGGTAACGACAACAGCCTCTGGAAGAACTATGACGTGACCCAGGAAGGGGATGTTTACACCGTCACCAGTCGCAACCAGGACGAGCTGATCGCCTCCTTCCGCATCACCTTCGACAGGCAGAACAACATCAGCCGCTTTGACGTGAAAGAGGCCCAGGGCCAGTGGAGCGAGTTCACCCTGAGCAACTTCAACCGCAAGCCGGTGCTCAAGGGCAACGAATTTGTCTTCAAGACGCCTGCGGGGGTCGCGCTGGACGACCAGCGCTGATGAGCCGGCGGTCGCTGGATTTCTGGTCAGCCCGTCTGCCAATGGCGATGGGCGTGACGCTGGGGGGCAATACAGATGAGTAACCCCTTATTGGATGTCTGGTCTGGCCGTTTTTCCATGGCGGTATGCGTGATACTGAACGGTCAATACAGATGAGCAACTTGTCGCTGGATTTCTCGTCGGACTTTCGTCCATTGGCGGCCCGGATGCGGCCGCAAACCCTCGAGCAGTACATAGGTCAGCAACATATCCTGGGGCCTGACAAGCCCCTGCGCAAAGCGATCCTGGCCGGCCACTGCCACTCCATGATCCTGTGGGGGCCTCCCGGCACCGGCAAGACCACGCTGGCCGAGCTGATGGCGCATTACTGCCAGGCCGAGGTCGAGCGCCTCTCGGCGGTCACCTCCGGCATCAAGGAGATCCGGGCCGCCATCGACAAGGCCAAGGAGAACAGCTGGCGCGGGGTGCGTACCATCCTGTTCGTGGACGAGGTGCACCGTTTCAACAAGAGCCAGCAGGATGTGTTCCTGCCTCACATCGAAGATGGCACCATCACCTTCATCGGCGCCACCACCGAAAACCCCTCCTTCGAACTCAACAACGCGCTGCTCTCCCGGGCCCGGGTCTATCTGCTCAAGCGACTGGAGGAGGAGGACATCCTCACCCTGATCGATCAGGCGATGCTGGACGCTCGCGGGCTCAATGATCCGGCGCTGACCTTCGCCCCCGGGGTGAAGGAGGCGCTGGCCAAGGCAGTGGATGGAGACGGGCGCAAGTCCCTCAACTACCTGGAGCTGCTGGCCGACATGGCCGAGCCCGACGGCTGCGGCCACAAGCTGATCGATAGCACCCTGCTGGCCGCCGTGGTGGGGGAGCACGTGGCGCGCTTCGACAAGGGGGGGGATCACTTCTACGACCTCATCTCGGCGGTGCACAAATCCATTCGCGGCTCGGCGCCGGATGCGGCGCTCTACTGGTATGCCCGTATGGTGAGTGCCGGTTGCGATCCGCTCTATATTGCCCGCCGGCTGTTGGCCATCGCCTCCGAGGACGTGGGCAACGCGGATCCCCGTGCCATGCAGGTGGCGCTCTCGGCCTGGGACTGTTTCCACCGCATCGGACCGGCGGAAGGGGAGCGGGCCATCGCCCAGGCGATTGTCTACCTCGCCTGCGCGCCCAAGAGCAATGCGGTCTACACCGCCTGGAAGGCGGCGCTTCACGATGCCAAGAACCTGCCGGACTTCGAGGTGCCGCCGCACCTGCGCAACGCACCGACCAAGCTGATGAGCGAGCTGGGCTATGGCGCCGAGTACCGTTACGCCCACGACGAGCCAGGTGCCTATGCCGCCGGCGAGCAGTACTTCCCGCCCGAGCTGGCCGGCAAGCAGTACTATCAGCCCACTGATCGCGGTCTTGAGAAGCAGATTGGCCAGAAGCTCGACTATCTGCATGAACTGGATCGGCAGAGCCCGCGGCAACGGGACAAATAGTGATGCAATGGCGGCTGGTAGCGAGCCTCTCCCGGGTCTGTCTTGCCGGGTTGCGCGTTAATTGGTCAGCCGATTTGATCCAGGTCGTCATCCCCCGGAAAACAGGGCAAAACGGGCGCAATAGTCCCTGTTCGGGCGGGGGGGCGGTCTGATACACTGGCCCTCTGACCCCGCTTGTCTTGGCCTGGTGCCATCTTCTTGATTTCGAAGGCCTGCTCACCATAGGCCCGATTCTGAAAGACGACAGGGGTGCGCCAACCGATGTTAACTTCCGGATCTGTTTTCCAGCCCGTCATGATGACTCAGGCCCAGATCCCATTTTAAAAAAGTAGGTAAACCATGCTGGATCCCAAATATCTGCGCAGCGATATCGCCGAAGCTGCCGCTCGTCTGGCGACACGTGGCTACGTTCTGGACGTAGCGGCTGTCAATGCTCTGGAAGAGAAACGCAAGGATCTGCAGTCCCGTACCCAGGAGCTGCAGGCCGAGCGCAACGCCCGCTCCAAATCCATCGGTGAGGCTGCCCGTCGTGGCGAAGATGTTGCCCCGCTCAAGGCCGAGGTCACCAAGATCAACGAAGAGCTCGAGACCAGCAAGGTCGAGCTGGATGCCCTGCTGGCCGAGCTGAAGGTCATCGCAGATGCCATCCCCAACCTGCCGAGCGACACCACCCCGGTTGGTCGTGACGAGAACGACAACGTGGAAGTGCGCCGCTGGGGCACCCCGCGCGAGTTCAGCTTCCCGGTACGCGATCACATCGATCTGGGTGAAGCGGCCAAGGGCGTTGACTTCAAGAACGGCGTCAAGCTCTCCGGCTCCCGCTTCGTGGTGATGAAGGGCCAGATTGCCCGTCTGCACCGCGCCCTGGCCCAGTTCATGCTGGACCTGCATACCCTGCAGCACGGTTACACCGAGTGCTACGTGCCCTATCTGGTCAACCCGGACAGCCTGTACGGCACCGGCCAGCTGCCGAAGTTCTCCCAGGACCTGTTCAATACCGGCATCGACGGCGAAGGGGAAGAAGAGGGCAAGGTTCGCAAGTTCTCCCTGATCCCGACCTCCGAAGTGCCGCTCACCAACATGGCCCGCGACGAGATCTTTGACGAGCAGGAACTGCCCATCAAGATGACCGCCCACAGCCCCTGCTTCCGTTCCGAAGCCGGCTCCTACGGTCGTGACACCCGTGGCCTCATCCGCATGCACCAGTTCGACAAGGTCGAGATGGTCCAGCTGGTGCACCCGGAGAAATCCTGGGAAGCGCTGGAAGAGATGGCGGGTCACGCCGAGAAGGTGCTGCAGCTGCTGGAGCTGCCGTATCGCGTGATGGCGCTCTCCACTGGTGACATGGGCTTCTGCGCGGCCAAGACCTACGATCTGGAAGTGTGGCTGCCGGCCCAGAACACCTACCGCGAGATCTCCTCCGTCTCCAACTGCACCGACTTCCAGGCGCGCCGCATGCAGGCTCGTGTGCGCATCGATGGCAAGCCGCAGCTGCTGCACACCCTGAATGGCTCCGGCCTGGCAGTGGGTCGCACCCTGGTGGCGGTGATCGAGAACTACCAGCAGGAAGACGGCCGCATCGCCATTCCGGCGGCGCTGCAATCCTACATGGGCGGCCTGACCCACATCGGGTAAGCGCTCATTGCAGACGACAACGCCATGGCATGCCATGGCGTTGTGCATTCTGGCGTCGGTCAACCGTTTCAATGGGCCGTGAATGCGCTGGTTCGCCGCCTGTTTGAACCGTTAACACATTTTTATCAAGCATTGCGCAATCGTTTTTGTTAGACTGCGCCGCAATTTCGCAGGACATCTTTTTCTATGGTCTGGATTGATTACGCCATCATCGGCATCGTCGGTTTCTCTGCTCTCATCAGCCTGGTGCGCGGCTTCGTCAAGGAGGCCATGTCCCTTGTCACCTGGTTCGTCGCCTTCTTCATCGCCAGCCATTTCTATTCGGATCTCGCCATCTACTTCACCTCGTTCAGCGACCCGCTGGTGCGCAACGGCCTGGCCATCGCCGCCCTGTTCGTGGCGACCCTGATCCTCGGCAGCGTGGTGAACTACGTGGTGGGGCTGCTGGTGGACAAGACGGGGCTGTCCGGGACCGATCGGGTGCTTGGCATCTGTTTTGGCGCTATTCGCGGGGTACTGATCGTCAGTGCCCTGCTTTTTTTCATGGATACCTTCACCAACCTCTCCCAGAGCGACTGGTGGACGGCGTCCAAGCTGGTGCCCGAGTTCAAGCCGGTCATCCAGTGGTTTTTCGGGTTCATGCTGAACTCATCGAGTTTTCTTAAACAGGTATAGTGACTTCGAGGTAGCAAAGACATGTGTGGTATTGTCGGTATAGTTGGCACCACCCCCGTCAATCAGGCCCTCTACGACGCCTTGACGGTGTTGCAGCACAGGGGACAGGATGCCGCCGGGATCGTGACCATTGACAGTGGAAACTTCCGGCAACGCAAGGCCAACGGCCTGGTGAAGGACGTGTTTGAAGTGCGTCACATGCAGCGCTTGAAAGGGCATATCGGCATAGGACATGTCAGATATCCCACCGCAGGCAGCTCCAGTGCCGCTGAAGCCCAACCTTTTTACGTGAACTCCCCCTACGGCATGGTGCTGGCCCACAACGGCAACCTCACCAACGCCAAGGAGCTCAAGGAGCAGCAGTTCAAGGTGGCCCGTCGCCACATCAACACCACCTCGGACTCCGAGGTGCTGCTGAACGTGCTGGCGCACGAGCTGGATCGCTGTGACAAGATGGCGCTGCGCCCGGAAGACATCTTCTCGGCGGTGCGCAAGGTGCACCAGCAGATCCGCGGTGCCTATGCCGTGGTTTCCCTGGTGATCGGCCACGGTCTCATCGGTTTTCGCGACCCCAACGGCATTCGCCCGCTGATCCTCGGCCGCCGGGTCGACGAGCAGGGGCAGGTGGAGTACATGCTTGCCTCCGAGAGCGTGGCGCTTGACGCCATCGGTTTCGAGACGGTGCGCGACGTCGCGCCGGGGGAGGCCATCTACATCACCGAGCAGGGCCAGCTCTTCTCCGAGCAGTGTGCGGAGAACCCGCAGATGAGCTCCTGCATCTTCGAATACGTCTACTTCGCTCGCCCTGATTCGTGCATCGACAAGGTGTCGGTCTACGCCGCCCGCCTCAACATGGGTCGCAAGCTGGGCCAGAAGATTGCCCGCGAGTGGGAAGATCTCGACGTGGACGTGGTCATCCCCATCCCCGAGACCTCCTGCGACGTGGCGCTGGAGATCGCCCACACCCTGGACTTGCCGTACCGTCAGGGCTTCGTGAAGAACCGCTACATCGGCCGTACCTTCATCATGCCGGGCCAGACCCAGCGCAAGAAGTCGGTGCGCCGCAAGCTCAATGCCATCAGCTCCGAGTTCAAGGGCAAGAAGGTGTTGCTGGTGGATGATTCCATCGTGCGCGGGACCACTTCCGAGCAGATCATCCAGATGGCCCGTGAAGCGGGGGCAGCCAAGGTCTACTTCGCCTCGGCGGCGCCGGAAATTCGCTTCCCCAACGTCTACGGCATCGACATGCCCACCGCCAACGAGCTGATCGCCCACGGCCGGGAAGTGGAAGAGGTGTGCAAGCTGATTGGCGCCGACGGCCTCATCTTCCAGGATCTGGAAGATCTGGAAGCGGCGGTGCGGGAGATCAACCCCGAGCTGCGCCACTTCGAAACCTCGGTGTTCAACGGCCATTACGTCACCTCCGACGTGGATCAATCCTACCTCGACCACCTCAACGCCATGCGCAGCGATGACAACAAGGCGGTGCGCGAGTGGCAGGAAGGCACCAGCAACCTGGAAATTTTTAACGAAGGCAGTTAAACGTTTTCCACGCTGGGGTGTTGCAACGAGATGGGGGCCTTGGCCCCCATTGTTGTTTCCGCTCGCCGAAAAGGGCCCGCATCTGCTTGAAAAAGCAGCGTTTGTACCCGTAGCTATGGGCAGTGGCGGCGGGATCCGCTAGCATGGTCCGCCGCCGTATCAACCCGAACAGACGAGAATTCAGATGGATGACCTGCTAGCCCCTGTGCGCCAGTTTTTGCACTGCGAGACCCCGGATGCGTGGATCGAGATGGCGCGGGATCCCGCCTGGTTGCCGACCCTGCTCATCGATCACGCCAACTGCGAAAACAAGGCCGCGCTGACCGCCCACAGCCTGGTGCGCCGCTACTGCCTGCCCAAGGGCAAGCGTCATCTGCTGCCCAAGCTGGAGTTCTATCGGGAGCTGGATGCCATCCCGGAGAAGGCCGAGATCCTGGGCAAGCGCAGCATGGGGGAGTCTGATCGCACCGTGTTCGAGGAGCTGTCCCGCAATCCGCTGCTGTTTCCCATGGTGCGGCTCATTCAGGAGGAGCTGCATCACTTCGAGCAGGTGCTGGAGATCATGCAGGCCCGCGACATTCCCTATGGCCCGGTGACCGCCTCCCGCTATGCCCGCAACCTGATGCAGCATGTGCGCACCCACGAACCCGCCACCATCGTCGACAAGCTGATCATCGGCGCCTATATCGAGGCACGCTCCTGCGAGCGTTTTGCCAAGCTGGCACCCCATCTGGACGAGGAGCTGGGCCGTTTCTACGTCTCCTTGCTGCGCTCCGAGGCGCGCCACTACCAGGACTATCTGGCGCTGGCCGAGCAATATGCGGGGGAGGATATCAGTGAACGGGTGGCCTTCTTCGGCCAGGTGGAGGCGGAGCTGATCCGCTCGCCGGATCCGCAGTTCCGGTTCCATAGCGGTCTTCCTGTCAGATCTGACAGTTGTTGATGGGCAGGGCGCTGCCTACCATTGCAGCGTTCCTACTACGAGCGACGCATTCATTTTTGAGCGCAATTCCCGGCCTCTGAGCCGGGATTTTTTTGTCTCTTTTTCAGGCGCGATAACGGCGGGCAAGGGCCGGCGGCGAGCCGCCGGGCGCGGATCAGCGGCGGTATTCGTTGTTGTAGTTCTGGATAAGGCGCCGGGTCACCTCGTGCTGGGGATCGGCGAACACCTTGAGGGTCTTGCCGCGCTCCACCACCCGCCCTTCGTGCATCACCAGCACCTCGTCGCTGATGTGGCTCACCACCCCCAGATCGTTGGCCACCAGCACATAGCTCAGCCCCATGGTCTCCTGCATCTCCAGCAGCAGGTTGATGATCTGGGAGCGCACCGAGATATCCAGGGTAGAGAGCGCCTCGTCGGCCACCACGATCTTGGGGTTGAGGATCAGCGCCCGTGCCAGCGCCACCCGCTGCTGCTGACCGGCGGAGAGCATCTGCGGATAGAAGAGGGCGTGGTCCGCCAGCATGCCTACCATGCGCAGAGTCTGCACCACCTTGTCGCGGCGCTCCTCCTCGGTCATCTCGGTGTTGAGGCGCAGCGGCGTCTCCAGGATCTGGCCGACCCGGATCTTGCGGTTGAGGGAGGAGTTGGGGTCCTGGAAGATCATCCGCAGCAGCTTGCAGCGGGTCTGATAATCGCCGTGGATCATCGGCTGCCCCTCGATGGCGATCTCGCCACCGCTCGGCTCTATCATGCCCGCCAGAATGCGGGCCAGGGTGCTCTTGCCGGAGCCAGCCTCGCCGACGATGGCCAGGGTCTGGCCCACCTCGAGATCAAAGGAGAGCGGCTTGATGGCTTCCACCGCCCGGCGTCGAAACAGGCCGGTGCGGTTCTGATAGGTCTTGCACAGGCCCCTGACCTGCAACAGGGAGGGTTCGATCACTGTCCTGGCTCCTTGGTGAGAGGGCATGCTGCCACGCTCTGATACGGGATTGAATTCACTTTTTGGGCTCTTCCATGTTCAACGGGAAGTGGCAGCTGAACTGGTGCCCCTTGATCTTGCTCATCAGCGGGGTCTGCACGCATTGCTTCTGGGCGTAGGGGCAGCGGGGGCCGAGCCGGCAACCGATGGGCAGGTGCTGCAGCGGCGGAATGACGCCGGGCAGGGTTTCCAGGCGCGACTTGTGGCGCACCAGCTTGTCAAAGTCGGGGATCGACTTGAGCAGCGCATCGGTATAGGGGTGGTGCGGCGTCTCCAGGATCTGCTCCCGGGTGCCCACCTCCACCATCTGGCCGCAATACATCACGTTGATGGTGTCGGTCAGGTTGGCGATGGCGGCGATGTCGTTGCTGATGATGAGGATGGTGGTGTTGCCCAGCTTGTTCATCTTGTCCAGCAGCCGCAGGATCTGCGAATGGGTGGTGGACTCCATGGCGCTGGTGGGCTCGTCCGCCACCAGCAGGCGCGGCTGGTTGGCGATGGCCATGGCGATCATCACCTTCTGGCACATGCCGTCCGACAGCTCGTGAGGGTAGGCCCGCATCACCTTGCGGTGATCCTTGACGCCGACCCGGTGCAGCAAGGCGATGGCCTTCTTCTTGCGCCACTGGAAGCGCTGCCAGAACTGCCCTTCGAACGAGTCGGTCGGGATCGCCTCTTCCAGCTGGGTGCCGATCTCCTCGGAAGGATCGAGACAGCTGATGGGGTCCTGGAAGATCATGGCGATCTCGCGGCCCATGATGCGGCGCCGCTCGCGGGGCGCCATGGTCAGCAAGTCCATGTCGTTGAAGCGCATCCGGTCGGCGCGCACCGTCCAGTTGTCCTTCTGGATGCCGACGATCACCTTGGCCACCAGGCTCTTGCCGGAGCCGGATTCGCCCACCAGGCCGCGGATCTCCCCCTCGGCCAGGGTCAGGCTCACCTTGTCTACCGCCTTGACCTTGCCCTGCGGGGTGTCGATCTCGATGGTGAGGTTGCGTATATCGAGCAGAGGCATTAGTCGTTCCCCTCTTTGAGTGCTTCGCGAATGCCTTCACCTACTAGATTGGTGACCAGCACGCTGAACAGGATGGCCATGCCCGGCAGGGTCACGGTCCAGGGGGCGAGATAGATGAGATCGCTCGAGTCGGCCAGCATGGCGCCCCATTCCGGTTGTGGTGACTGGGCGCCGAGGCCGAGAAAGCCCACCGCCGAGATGTCGAGGATGGCTGCCGACAGGGTGCGGGTGGTCTGGGCCACCAGGGTCTCGACGATGTTCGGCAAAATGGCCAGCCGCATGATGCGCAAGGGGGGCGAGCCATCGAGCCGGCTAGCGATGATGTACTCCTTCTGCATCTCGGTGTGGACCGCGTTGTAGGTGGCCCGGATGAAGGGAGGGATCAGCGCCAGGGTGATGGCGATCAGGGTGTTGAACAGACCCGGCCCCAGAATGGCCACCATGATGATGGCCAGCAGCAGGGAGGGGATGGAGAGCAGGGTATCGAGCAGGTGGTGCAACACGCTCGACTTGAGCCCCTTGCTCATGCCGCCGAGGATGCCGATGGCGGTACCCGCCACCATGGCGATCACCACCACCAGCAGGGCGTTGCCAAAGGTGAACCTGGCACCCACCACCAGCCGGGAGAGGATGTCGCGCCCCAGATCGTCGGTACCGAGGAAATAATCGATGTTGCCGCTGTTGGCCCAGGAGGGAGCCAGCAGCAAGCGGGCGCTGTGCTGCTCGTCGATGCCGTAGGGCACCACCAGCGGGCCGAACAGGGTGATGAGCAGCAGGATCACGAAGCACCAGAGCCCTGCCATCGCCAGCGGATTGCGGCGATAGGAGGCCCAGGTCTGCTCCAGCGGCGAGAGGATCTTGAGCTCGGGGTAGAGGCTAGTCTTGTCTTGCATAGGATTCCTGGCTCCGGGTCATGCCATGAGCACGTTCAGTCTTGTTTTGCATAGAGTTCTTTGCGCCGCGCCGGGTAGATGATGGTGGTGAGCAGCTCGGTGCTGACGCTGATGAAGATGACGAAGCTGGCCACCACCAGGGTGGCACCGCGGATGGCGGCGTAGTCCTGCAAGGCGATGCTGTTGATGAGCCAGCGGCCGATGCCGTGCCACTCGAACACCACCTCGGTGATCATGGCGGAGGTGAGCACGCTGCCCAGTTGCAGGCCCAGCAGCGGCAGCACCGGCGGCAGGGCGTTCTTGAGGCCGTGACGCCAGACGATCTGGCGACGGGAGAGGCCGCGGCTGGCCGCCGCCTTGATGTAGTTCTGCTTCATCACGTCGATGAGGGAGCTGCGCACGTGGCGGATCACCTCGGTGGTGGGCACCACCGCCAGTACCAGCGAGGGCAGGATCAGGTGGCGCAGGGCGTCGTGCAGGGCGGCCTGGCGCCAGGGCTCGTGGCTCATCAGCACGTCGATGAGGGCGATGCCGGTGATGGAGGGCACGTCATAGAGCAGGCTGATCTGGCCGGAGGCGGGCAGCCAGCCCAGATCCAGCGAGAAGAACATCACTACCAGCAGCGCCAGCCAGAACACCGGCACCGCGTAGCCGATGAGGCCGGCGGTCATGATGGTGAGATCGAGTGGCTTGCCCTGGGAGAGGGCCGCCAGGGTGCCGAGCGGAATGCCCACCAGCAGCGAGATGGCGAAGGCTGCCACGCAGAGGATCAGGGTGGCGGGGAAGTAGTGACGGATCTCGTCCAGTACCGGCAGGCCGGAGACGCTGGAGAGGCCCAAATCTCCGTCCAGAATGCGGCGCAGGAAGTCGGGGTAGCCGCTCCAGAAGCTGGCCTGCTGGCCGATGAGGCGCACGTCCAGCAGGTAGGCGACAAAGGTCAGCGCCAGCAGGGTGATGAGCAGCAGATTGATGCGACGCAGGATATAGAGAAACATGCTTACTCCCGATAGGCCTGGTTGAAGACGGTGCCGCCAAAGGGCATCAGGGAGAGCCCCTCGATGTCGCTGCGGCTGACCTGGGTGCGCAGGGCATGGGCCAGCGGAATGAGCGGCATCTGCTCGTTGAGCAGGGTCTGGGCGTAGTAGTAGTTGCGCAGCCTGAATGCCAGCTGGGGCGTGGTCACCGCATCGTCCAGCAGCTGATCAAACGCCGGGCTGCACCAGCGGCTGTAGTTGTTGCCGCGCTCGACGGCGGCGCAGCTCAGCAGCTGGCGAAAGAAGTTGTCCGGGTCGGCGTTGTCGGCAATCCAGCCGCTGAGCAGGCTGTCGTACTGGCCCTGGGCGAGGCGGGCCTCGATGACCGGCCACTCCTGCTGCACGATTTTGAGCTTGATGCCGACCTTGGCCAGGTCGCTTCGCATCAGCTGGGCGGTTTTGAGGGCATCCGGGTTGTAGGCACGCGAGCCCGGCTGCACCAGCACTTGCATCTCGAACCCTTGCTCCAGTCCTGCCTCCTTGAGCAGCTGGCGCGCCCGCTTGAGGTCCGGCTGGCGCATCGGCAGGGAGGGGTTGTAACCCCAGGAGAGCGGCGGCAGCAGGCTGTTGGCGGGCTGGCCCGTCTCGAAATAGACCGCCTGCAGCAGGTTGTCGATGTTGATGGCACTGGCGATGGCCTGGCGCACCTGCACCTTGTTGAACGGTGCCTTGCGGGTATTGAGGGCGAGGAAGGCGACGTTCATGCCGGACTGCACCGTCAGGCTGAGGTCGGGATCCTGGTCGATCACCGACAGCTGGCTGGCGGAGGGGGTGCTCATCACGTCGCACTCGCCGGTCAGCAGCTTGGCCAGCCGCTTGGACGATTTGGGAGTGATGTCGTAGATGAGCTGCTCGATTTTGGCCTCGCCGCCCCAGTAACCGGGGTGGCGTAGGTAGCGCACATACTCGTTGTGGCGATACTCCTTGAAGCTGAACGGCCCGGTGCCCACCGGGCGGCTGTCGATGAGCCCCGGGGTGCCGGCCTTTTGCAACTGCCCGGCATACTCGGCGGAGAGTACGATGGCGTAGTCGCTGGCCAGGGTGGCGAGGAAGGAGGCATCCGGCCGGTTCAGCTCGAATACCACCTGATCCGTGCCCTTCTTGTAGACCCGCTTGATCAGCTGATCCAGCCCCAGGCTGTAGAAGTAGGGGTATTCGCCGCCGGAGACATCGTGATAGGGGTGCTGCTTGTCGAGCAGCCGCTGCCAGGTGAACACCACGTCGTCGGCGTTGAGGGGGCGCGAGGGGTTGAACCAGGGGGTGTGGTGAAAGGTGACGCCCTTGCGCAGGGTCAGGGTATAGAAGAGACCATCTTCGCTGGTGCTCCAGCGGGTGGCGAGCCCTCCCTCCAGCGCCAGGGTGTTGGGGTTCACCTCCAGCAGACGGTCGTAGAGCGGGCGCGAGCTGGCATCCAGGGTCACCCCGGAATTGGAGACCTGGGGATTGAAGGTCTGGGGCGAGCCTTCGGCACAATAGATGAGTCCCGTCCTGGACGCGTCGTCTTGTTTGTGACAACCGGTGAGCAGCACCAGCACTCCAAGCAGCAAGGGTTTGAGCATTCTCATTGTCGAACCATGTTTTTATACAAAGTTGCCGGCGACGGGGCCGGCAAGGGGTGGGTGCCGCTCTGGGGCAGGCTGCCCGGGTGATTAATCCGCATCGTTGTCACTGTCCAGCAGCTGGTATTTACGCAGCATGCCGCGGAACTGGTGATAGCTCAGGGCCAGCAGTTGAGCGGCTTTGCGCTGATTATACTGGGATTGCTGCAGTGCTTGCTTGAGTAAATTAATCTCGTAGCCCGCCACCGCCTGTTTGAGATCCAGCGGCAGGGCGGGGGAGTCCGGTGTCACCGCCGGCGTCTGTTCCAACTGGAGGGGGGCCGTGACCGCTGCCTGGGCCCGGGGGCGCCAGGGGGAATCGAACGGGTTGAGCACCAGCTCGGCCAGCGGCAACTGGGGGTTGCCCTGGCGGTAGATGCTGCGCTCCACCACGTTTTTCAGCTCCCGCACGTTGCCGGGCCAGGGGTAATCCAGCAGCAACTGGGTCGCCTTGCGCGAGAAACCGGCAAACAGCGGATAGCCGAGCTCCCGGGTCATGCCGTGGGCGAAGTGCTCCGCCAGCATCAGAATATCTTCGCGCCGCTCCCGCAGGGGGGGCAGGGTGATGACGTCGAAGGCGAGCCGGTCCAGCAGGTCGTGGCGAAACTGCCCCTTGTCGGCCAGCGCCGGCAGATCCTCGTTGGTGGCGCACACCAGTCGCACATCCACCTTGAGGGCCTTGGCGCCGCCCACCCGCTCGAACTCGCCGTACTCGATGACCCGCAGCAGTTTTTCCTGCACCCGCGCGCTGGTGGTGGCCAGTTCGTCAAGGAAGAGGGTGCCGCCGTCGGCCCGCTCGAAGCGGCCCTGGTGGCGTTTGGCGGCGCCGGTGAAAGAGCCCGCCTCGTGGCCGAACAGCTCGGTCTCCAGCAGACTCTCGCTCAAGGTGGCGCAGTTGACGGTGACAAAGCTTTGATCCCAGCGCGCCGAGAGATAATGTAAGCGGTGGGCGATGAGCTCCTTGCCGGTCCCCCGTTCGCCGATGATCAGCACGGGCTTGCGCAGCGGCGCCAGGCGGGAGGCCTGCTCAATGATCTCGAGAAATGCGTTGGATTCCCCCAACAGGCTTTCCGTGGCCGTGGTCATAGTCATCCCCGTGAATCGTTGAAAGCTGGTCAATCTTACCAAAAGTTGGTGATTCTAATCATTACTTGTGTGGTGTATCTTGAAACTCAACTTATCTGCCCCATATAAATCAACAAGTTAAATTCTGTTCCAGATTGGCACACAAGTTGCCATTGTCAATGGAGAAACAACGTATGCCAACCACAGGAGTACAATCATGAGTATTTTTTCCCGCCTGGCCGACATCATCAATTCCAACCTGACGGCCCTGCTCGACAAGGCAGAAGATCCCCAGAAGATGGTGCGCCTGATCATCCAGGAGATGGAGGACGAGCTGGTGAAGGAGCGCTCCAATCTGGCCCGCTTCCTCGCCAACCAGAAAGAGATCGGCCGCCAAGTCAGCCGCCATCAGGAGCGGGTTGCCGAGTGGCAGGGCAAGGCCGAGCTGGCCCTGAGCAAGGGACGGGAAGATCTGGCCCGCGCCGCCCTCATCGAGAAGAAAAAGCAGGCCGAGCTGGCCGACGGCCTCGAGCGTGAGCAGCAGGCGGTGGACAGCGGCATCGCCAAGCTGGGGGAGGAGATCCGTCAGCTGGAAGCCAAGCTGGAAGACGCCCGTGCCCGTCAGAAGGCGATGGCCATTCGCAGCGAAGCGGCCAGCAGCCGTCTCAACGTGCAGAGCCAGGTCGCCCGTGGCGACAGCCAGGCGGTGGTGAGCAAGTTCGAGCGCATCGAGCGTCGCATCGACGAGATGGAGGCCCGCGCCGATCTGGGACAATCCGACAAGGCGCTGGCCCAGCAGTTTGCCGAACTGGAAGCCGACGATCAGATCAGCAAAGAGCTCGAGGCCATGCGCCAGAAGCTGGGCCAGGGCGATACCACGCCGAAACAGGGGGAGTAACAGATGGAAGATCTGCTGGGTGTATTGATGGTTCCCATGGTGGTCTTCATGGTGGTGGTGGCCCCCATCTGGCTGGTGCTGCACTACCGCGCCAAGGGACGCATTGGCGCCGGTCTTGCCGATGGTGAGCGTGAACAGCTGCAGGGGCTGCTGGTGCGTGCCGAGAAGATGCAGGAGCGGGTGGGCGCGCTTGAATCGATTCTGGATGCCGAGGTTCCTGGTTGGAGAAACAAGGTATGACGGTTTTCAATGAGAGATGCCATGACCGTTGTGGAAAGCCGGAGCTGGTCGGCACCGTATTGGAGTCGATTCTGGATGCGGAAGTCCCGGGCTGGAGGAACAAGATATGAGCAGCATCAGTCGTGAAGGGCGCAACCTCTATCGTGACCCCCAGCGCGGCAAGATAGCCGGGGTCTGTGCCGGTCTGGCAGAGTACTTCGGGGTGGAGACCTGGATCGTGCGGCTGCTGGCCATCAGCGGCCTCATCTTCGCCGGCTTCATCACCTTCACCGCCTACGTGGCCGCCTGGTTTCTGCTCGACAAGAAGCCAGTCACCCTCTACGCCCAGGAGGATGCCGACTTTGCCGAGGTGCGGATGAAGGCGCGTAGCTGGCAGGCGGGCGTCACGCCCCATCAGGCCCTTGTCCGCATCGGCCAGGAGCTGGATGGGCTGGAGCCCAGATTGCAGCGCATCGAGAAGCTGGTGACCTCCAAGGAGTTCACCCTGCAGCGGGAGTTTCGCAACTTGTAACCCCGAGCGGCGCGATGGCCCCGCCGGCGCGGGCCGGCCTTTGATGGCGCGGGCACCGCGCCAGGGAGCCATGGCGTGGGGGTGGCAGTGGCCATCCCCTTCGCTCTGGATGGACGGGAGAACAGGACAAGCCTTGATACTCAATAAACTGGAACAGCAGTTCAATCGCCTGCAGCACAAGGCGAACGACGTGGTCAACCGGGTACGGGACCGCCACATCCGGCTGGCGGTCACCGGCCTCTCTCGCAGCGGCAAGACGGCCTTTATCACGGCGCTGGTCAACCAGCTGGAACACGCGGCCATCGACAGCCGCCTGCCCCTGTGGGATGCCCTGCGCCAGGGGCGCATCCTCGGTGCCCGCCGGGTACCTCAGCAAAATGCCCACATTCCCACCTTTGCCTACGAACGCGGCCTCGATGCCCTGTTTGGCGATCCGCCGGCCTGGCCCGAGCCGACCCGCGGGGTGGCCGAAGTACGCCTCGAAATTCGCTATCGCACCCGCCATCCGCTGCGCAAACACCTGGGGGAGATCTCCACCCTCTACGTGGATCTGGTGGACTACCCCGGGGAGTGGCTGCTCGACTTGCCGCTGCTTGAGATGAGCTACGAGCAGTGGAGCGAGCAGGTGCGCGAGCAGCTGCGCCGCCCCGAGCTGCAGGCCCTTGCCGCCAGCTGGCTGGCACCCGAGTGGCAGGCGGATCAGGGCTTCGAGGAGCGGCCGGTGGCACAGCTTGCCGAGCGCTACACCGACTACCTGCATGCCTGCAAACAAGAGTTGGGATTGCACCTGATCCAGCCCGGTCGCTTCGTGCTGCCGGGGGAGTATGCCGGCGCCCCCATGCTGCAGTTCGTGCCCTGGGTGTGGGCGATGCCTGTTGGCGAGCCCGCCGAAGGCACCCTCTACGCCACCCTCAAGCAGCGCTTCGAGCAGTACAAGCAGCACCTGGTGCAGGGTTTTTATGAGCAGCACTTTGCCGGTTTCGATCGCCAGATCGTGCTGGTGGATTGCCTGCAGCCCCTCAACGCCGGGGCGGCCAGCTTTGGCGACATGCAGCAGGCCATTGCCCGCATCATGGAGAGCTTTGCCTACGGCAAGAGCAACTGGTGGCGGCGGCTCTTCTCGCCGCGCATCGACAAGCTGCTGTTCGTGGCGAGCAAGGCCGATCACGTCACCCCGGAGCAGCACGGCCCCATGGTCTCCCTGCTGCAGCATCTGGTGCGCAGCGGCCGCGGCCAGGCCCGTTTTGAGGGGATTGCCACCGAGTGTCTGGCGCTGGCCGCCATCAAGGCGACCGAGGTGGGCAAGGGGGTGGCCGATGGCCGCGAGTTCCCCGCCATCCGTGGCACCAGCCTGAGCGGTGAGCCGCTGTTGCTGTTTCCGGGCGAGGTGCCGTCCCATATTCCGCCCGCCCAGTGGTGGAACAATCAGGGCTTTGATTTTCAGGCATTTCGCCCGCTGCCCATGAGCGCCCATCAGGCGCTGCCCCATATCCGGCTCGATGCGGCGCTGGAGTTTCTGCTCGGGGATCACCTCGAATAACCGGTGTGCGGCACGGGTTTGTTGCCTGCGCCGTACCGGGGAGACTGTTTTCAGGAGAACAAGGCGATGAACGATCAGATAAAAGAGCGGCCACCGCTGCAGGGCAAGGTGATCCTGGAGCCCGCGTTGACGGCAGCCGAGAAGGAGCGGGCGCCGGCGCCGGCCCAGCGGCTGGAGGAGGCGAGCTTCGAGCGCCTCGATGAGCTGGAAGAGCTCACCGAGGTGGAGAGTGCCCTCGTCATCAAGCCGCGTCGCCGTCATCGGCTGCTGGCCTGGGGGCTGGGGGCGGTCGGTTTGCTCTCCTTGGGCCAATATGGCGCCTTCCTTTACGCTCAATTTCTCACCACCCCGCTCTGGGGCGGCGCCTGGCTGGCGGCTTCGGCGCTGGTGGCGGCGGGCACCGCCGGCGTGGTGGGGCGCGAGTGGCTGCGGCTGCGCACCCTCAAGCGGCGCCAGGATGTGCGCTCGCGGGCCGAAGATCTGCTGGCCCATCAGGGGGTCGGCCAGGGGCAGGCGTTCTGCGAAGGGCTGGCCGAGCGTAGCGGTGACAAGGGTCGCGAAGGGTATCAGACCTGGCTGGCCCAGCTCGACGAGAGCCACAGCGATCGGGAAGTGCTGACCCTCTACAGTCAGCTGGTGCTCGGCGAGCGCGACAAGCTGGCGCAGGCGCGGGTGGCCAAATGGTCGGGGGAGGCCGCCGTACTGGTGGCGCTAAGCCCGCTCGCCACCGTCGACATGATGCTGATGCTGTGGCGCAACCTGCGGATGATTGAGGATATCGCCGATGTCTATGCCATCGAGCTTGGCTACTGGAGCCGCATTCGCCTGATCCGTCAGGTATTTCGCAACATGCTCTACGCCGGTGCCGCCGAGCTGGTGACCGAGGTGGGGATGGACTTGCTGGGCGCCGAGCTGACCGCCAAGCTCTCCGCCCGCGCGGCGCAAGGGGTAGGGGCCGGGCTGCTCACCGCTCGCCTCGGCCTGCGCACCATAGAGGCGTGTCGCCCGCTGCCCTGGTGCGCGGACGAGAAGCCCAGGCTCGGCGAGCTGCGCAAGCGGCTGATCGGTCAGCTGGCGGGCTACCTCAACAAGGGGTGAGCGGCCGGCCAGGGCTCGATTGTGGTTGTCACAAATTATTTACAATTATCCGCCGCAGCCGACCCTTGGGTCGGCTGCTTTTTTGAGGGGCAAACCGTTACAGTGATCCCATCGCGCAATGGCGCCTGACCGCCCGGATGGCGGGTCGCAACCCAGAGGATGGAGTCACCCATGGCAAGTCTCTACACCGCCCACCAGCCGGATGAAGCGGGCACGATCCACTACTCGGACGAGGAGCACGGCACCTGGCAGATCCTGATCGCGCGCCAGCTGGCGGCGCTCGAGGGCAAGGCCTGTGACGAGTACCAGGCCGGGCTGGCGCGGCTCGACCTGCCCCGGGATCGGATCCCCCAGCTGGCCCAGATCAACGCCGTGCTGCAACCGGCCACCGGCTGGTCGGTGGCGGCAGTGCCGGCGCTCATCTCCTTTGACCGCTTCTTTGCCCTGCTGGCCAACCGCCAGTTTCCGGTGGCCACCTTCATTCGCCGTCGGGACGAGCTCGACTACCTGCAGGAGCCCGACATCTTTCACGAGATCTTCGGCCACTGCGCCATGCTGACCAACCCCGCCTTCGCCCACTTCACCCATGTCTACGGCCAGCTTGGCCTGCGGGCCGGCAAGGAGGAGCGGGTCTTTCTGGCACGGCTCTACTGGTTCACGGTGGAGTTTGGCCTGCTGGCCACGGCGGACGGGCTGCGCATCTATGGCGGCGGCATTCTCTCCTCCATCGGCGAGACCGCCTATGCTCTCGGCGGCCAACCCGTGCTGCAACCCTTTGATCCCATCGAGGTGCTGCGCACCCCGTATCGCATCGACATCATGCAGCCCATCTATTTCGTGCTGCCCGAGCTTGGCGAGCTCTATCGTCTGGCGGAGCAGGACATCATGGCCATGGTGGCTGAGGCGCGCCGTCTGGGGCTGCGTCCACCCCGTTTTGCACCGGCCGGCGGCAAGCAGGCGAGCTGAGTCGCCCGCCGGTGTTTGATTACCCCCTTTTCATCGATACACAAGGAGAGTCCCATGTCCGAACTGGCCAGCCAGCAGTGTGAAGCGTGCCGCGCCGATGCCCCCAAGGTGAGCGAGCAGGAGCTGAGCGAACTGATGCGCCTCATCCCCGACTGGCAGCCGCTGGTGGTGAAAGGTGAGCTGCAGTTGCGGCGCGAATTCACCTTTCGCAACTTCAAGGAGGCGCTCGCCTTCACCAACCGGCTGGGTGAACTGGCGGAGGCGGAGTTTCATCATCCGGCAATCCTGACCGAATGGGGGAAGGTGACCGTCAGCTGGTGGACCCACAAAATTGGCGGTTTGCATCGCAACGACTTCATCATGGCGGCGCGTACGGATGAGCTGCTGAAGTGAAGACGCCCTCACTCACCGAGTGGGCGAGATGGTGACCGTCAGCTGGTGGCCCCACAAGATAGGCGGCTTGCATCGCAACGACTTCATCATGGCGACGTGCACCGACCAGCTGCTTAAATAAACGCCACTTCATGGCGCGGGCCTGCCCGGTGAAAACGGGGCGGGCCCGCATTTTTATGGGCTGGCGCTCGCACTGGCGGGATCGAGTCTGTATTATCCGGTCATTCATAGAGTTAGCTAGGAAGTGTGTCCCGAATGCGTCTTGAAGTCAGCTGTGAAGACCGCCTGGGCCTGACCCGGGAACTGCTCGACCGTCTGGTGGAGCACAACATCGATCTGCGCGGCATCGAAATCGATACCTCAGGCATCATCTATCTCAACTTTCCCGAGCTGGAGTTTCGTGATTTCCAGCACCTGATGCCGGAGATCCGCCGCATTCCCGGGGTCTATGACGTCAAGACCATCCCCTACATGCCCTCCGAGCGCGAACACCACGAGATTGAGGCCCTGCTCAAGGCGCTGCCGGATCTGGTCTTCTCCCTCGATGCCAAGGGCAAGGTGACCCAGGCCAACCAGTCCGCCCTCACCACCCTGGCCCTGCCGGTGGAGGAGGTACGCGGCGTGGCGCTCAGCACCCTGGTCAAGGGCTTCTCCTTCAGCCGCTGGCTGGAAGCGAGCGAGATCCGGCCGCAGACCTGCAAGCTCAGCATCAATGGCGAAGAGTATCTGGCGGATCTGATGCCGCTGTTCGTGGCCGAAGAGAAGGGCAGACAGGCCCTGGCCGGCGCCGTGGTGGTGCTCAAATCCGCCCGCCGGGTCGGCATGCACTTCAGCGCACTGCACGCGGTGGAAGTGGGGGGCTTTGAACACCTGCAGGCCGAGAGCCAGAAGATGAAACAGGTGCTGGCCCAGGCGAGCAAGCTGGCGATGCAGGATGCGCCGCTGCTCATCGTCGGCGAGACCGGTACCGGCAAGGAGCTGCTGGCCCGCGCCTGTCACGGCGCCAGCCTGCGCTCCAGCCACCCCTTCATGGCGCTCAACTGCGCGGCCATGCCGGACAACGTGGCCGAGAGCGAGCTGTTTGGCTACGCCCCCGGCGCCTTTGGCAACAACACCGAGGGCAAGCGCGGGGTACTGGAGCTGGCGAGCGGCGGCACCCTGATGCTGGACGAGATCGGCGACATGTCCCCCCATCTGCAGACCAAGTTCCTGCGGGTGCTGCAGGATGGCGTGTTCCGCCGGGTCGGTGACGAGCAGGAGGTGAAGGTCAACGTGCGCTTCATCTGCACCACTCAGAAGCAGTTGCTGGATCTGGTGCACGAGGGCAAGTTCCGGGAAGACCTCTACTATCGCCTCAACGTGCTGAGCCTGGCGCTGCCGCCGCTGCGCGAGCGCAAGGCGGACATCATGGCGCTGGCCCAGCAGTTCGTCTCGCGCTTTGCCAGCGAACTGCAGCGTCCGCGCCCGCGTTTTACCCGCAACATGGCCGAGTACCTGACCGCCTACCGCTGGCCGGGCAACGTGCGCCAGCTGCGCAACTGCCTCTACCGTGCCATGACATTGCTGGAAGGGGATGAGATCGGCCCTGAGCACGTTGATCTGCCGGTGGCGGCCGACGCCATGCCGCTCATCGACGAGTGGTTCGAAGGGGGGCTGGACGAGGCGGTGAAACGCTTCGAGAGCCGGCTGCTGGAGCGGCTCTACCCGGCGTTTCCCTCCACCCGCCAGCTGGCCAAGCGGCTGGGCGTGTCGCACACCGCCATCGCCAACAAGTTGCGGGAATACGGGATCAACAAGAAGTAACCCCATGAATGCACTTTATTGCAGGGCTCACGCATGGGTGAGCCCTCGTCATTATTGTGATGCCGGCCCGGTCAGCCCCTTGCTCTGTCGGCTGCGCCTTGTCATGCTGCTGACAAGTTCAATACTATTTCCATCCGGCTCACCCCTCGCGGGCAACCGCCCTTCCTGGGTGCTGATGTGGGCTTAAGCGCAGGCACGATGCACTCTTTTTCACTGATCCGGATCCTGGCGTGGTTGGCGCCGCTGGTTTGCACGCTGGCCCTCTCCACCGAGCCGCCCCCCCTGACCTCGGCCGAGTTGCGAGCCGAGCAGGTGCGCCAGACCGTGCTCGACATTCTCAGCTACACCCGCTGGCCGACCGAGCCGAGCGAGCTGCGCCTGTGCGTGGCGGCGCCGACGGAGTACGCCACCGCGCTCTTCTCCATCAAGCAGCAGGCCAACGGTCGGCCGGTCAGCGTCCATCGCTACGACGTCGATGACAAGGCGATCGGCCCCCAGTGTGACGTGCTCTATCTGGGGGTGTTGTCCCCCGAGCGACGGCTGCCGCTGTTCGAGCGGCTGCGCGGCTACCCCATTCTCAGCATCAGCGAACACAGCACCGAGTGCGTGGCCGACTCCGTCTTCTGCCTGCAGATCGGCAAGGAGCGGATCCGTTTTCGGGTCAATCTGGATGCCCTGGCCAGGAGCGGGGTGCGGGTGCACCCCGCCGTGCTCAAGCTGGCCAAGGCCGATGAGGGGGGCTCATGATCGGCTTGTTTCGCCCCCCCAACCAGCGTCTCACCTTGCGACAGAGTCTGGGACGCACCCACCTGGTGACGTCCCTGACGGCGGTCTGCATGGCCGGTGTGCTGCTGACCGGCATCGCCCTGCTGGCGCTGCGGCTCTATGCGGATCACAACCTGGAACTGGTGGCGCGGGCCATCAGCTACACCAGCGAAGCGGCCGTGGTGTTCCACGACGAAGAGGCGGCCCGCGAGGCGCTGCAGGCCATCACCACCCACGAGGATGTGGCGCGAGCCAGCATCTATCTGCCGAGCGGCCAGCTGCTGGCCAGCTGGAGCCGGGCCATGAGCACCCCCTGGTCCGGTCTTGAGCAATATCTGGCGCGGCTCATCCTGCCGGGGCCGGTGGATCTGCCCATGCTGCGGGGCGGGGTGGAGATCGCCCGCATTCATCTGGTGGGGCACGGCCAATACCTGCTGCTGTTCCTGTTGCAGACCCTGCTGGCCATGCTGCTCTGCCTGGTGCTCAGCACCCTGGGGGCGCTCTACGTGGCGCGCCGGATGCAAAACTCCCTCACCGCGCCGCTCAAGGATCTGGCCCAGGTGGCCCACAGCGTCAGCCGCCAGCGGATCCTCGCCATGCGGGTGCCCGAGGCCAACATCGCCGAGCTGCACGCGCTCGGCCAGGATTTCAACTCCCTGCTCGACGAACTGGAAGCCTGGCAGGCCCACCAGCGGAGGGAGAATGCCAGCCTGCTGCACCAGGCTACTCATGATGCCTTGACCGGCTTGCCCAATCGTGCTCTGTTCGAGGCTCGTCTGGATCAGGCGGTGACCACCGGCCGGCTGCATGATGAGCGCTTTGCACTGCTCTACCTCGATTGTGATCGCTTCAAGCAGATTAACGACACCCTGGGCCATGCCGCCGGGGATGACGTGCTGATCGCTCTGGCCAGACGGGTACAACATCAGCTGCGGCCGATGGATCTGGTATGCCGTCTGGGGGGCGACGAGTTTGCCATCCTGCTGACCCCCTTGTCCCAGGTGGGCGAGGCGGAAGATGTGGTTACCCGCATCCAGCAGGCCATGGCAGACCCCGTGGTACTGGGGGATGGCAGCCAGCTGCTGGCCGCTGTCAGCATCGGGATCGCGCTGTATCCGGATCAGGGGCTGACCGCCGCCGATCTGCTGCAGCAGGCGGACCATGCAATGTACCAAGCCAAACGGCTGCGTCGGGAGCTTGCACTCCATGACCAGCTGGAATTCGATGTCTCTGCTGAGGAAAAATAACAATGAAGATCCATGTCCTGATGAAAACCGGCTTGATCGGTCTGCTGTTGAGCGTGCTGGCGGGGTGCCAAAGCGCCCCCCACGGCCTGACCGCAGCGCAGATCGCCGTACTCAAGGAGCAAGGCTTTCGCCTGACCGACGAGGGTTGGACTCTGGACTTCTCCAACCGTGTGCTGTTTGCCAACAACGCCGATGCCCTGACCCCCAAGACCCGTGTGGTGGTGGAAAAACTGGGCAAGACCCTGCAGGAGGTTGGCTTGAACCGGGCGCGGATCGATGGTCATACCGACTCCAACGGGGCGGCGGACTATAACGATCAGCTCTCGTACAAGCGGGCGCAGTCGGTGGCCGACGTGCTGGTTTCGGTCGGTATGCCGCAGGCCAACCTGGACATCCGGGGCCGTGGTGAACGCGATCCGATCGCCGACAACAAGACGGCTGCCGGTCGAGCCGAGAACCGCCGCGTGGCGATTGTCATCAGCAATGAATGACATGGTTGTGTAGATAAAAAAAGAGCGCCTGATGGCGCTCTTTTTTGTGGTTCGCAGTTATTCCTGCTTGAGCTTTTCGCGGTCGTGGTGACTGCGCAGGCGGATGTTGATCATCTCCACCGTCAGCGAGAAGGCCATGGCAAAGTAGATGTAGCCCTTCGGAATGTGCAGATCCATCCCCTCGGCCATCAGTGCGAAACCGACCAGGGTGAGGAAGGAGAGGGCCAGCATCTTGATGGTAGGGTGGTTGTCGACGAAATCACCGATGGCTTTGGCGGCGAACATCATGATGAAGACGGCGATCATAATGGCCAGCACCATGACCGGCACGTGATCCGCCATGCCCACGGCGGTGATGACCGAATCCAGGCTGAAGACGATGTCGAGGATGGCGATCTGGATCAGGGTGCTGACGAAGCCGGACGCGGCGGCGCTCACGCTCTCAGGCTCGGCGGCCCCCTCCAGGGTGGCGTGGATTTCGTGGGCACTCTTGCCGATGAGGAACAGGCCCCCCAGCAGCAGGATGAGATCGCGGCCCGAGATGGCCTCGCCCAGCACGGTGAACAGCGGCTCGGTGAGACGCATCACCCAGGCCAGGGAGAGCAGCAGCAGGATGCGGGTGCCCATGGCGAGACCCAGCCCCAGGATCCGCGCCTTCTGGCGCTGTGCCTCCGGCAGGCGGCCGACCAGGATGGAGATAAAGATGATGTTGTCGATGCCCAGTACGATCTCGAGCAGGGTCAGGGTGGCGAGCGCGACCCAGGCGGAGGGGTCTGCAATCCATTCCAGCATGATTGAACCTTGGTTGAACTTTGATTGAGGGTTGAAGCCGCGCATTCTAACAGGGGGTTATGGCTTGTCCCAGTGGCAGGAAAAGATAAAAATGGCGGCCATCCAACGGGAGGGACATATGTTTCGTTTAGGACTCATCATCAATCCGGTCGCCGGCATCGGCGGCGCGGTCGGACTCAAGGGTAGTGACGGCATGGTGGCCGAGGCGCTGGCCCGTGGCGCCGTGCCCAAGGCTTGCGAGCGGACCCGTCAGGCTTTGCTGCCGCTGTGTGAACTGGCGGACCGCTTCGAGCTGCTGACGGTGGCGGGCGAGATGGGGGCCGAGCTTGCCGGCGAGCTCGGCCTGCCTTGCCGCATCGTCCATCAGCCCGCGGCAGCAGCCACCACGGCGGCGGACACCCGCATCGCCGCCGAACGGATGCGCGAGGCGGGCGTCGATCTGCTGCTGTTTGCCGGCGGTGACGGCACCGCACGGGACATCTGCGCGGCGGTGGGGGAGGCGTGCCACGTGCTCGGCATTCCGGCCGGCTGCAAGATCCACTCCGGGGTCTATGGGGTGACCCCCGCCGCCAGCGGCCGGGTGGCGGCCAGGATGATCGCCGGCGAGCTGCTGAGTCTGGTGGATGCCGAGGTGATGGACATCGACGAGGAGGCGTTTCGCGCCGGCAAGGTGCGCGCCCGCCATTACGGCCAGCTGCAGGTGCCCGGCGATCTGCGCTATGTGCAGGCGGTCAAGCAGGGGGGGCGCGAGTCTGAAGAGCTGGTGTTGGCAGACATCGCCGCCGGCGTGGTCGAGCAGATGGAGCCTGATACCCTCTATCTGATGGGCTCCGGCAGCACGGTGGCGGCCTGCATGACGGAGCTCGGCCTCGAAAATACCCTGCTCGGTGTGGATCTGGTGGAAAATGGCCGGCTTATCGGGCAGGATCTGTCCGCCGCCGAGATCCTGACCCGGATCCGGGGCCGTCGCTGCCGGCTGATCATTACCCTGATCGGCGGTCAGGGACATCTGTTCGGGCGCGGAAATCAGCAACTGAGTCCAGAGGTGTTGCGGGCCGTCGGGCGGGACCAGATCCAGGTCCTGGCCACCAAAGCCAAGCTGGCGGCCCTTGCGGGCAGGCCCTTGCTGGTGGATACCGATGACCCGGCGCTGAACCGGTCGTTAAGTGGTTATCTGCGGATCACCACGGGATACAAGGATCAGGTCATCTACCCGGTGGCCAACCCGGAATAGGACATCAAGGATGCGGCTGGCCTGGCGCCAGAGAGCCGTGATCAACCGGATCGCGGTTCCACTCCCCCGAATTATTTTGCCGGCAACCCCGGAAAATGAGGCTGCGTTAAATGACGATTCATGATTTTGAGCACAAGTTGTTGGGACTGATAGACGGCATGGTGGCCACGGCGACCGACGATGAGCTGTTTGCCGGGGGTTATCTGCGCGGCCACATCTCGCTGGCGGTGGCGCGGGCCGAGCTGGAAGGCAAGACGCTGGTGCGGGATGTAAAGAGTTATGTGCTGCGCAGCCTGAACGAGGCGATCTTGCAGGGTGAACTCTCCGAGCAGGATGAGAAGTTGGTGCAGGCAATGTGGATTCGTTTGCAACAACAAGCAGAAGCTTGATCGGTTACACAGTTCAAACAGAAGTTTGAGTTTATTCTTCCCTGAGGTTAGTGAAAGGTTAATAATAAGTTTCGCCTTTTGTTTCAGGGATTAAACTATGGCTTCCTCCTCGCGTATTGCCAATAAACTGCCGCTCGAAATGCTCTACCAATGGGAGCGGCAGTGTCCTGACCGAGTCTATCTGCGTCAAACCATCAACCGCGAATACCTGGACTTCACCTGGGGTGAGGTCGCTGACGAGGCCCGCCGCATGGTGACGGCGCTGCGTCAGCTGGGGCTGGTGGCCGGCGACAAGGTGGCGCTGCTCTCCAAGAACTGCGCCCAGTGGTTCATCGCCGATCTCGCCATGCAGATGGGACAGTACGTGAGTGTGCCCATCTATCCCACCGCCAACGTCGATACCATCGAATATGTGCTGCGTCACAGTGAGGCCAAGGCGATTTTCGTCGGCAAGCTCGATGACTGGAAGAGCCAGGAGGCGGGGGTACCCGCCGAATTGCTGCGCATCGCCTTTCCCTATGACACCATGCCGGCGGCCCATCAGTGGGACGATCTGCTGGAGCAGTATGAGCCCATCCCGGACAGCCCGGTGCAGGCACCGGACTCCCTGCTGAGCCTGGTCTACACCTCCGGCAGTACCGGCAAGCCGAAAGGGGCCATGCTGAGCGTCGAGCGCTACGCCTGGTCGTGCGAGAAGCTGGTGGAGGCGGTCGGGCTGTGCGAGCAGGATCGCGGCTTCTCCTACCTGCCGCTGGCTCACATCACCGAGCGGGTCTATGTCTATGGCGGCAGCCTCTATGGCCGCGCCGAGATCGCCTTCCCCGAGTCCCTCGATACCTTCATCGAGGACGTCAAACGCTGCCGTCCCACCGTGTTCATCTCGGTGCCACGGCTGTGGGCCATGTTCCGCATCAAGATCCACGAGAAGCTGCCCCAGAAGAAACTCGAGCTGCTGCTCAAGATCCCGTTCGTGTCGGGCCTCATCAAGCGCAAGCTGCAAAAGGGGCTGGGGCTGGATCAGGCGCGGGTGCTGGGCTGTGGCTCGGCGCCGGTGGCACCGGCCCTGCTCGAGTGGTACCACAGCATCGGCATCGAGATCACCGAGGCCTGGGGCATGACCGAGAACCACGCCTTCTCCACCCTCAACTACCCGTTTAGGGCCGACAAGATAGGCACGGTCGGCAAGGCGGGGCCGGGGGTCACCATCAAGATCTCCGACGAAGGGGAGATCCTCTGTCGCTGCGAGGGGATGATGCTGGGTTACTACAAGGATCCCGAGCACAGCCGTGAAGCCATCGACAAGGAGGGCTGGCTGCACACCGGCGACATGGGCAAGCTGGATCGGGAGGGTTATCTCACCATCACCGGCCGCATGAAGGACGTGTTCAAGACCGCCAAGGGCAAGTATGTGGCGCCGGTGCCCATCGAGGGGCTGCTCGGCCAGGAGCCCATCATCGAGCAGCTGTGCGTGATTGGCTACGGCATGTCGCAGCCGGTGGCGCTGGTGCAGCTGGCGGAGAGCGCCATGAAGGGGGATCGCAATCAGGTCAACGCCCAGCTGGAGGCGGCCCGCAACCGGGTCAACGAGCAGCTGGAGTCCCACGCCAAAATTCGCGGCATCCTGGTGGTGAAGAGCCCCTGGAACATCGAGAACGGGGTGCTCACCCCGACCATGAAGATCCGCCGCCACCTGCTGGAGCAGAAGTATGCGGATCTCGGCGACGCCTGGTCCTCTTCCCAGAGCATCATCTGGGAGTCCTGACGGGGCTCGGCAGGCTTGCTGCCGATCACCACAAAACAACAAGGGGAGCCATTGGCTCCCCTTGTTGTTTCAGGCAACGGCAGGTCAGACGGCCTGATACTCCAGCTCGACCGAACCGAGCGCCTTGAGAGTGGCGCGGGCGGAGTCCTGCTGGCTGATCTGGCCATCCTTGCTCTCCAGCAGCACGGCGCGGCGGATGGTGGCGAGATCTTCGCCGCCCAGTACCGCGTGGGCACAGGCCATCTGCATCGGTGGCAGGCTGGGGTTGAAGGCGGCGTTTTCGGCGTAGCGACCGCAGAAGATGCGACCGTCGGCGAACTGCAGCGCCACCGCGGCATAGCCCTGGCTGTAGGGGGCGTAGCTCTGGCGGGCCGCGGCCAGTGCGGCCTGCCACAGCGGATCGTCGCTCTCAAGCGTGAGCTCGTCGTGGGCCTGCGGGCTCATCAGCGCGTCCGTGATGTCCAGATCCGCCGGGCCGAACGAGTGGGGCAGGAAGGATTGCAGCGCGCTCAAGTCATCCGGCAGGGAGACCTTGAGGATCTTGGCGGTGCTCAGCTCGTTCATGAACTGGCGGCAGTGACCGCAAGGGGTGTAATTGACGGTGATTTCAGAGATGCCGGTCTCGCCGCCCAGCCAGGCGTTGGAGATGGCAGACTGCTCGGCATGGACCGAGTGGAACAGACCTTGACCTGCAAACTCCATGTTGGCGCCGAAATACCAGGTGCCGCTCAGGCCGCAGGCGATGGCACCGACGAAGAACTTGGAGATGGGGGCCACCGAGCAGGCGGCGGCCAGCGGCAGCAGGGCCAGGCGCAGGGCGCGATCGTCAAGACCGGTGGCGGCCTTCAGCGTGGCGACCTGATCCGGGGTGAAGCGAGCCTGGAAATCATCGCCCAGCATGGGCAGCAGCGCCGCCTTGAGCGGGGCGGACAGGGTATCGAGTGGCTTGGCAAAACGGGGATGCATAGTGTGTCCTCAAAGGCCAATTGGGGGGCCATTGTAGGGAGCAAGCTCGGGCAAATGTGTGAGCTTGCTCACGCCCTGACGGGCAAACGGAGGGGGATGGTAATGGAAACGTTTGTCTTGTGCAAATTGTGCGGCAGGTCGCACATCGGCGGGCCCGCAGGCCCGCCATCGCGGAAAAGGGTGCTCTTCAGCTCAACCAGTGGTAAATGGCAAACAGCAGGGGGGCCACGGCGGCGGTGAGGATGCCGCACACCACCATGGCCAGCGAGGCAAAGGCCCCCTGGGTGATGCCCTGCTCGGCGGAGGTGGCGGTGCCGATGGCGTGGGCGCAGGCCCCCATGGCCAGCCCCTGGGCTTCGGGGTCGGTGACCCGCATCAGTTTGAGCAGGGGGAAGCCGATCAGGGCGCCGACGATCCCCACCACCACCACCACGGCGGCGGCGATGGCGGGAATGCCGCCCAGGGACTGGCTGACGCTCATGGCGAGCGGCGTGGTGATGGATTTGGTGGCGAGCGAGGCCAGCAGTGCCGGATCGGCGCCCATAAAATGACCGATCAGCAAGGTAGTGCAGACCGAGATCAAGACCGAGCTCAGGGTACAGATTAGGATGGGCTTGAGCCTGGCCTGGATCTGGCGGGCCTGTTGATAAAGGGGCAGTGCCAGCGCCACCACCGCCGGCTCCAGCAGCGCCGTGATGGGGCGGGTGCCGCTCTCGTACTGCTCCAGCGGCAGATCGAACCAGAGCAGCAGGCCGATGATGACGGCGGTGGGCACCAGCACCGGGTTGATGATGGGCCAGGGCAGCTTGCGATAGAGGGCCCGGGTGGCGAAGTAGAGCGCCAGGGTCAAGGGAATGGCCAGCCAGAAGATCATTTGTTCATCCTCTGGTAGAGGCGGCCGACGGTGCCGAGGATCAGCACGATCCCGAGCACGATGCAGAGCATGATGAGGCCGAAGGATTGGCGCAGGGGTTCCAGCCAGGCCACCAGCCCGACTGCCACCGGCACGAACAGGACCCCCATGTGGCGCAGCAGCAGGCCGGCGCCGAGTTCTACCCAATGCAGTTTCACCAGTTGCAGGGAGAGCAGCACGAACAGCAGCAGCATGCCGATGATGCTGCCGGGGAAGGCGAACGGCAGGATGGCTGCCAGGGTTTTGCCCGCCAGCAGGCAGGCGACGATGACCAGAAAGTCACGAAGGTACAGCAAGGCACGTTGCGCGATCACAGGAGCCCCATCTTGGTAACGGTGAACTAAGGAATACGCCAGTCTACCAGAGAGGCCGGGTCGCGGCATTAAAACAATAACAGCTGAAATCAGTTCGTTTGAGGCTGATTTAATTGAAGATTTTCAGATAGAACCCTTTTCGAACCACAAGGAGTCGCCATGACATCTCTCTTGTCCCGCCTGCGCCAGCTGGCGGACGACCACCATCTGCCCCCTTCGTTGCTGCAAACCCGCCAGTGGGAGGGGCCCCTGTGCCGGGTACGGCTCGACAACACCGGCGGCAGCGAGGCCCGGGTCGGGCACTGGACGCTGTTTGACGGCAAGCTCGGCCTCTCGCCCGCGTGCACCATCTACGGCGAAGGTTTCCAGATGCTGGCCCAGACCATGGGCAGCTGGCAAGCGCCGCAACCGGTCGGCCGTTGCCCCGATGCCGGTGTCTATCGCATCACCGATGATCAGGGTTATCACACGGTGCACAACCTGCTGCTGGTGGAGCATGACAAGGGCTGGTTGCTGCTCGCCTTTGCCAGTTGTCAGCGCTTTGGCGGGGAGTTTCGGCTCTACCCCGATGGCCGGCTGCAGATCCTGATGAACGGTGAGGGGCGTGCACTCCCTGCCGGCCAGTTCTGGCAGAGCGAGGCGCTGCTCTGCCTCGAAGGGAAAGATCGGGAGGCACTGCTGGCCGAGTTGGCACAGCGGATCGAGGCCGAGCATGGCTCGCTGATCGGCCAGGTCGGCGAGCGCCCCAGCGGCTGGTGCTCCTGGTATCACTACTACGCGGACGTGAGCGCCGCCGACATTCGCGAGAACCTGCAAGTGCGTGCCGAGCGCTTCCCGGCCCTGCGCTACGTACAGATCGACGACGGTTATCAGGCCAAGATGGGCGACTGGCTCACCCCGTCGGCCAAGTTCGAGCAGGGGGTGGCGTCCCTGGCCACCGAGATCAAAGGCGCCGGCTGCGAGCCCGCGCTCTGGGTGGCTCCCTTTATCGCCGAGCCCGGCTCCCAGGTGTTTCAGGATCACCCCGACTGGTTCGTGAAGGGGGATGACGGGCTGCCGCTGCCCTCCGAGCGGGTTACCTACGGCGGCTGGCGCTGCACCCCCTGGTATGTGCTGGATGGCACCCACCCCGAGGTGCAGGCTCACCTCGAGCGGGTGTTTCGTACCCTGCGCGAGCAGTGGGGCATCCACTACTTCAAGCTCGACGCCAACTTCTGGGGGGCCATCCACGGCGGCCGCTTCCACGACCCGGCCGCCACCCGGGTGGAGGCCTACCGACGCGGCATGGCCGCCATCCTGCGCGGAGCGGGCGAGGGGGCCTTCCTGCTCGGCTGCAACGCCCCCATCTGGCCAAGCCTCGGCCTGGTGCATGGTATGCGGGTGAGCGATGACGTGGAGCGCAATGGCCATCGCTATCGCCAGATCGCTCGCGAGGCCTTCTGCCGCGCCTGGCAGAACGACCGGCTGTGGGCCCTCGATCCTGACTGCATCTGCCTGCGGGATCTGCCGAGCCAGCAGGCGAGCCCTGCCGAGTACCGTTTCCATCTGGCGGCGCTGGTGGCAAGCGGCGGCATGATGCTGGCCGGGGACAGGCTGCAGGATCTCGACGAGGTGCAGGCGGCGCAACTGCGCAAGCTGCTCGAGCTTTGCGCGGCGCGCGCCCCTGGTGCGCGTTTCGAGTCGATGGATTTTGCCTGCGGCGAGGTGAGCCTGCCCGGGGGCGGCACCCTGCTCTGCCTCTTCAACTGGGAGGCGCAGCCTCAGGAGTTCCTGTTGCCGGCAGGCGGCGAAGATTTCTGGGATGAGGGGGCCGTCGGTACCGCGCTCACCCTGCAAGGGGGCGAGGGGCGGGTGATCCGCTACCGCTGAGCGGGCTGGCAATCATGATTCAGACTCCCACGGGAGCCTGAATGTATTGCGAAAGGCGCTGTTATACCGGGGTCAGTAACGCCACTCGAAGCCGATGGCGTAATTGGCGGCGCCATAGCCCGGGATCTCGTTGCTGGAGAGCAGGGCCTTGAAGGTGAGCTGCGCAGTGAGCGGAATGCCGAGCCCCATGCCGAGGGCTACCTCGTCGTTGGTGTTGCCCATCATGTCGGCCCGGATCATCCGATAGAGCGACATGTCCTGGCTCATGTGCACATAGCTCTGGGAGGCGCGGTTGTAGAGCTGGCCGAACACTTCCAGCTGGAAACCGGCCTGGGGGGTGATGGCCAGCGGCACGCCGACGAAGTTGTAGAGATCGGAGCGGTTGAAATAGCTGTTGGTGATCTGGGGGGTAAAGTCGGTCTGCTGATAGAGGCGGCTGAAGTTGCTCTCGATCAGCTGATAGGTCTGCTGCGGCAACTGCAACAGGTAGTCGGGGACATCAAAACGCACACCCGCCATGCTGGCCGATGGCAGCAAGGCGCAGATGAGCAAACCAAAACCGGATAATCCTGAACGCATCGGATGCGGCATCCCCAAGGGTCGATAGGCCAACCGGCCGTTAGTACAATGTTAGCGCACAAATAATTGAAACATCAGGAGTCTTTGCTCCCCTTCCCATTATGTCGCGGGGCGGGGGAGCGTACAGTCATTTAACCGTGAGGCGGGTCACATCTCACAGATTTTCGAGGTAGTGATAGAGGCTCTTGAGGATGGCAAAGTTCCGTTCGTTACCCTGATTCTGCTCGGCCAGCGCCTCCAGGCGCGGCACATAGTCCGGCAGACGGCGGCTGAAGTAGTCGCTGCAGTGCAGCCGCCAGCGCTTTTGCTCCGCTTCGCTCAAGGTGTGCGGCCAGTTGCGGGCACGGTAGCGGAACAGCATCTCCGGCAGCCGTGAGTCGGTGAAGGCAAACTCCCGCTCGCCCAGCAGATCCGCCGGGGTGGCGCGCACCAGATCCATGGTGGACTTGTCGCCGTGACCGAAGAAGCCGGCGTAGAGCTGGGTATCCGGGTCGCCGTCATTGTTGCCGGCAAACTCCTGATTGAACACTTCCACCAGTTTTTCCCGCACTTCGGGGTGGGCGCGCAGCAGATCCAGGCTCTTGCGGCACTGCTCCCGGTCGATGCCAAGCTGGTCGGCACGCTCCGCCGTCAGGGTGGCGGCCGGTGCCAGCACCGGGCACTTGTTGATGTGCACCAGCTTCACCGGAATGCCGGCCAGATCCCCCAGCTCCTCTTTCTTGGTGTAGAGGCGCTCGCGTATCTCCTCGCTGGTGAGCTCGATGAGCGGGGTGGGGTCACGGGTCAGGTCCACCATGATCACCGCGTTCTGGTTGCTGGGATGCCAGGCGAGCGGCGAGACCCAGCTTGCGCACCCTTGCCAGGGGGAGAACATACCGGAGACGTGTACCAGCGGCTTCATGGTCACCACGTCGATGAGGGCCTTCACCTTGTTCTTGTTGCGAAGGTCAAACAGGTAGCCGAACAGCTTGGGCTGGGCCTTTTTCACCAGCTTGGCCATCTCGATGGTGGCCAGCACGTCGGAGAGCGCATCGTGGGCATTGGCGTGGGCCACGCCATTGGCGACGGTGAGCTTCTCCAGCTTGAAACTCGGCTTGCCCTCTTCGTCAAACGCCCACTCGATCCCCTCCGGGCGCAGGGCGTAGCAGGCCCGCAGCATGTCGAGGATATCCCAGCGGGAGTTGCCGTTCTGCCAGGCGTAGGCATAGGGGTCATAAAAGTTGCGATAGAGGGTGTAGCGGGTCACCTCGTCATCGAAGCGGATGCTGTTGTAGCCCAGCACGCAGGTGCCCGGGGTGGCGAACTGCTCGTGGATCTGACGGATGAAATCCGCCTCGCACAGCCCGTCCTTCATCGCCTTCTGCGGCGTGATGCCGGTAATGAGGCAGGCTTCCGGCTCTGGCAGATAGTCCGCGGGCGGCTTGCAATAGATAACCAGCGGCTCACCGATGAGGTTGAAATCCGCATCTGTACGAATACCGGCAAACTGCGCCGGTCTGTCCCTGGCCGGGCTGATGCCGAAAGTCTCGTAGTCGTGGAAATAGAAGGTAGGCTTTGTCTGCTGGCTCATTTCGTGGTTCTGAATTGTGTTTATATGCTTGAAAAACAAGTCGTTATACGGAGTGTTATCTCAGATTGTCTCACTTTGTCTGATCTTGATTCAGTCCGTTTCAGACCAGTTTGGTACGTATCTGTGTACACGTCAGGGCGCGTTAATGTGTCAGTGAAAAATCAGATGGCCAATCACAGGAGAGTCATATGCCACTTACTGATGCGAAGCTACGTGCCCTGTATGGTAAGCCCTACTTTGGTAAGACGGAATTGTCAGATCGTGATGGATTGTCAGCTCGGGTCACCGAGCGTGGCACCATCTCATGGCAATATCGCTATCGCTGGCAAGGAAAAGCGGCGAGACTCAAAATTGGACGCTATCCCGACCTTAAACTCGCTGATGCCAGGGCATTGATCCCTGCTATCCGTGGTGCGCTGGAGCGTAATGAACACCCTAGAGTTTTCTGGGATAAGCTCCACCAGAAGCATGATGTCACACTGAAACAGTGCTGCGAGCATTTTCGTGAGCACCATCTGCCCAAGCTGCGGCCTCGTACGGTCATGCTCTATGAGCATACCATGCAGCGCTATTTCGAACCTCTGTTTATTGGTATTCCGGTTGAACAGATCCCGTTTTCCAGCTGGCTGGAGTGGTTTGATAAAATTGGCAAGAAAAAGCCCAAAAATGCCGGTCATTTATTACGCAGATTAAAGTCCATTCTTAGTTTTTGTATTCGGAGAAATCTCATTGGCGGCTCCCCGGTGTTGCAATTACGCACCGAAGATGTTGGATCTCAACCTGAGAGAGGTACTCGTGTGCTGACCATGCGTGAACTCGCTCAGATTTGGATTGCATTTGAACAGAGCAGGGCCAGCCGCGGATTAAAATTGGCCGCCAAACTGGTGATCCTGCTGGGCTGTCGCAGTGGCGAGGCATTGGGGGCGCAGTGGAGTGAGTTTAATCTGGAGGAGCAAATTTGGACGGTTCCCGCTGCTCGTGCCAAAAGTGGATCACCAATACGTCGGCCTATTCCTACCCGGGTGATGATGTTGCTGCAAGAAGCGGCGGCGAAATCTCGGCTAAAGGGGGGGCCAGTATGTCGCTCGCCGGTGAATCCAAAGCAGTCATTGAGCAGTGCGTCCCTGATCCAGCTAGCAGAGCGGGTGCGAGATAAACTGGATCTTCCGTATTGGCGTATGCACGACATGCGTCGGACGCTGAGTACGCGTTTATCGGAGGAGCGCATCATGCCACAGGTAACCGAGAAAATGCTTGGTCACAGGATGGCTGGTGTCATGGCTATTTACAATCTTCATGATTGGACCAATGAGCAACGTGAGGCATATGAGTTATGGGATAAAAAATTAATGGAGGCAGTGAAATCCATTCAGGAAATGTAAATATAATGGAGTCATTGAATAGCGGTATAATTCATCATCTAAGATGAGCGGTTTTCCCTTGATATCCAACTGCTGACCTCTGCGGCAGAATAAAAACCTTTATTGTGTGGCGGTGGAAACTTGTGTTCTTTAATCCACCTGTACAGAGTCGATCTAGATATGCCAAGTTTTTTTAATAGTGCTTTGGTTTTTATTAGTGCTGGTTCATTCTTGTTCATATAGCCTCCTGTTTTTTAGGAGGTTAAACATCATTGGTGAATGTGTCAATTTGCTCTATTCTTAGGCGACTTGCTTTTGTGATATATAAAAGCAAGTCGCCATGCTCATACTATAAAAATGAACTTTAAAACTGTTTTCGTATATTATAAAAGCAATGAAAATGGTCGTGTATCAATATGGCTCATGGTCATGATATGTAAATTTCAATGGCGGAAGTGCTCGTTCTGTCTCCTTGGTTGCCTTTAGGGTAGGGTTTTGCTTCAGAGTTGAATCCACCGCAGCCTAACATGCACCCCTACTGCTTTATTCAATTGGCCCTCCCTCATGTCACTGAGTCAGCGAACACAATTTGTATCATCTGGGGCGATCCGTGATGGCTTAGCCAGAAAATCATTAATAGCCATAATACCCAATTCCATTTTACTTCGTGCGGAGACATTCGCGGAGTGAACACGAATAAGGGGTGGTATGAAGTGATTGGTCATTACCTCTTTTTCTATCCAAAGAATAACGTCGTAGCCTGTTCCTCTATTATCATCACCTAGGTCATGGTCGAGGCTAATTTCTGTCACTGCTCCTGTTTTTAGCCATGCAATCGCTTCGTCTGGCCAGAATACGCGAACGCACCCTGCCGGTGTTTCTCTCTCATCGTCCAGATACAATTTCATGTTGCTTCCTCTTGGTCACTACAGGCTCATCAGTCATGACATATTTTCTGCAATAGGCGAACAACACCGCGATTAGCCCCATCAACAATCTGCTCACCGGGAAACGGCAGTCTGGATGACAACCCGGGGTCGGGATCGATGTAATAGACAGATGCGCCGGGGTTGATGTTTTGCAGCAAAGAGAATGCAGGTTCAACCAGTAAACTGGTTCCTATAATTATCACAATATCGGCCTCGCAGAGCCAGCGACGAGCGTGTTGATACTCATAAGCCGTCTCACCAAACAGCACGATATCAGGGCGAAATTGTGAGCGGGTACATGGGCAGCACTCGCCCATCTTTACATCTTTGTACCATGGCTGCCGGTATTTTGGATTACGAAAGCCCTTGGGTACCAAAAACCGGATTGAACCATGCAGATGAATAACACCATGGCTACCAGCCCTCTCATGTAAGTCATCAATATTCTGGGTGATGATCCCGACACTATATTTCGGCGGTAGCTTGGCGATCAGATAGTGGGCTTGCGAGGGGGAGGCTTCCAACATGGTTTGACGCCGCTGGTTGTGAAAGGCCAGGAAACCAGCCAGATCTGTGTCCAAGCTGCTCGCATGGGAATAGCGCCAGTTTTCATCGTGATGCCAAATACCCTCCTTGCCTCTGAACGTAGGTACTCCGCTTTCCGCTGACAAACCGGCCCCGGTGAAGAAGATGATATTGGGGCGATAACCTTGGCCGGTAGTAAGGGCTTGTGCTCGTCTCTTTCGATGACGGCGCTGATGTCTTCGTGCTCGGGAAGAAATTGGTTGCATAAGATTACCTTTGGTCAGCATCGGCTGAAATTGACAAATTAGTTGGCGTCATCCCACTCGGGTAAGGGCAGTTTAGAAGCCTTGCGACAATGCCTGTTTGGGCAACAAAGGGGAGGTGAGATGGGATGTGGGCAGTTTGCTACTGTATCCGCCTGAAAACACGACATGTGCAAAACCCCAGTATCGAACCGGCACAGTCCGCTCGGTATAGTCAGTCGAGCTCACATCCAGAGGAGACATGCGATGAGCGTCCGTTTGATCTCCTGGTCAATTGCCCGGTTGCCCTGGCCAGCCGTTTTCTTGCTCGGTGCGTTCCCCCAACTTGGAATCGCGGGCGATTGCACCTACCGCAAGGACAGCCTCGGCCACACCCGCTATCAATGCCAGGATGGCCGCCATGGCTTGCTGCGCACCGACTGCCTTGGCACCGTCAGGGATTCAGGTACCGGCATTACTTGGCGCACCGATCCGTTGGGCAACCTCAAGGGCAGCGATGGCACCACCTACCGTAAAGACGAACTGGGCCATGTGCGTGGCAGCAATGCCAAAACCGACGAACGGGTGACGTGGCGTGAGGATAGTCTCGGTAACCTGCGTGCCTCCGATGGCACCGTCTGCCGAACCAACGCGCTGGGGCAACTCAAATGCCGTGGCGAGAGCACACCGTCAGCCTTGCTTGAAGGCAAATGATGGCTTTTGCAGCAAACGGTCGGCGCATCACCCTCTGATGTGATATCAGGCATGGTTGCAACAGGGCCAAGTGGGTAAACTCGTCGGCAATGTTTGGCACCGCAACCGGCAAGGTTGTGAATCTCTGCCTATTTTCGTTTTCCCTGCGCCCTTGGCGCAAACTGACTCTTATCGGAATACCTGACTCATGGCTATCAAGAAGAACGAACTCTACTCCTCCCTCTGGGCTGGCTGCGATGAGCTGCGCGGCGGGATGGATGCCTCCCAGTACAAGGATTATGTGCTGACCCTGCTGTTTGTGAAATACGTCTCCGACAAGGCCAAGGGCAACCCGTACGCCATGATCGAGGTACCAGCCGGGGCGAGCTTTGACGACATGGTGGCGCTCAAGGGCAGCAAGGAGATAGGCGAGGGGATCAACACCATCATCAGTGCGCTGGCGACCGCCAACGATCTGCAGGGGGTGATCACCATTGCCGACTTCAACGACGAGGACAAACTCGGCAAGGGCAAGGAGATGATCGACCGCCTCTCCAAGCTGGTGGCTATCTTCGAGGGGTTGGATCTGTCGGCCAACCGCACCGAAGGGGATGACCTGCTGGGTGATGCTTACGAATACCTGATGCGCCACTTCGCCACCGAGTCGGGCAAGTCCAAGGGACAGTTCTACACCCCGGCTGAGGTGTCGCGCATTCTGGCCAAAGTGATTGGCATCAGCCGTCAGACCCCGCAAGATGCCACCGTCTACGACCCCACCTGTGGTTCTGGCTCCTTGTTGCTCAAGGCCAGTGACGAGGCTGGCCCCAAGGGGCTGACCATCTACGGGCAGGAGATGGACAACGCCACCAGTGCGCTGGCGCGGATGAACATGATCCTGCACGACAATCCCACTGCAGCAATCTGGAAGGGCAACACCCTGGCCGCGCCCCAATGGAAGGAGTGCAACAACCAGCTCAAGACCTTTGACTTTGCCGTGGCCAACCCGCCCTTCTCCAACAAGAACTGGACCAGTGGCCTCGATGCCGAACACGACGAGTTCGGCCGCTTTGTCTGGGGCGTGCCGCCAGAGAAAAACGGCGATTACGCCTTCTTGCTGCACATCATCAAGAGCCTGAAGAGCACCGGTAAGGGCGCCGTGATCCTGCCCCACGGCGTGCTGTTTCGCGGCAATGCCGAGGCGCGAATCCGCGAGAACCTGCTAAAGCAGGGTTACATCAAGGGGATCATTGGTCTGCCTGCCAACCTGTTCTACGGCACCGGTATTCCTGCTTGCATCATCGTCATCGACAAAGAGAGCGCTCACACCCGCGCCTTCAACGCATTGGCTGACCATGAGCAAGGGCTGTTTATGATCGATGCCAGCAAAGGCTTTATCAAAGATGGCAACAAGAACCGGCTGCGCGAGCAGGACATTCACAAGATTGTCGATACCTTCACCCGTGGCCTGACCCTGGAGGGTTACAGCCGCTGGGTGCCACTTAGCGAGATCGCCCGCAACGACTACAACCTCAATATCCCGCGCTATATCGATGGCAGCGAAGGGGAAGATCTGCACGATCTGGCTGGTCACCTGCAAGGGGGCATCCCTGATCGCGATATCGCGGCGCTTGGGTCCTACTGGCGAGTATTCCCGACCCTCAAGTCCACCCTGTTTGCCCCGCTGCGACCCGGCTACAGTGAGGCGCGGGTCGCAGCCGCCAAGGTCAAGAGCACCATACTGGCCTGTGAGGAGTTTGCCCGCTTCAAACAGGCGGCGCTGGCGCCGTTTGATAAGTGGTTTAGCGAGTGCCAGTTCGGCGAGTTTGCCAAGGGCGACTCGCCCAAGGCGCTGATCGACGAGGTGAGTGAAGCACTGCTTGAGCACTACCGCGCGAGCGCCGAGGCGACCGGTGAGCTGCTCGACCCCTACGCCATCTATCAGCTGCTGATGGACTACTGGCAGAGCCAGCTGCAAGACGATCTTTATGTGCTCTCTCAGGATGGCTGGTCAGCGGGTCGGGTCCTGCGCGAGCTGATTGCCGACAAGGGCGAAAAGATCAAAGAGAGCCCGGATCTGGTGATTGGCAAGGCCAAGTACAAGGCCGAGCTGATCCCACCCGCCTTGCTGGTGGCCCGCTTCTTTGCCAATGAGCAAAATGAGCTCGATACCCTGCAAGCTGCGCTGGATGAAGCGAGTCAGGCATTGGAGAGCTTTATCGAGGAGCAGAGCGGGGAAGAGGGCGGACTGGTCGATGCCATGAACGACAAGGAGAAGGTGACCGCCGCCAGCGTCAAGGCCCGTATCAAGGTCGCCACCGACAAGGAGGAGCTGGTTGTGCTCAAGCAGGCGCAGCAGCTGTTCGACGCCGAGACCCGCGCCAAGAAGGCCCACAAGGAGGCCAGCGACGCCCTCGATAAAGCGGTATTTGCCCACTACCCCAAGCTGCAGGATAACGAGATTAAAACCCTGCTGGTGGAAGAGAAGTGGCAGGCGAGCTTGCGTGCTGCGCTGGAAGCCGAGATTGAGCGGGTTACTCAGCAGCTTGCCAACCGGGTCAAGGAGCTTGAGGAGCGTTATAGCAGTTCCTTACCACAACTCACCCAAAACGTGAGCGAGCTGGAGGCCAAGGTGGCGGCCCATCTAAAGGCCATGGGGCTGGAGTGGGCATAATGGCAGATCAGATGATGCAGCATAATGCAGATGAATTGGCCGCCAAGCAGACTATTCCGGCGGGCTTTAAATGGACCGAAATTGGCATAATTCCTGAGGATTGGATTATCGAGAGGCTCGGAATGTATGCATCATTTCGAACCGGTCCATTTGGGAGTGCGTTACACAAGTCTGATTACGTCATTGATGGTATACCAATAGTAAATCCTATGCAGATTATTGATGGGGGTATTATTCCAACATCATCTATGAGCATATCGACGACTGCGGCCACAAAGCTCTCAGAATTTAGACTTCAGACTGGTGACATTGTTATAGGCCGCAGAGGAGAAATGGGGCGTTGTGCTGTAGTTGGGATTGAGGAAAATGGTTGGCTCTGTGGTACAGGGTCAATGATCATTCGGATTAAGTCGAGTTGTGAGTCTCGATTTATACAACGAGTTCTTTCAAGCAAGGAGATAATTGCTGCGATAGAGAGTTCATCCGTAGGTACTACGATGATAAATCTGAATCAAAGTACCCTACGAGAGCTGAAAATTTTTATTCCTTCGAATAAGAACGAGCAACTTGCAATAGCTACGGTTCTCTCAGATACCGATGCATTGATTTCAGGCTTGGAGCAACTGATCGCCAAGAAACAGGCCATCAAGACCGCCACCATGCAGCAACTGCTGACTGGCCGTACCCGCCTGCCGCAGTTCGCCCTGCTCCCCGATGGCACCTCCAAAGGTTATAAATCCAGCGAGCTGGGACAAATTCCGGAGGATTGGGAGGTAAGATATCTGAAAGAAGTTTGCGGTTCATTTAAAACAGGCAAGCTTGATGCTAATGCAATGAAAACTGATGGTGAATATCGCTTTTATACGTGCGCAAGAAGCTACTACTGGATAGACAGTTATGCTTTCGATGACGATGCACTTCTCATTTCAGGTAATGGCGCCAATGTTGGATATATTCACCATTATAATGGTAAATTTAATGCCTATCAGAGAACATATGTTCTGACGTCATTTTATTCTGACATCCATTTTGTAAAACTACAGATGGAAGTGAATTTGTCAGAACGAATTCGGGTTGAAGTAAATGCTGGAAACACTCCATATATCACGATGGATACATTAACTGATATGTGCATTTGTTTACCAAAAAGCATCGAAGAGCAAACAGCCATCGCCACCATCCTCTCCGATATAGACAGCGAGCTCACCGCGTTGGAGCAGAAGCTGGCCAAGGCCCGTGATGTGAAGCAGGGGATGATGCAGCAGTTGTTGACCGGCCGTATCCGCCTGCCTGTGGAACAGGTTGAATGACAGCCGTATCAGTGACCCATCCCCACACCTTGCAGTACAAGGTGATCAAGGTCAGCCAGCTACTGGCTGACCCCACGTTGGTGATCCCGCCCTACCAGCGTCCCTATAAGTGGACGACCAGACATGTCGAGCAACTGCTGGATGATCTGGCCTTACACCAAGAAAAAGATGCGTATCGATTGGGTACGTTAGTGTTATATGAGCGCCCCTCTCAGGAAGATACTGGAGCGGGCATGCGTATCCGGGACATTGTCGATGGTCAGCAACGGACCATCACACTGCTGCTAATCCTTCATGCGCTACTCAATGAGAAACTCGCCGCAGTGACCGCCCCTAACCTGCGAGAGCAGTTGAACGCGCTGAAATCGAGCATGATACATCCCGATTTCACTAACACAGTGTCACAACACAATATCCGGGAGAACTATCAGGTGATCCGCAGGCGGGTCGTGCGCGCCGATTTTGATGAGAAACAGATCGACTTTCTGCTGAACCGCTGTGAACTGGTACAGGTGGTGCTGTTTGATATCTCAGAAGCATTCCAGTTTTTTGATTCACAAAATGCACGCGGACGAGATCTGGCCCCCCATGATTTGCTCAAGGCTTTCCATCTACGAGAATTTTCAGCGTTGGATGAGCCGCTTAAAACTGCCACCGTATCCGGTTGGGAAAATAGTAATGGGGATCTATTAGAAGCTCTGTTTGGTGAACATCTTTATCGCATTAGACGTTGGATTACAGGGAAACCTGCCCGTTACTTTGGCAAGGATGACGTGGCGCTATTCAAAGGGGTTAATCTGGCCAACAGCGAAGCCTTTCCTTGTATCTCCGCGTTGCGGATAGTTCATAACAAGGTTGATGAACTGCATATGGCGTTTCCGTTTCAGCTGGATCAAACCATTATCAACGGTCGTCGTTTCTTCGAGATGATGAAGCACTATCAGGGGCTGACATTTCTGTTTAACGGTTCGGCGTTGATGGAACGTTATAAGCTCGAGGGCTATGCCCGCGAGATACTTATGGTGCTTGCCGACTACCAGGGCCGCCATCGTACCGGTGATCGCTATGTGCGAACAATGTTCGATTGTTTGTTGCTCTACTACTTCGACAAGTTCGGCGCCACGCACCTCTCCAAAGCGATAGAGAAGATCTTTATCTGGGCCTATGCCTTGCGCCTTGATATGTATTCTGTGCAGTTGGCCAGTATGGATAACTATGTAGTCGGGCGACAAAATATGTTCAAGGTGTTACGTGAGGCGACTAATCCCCAGCTGTTCTTGCAATATGAGGTGCCGACCGTGACCAAGGTTAATGGCACCAAGATTGATGAATTGAAAGCACTATTTGATAAAATGGGGTATCTCGATGAGCGATGAGATGATCACCCTTCTCTCAGTGGGCAAGCTGCTGGGTAACACCCCGCCAGAGGAGCAGGTGAGCTATCTGATCCCTATGTATCAGCGCAACTACGCATGGGAAGAAGCCGAGATAATCCAGCTGATTGAGGATGTGTTCGACTATCAGCCCAAGAGGAAGCGCTACTATATCGGCAGCTTGGTGGTATCCGCACGGGAGCGTGAGGCCGATCGAGCGATATATGAAGTGATCGATGGCCAGCAACGACTGACAACGCTGTCGTTGTTGGTAACCTATTTACGCAATCAGGGGCGATCGCTCGGTGTTGAACTCGACTGGTATCGTCAACCCAATATCGACTTCGAATGCCGTGAGCATTCCCGCCAAACCCTTTCTGCACTGTTCAATGGCCAACTGGAAGGTAACCCGCCTCAGTTAACGGGTATGACCGAGATTAATGACGCCATCCTGCGTGGTTACCGGATAATTCACAACGTGCTGAGAAACAAGTTAAAGGCACGTAATATCAGCCCCATCGAGTTTTCGGATTATCTACTAAACCGTGTCGAGATCCTGCGAGTCGGTGTGCCGCCAAAGACAGACCTCAACCACTATTTCGAGGTGATGAACAGTCGCGGTGAGCAGCTCGTAAAACATGAAGTGCTTAAAGCCCGTTTGCTGGCAGTGATGAATCAAATCCCTGACCCAGTTGAAAAAGCCTGTAGCGAGTATGCTCTGCATAAGGTGTGGGACGCGTGCGCCAATATCGACAAGTATGTGCAAGCTGGTTTTACCACCTCCGAGCGGTCGAAATTGTTTGGTCAAGAGTGGCATCAACTGCGTGTCGATAGCTTTGACGCTTTGACTGAGCTGCTTGGGGATGGGCAAGCTGCCGTGATGGATAGACCAATTTCATTGAGTCTTGAAGCGCTGATCCAACAACCGCTGGGCAAACACACTGAGCAACTTGATGATGATGGCGCGAAACGCTTCCACTCAGTGATCAACTTCCCGAATTTCCTGCTGCATGTGCTGCGTGTCCTGCTCAAACAGGATATTCCCCTCGATGATAAACGGCTGCTGGATACCTTTGACGACTATCTGCTCCGTGGCAACCCAACGCAGGGGGTGATTGGAAAGGCGCAAGCTATTGAAGGCACCAAGGCATTCACCTTTGCCTTACTGCGCTGCAAGCATCTGTTTGACTCGTATGTTATCAAGCGTGAATACGCTGCAAATAAGACAGGCTGGAGTCTGAAAAGCTACAAGAAAGACAGTGGCGGAAGCACCGACTATCCGAAATCATTTAGTAATGAAAAGGGTGAGAATGACATCAATCAGCAACTTGCGATGTTGCTGGCAGCTTTTCATGTCTCCGCTCCGACTATGGTCTATAAGCATTGGCTCAATGCGGCACTTCACTGGCTCTTCAATGACGCGCAGCAACCGATACAAGCCGCTGACTATCTGGTCTATCTGGAGTCGGTTGCCAAGAGGTTTGTTTTTGACCGTTTCCTGGCTGACACCGGGGCCGACTATTTCGATATGATCTATCGGCAGGAAGATCTGCCTCAAACAGTACAAGAGCAGATCGACAGAAATATGGTGAGGCAGCGTCTCTGTTACGGACAGATAGAGAACAATCTGATCTTTAACTTTCTCGATTATCTCTTATGGCAAAGGAATCGTAGAGCGGCTAACAAAGACAGCACTATTGCCAACTTTCAATTCACCTCTCGCAGTTCGGTGGAACACTACTACCCACAGCATCCTAGAGGAGGGAAGCTATGGCCAAGTGAGCACCTGAATGCATTTGGCAATCTCTGTCTGATTAGCCATGAAAAAAATTCACGTCTAAGTGACTATTTGCCCAAAGCCAAACAAGAACACTACGCAGGTGGGGTCATCGACAGCATTAAACAATATTTGATGATGGAGTCAGATGACTGGCACATTGAGGCAATGAAACGCCATGAAGACGAGATGTTAGATGTTCTATTACATGCTTTGCCATGCGACCAGACATAATACGGGAGAACCAGACCAATGCCATATGACTACAGTCGCAGTCTCAATCCAGAGAAGGCGCTGATCTTTCGTATCGTGCATCGCGATAATCTGCCATGGATTTTGACTCATGGTCTGTGGGCGGGCAACGCAACCGAGCAGAGTGATTCTTGGGTACATATTGGTTTGGCCGAGTTGATCAGCAAGCGCGCCCATCATCCGGTGCCGCTGGCGCCTTTCGGGGTATTGAACGACTACGTGCCATTCTATTTCACTCCCTTTTCTCCCATGCTCAGCAATATCCACTCAGGGAGGGGCGTGCCGCAGCGCAGTAATGACGAGATCCTGATCCTGGTATCCAGTCTGCATCGAATTGCCGAGCTGGAGTTGGCATTCCTGTTTACCGACAGCCACGCCTATTATCAATGGGCCAATTTCTACGATGATCTGGGGGAACTGAACCGCATCGACTGGCCTATTTTGCAACGGCGTGACTTCAAACGAAACCCAGATGACCCCGCCAAGTTCGAACGCTACCAAGCAGAGGCGTTGGTGCATCAACACTGTCCCGTTGAGGCATTAGTCGGCGTGGTGTGTTACAACGAAGAGACAAAGGCTCTGGTTGAGCAAACGATGGCCCAATTGGGTGTCGCCCGACCGGTTCATGTTCGTTCTGGATGGTATTTCTGATGATTCGATACACCACTGGCAACCTGCTGGATGCGCCTGTTGAGGCATTGGTGAATACAGTGAACACCGTTGGTGTCATGGGTAAAGGCATTGCGCTGATGTTTAAAGAGCGCTTTCCCGACAACATGGCTCGCTATGCGGCTGCCTGTAAGTCAGGGCAAGTGACCACTGGCAAGATGTTCATCACCGAAACTGGTGAGCTACTCGGCCCCCGCTGGATCATCAACTTTCCCACCAAGCAACATTGGCGATCTCCATCCCAGATGGCATGGATTCAGGAAGGCTTACAAGATCTGCGACATTGGCTGGTGCAAAATCACGTCAAATCTATTGCCATCCCCCCGCTAGGAGCAGGCAATGGTGGCCTACCATGGCCTGAAGTAAAACAGGCCATTGAAGAGGCTCTCGGTGATCTGGATATTGAGATCCTGCTGTTTGAACCCAGCAACCAGTACCAAAATGTTGCCAAACGTACTGGGGTCGAACATCTCACACCTGCCCGCGCCTTGATTGCCGAACTGGTCCGTCGCTACTGGTTTCTTGGCATGGAGTGCAGCCTGCTGGAAATTCAAAAACTGGCATGGTTTCTGGCGCGCTTTATTCGTCAAACGGCGCCACAAGATCCGCTGCAGTTGCACTTTACGGCACACCATTACGGGCCTTATGCCAATAATCTGGCCCACTTGCTGAATGCAATGGACGGCAGTTATCTCAAATCAGATAAGCGGATCCCGGACAGCAAACCCTTCGATGTCATCTGGTTCAATGATGACAAGAAGCAACAACTTGCCGCCTATTTGCATACCGAGGCGCGAGCTTACTTACCCGCGCTGGAGCAAGCTGCTGCGCTTATCGACGGATTTGAATCGCCCTATGGAATGGAGCTGCTAGCAACCGTTGACTGGCTGATAAACCAAGAGGGATGCGAACCCACCGTCGAGGCGCTGCGGGCTGGGCTCCTGCGTTGGCCGAAAGGGGAAAAATGGGCACGGCGCAAAGCTGGCTTGTTTGATGACAAGAGTTTGCAGATTGCACTCACGCGCCTACAGCAGGGGTTTTCTGATTGTCATTGATGAGTGGCAACCGCCATGTTCTTGAAATATGGTAGTCTTGTCTGACTCCGTCGTAATATATCTCATTGTCTTAATTATTGAATCAAGATTAGGGCCGCCTTTGCAGCCCTCTTGATTTGGATATCATCTCTTTCAGGTTGGTTGTTTGGCTATGCAGCCTCGGCCATCTTGTTGTCCACATGGAATTTCTCCTATGGGAAAAGTTGGTCAAAAAGAGCTGGCCACCCAGCAACGCGTTCTCACCTTTTTTCAGCAACGATTAGGGTGGCACTACCTCGGTAACTGGCATACCCGCCCGAACAATCGTAATGTCGAGCCCGCCTTGCTGACCAGTTGGTTGGCTGGACGTGGGGTGGATGCCGCGCTTATTCCCCGAGTCCTGCGCCAGCTGGAGCGGGCGGCCAGCCTGGGGGAGGGGCGTCAGCTCTATGATGCCAATAAAGAGGTCTACCGACTGCTGCGCTATGGCGTTAAGGAGAAGAGCGGGGCGGGTGAGCAGCATCAGACCGTCTGGCTGGTGGACTGGGCCAATCCTGAGGCTAACGACTTTGCCATCGCCGAGGAGGTGACGGTCGCGGGGGAGAATACCAAGCGGCCGGATCTGGTGCTCTACGTTAACGGTATTGCGCTAGGGGTGATCGAGCTCAAGCGATCCACCGTCTCTATCGGTGAAGGGATCCGGCAAAACCTCGACAACCAGCAACAGGATTTCATTCGCAACTTTTTCACCACCCAGCAGTTGGTTATGGCGGGCAATGACAGCCAGGGCCTGCGGTACGGTACCATCGAAACCCCTGAGAAATATTATCTGGAGTGGAAAGAGGCCGGCTCTTCGCAGGATGAAAATCTGTTGGATCGCCACCTGGCCCAGCTCTGCGAGAAGGGGCGCTTTCTTGAGTTAATTCACAACTTTATTGTCTTCGATAGTGGGGTTAAGAAAACCTGTCGCCATAACCAGTATTTTGGGATCTCGGCAGCCAAGCGGTTTATTGAACGTCATGAGGGCGGGATCATCTGGCATACCCAGGGCAGCGGTAAAAGCCTGACCATGGTGTGGCTGGCCAAGTGGATCCGAGAGAATGTTGCTGACAGTCGGGTCTTGATCATCACTGACCGTACCGAACTCGATGAGCAGATAGAGAAGGTATTTGCCGGGGTTGAAGAGGAGATCCTGCGTACCAAGAGTGGGGCCGATCTGGTACGCCGTTTTAACGAGGCACACCCTTGGCTGCTTTGCTCTTTGGTACACAAATTTGGCCGACACACGGAAGAAGAAGATGAGATGGCTGAGCGAGATGACGATGAATTTATCGCCGAGCTCAAAGCCAGCCTGCCGGCTGATTTTGCGGCCAAGGGCAAACTTTTTGTGTTTGTGGATGAGTGCCACCGTACCCAGTCGGGCAAGTTGCATGGGGCCATGAAGAGCATATTGCCCGAGGCACTTTTTATTGGCTTCACCGGCACACCCCTGATGAAGAAGGATAAGAAGAAGTCCGTAGAGGTGTTTGGACCCTTCATTCACACCTACAAGTTTGACGAGGCGGTGAGCGATGGGGTGGTGCTGGACCTGCGTTATGAGGCCCGCGACATTGACCAACGGGTCAAGTCCCAGGCCAAGGTGGATGAATGGTTCGAGGTGAAGACCAAGGCGCTCTCCCGACTTGGTCGCCAGCAGTTAAAAGAGAAGTGGGCCTCGATGCAGAAGCTGCTCTCGAGCCGCTCACGACTCGAGCAGATCGTGGCCGATATCCTGCTCGATTTTGACCGTAAACAGCGCCTGGCGGATGGCCGTGGCAATGCCATGCTGGTGTGCTCCAGTGTCTATCAGGCTTGCAAAAGCTATGAGCTGTTCAGTCAGGCAGGATTTGCTGACAAGTGTGCCATCATCACCAGCTATCAGCCTAATGCCAGTAACATCAAAGGACAGACGACCGGTGCGGGGTTGACCGAAAAGCTGGCGAAATACCATATCTATCGCAAGATGCTGGCGAACTTTTTCGGCCAGAGCGAGGATGAGGCTGGCAAGCGGGTGGAGGAGTTTGAGAAAACGGTCAAACAGCGCTTTATCAAGGAGCCTGGTCGGATGCGGCTGCTGATTGTCGTGGACAAGCTGTTGACCGGTTTCGATGCGCCGTCGGCGACCTACCTTTACATCGATAAAAAGATGGCCGATCACAACCTGTTTCAGGCTATCTGTCGGGTCAACCGGCTCGATGGTGCCGATAAGGAGTATGGCTACATCGTCGATTACAAGGACCTGTTTCGTTCTCTTGAGAAGACCGTCAAGGATTATACGGCCGAGGCGTTTGAAGGCTATGACAAGGAGGATGTCGCTGGGTTACTCAAAGATCGCTTGGCGCAAGGACGGCAGGATCTTGACGACGCTCTGGAGGCAGTTCGAACGCTCTGCGAACCGGTCAAGGCTCCTCGCGAAGAGTTGGATTATCAGCATTACTTCTGCTGTGCTCCGGGGGCAAACGAAGATGAGCTGCTCGACAAGGAGGCGCTGCGTCTAACCCTTTATCAATATGTCGCCAAGCTTATCCGTGCGTTCACTGCGCTGGCGGGGGAGATGGAAGAGGCCGGTTATAGCGCGAGCCAGGTTGCTGCAATCCGTCGTGAGGTGGAGCACTACAGCAAGGTGCGCGACATGATCAAAGTAGCCAGTAGTGATCACGTCGATATGAAGCAGTTCGAGCCGGCGATGCGCCAGATGCTGGATCTCTATATTGATGCTGACCCCAGTGAAACCCTGATGGACTTTGAAGAGCTGGGACTGTTGGAGTTGATCATCGAGCGGGGAGCTGAAGGGCTTGAGGGGGCGCCTGAGGGACTGCGTAAAGACCCCGAGGCTATGGCTGAGGCGATTGAAAACAACGTGCGACGGACCATCGTCGACGAGAATCCGGTTAACCCCAAGTACTACGAAAAGATGTCGGTGCTCCTCGATGAGCTGATTGAGCTGCGTCGCTCTCAGGCTATCTCTTACCAGGAGTATCTGGAAAAGGTGCGAGAGCTGGCCATGAAGGTGAAACGTCCAGCCAGCGGGGGGGCACAGACCTACCCTGCGAGTGTAGATACCTCAGCCAAGCGCGCGCTATATGACAATTTGGGCTGCGATGAAGTGCTGGTGACCAAGATCGATACTGCCGTCAGATATACCAAAAAAGCGGACTGGCTCGGTGATCGCTTCAAAGAGCGGGAGGTTGCCTTTGCTATTGCCGAAGAGATCAAAGAGTACGATGTGACCGTCGCGGATGTGATGACCCTGGTAAAAGCCCAGCCGGAGTACCATTGATGGCGTTGGTTACCTTCGGTGAGCTGACGTTCGAGTTGCAGCGCAAGGGCATCAAAAACTTGCACATCAATGTATTACCCCCTGATGGACGGGTGCGTGTATCCGCGCCTGCTTCTTTGTCAGATACCGCCATTCGAGTTGCAGTGGTGCGAAGACTGGCCTGGATTCGACAGCAGCAGGCGGCGTTTGTTGCCCAGCCGCGCCAGAGCGAGCGCAAGATGTGTAGCGGAGAGACCCATTATCTTTGGGGACGAGGTTACCGGCTGGATGTGATTCAGACCGATGGTGACCATAGCGTCAAGTTACAGGGCGGCTGGATCCGTATGCGGGTGCCTGCACACTATGACGCAGACCGCCGCGAGGTGTTGCTCCTTGAGTGGTACCGCCAGTTGCTACGCCAGCGCTTGCCAGATCTTATCGCCAAGTGGCAGGAGACGTTAAAGGTGTCACCTTCCTTTGTGGGTATCAAACGCATGAAAACCATGTGGGGTAGCTGCAAAACAGATACTGCTCGCATCTGGATCAACCTCGAGTTGGTCAAGAAGCCCCCTGAATGCCTGGAATTTATTGTGGTTCACGAGATGGTGCATCTATTAGAGCGCAAGCATAACCAGCGATTTATCTCCCTGATGGATCTGCACCTGCCAAATTGGCGAGAGCACCGCGAGAAGCTCAACAAGATGCCGCTGGCGTTTAATCGGTGGGGGTATTAAATGTTTCTTTATGATCCATCGCAGTTTATCGAATGGCTTGGTTTTCCTTCACAAGGGGAATTTTTTCGAGGCGTGTTTACTTCCCCTAGCATAAATAAAGACAAGCTGTATCCTCCATGTGCCAAAACACTAAACAAGTATTTTTTATCATCAGGGGATGAGTGCCACAGTACTCAGTCAGAAAAATTCATCAAAAGATTGAAGGATATCTCAGTAACTAGGGGTGTTAGTGCTGATTTTTTTGATACACCATCTGAACCCATACTAATATCGCAATTTGCGATTCGTGTGAAATGGCCAAGCATCTTCAAAGGCCTTCAAATTACAGGTTATTACCCACAAACGTGTGCGCAAGCAGAAAGTTTCCTATATGAATTGCAGATTTTATTGGATAGCCTAGATGGTCTTCGTGGGAGAAGTCGAGCCAAGAAAGTTTTAGAGAACGACTGGCTGAGAGCTAGTCTAATGGAGTTGAATGTAGAGTTGCGAGTCAATGATAGCGATTTTAACATGGGGCCTGAACAAAACAGGGTCCTGTTTAGAACTCTACATTATTTCAATATATATCTTTTTATTAAGATGCTAGCGGCGTTTGATGCTGATTTTAACCGCCATGTGTCGATGGAACACAAACAATCGATATTTCTCAAAATGATGCCTACATCCCCACTAGATAAGTGGGTGCCTCATAGGTCTGGATTGTTTGAACCTCTTCTGAAACGTTTTGTATCCAAGTCAATAGGCTATCAGGCTTTTGCCAAGTACGCGGGTTGCAATGAAGATTCTATCGCAACCAGTTTACGTCAGTTTTATGCAAGAAAACGAAATCTAAAATTTAAAACGGTTAGAGAATGGTTACGTGGAGCACTTGAAGAGTTAGCCAAGACAGAAGATTTTGATGTCGAGGAAGTTCTTCACTATTGTGAGCCGATGTGGGGCGTAGCGGATATATTATCTGGATGGATTCATGTAACGGGTGATCCAGAACTGGATCATGAGGTTGTTACATGTTTTAGCCATTACAATCGATTTTATAATGAAGCTATAGGCAGCAGGGAGCCATAGGCTCCCTGAAAAAGTCATTCATCATCTTCATCATCAGGGCGCTCATCGTAGCCCCGACTCTGCCAGTAGGCATCGTGCTCGGGGTTTAATTGACGCGAGCGGTTATCGTCGTCATCTTTTTTAGACATGTTGTTTCCTTACTTTTTAGTTTCCGGTTTTGGCGGGGTGACTGCAGCGGTTTTTTGTGCACGTGCGGTGAAACTGTCTTTACTCACACCACCTCCGTTACTCCGAGCTTCAGCACTATGGATACGAGATACGGCTTCTGTGGTCATTGGTTTTTTGCTGTTGCTCATCATAGATCTCCTTGTCATCTCCAGTGGATGTACTGGATAGCGACAATGTATGGAAAATGAAGCCATCTAACAGGGGGCAAAAAATGGAAATTTCTGTAAGGTATGGTGCAGAGGGGAGTTGGAATGCCGAGATGTAGTGTCCGAAAAAACTGACCCCGTTTTCCGTCTGTGTTTACCAACTTTCGGTTGCTTTACTCCAGAGCTGCCAAGTTGAACAAGTCTGGATAATGGAATCACCAGAATACAACATTGATGAGAGCTGCATATATTATTAAGTTTCAGAATCAGGTTTCTTCAATTTTTATTCTGGGGGGAGAGGTGTTTTCTTTATTTTTTCTCCGCCAGTGAATGGAATCGTAATGCTATCACTCAGCATTAATATTATTTAAGAGTTTCTCTATATAGAGAACATTTCATCCTGAAATACATATTTAGAGTGAGATGTCAATGAAAGCCAGAATGAAAAGGTATAATTATTGAGCATCTATAATATAGCGCCGAAGGCTACACAATATACATAATAAAGCCCCCTCAGTGCAGGGGAGCGTTTGAGGCTCGTTAAGGGGGCCTGGTTATAATTAATGGTATCCCATTGTACTATCGTGGGACAAGACAATGAGATGAGTGTTTAAGTGATTGTATTTGCATGTTTAGTCACTATTTGTTCATATTTTAATGAATTTTCTGAGTTATCTGTGTGATAAGCCGGTTCAGTAAGGGGAGATGTGGGAGTGTCTGCCAAAATATGGCAGCGCCAAATGCTCATTGCCATATTGTGGCACAAGTTTTTGACATTTAGATAGTAGTTTAATGCACCTAACAGATTGTTTTTTAAAACTATATTTTTTAATGAGTAGGGTTTGTGTACATGATGAAATCATAGCTGTAAGAATGGAAAAATGTTCGATAAAAATTGCCATATTATGGCAATAGTCCCTTTATATGCCATCAAGTTAACCCTGTCATTAACCTGTATTGAGGATGATATTTTAATGGTCGTAGCTTTGTTCGGATATGTGGCGTTGTTGTCTAAATTAGCCTGATTTCCCAGATCCAGTTGGCTGTGACACGCGGGCTTTCTTACTGGCTAACCAAGGGTGTTCAGTTTGTTTATCGCGCTCACATAAGGTTTTACTTATCATCCCTGATCCAGTGCCCTCCATCAACTTTTTGAAATGCGCCATCATTGTTTCTGCCAGCGAGCGACTGAAGTGCCTTGTTCATGATGAGGATTTGAAATTGATGGTGATGATCGGCTCATCGTCCCTTAAGTTTGTTCCACTCAAGCCACAGCGATTTGTGGTAAAAATGTCCTGTACATAGTTTCACAAATTAGAAGGTTAACTTGCTGGAAATATACTCCTCCTTGTATGAAGGGGTATCTTAATATTATTTCGTGCACTCAAATTAAAACATCAGTTCTGGTGGGGTTAATGATGTCAAGGAGGTTCCTGATGGCTGTGGTATTGGTTGCAAGTAATGTGGTAACAGCCGCTGCTACTATTGATGTTAACGTCATAGTGCCCTGTTCATTGTCGATAAGAATAGTGTGGAAAAGGTGTTTAACACCATTAACCAGCGCGTATCGGCTATGGGCGATTATTACGCAAGTCAACGTACAGATATCGTTAACAATGGCGCTTATGTAGATCTGCACTTCGAGGTAAAACAGATCCTCGTTATGAGCGATACCGTGCTGAACGCCAACCGCATGACTTGTTATGCTGATCAATGAGAAAGTCGTTGGAGTACGCGATTCTTACGGCCCTGATTTTGGTATCAAAGCGCCACCGTCTTTGGGATGGTATTTGCACTAACAAGACATTCAAGACCTGACCTGCGCTGTACACAGCCCTTATGCCTCAAGCACGATGAAAATGCCAGATGGTAATCTCCGTGCTTACTACGTATGGGCAAAAGGGTCTGGTGCGGGCTTCATGCCGAGGAGGTTGCTGACCGCACTTTCGTCATGGCAATAGACAGCACAACCCTGACCAATGACAAACTGTACATCGACGTAACCATCACTGCCTCCGGTACTGATGTAGCAACCGAGCGTCTTTCTGTAGAGCTGTATAACCAATCTGGCAGCGCCGTTGTTGGCCAACACTACAACGATGGAATCTCGCAATTGGTGCGCTTTGACCCGACCACTTGCCAAGCGGTACTCGATACGGCGGGCAATCCGACCTACACAGTGCGCATGACAGCCCGTGATCTGGTAGTTTGTGGTTGCCAAGAGCGTCCCCCTCGGTTTGCGTAGCGGTACTGGCACTAACGTGATCACCAAGCCAATCGCTATCACTGTGCAAGGCGTCAATATTGATAACGGTGGTAATGATGGTGGCGACAATGACGGCTGTAGTGGTTCTACCGGCCCTCTGTAACAGCTTACTTTGGTTTCTTTTGGCTTGGTGCGGCAATTCAAAAGGAGTTAGTCCAAAGGTATCCGTTACATCTCTCCATCCGTTTAGCTGGTCAATGTCTAGAGGGAGAATCTTCTCGCTGATTTCAAAGGAGCGCGAATCTATGTTCATGATGCGGCATTCGTGCAAACCGATGTAAAGAACGGCTACTGCAGTGGCAAGATGATCCAGAATTTAGAAACCTTCTGGAGCCAATATTTCAGCCGGTCTAACGGGCAGCTCGTTGCATTTTGGCATCCTGAGCTCACTGTCGCTGTTCAATAATGAACTCACCACGGCTTTGAAACACTAGCCTGTAGAGATGTAATGCACCTCCATAGCGGTGGCGCTTTATTTTTTCGTTCTCCTGAGATGTTCTAACCTATGTCGTAAGCGAGTCTGGATTGCGAGGTGTTTACAAAACCAGTGGCGATTCAATGTGTGTCATGATCAGCTTGGACATATGTAGAGTTGTTTTCGCTGATCATGACATTAAGGTGGCAATGAAAAATCAGAGGGGGCCAGCTCCTGCGGAGGGCTTACAGATATAGATACTCGGGGCCAGACCGCTCACTTGGGGATAACGAATATTAACCTGTTCGCACACTGCTGCTGTCAGTGACTGTGGAACCAATGCAACCACACAGCCACCAAACCCGCCACCAGTCATCCTCACACCACCACGACTGCCGATGATCTCTTTGATCATGTCGACCAAGGCGTCGATAGCAGGCACTGTGATGGCAAAATCATCACGCATCGAGGCATGGGACAGCGCCATTAATTCGGCCATCATGACCATGTCTTCATTGGCAAGCGCATCGGCCGCTGCCAGCGTTCGTTCATTCTCGGAGATGACGTGGCGTGCACGGCTCGCGACGACAGGATCCAGTTCGTTGGCTCGCTCGGTGAACTGGGTCATCGTCAGGTCACGCAGTGCCTTGACCCCAAAATGCCGTGCGGCCTCTTCACACTGTGCCCTGCGGGTATTGTATTCGCTATCCACCAGGCCCCGGCGTACGTTCGAGTTGATGATGACCACATCAATGTCGGCTGGAATGCTCACAGGACGGGTATCCAGACTGCGGCAATCGATCAGCAGAGCATGATCTTGCTGACCCAGAGCCGAGATGAACTGATCCATGATACCGCAGTTGCAACCGACGAACCTGTTTTCCGCCAGTTGTCCATTAAGGGCGATATCTGCTTGGCTGATGTCGAGGTGATTCATCTCTTTGAAGATCTGTCCTACTGCCACTTCCAGAGAGGCGGAAGAGCTCAGGCCTGCTCCCTGAGGTACATTGCCACTGATTACCAGGTCTGCCCCTGTCAGTTGACAGCCTCGCAATAGCAAATATTTGACGACGCCTCGCACATAGTTGGCCCACAGGTATTCCGGGCGCGCCTCTATGGGGTGGCGTAAGTCAAATTCATCCAGTTGGTTGTGATAGTCGGCAGCGATAACCCTGATCAGACTGTCTTGGCGGGGGGCAGCACTGATCACGGTCTGATAATCGATGGCGCAGGGTAGCACGAAACCATCGTTATAGTCCGTGTGCTCCCCAATGAGGTTAACACGCCCAGGTGCCTGAATGGCGAGGGTCGGGCGATAACCATACTGGGTGTAAAAGGTATGTTCAGTCACGCTGTGTGGCGATTCAATACTCATGTCTCAACCTCAAACCTGTTCACGAAAATGGATATCGCTGACGGAACGCAGGCGTTCTGCCGCCTGTTCTGCCGTCAGGTCACGTTGTGTTTCTGCCAGCATTTCATAGCCCACCATAAACTTGCGTACGCTCGCAGAGCGCAGCAGGGGCGGGTAGAAGTGGGCATGCAACTGCCAGTGATCATTCTCTTCGCCATTGAATGGCGCACCATGCCATCCCATCGAATAGGGGAAGGAGCACTGAAACAGGTTGTCATAGCGGCTGGTCAGTTTTTTGAGCGCCAGTGCGAGGTCTGCACGCTGTTGCGGTGTCAGTGTCGGTAGACGTGTTACCGCAAACTTGGGAAGCAACAGGGTTTCGAAGGGCCAGGCAGCCCAATAAGGCACTACTGCCAGCCAGTGTTCCGTTTCCACTACGGTGCGGCTGCCGTCAGCCTGCTCGCGTTCCGCATAATCGAGCAACATGGCTCGACCATGTTTGGCAAAATACTCCCGTTGGGCGACATCTTCCCGCGCGGCTTCGTTGGGCAAGAAGTCGTTGGCCCATATCTGCCCATGGGGATGGGGATTGGAGCACCCCATCATGGTGCCCTTGTTTTCGAATACTTGGATCCAGCGGTATTCGCGCCCCAGCTCTGCAGTTTGTTCACACCAGGTGTTGACCACGGCAGTGAGGGAGGGGATAGACAACTCGGGCAAGGTCTTGCTGTGATCCGGTGAGAAGCAGATTACCCTGCTGGTGCCGCGTGCACTCTCTAGCTGGAAGAGGGGGTCCTCGCTGGTTGGGGCCATAGGTGTATCAACCATCAGTGCCGCAAAGTCGTTGGTAAAAACGAAGGTCGACGGATAATCCGGATTTTTGTCACCAGTGACGCGAGTATTGCCGGCGCAGAGGAAACAATCCGGATCGTGAGGGGAGCGCTGGGTACGATCGGGTTCATCCTGCTGGCCCTGCCAAGGGCGTTTCGCCCTGTGGGGAGAAACGAGAACCCACTGTTGGATCAATGGGTTGTAACGACGGTGAGGGTGGTCGGTCGGTTCGAATTGCATAGTAAGGTCTGTCTCGTTCTGTATATTCATGGAAGGGGGTAACCGTTTGGATTTTGGGATTGCCAGCGCCAGGTATCAGCCGCCATCTCATCAAGCGTGCGATAAGCCTTCCACCCCAGCTCGTTATAGGCCTGTGTTGGATCTGCCCAACACTGTGCTATGTCCCCGGCGCGGCGCGGCACGATCTCATAAGGCAGTTCGCGGCCACAGGCCTTGGAGAAGGCGGCATGAATGTCCAGGACACTGTAGCCATGCCCAGTGCCCAGGTTGTACACATGGACGCCAGCTTGCCCAAGCGCATGTTTCAAGGCTGCGACGTGGCCATCGGCTAGATCCATGACATGAATGTAATCCCGCACACCGGTACCATCTGGTGTCGGGTAGTCATCACCAAAGATGGCGAGTTTGGCACGGCGGCCCACTGCCACCTGGGCAATATAGGGCATCAGGTTATTGGGAATGCCCTGGGGATCCTCGCCCATCAGGCCGCTGGGATGGGCGCCCACCGGATTGAAATAGCGCAACAGGGTTAATGACCAGTCGGGGGCTGAGTGTGCAAAGTCCTTGATGAGGCGCTCCACCATCAGCTTGCTTTGACCATAAGGATTGGTGGCGTGAAAGGTGGGCGACTCCTCGGTGATGGGCATGATCTCCGGCTCGCCATAGACGGTGGCAGATGAGCTGAACAGCAGGGTCTTGACCCCGGCGCGTCGCATTGCCTGCAGCAACACCAGGGTGCCGCTGACATTGTTGTCATAGTACTCGAGAGGCTTTTGTACCGATTCCCCTACGGCCTTGAGGCCTGCGAAATGGATCACGGCATCTATCTGCTGGTCTGCAAACACACGATCCAGCAGGTCGGCATCCCGCACATCACCGTGATAGTGCTGGGGGCGCAGTCCGCTGAGGCTGTGGATACGTTCGAGGACGCTCTCTTTGCTGTTAACCAGATTGTCCAACAAGATGGGGGTCATCCCGGCAGCGATAAGCTGCAAGCAGGTATGACTACCTATGTAACCAGTTCCACCTGTCACGAGTATCTTCAACATGATTCGCTCCTTGGCGCTAGTTTTAATTGGGTTTTATTTAGTGTAATCGCTTTCCCTTATTCTGCGCTTGTGAACAAGCTCCTGGAAGATGCATCTCCATTTGATGTGATTTTTGTCACATTTTTCACCGCGATGAGCATGAGAATGGATAAGGGTGTATGTAAATGGATTACACAGCGAGACGCTCGTATTGATAGAATGCTCTCGCTTTTGATATGAAAGCCGTGTCAGGTATTGGAAATGTCGGTAGTATCTTGACCCAGTACAGCACTGGTTTTTATTTATACCGTTCACCGGAAAAGCTAATTCATGGCAACCATCAAAGATGTAGCACTCCTGTCAGGCGTATCTGTCGCCACCGTCTCACGCGTCATCAATCACTCGCCAAAGGCGAGTCAGGCGTCACGAGACGCAGTCTTCAAGGCGATGCATGAACTCAACTACCATCCCAACGCGAACGCGAGAGCATTGGCCCATCAGAACAATGACACCTTGGGATTGATCGTTGCTGATGTGTCTGATCCCTTCTTTGGCACCATGGTTAAAGCTGTCGAGCAAGTGGCACAAGCTACGGGGAATTTTCTGCTTATAGGAAATGGCTACCACGACGCAGCCAAAGAGAAGCATGTAATAGAGCAGTTGATAGGGCATCGCTGCTCTGGCCTGGTGGTTCATGCCAAAATGCTGCCAGATGAAGAGCTGATCCAGATGATGAGCTATGTTCCTGGAATGGTGCTTATCAACCGTATTGTTCCTGGATTCGAGTCCCGTTGTGTTGCGCTGGATGATCGCTATGGTTCTTGGCTTGCAACTCGTCACCTGATCCAGGAAGGGCACAAGAAGATAGGGTTCCTGTGCTCAAATCATCAGATATCAGACTCTCAGGACCGTCTGCAGGGTTATTTGGACGCACTGCAAGAGCACAATATTCCGGTTGATGAACGTCTGATCTCCCGTGGTAGTCCTGATGAATTGGGGGGGGAGGCAGCAATGACGGAGTTGCTGAGTCGGGGGCAACAGATGACAGCCGTCGTTTGCTATAACGACTCAATGGCGGCGGGGGCCTTGTCAGTGCTTAGTGATAACGGGATTGATGTACCTCAAGACCTCTCTTTGGTGGGTTTTGATGATGTGTTGATATCTCGCTACCTGCGCCCTCGTCTGACAACGGTGCGCTATCCCATCATTGCTATGGCCACTCAGGCTGCAGAGCTGGCCATTGCTTTGGCAAAGGGGGGGCCTTTGCCCCAGACGACGCATATGTTTAGCCCGACACTGGTTCGCCGTCACTCGGTTCGCACCATTGATTAGTCCAAGTGCTGGGCTTGTGGGCCTATAGCGATTACGGCAAGGTTACCAGCTCGGGCCTTGCCTTTTTAAAGTCTCATCTTCCTCTTTAATGCCTCAATGTCCTCCTCTTCAAAACCTCTGAACTAGACGCTCTGGCGAAACAAATAGCCTCCTGGTGCCCAGGAGATGCTTCCGCAAGAGAGGCTTCATGTTCTGCACATCACCTTCATCACCCTTAACGTCAACCATGCTTGAGAACTACCGCTCACTCCTTATGTAATCGATAACACTCTTGTTGGTTTGTTTTATTGATTTAAAATCAACGACTTACCTCATGATGTGTAATGGCTACCAGAAGGCTATCTTATTTATTAGTGTAATTATTACAAATGTGTGAGTTTCGTCATGTCATTCACTACGACGTTGTTCTTATAATCCCTCTCGGATAGTGAAAGCGCTTTCCCTTTGGACTGGTAAGCGGTTTATCAGGATAACAATGCAACAGTGGAATAAAGGAATAACTATGAAAGTGAAGCTACTGACGACTTCCGTTGCCCTCGCTCTGTCAATGACAGCATTAAATGCTAATGCTGTTGATTTCACAGGGTATTTTCGCTCTGGCGTAGGTGTGTCCCAGGATGGTGATATGCAAACTGGTCGACAGAACGTTGTCGGCCGCCTGGGTAACGAAAACGATACCTATACCGAAATTGGTATTGGTCAGGAGGTTTACAACAAGGATGGCAAGACTTTCTACGTTGACAGCATGTTTAGCATGCAGAGCGATGGCTCTAATGACTATGAAAGTACCACCACAGTGTGTAACTTCGATCAAAAAGAGTGTAAGGACGATGCAACCTTTGCCCTGCGCCAATTCAATGTGAAGGCCAAGGGATTGCTCTCAGCCGCGCCCGATGCGGTGGTCTGGGCTGGCAAGCGCTTCTACCAGCGTCATGATCTCCACATCATCGATACCAAGTACTGGAATATCTCGGGAGCTGGCGCCGGTATTGAGAATCTCAAGGCCGGCCCAGGCGCCTTCTCACTGGCCTGGATCCGGTCCGATGGCAACGATATCGATAACTCGATTGTCAACAATGACCTCAACGTCAACTTCCTGGACCTGCGCTATGCCGGCTGGGCTCCCTGGGAAGGGGCTTGGACCGAAGCGGGCGTCAGCTATGCGATGCCTAATCCGACCGATGAACAGAAGAAGGTCGGTAATCTCTATGATCCCAAGAATGGTGTCATGCTGACGGCAGAGATGAGTCAATATTTTGCCGATAGCCGCATCTACGAGAAGTTGGTGCTGCAATATGCTGACAAAGGGTTGGCCCAGAACATGATCTCCCAGGGGGGTGGGTGGTATGATGTTTGGCATTTGACCGACGATGCCAAGGGATACCGTGTAATTTTGACGGGTGACATTCCCATGGGTGAGAAATTCAGTGTGAACCATGTCTTCACTTACGGTAAGGGTGAGAAACTTGAAGCATGGCATGACAACACCGAACTGTTCAGCGCCGTCGCGCGGGGTGGTTATGCGTGGACTGACATCATGAAGACGCTGGTTGAAGCCGGTACTTATGAAACTACCAAGACCTGGACAAGCGGTTCTGAAGAGAAATCGAGTGGCCAGAAATATACCTTGGCTCAAGCCTGGTCAGCTGGACCCAGCTTGTTTGCTCGCCCGGAGATCCGTGTGTTCGCCAGCTATTTGAAAGATGGCGAAGGCAAATCCTTCAACGGTGGTGAAGATGACCACACTTGGAACTTTGGTGTTCAGGCCGAAGCCTGGTGGTAAAAAAACGATTCATCAATATCATGGGAGCCCAACCGGGCTCCTTTTTTAATGTCGTCTCGAAATGATTAGTCCGGACCTGCGTGAAATGATGGGGTTGGGGGGAGGTGAGCATTCCACTGAAGAACCATCAGGCAGTATGTTGAAAGGGGAGATCTCCTTTGAAAAAAAGAGGCGCAGCATTGTGGCTGCGCCTTTGCTTTAACGGGTCAATTACTGCAACAGAAAAGCATCCAGTGCGTAGGTGGGTTTGCCACCATTGTCCATCAATCCCAGGCTGTAACCCTGCCAGTTCTTGTAACTCTGCGGTTCCCAATAAAGCACGCCGAGGCCCTTGTTGTCAGGGATCCACTTCATTTTGTTGAGTAGATCGGCGATGGTGTCATAGCTGTTTTTCGGGTCATCCCAAGGCATGCCAACCTCCACGATCATCACCTCTTTGTCATATCGACTCACCATATCGGATAGATTGTCATAGCAGAGGTTGTTGAGGGTAAACCAGTCACCGTTACCGCTCTGTGTTGGGTAGATGGAGGCACCAATTACATCCCACTTGGCGCCGTTGTTCTTGAGACCATCAAACATCCAGCGATAGAGAGTGTTGTTCTCACAGTTGGCCAAGTGGACGATCACCTTGGTACTACTGTTGACCGCCTTGACAGCGTCGTAGCCGCTGTTAATGAGCCAGGCAAAGTTCTTCATGTTGACCGAGGCGCGCCCCTCTTCCCAGAGCATGCCATTGTTGGTCTCGTTGCCCACTTGTACCCACTTGGGGGTGATTCCTGCGTTTTTCAGGGCAACGAGGGAGTTGTAGGTGTGCCACCATACGTTCGACATTAGCTGATCAAAGGTGTAGCTCTGCCAGGCTGCAGGTTTGGTTTGCTTGCCAGGATCAGCCCAGCTGTCGCTGTAGTGGAAGTCAATCAGCAGATCGAAACCGGCCGCCTTGGCCCGCTTGGCCTTGGCGATGACGTCACTGATGTTGTTCCAGCCATCGGCAGGATTGACCCATACCCTGAGCCGGATGGTGTTCATACCGTGCTCTTTCAGGGTCTTGAACAGATCTTGCTGCTGGCCGGCGTCGTTATAGAACTTGTACCCGGCTTTCTCCATCTGGGTCAGCCAGCTGACGTCAGCTCCCTTGACCATGGCCTCTCCCTGGCCATGAAACAGCAGGGCGCCGCCAAGCAGCAGGGTGGTAAGCAGATGTCTCTTCATTGTTGTTATCTCCTGTCTGGATGTGTGTAGGGTGGCGACAGGGAGGCAGTCCCGCGCCGGGATGGCGTCGCCGTGCGGCGCCATCCCGGCGGAGGCTGGGGCCGCCTTGCGGCGGCCCTGGGATCACCCGGCGGGGGAGACGGTGACCTGGATGTGTTGGGGATCGCGGCGATCCAGGGTGATGCGATACTGGCCGTCGCTGGGCGGGGTGAACTTCATGTCGCTCCACTGCCAGCCGGCCTTGACTACCACCGGCTTGTCCGACTCGACCTTAGCGGCGGGGTCGAACTGGCCATAGGTGGTGTCGGCCTTCCACTTCTCATCGGCAATCTTGAACTTGTAGGCGCCGTGACTGGCCTGCAAGGCCACCTGGACCGACAGCAAGTCCCCTTGCTGGGTAACCAGTTGCTGGTCTGCCGGGGCCTCCCAGTTGTTCATCTCGCCGCGCAGGAACAGCGGGCGGGCCAGGGGATCCTCCTCGTTGGCCAGCGCGGGCTGGAGGCAGGCGATCAGGGTAGTCAGCAACAGTGTCTTCTTGAACATGGATGGTCCTCTCTGTGGTGTGTGCTCAGGCGCTCTGCAGGGTGAAGCGGCGGGTCAGCGACAGTTGCTGCTGCGATAGCTGCTGCAACTGGTCGCTGGTCTGTGCCACCTTTGCCAGGGCGCCCTGGTTGTCGTCGGCAATCCGGGCGATGTTGGTAATGTTGCGGGCGATCTCGGCGCTGGTCTGCTGTTGCTGCAGGGTCGCGCTGGCGATACGGCTGCTCTGCTCGGCCACCTGCTGCAGCGCCTGGGATAGCTCGGCTAGGGTGGCGCAACCCGCGTCGCTGTCGGTGCGACTCTGGGCCATGGCGTCGTGGCAGCGCAGCATGGTGGCGACCGCACCGCGGGTGCTTTGCTGCAGATCGTCGATGATCCCCTGGATGCGGGTGGTGGAGTCTGCTGTGTGGTGCGCCAACTGACGCACCTCGTCGGCCACCACGGCAAAGCCACGCCCCTGTTCGCCGGCGCGGGCCGCCTCGATGGCGGCGTTGAGGGCCAGCAGATTGGTCTGCTCCGTGATGCGCTCGATCAGGGCGAGGATGTCACCGATGCTGACGCTCAATGTCTGCACCTGTTCCACGCTGCGGCGCGACTCCGCCAACTCGTCAGCCAGTTGCTGCAGCCGTTGACCGGTCGCCGCCCCACGCAGGCTGGCGGCGTGGGCCGCCGCGGCTATGTTGCCGAGGGTCTGCTCGGTCTGGCCTATGCTGCCGGCGACCTCGCGCACCGAGTAGTCCATCTCCTCCATGGCGCTGCAGACCCCTGTGGTTTCGTTGCGCTGCTCGCCGATGGCAAGTTGGGCGTGATGCTGGGCGTGCTGGTTCTGGCCGGCCATGCGGCCGAGGGCATCGGCGGCCTGAACTATCTGACCGAGCATGCCGCTCATCTCGTCGGCCAGGGCGTTGATGCCGGTCGCAAGCTGGCCGAACTCGTCGTGGCGCAGTAGCGGCACGCGTTGGCGCATGTCTCCCTGACTCAGGGCCTTGAGGGTGGTGAGGATGTGGTGCAGTGGCTGGCGGATGGCGCGCACCAGGTGCCACAGCACCAGGGCGCCGAGACCGAGGGAGAGCAACAGGCCGGCGCACAGCCCGAGGCGCAGCCAGAGCAGGATGGCGCCGCTGCCGGCGGTGCTGTGGCGAAGCTGAGCGTCGATCGCGGCGTCAAGCTCGCTCAGATCGCCTAGCAGGCTGTCGATAAGGCGGCTGGCCTGCACACTCTGGTTGCGCAACATGATGCTCTGTTCGACCAGCGCCAGGTGGCGTGCCGGCAGGCTCTCGGGGCCGGCCAGCAGGGTGGCGAGGGTATCGAACCTGGCACCCGTACCGCGTTCCAGGCTCAGGGGCACGCCGAAGGCATCCTCCTGGCCGGCGAGCTGGCGTGCCAGCTCCTGGCGCAGTGCCGCCGCCTGTTCGCTGGCGCGTGCATTGGCAGCCAGACGTGCGGCAACGGGGGCCGGATCCTGCTGCTTGAGGATCTCCTGTGTGGCGCTGACCTGCTGTTCCAGGTTTGCCAGCAGGCGGCTCTTGAGCAGCACGGCGGGGTGGCTGCCCAGAGGGGCGAGCAGCACATCGAGGGCGCTGGCAAGCTGGCGCGCCGTGTCGCCAAGGCGGGTGTCGGCCGCCAGCTTGCTCTGTTCGAGGCGGTTGTGTGCATAGTCATCGACCAACTGCTGGGCCAGTTGCCAGTAGGCGGCCTGTTGCTCGCGCAGGCTCTCGACGCGCGCACTCTGTTGCGGCTCCCCCGCTATCTGTCGAGCCAAGGTGGCCAGATCCTGGTCGAAACGGGCCTGCCATTGCTGCATCTGCTCGCGGGCGGCGCCCAGCTCCTCCTCTCCGGTCTGCAACAATGCGTTGCCCAGATGTCGGTCGAGGGTGAAGAGATCGCGGGTCACGGCGCGGCTCTGCACCAGGGTCGGCGCGGTATGGCTGGCGAGCAGCCCCACCTGGTCGGCCAGCCGTTGGCCGGCGTAGAGAGAGAGGGCCACCGAGAGCAGCAGCAGCAACAGGATGACGGCAAAGCCCAGCGCCAGGCGCTGGATGATGGAAAGGTGACGAGTGCGCAAGTTCATGGTATCGATTACATATGGTGTTGAGTCAACCCAGCCTGATGACACAAGTGATAAGTCATATTTTATCAGTGCTTTACCTCGTTAAAAGATAAGGCCGCGATAAGGGAGGGCACCTGATTCTGATTTTTAGTGTAACGTTTTCATTGTTTTGTGAATCTCTTACACTCTTTCTCGGCACCCTTGTACGGGATTTGTCCAGGGTTGCGAGCCCGCTCTCATTTTGTGTCCCGCGCCCGGGGATAAAAAAAAGCCCCCGACTGGCGGGGGCAAAATGGATCGGGGCATGCAGTAGCCGCGTTCAGCGGCTGATCCTGAGCCCTTCGGCATTGAACACAAGGCAATTTTGCGGGGCAAAGAAGACATCCATCTTCTGGTACGGATGAAACTCCCCATCCCCTGCCAGCAGCAGCTTGAAGCCGTCGGTGCCGCAGCACTGACCGAACAGGTAGGTGCTGTTGCCAAGACGTTCCACCACCTCGCAGGTAAAGGCGAGGTGGATCCCCTCTGCGCCCGGCACCACATGCTCGGGACGCAGGCCAAGGGAGATCTCGCTGCCCGGCTCGAGTCGCTCGGTGAGGATGGGCAGGGTGAGCTCCTGCTGGCCGGCTACCTTGACCCGGATCTGCTCCGGGCTCCAGGCCAGTACGCGGGCCGGCAGGAAGTTCATCTTGGGTGAGCCGATAAAACCGGCCACGAAGCGGTTGCAGGGTTTGTAGTAGAGCTCCATCGGCGAGCCGACCTGTTCCACCTTGCCATAGTTCATCACCACTATCTTGTCGGCCAGGGTCATGGCCTCCACCTGATCGTGGGTCACGTAGATCATGGTGGTCTTGAGTTCCTGATGCAGCTTGGCGATGTGCAGGCGCATCTCGACACGCAGCTCGGCATCGAGGTTGGAGAGTGGCTCGTCAAACAGGAACACCTTGGGGTTGCGCACGATGGCACGGCCGATGGCTACCCGCTGGCGCTGGCCGCCGGAGAGCTGCTTGGGCTTGCGATCGAGCAGGTGGGAGAGCTGCAGCGTCTTGGCCACCATGCTGACCTGGTGGGTTATCTCCTCTTTCGGCACGCCATTGACCCGCAGGCCATAGCCCATGTTCTCGGCCACCGTCATGTGGGGATAGAGGGCATAGGACTGGAACACCATGGCCACCCCGCGATGAGCCGGGGCTACATCGTTGACCACCTGCTCATCAATCGCAATGTGGCCGTCCGAAATCTCTTCCAGACCGGCGATCATGCGCAGCAGAGTGGATTTACCACAACCGGAAGGACCGACAAAGACGGTGAACTCACCATCTTCTACATCCAGATTCACATTATGTAGGGTCACATTGCTGCCAAAACGCTTGATCACATTGTTCAGCCTGATACTCGCCATGAGCTTTAACTCCTTGATAATAAATGCCTTAGCTGCAAATGCTGGGGGCAGTCATGCCCCTGCTGCGGCTTCTTTGCCCTGGGAGGGAGAAGGCGTTTCACACCGTTTCACTCTGTGGCTTTGGGAGGACTATATCAGTCAGGTGTAAGCGGTTGCACAAAATGCTGTTTCTTTTGTGCATGAGATCACAGCCTTGGTACGTGCTACTGGCAGGCTGGGCAAGCACCGCTTACCGTAGAGTCATTCGGTGTAATCGTTACCTTTTTTGCTGTTCCAGTGCACTCGAAGAGCTGTGTAAAGCAAAAATCAAGTGATAGAGCGTATTGCTCCGGATCTGATGTATGGGATTAAACCATTTATTTTTCATTGCATTAGGTGGTAGTGAGGTTGTGTCATAGAGGCCAGACCAGTCCGGCGTGTAATGTGGTTGTGCTTTGTTTTACACCCGAATTGGTAACAAGCTTCAGAAGTTACACCGACTGGATGGAATCGTAACACTCACTTTGCCTACGTGGTCTGAGAAGACCTGCTTTTACCTGAGTTAGGGACAAGGAAATCATATGAAAATCAACAAATTGACTGCTGCAATGTTGTTGTCTTTGGGCGTTATGGGGTTGGGCCAGGTAGCCCGTGCCGCTGACGGTGAACTGCTGGTGTGGGAAGACATCAAGAAATCAAACGGCATTGAGGAGGCTGTCAAGGCGTTCGAAGCCAAGCACAACGTCAAGGTGAAGATCCTCGAAACCCCCTATGCCCAGCAGATCGAGAAGCTGCGCCTGGATGGCCCGGCCGGCATAGGCCCGGATGTGCTGGTACTGCCGCATGATCAGGTGGGCACTGCCGTGGTGCAGGGGCTCATCAGCGAGATCAAGCCGGGTGCCGACTATCTGGCAGGCTTTACCAAGCCGGCGGTGGATGCCCAGACTTATGAAGGCAAGCTCTATGGCCTGCCCAAGGCGGTCGAGACCATCGTCATGGTCTACAACAAAGACCTGCTGCCCAAGGCGCCGGAGAGCTTCGACGAGCTGGTCAAGGCCTCCCAGACCCTGCGTGGGGAGAACAAATACGGCCTGCTCGCCAAGTTTGACGAGATCTATTACTCCTACGGCGTAGTGGCCGCCATGGGGGGCTACATCTTCGGCCAGAACCCCAATGGTTCGCTCAACGTCAAGGACGTGGGCCTGGCCAACCAGGGCTCGGTCGATGCAGTGAGTTTCCTCAAGCGTTTCTACAGTGAAGGACTTTTCCCGGCCGGTATCGTGGGTGAGACCGGTGCCAACGCCATCGATTCCCTGTTCACCGAGAAGAAGGCTGCTGCCGTCATTACTGGACCCTGGTCGTTCCAGCCCTACAAGGATGCGGGGGTGAACTACGGTGTCGCACCGCTGCCGACATTGCCCAATGGCGAGCATATGCGTTCCTTCCTCGGCGTGAAAGGGTACAGCATCTCTACCTATTCCAAGCAGAAAGAGTTGGCGCAGCAGTTCATCGAGTTCATCAACCAGCCTGAGTACGCCAAAGTCCGCTTCGAGAAGACCGGCGAGATCCCGCCGCTCAAGGCGCTGATTGACGATCCGCTCATCAAAGATGACGAGAAATCCCGTGCCGTTGCCATTCAGGCCGGTTTCGCCACTCCGATGCCGAGCGTGCCCGAGATGCAAGAGGTGTGGACCCCTGCCAACAGTGCACTGCAGCTTGGCGTGACTGGCAAGCAGGATGTGAAGGCGGCACTGGAAGGTGCAGTCAAGAACATCAACATGCAGATCGAAGTCAACCACGCGCAGCAATAACACAAGTTGGGCGCAGGCCCAATTCGGGCCGGGCGGCATTCGTGGCCGCCCGGGCTCTTAATGGAAAGGAGGTACATTGTGGTTGTCGATTCCGGATCGCTTACCCAGATCGGTACAAGAACCCATCATGCCAAGGTGGCCGCCCTGCTCTCGCTGATCCCGGGACTCGGTCAGTGGTATAACCGGCAATGGGTCAAGGGCACCCTGTTTTTCACCGTCATGGCCTGCTTCTTCGGCGTATTCCATGATTTTCTATCTCAAGGGTTCTGGGGGCTGTTTACCCTCGGCACGGAGTTGCCCCGGGACAACTCCGTCTTCCTCCTGGCCAAGGGGGTTATCAGCGTACTGGTGGCCATCTTTGGTTGCGCCATCTACTACTGGAGCGTCCGCGACGCCTATGTTAACGGCGATCGCCGGGATCGTGGCGTAGCGCTGACCAGTGTGCGCAAGCAATACCAGTTGCTGCTGAGCGAAGGGTTCCCGTATCTGATGATCACCCCGGGCTTCATCCTGCTGGTGTTCGTGGTGGTGTTCCCCATCATCTTTGGTTTCTCCATCGCCTTCACCAACTACGATCTCTACCACACGCCGCCGGCCAAGCTGGTGGACTGGGTGGGGATGAAGAACTTCATCAACATCTTCAAGCTCGATCTGTGGCGTTCGACCTTGCTCGACGTGCTGCAGTGGACCGTGATCTGGACGCTGATCGCCACCACGTTGCAATGCTCGGTCGGGGTGCTGCTGGCGATCCTGGTCAATCAGAAGGATCTGCGCTTCAAGCCGCTCATCCGCACCATCCTGATCCTGCCGTGGGCAGTGCCCGGTTTTGTCACTATTCTGGTGTTCGCCGGCATGTTCAACGAGACCTTTGGTGTCATCAACAACGGTATTCTGGCTTCTCTGGGTATCGACCCCAAGGCATGGATGACAGATCCCTTCTGGACCAAGACGGCCCTCATCCTGATGCAGACCTGGCTTGGCTTCCCCTTCGTCTTCGCCATGACCACTGGGGTGTTGCAGGCTATCCCGGATGATCTCTACGAGGCGGCCACCATTGACGGTGCCAGCACATGGCACAAGCTGACTACCATTACGCTGCCCCTGGTGCTGTATTCGATCGCTCCGATCCTCATCACCCAGTACACCTTCAACTTCAACAACTTCAACATCATTTACCTGTTCAACAACGGGGGACCTGCGGTGGCTGGTTCCAATGCCGGCGGCACCGACATCCTGGTCTCCTGGATCTACAAGCTGACCATGTCGTCATCCCAGTATGCGATTGCAGCGAGCATCACCATTCTGCTCTCCATCTTCGTGGTCGGCATTGCCCTGTGGCAGTTCCGTGCGACCAATTCGTTCAAGCAAGACGACATGGTGTAAGGAGATCCAGCCATGAGTGCCAAACACAGTCTGAAAAAGAGTAATGCCATCCGCCTGACCCTAAGCTATTTGCTGCTGGCTATGGTTGCGGTGATCATCATCTATCCCCTGATCTGGACGGTTGGAGCCTCTCTCAATCCGGGCAGCAGCCTGCTCAACACTTCGATCATCCCGGAAAACTTCTCCTTTATTCATTACCAGGAGCTGTTTGACGGGCGTATCGACTACGCCGCCTGGTACTGGAACTCGATGAAGATCAGTTTCCTGACCATGGTGTTGACCCTCATCAGCGTCAGCTTCACTGCTTATGCCTTCTCGCGCTTTCGTTTCCGTGGGCGGCAAAATGGCCTGATGTTGTTCCTGTTGTTGCAGATGGTGCCCCAGTTCTCGGCCCTCATCGCCATCTTCGTGTTGGCCCAGATGCTGGGTCTGGTCAACAGCCACCTGGCGCTGGTGCTGGTCTATGTGGGCGGCATGATCCCGATGAACACCTATCTGATGAAGGGTTATCTGGACGCCATCCCCAAGGATCTTGACGAGTCGGCGCGCATGGACGGGGCGGGCAACTTCCGCATCTTCATCGAGATCATCATGCCGCTCTCCAAGCCCATCATTGCGGTGGTTGCACTGTTCTCCTTCACCGGCCCGCTTGGCGACTTCATCCTAGCCAGCACCATATTGCGCACCCCGGATCAGTTCACCCTGCCAATTGGTCTCTACAACCTGGTCGCCCAGAAGATGGGGGCCAGCTACACCACCTATGCGGCGGGAGCTGTGCTCATCGCGGTGCCGGTGGCCATATTGTACCTCTCCTTGCAGAAGTACTTCGTTTCCGGTCTTACCGCAGGTGGGACCAAAGGTTAATCCGTTAAACAGGACGTTCGACATGAAAATCAAGAAGACGCTGGTGATGGCGGCGCTGCTCGCCACCGGCATGTTGGGTATGCATGCCCCCGCCGTGGCTGCCGAAAATGTGGTGGTGCAACCAGTTGTGGTACCGCAGGAGTTCATCAAGGGGGCTGATGTCTCCATGTTGGCCGAAGTAGAGAAATTTGGTGGCAAGTTCTTTGATGCCAGTGGCAAGCAACAGGACGCCATGGCAATCCTCAAGGAGAACGGCTTTAACTACATTCGCCTGCGCTTGTGGGTAGACCCCAAGGATGCGGACGGCAAGCCCTACGGCGGTGGTAACAACGATCTGGCTGCAACGATAGCGCTTGCCAAGCGTGCCAAGGCCCTTGGTATGAAGTTCCTGCTCGATTTCCACTACAGCGATTTCTGGACGGATCCGGGCCGCCAGAACAAGCCCAAGGCGTGGCGTACGATGTCAGTCGAGCAGTTGGCGGATGCCGTTTACGCCCATACCAAGGAAAGCATGGATACCCTGGCAAAGGCCGGTGTGATGCCTGACATGGTGCAGGTCGGCAACGAGATCAACGGTGGCATGTTATGGCCAGAGGGCAAGAGCTGGGGGCAAAACGGTGGGGAGTTTGATCGCCTGGCCACACTGCTCAAGGCTGGTGTACGTGCTGTGAAAGAGCACGGCAAAGATATCAAGGTGATGCTGCATCTGGCTGAGGGCACCAAAAACGACACCTTCGTCTGGTGGTTTGATGAAGTCGCCAAGCGCGAGGTGCCCTTCGATATCATCGGACTCTCCTTCTACACCTACTGGAATGGCCCCATCAGTGCCCTCAAGGCCAACATGGATGACATCAGCAAGCGCTATGGCAAGGATGTGATCGTGGTCGAGGCCGCCTACGGCTACACCACAGAGAACTGCGACAACGCCGAGAACAACTTCACTGCCAAGGAGGCGAGCGACGGTGGTTACCCGGCCAGCGTACAGGGGCAGGCCGACTTCCTGCGCGATCTGATCAAGAGCGTGGTGGCGGTACCGGACGGGCGTGGCAAGGGAGTCTTCTACTGGGAGCCTGCGTGGCTGCCAACCCATGGTGCCACTTGGGCCACCAAGGCTGGGATGAAGTACAACAGCGACGACTGGAAAGAGGGCAATGCCCGGGAGAACCAGGCGCTGTTTGACTGCTCCGGCCATGTGCTCCCCTCGATCAAGGTATTCAACTGACCCGGTTTCAACCGATAGGGCGACCGGCCATGGCCGGCGCCCCCTCGTTTTAGGAGATGTGTGATGTTCAAGTTTCCCCCGCTCAGTGAACGGGTGCCCGCTCTGCTGCATGGTGCTGATTACAACCCGGATCAGTGGCTGGATGATCCCCAGGTGTTCGAGCGCGATCTCGAGATGATGAAGCAGACCCGCTGCAATGTGATGTCGGTCGGCATCTTCAGTTGGTCTTCCCTGGAGCCACAAGAGGGGCGCTATGAATTCGGCTGGCTCGATACGGTGCTCGATCGCTTGCACGAAAACGGTGTGTCAGTTTTCCTCGCCACACCAAGTGGTGCTCGCCCGGCTTGGCTTTCCCAGCGTTATCCCGAGGTGCTGCGGGTCAGCAAGGAACGTGTGAAGGCACTGCACGGTGGCCGTCACAATCACTGTATGAGTTCGCCTGTCTATCGTGACAAGGTGCGCGCTATCAACGGTGCCCTGGCCGAACGCTACGGCCATCATCCAGGTGTCATCGCCTGGCACATCTCCAACGAGTATGGCGGCGAGTGCCACTGCGAGCTTTGTCAGGAGCGCTTTCGTGACTGGCTCAAGGCTCGTTATGGCAGCATAGAAGCGCTCAATCACGCCTGGTGGAGCAGCTTCTGGAGCCATACCTACACCGACTGGTCACAGATCGAATCCCCGTCTCCCATCGGCGAGAGCTCGATCCACGGCCTAAACCTCGATTGGAAGCGTTTCAATACCGCCCAGGTGAGCGATTTCTGTGCCGAGGAGATCAAGCCCTTGAAGGCGGCCAACCCGAGCCTGCCGGCCACCACCAACTTCATGGAGTACTTCTACGACTATGACTACTGGCAGTTGGCCAAGGAGATCGATTTCATCTCCTGGGACAGCTACCCCCTCTGGCACAACAGTGGCGATGACTCGACCCTGGCGGCGTACACCGCCATGTATCACGACCTGATGCGCACTCTCAAGGGAGGCAAACCTTTCTTCCTGATGGAGTCGACCCCGAGCCTGACCAACTGGCAGCCCATCAGCAAGCTCAAGAAGCCGGGAATGCATATCCTCTCCTCCTTGCAGGCGGTAGCCCACGGCTCCGACTCGGTGCAGTACTTCCAGTGGCGCAAGAGCCGTGGTTCGGTCGAGAAGTTCCACGGCGCCGTGGTCGATCACGTTGGTCACATCGATACCCGGGTGGGCCGCGAGGTGCAGGCGCTAGGCGAGATCCTGGCCAAGTTGCAAGAGGTCGCTGGCAGTCGCGTCGAGGCCAAAGTGGCCATCATTTTCGACTGGGAGAGCCGTTGGGCCATGGACAATGCCCAGGGGCCGCGCAATGCCGGCCTCTTCTACGAGAAGACGGTAGCCGAGCACTACCGCCCATTTTGGGAGGCAGGAGTTGCGGTGGATGTCATCAATGCCGACTGCGCGCTGGATGGTTATGACCTGGTTATCGCCCCGATGCTCTACATGGTGCGCGATGGCTTTGCCGAACGGGTTGACGCCTTTGTCAAACGAGGTGGGCAGTTTGTTACCACTTACTGGAGCGGCATCGTCAACGAGACCGATCTCTGTCACCTGGGGGGATTCCCAGGGCCGCTGCGCCCGGTCCTTGGGATCTGGGCAGAGGAGATAGACGGTCTCTATGACGAGGAACGTAACGCCGTCTCGGGTCTTGCTGGCAACGAAGCCGGACTCTGCGGCCCTTACGAAGTCACTCACCTTTGCGATCTCATCCACCTGGAAGGCGCGAGGGCCCTGGCCAGCTATGACGGTGACTTTTATGCCGGACGTCCGGCGGTGACGGTCAACGAGCACGGGACAGGTCGCGCCTATTATGTCGCCTCGCGAAATGATCTGGCGTTCCAACGCGACTTCTTTGGCCATCTCATCGAGACCCTGGCCCTGCCGCGTGCTTTGCCAGCCTTGCCGGAGGGGGTCACAGCTCAGTGTCGCAGCGATGGTGAGCAGGAGTTCGTGTTCGTGCAAAACTTCGCCAACGCCGAGCGCCTGGTCACTCTGCCGGGTGGTCACAGTGACATGGTGAGCGGTGAGGCGCTGAGCGATTCGCTGGTGCTGCCTCCATTCGGCTGCCGAGTGCTGCGTCGCGCCCGTTGATTGCGGGGCGGAGCCGGTGGCTTCGCCCTCTTTTTTTATGTTTAGGAGATTCAAATGGTCAAGATGCAGGACTTCAAGCGGCTGTTCGCCGCCGCCCTCGGCCACAAGGAGGAAAAATCGACCGAGGCGCCGCTCTCCGGGCTGGACGAGGCGGCCATCACCGCGCTCATCGCTGCCTTTGGTGGGCACGACAACATAGTGAGCTTTGACGCCTGCCTGACCCGGCTGCGGGTCAAGGTCAATGCCTTGCAGCAGGTCGACAGCGAGGCGCTGCAAGGTCTCGGTGCCATCGGCGTCATCATCATCGGTGACGAGGTGCAGGCCATCTTCGGCAAGCGCTCGGACAACCTGCGCCGCGAGCTCGGTCAGTGGTTCGAGCTGCACGAGCCGGAGCAACACTAGCATGTACCTCCCGCTGAGCTGGCCACTGTTGGTCATGCTGGGAGCGATCAGTGCAGGGGCTGGAGCCGCTCCTCACAACCTGGCCATCCGAGGGGCGGATGTCTCCACCCTGGCCGAACTCGAGCACTTGGGCGTTCACTATCAGGACGAAACGCGACAGGGGGATTTGCTAACCCTGATGCGCGAGCGTGGCCTCAACCTGGTGCGCCTGAGGCTGTGGGTCGATCCCCGCTCGGCCAAGGGGGAACCCTTTGGTGGTGGCAACAATGATCTGGAAAAGGTGATTGCACTGGCGCAGCGAAGCCGGGCTCTCAACTTGCCCTGGTTGCTCGATCTTCATTACAGCGACTTCTGGGCCGATCCGGGCAAGCAGTACACGCCACGGACCTGGCGAGGCAAGTCGGAAGCAGAACTGGCGGCGATGTTGCACGATTACAGCGCCGCCGTGATGCAGCGCCTGCGCGAGGCTGGGGTGCCGCCGCAAATGGTACAGGTCGGCAACGAACTCAATAACGGCATGCTGTGGCCGCTGGGGCAACTACACCGGCAGGAAGAAGAGGAGGGGTTCGATCGACTGGCCCAGCTGCTCAAGGCGGCCATCGCCGGGATCCGCGCTGGCAGCGAGGGGGGGATCACCCCACGACTGATGCTGCATCTTGCTGAAGGAGGGGATGAGGCTCAGTGCCTGCGCTGGTTCAAGGCGATGCAGGCGCGCGATGTGCCGTTCGATCTGGTGGGTCTCTCCTTCTACCCCTATTGGCACGGATCCCTGGGTGACCTCTCGCGCACCATGAACAGCCTTGCCACCCAAATCAGACTCCCGCTGCTGGTGGTTGAGACCGCCTATGGGCACGATACCGTCAACCAGGACGCGGTTCGCAATGCCTTCGGTGAGCAGGAGGCCGTGCGCGGCGGGTTTGCTGCGACGCCCGAGGGGCAACTGGCGTTTCTCGATGCCCTGCGTGCCGCTATTGCCGCAGTGCCGGATCGGCTCGGGCTCGGGTTTGTCTACTGGGAGCCGGGCTGGATCCGGGTCACCGGTGACAGCTGGGCCAGTCAGGCTGGCATGGCGTTCCTCGGGATAGACGAACCCCTCGGTAATGGTTGGGAGAACCAGGCCCTGTTTGATCGGGAGGGCAGAGGACTGCCGGCGTTGGCCGCCTTTGCCCCGACCCGCTGACTATTTCACATTGAAGAGATGACAACAGCACCATGAAGACTGACATGAAAAAGACCAAAATCGTCTGCACCATCGGTCCCAAGACCGAATCCAAAGAAATGCTGGC
>NZ_JAPDCG010000007.1:0-198768 GCF_027705845.1 Aeromonas sp. S41-2 | reverse complement strand
GCGGTAGTTCAGTCGGTTAGAATACCGGCCTGTCACGCCGGGGGTCGCGGGTTCGAGTCCCGTCCGCTCCGCCACTACTTAAGAAGCCCAGTCTAACGACTGGGCTTTTTTTCGTTTCCGACACCGCACTCATTTTCCCTCACATCAACACCGCCATCATCCGATCATCGCCCCTGAGAGAGGTTGCCGCTATAATGGCCGCCCTCAAGCAAGGTGGTGGTATGAAAGCAGAGTATCTACAGCGATTCGGGGGCATTGCCCGTCTTTATGGTCAGAGTGCGCTGCATTCTTTTAGCCAGGCGAAAGTCTGTGTGGTCGGGATAGGTGGCGTCGGCTCCTGGGCGGCCGAGGCGCTGGCTCGGGCCGGCATCAACCAGATCACCCTGATCGACATGGACGATATCTGCATCACCAACACCAATCGCCAGATCCACGCCATGCAGGGCACGGTCGGCCGTCTCAAGACGGAGGTGATGGCCGAGCGCATCCGTGCCATCAATCCGGATTGCGAAGTGATCGAGGTGGATGATTTCGTCACCGCCGACAACCTGGCCGAGCACATCAAGCGGGAGTTTGACTATGTGGTGGATGCCATCGACTCGGTCAAGGCCAAGGTGGCGCTGATTGCCTTCTGCAAGCGCAACAAGATCCCGGTGATCGTGGCGGGTGGCGCCGGCGGGCAGATGGACCCGACCCAGATCACCGTGGCCGATCTGGCCAAGACCATTCAGGATCCGCTGGCCGCCAAGGTGCGCTCCGACCTGCGTCGGCTGCACAACTTCAGCAAGAATCCGGCACGCAAGTTCGGGGTTGAGTGCGTCTTTTCAACCGAGCAGCTGAGTTATCCGGATGGCAATGGCGGCACCTGTCAGGCCAAGGCGGCCAGCGACGGCAATATGAAGATGGATTGCGCCTCTGGCTTTGGCGCCGTGACGCCGGTGACGGCTACCTTTGGCTTGGTCGCGGCTTCCCGGGTATTGAAGAAGATTGCCGAGCGGGGAGCCCGTGCCGAGAAAGAGGCCGGGAATGAAGGCGCAGGGTCGATTGGCGAAGCCTAATCGACCACTGGGCAAGGCGGGTTAGACGGCCTGCTCCCGGATCGCCAACACGATAGCTCTGAGCCCGTTGCCCCGCGACGGGCTCAAGTGTTTCTCGAGTCCCAGTTCGCTGAAATAGCCCTCCATGTTGAAGGAGTGGATCGCCGCTGCGGGTTGGTGGTTGAGCGCCGCCAGCACGATGACGATAAGGCCCCGCACGATGCGGGCATCTGAATCGCAGGCAAAGTGCCAGTTACCATCCTCGCCTTTCTCCCCCTTCAGCCAGGCCTGGCTTTCACATCCCTTAAGGCGAAATGCCTCCTGCTGCCATTCGCCGGGTAGGGCTGGCAGCTGCTTGCCGAGCTGGATGATGAGCCGGTATTGGTTCTCCCAGCCGTGGGCTGCGGCAAATTGCTGACGGATGCTATTTGCGTCGGGCTCAACGCCTATCCGGGTATAGGTTGCGAGGCTGTTCATTGGATTGTCTGCCTTAGAAGAAGTCACTGAGTTTGTGCAGGGCGGCCAGCAGGGCGTCGACATCGTCCCGATTGTTGTAGCAGGCCAGCGAGGCGCGCAGGGTACCGCCGATACCGAGCGATTCCATCAGCGGCATGGCGCAGTGATGGCCGACCCGCAGCGCGATCCCCTGCATGTCGAGCAGGGTGGCGGCATCTTGCGGGTGGATATCCTCCAGCAGGAAGGAGACGGCGCCTGCGCGCTGGCCGGGTTCGCCGACCAGACGCAGCCCCGGCAACTGTTGCAGCCCGGCAACCAGATAGTCGGTCAGCGCCGCTTCATAACTGGCCAATGAGTCCCTGTCCTGCTCCATCACAAACTCGATAGCCACTGCGAGACCGATGGCACCGGCAATATGAGGGGTGCCGGCTTCAAACTTGAAGGGCAGGGTGTTGAAGGTGGTGCCCGAGAAGCTGACTCTGTCGATCATCTCGCCCCCCGCTTGCCAGGGCGGCATCCGCTCCAGCAGTTCGGTGCGGCCCCACAGCACGCCGATCCCGGTCGGGCCATAGAGCTTGTGACCGGAGAAGGCGTAGAAGTCGCAGCCGATGGCTTGTACATCCACCTCGAGATGAGCCACCGCCTGAGCGCCATCGATCAGGGTCAGGGCCCCGACCGCCTTGGCGGCAGCCACCATCTCTTTGACCGGATTGACGGTACCGAGGGCATTGGAGACGTGGGCCACGCTCACCAGCCGGGTGCGTGGCCCCAGCATGGCGTGATAGGCCGCCAGATCGAGATCGCCCCGCTCATCGAGGGGGATGACCCGGATCACGGCGCCGGTACGCTGGGCAATCAGCTGCCAGGGGACAATGTTGGCGTGGTGCTCCAGGGTGCTGAGCACTATCTCGTCCCCCGCCTTTAGTTCGCTCATGCCCCAGCTCTGGGCCACCAGGTTGATCGCCTCAGTAGTGCCACGGGTCCAGATCACCTCGCGACTGTGAGGCGCATTGATAAAGCGGGCAACCGTCTCGCGGGCGGCCTCGAAGGCACGGGTGGCGCGGCCGCTCAGGGCATGGGCGGCGCGGTGCACGTTGGCGTTGTCGGCCCGATAGTAGTGCGCAATGGCGTCCAGCACAGCCTGGGGTTTCTGGGTGGTGGCGGCATTGTCCAGATAGATCAGAGGGTGGCCGTTGACCTCTTGCGTCAAGGCCGGAAACTGGCTGCGCAGCCGGGCGTGCTGTTGCTGGTTCATGCTCCCCTCATATCATCTGGAAAAGTCGGCCATGATCCGGAAAATGGCGGTCAAACACAAGGCACAGTGGCGGGATATTGCCTGCGGTTTCGGCTGCCTGCGGGATCTCTGTTACAATGCCGCCCCTCATCATAAGCCAAGAGATCCGGCCCATGAAGCTCAACCCCAATCAGAACGAAGCGGTCAAGTTTGTCTCCGGCCCTTGCCTGGTGCTGGCGGGTGCCGGATCGGGCAAGACCCGCGTCATCACCAACAAGATTGCCTATCTGGTACAGCAGTGCGGCTACAACGCGCGCAACATCGCTGCCGTCACCTTCACCAACAAGGCCGCGCGGGAGATGAAAGAACGGGTCGGCCAGACCCTGGGTCGCAAGGAGGCGCGAGGACTGATGGTCTCCACCTTCCACACCCTGGGTCTCGAGATCATCCGCCGCGAGCACAAGAGCCTGAACCTCAAGGCCAATTTTTCCCTGTTCGACGACACCGACCAGCTGGCGCTGCTGAAAGAGCTGACCGAGGCGGAGCTCGACAACGACAAGGACAAGCTCTCGGCCCTCATCAGCCAGATCTCCAACTGGAAGAACGACCTCATCCTGCCGGCTCGCGCCATGCGCATCGCCCGCGGCCCGGAGGAAGTGTTGCTGGCCCAGCTCTATGAACGCTATCACCGCCAGATGGTGGCCTACAACGCGCTGGATTTCGACGATCTCATCGTGATGCCGACCCTGTTGCTCAAGAGCAACGAGGAGGTACGCACCCGCTGGCAGAACAAGATCCGTTATCTGCTGGTCGACGAATATCAGGACACCAACACCAGCCAGTACGAGCTGGTGAAGCAGATTGTCGGCGAGCGGGCCCGTTTTACCGTGGTGGGAGACGATGACCAGTCCATTTACTCCTGGCGTGGGGCCAAGCCGCAGAACCTGGTGCTGCTGAACGAGGATTTTCCCAGCCTCAAACTCATTAAGCTGGAGCAGAACTACCGTTCCAAGAAGCGCATCCTCAAGTGCGCCAACATCCTGATTGCCAACAACCCCCATGTCTATGACAAGGCGCTCTTCTCCGAGCTCGATGAAGGGGTGAAGCTCAAGGTGCTGTTTGCCAAGAATGAGGAGCACGAGGCGGAGCGTATTGCCGCCGAGCTGATGGGCCACAAGTTCATGAACCGCACCCGGTTCAAGGATTACGCCATCCTCTATCGGGGCAACCATCAGTCGCGCATCTTCGAGAAGGCGCTGATGACCAACCGCATTCCCTACCGTATCTCGGGTGGCACCTCGTTTTTCTCCCGCACCGAGATCAAGGACATCATGGCCTACCTCAAGCTGCTGGTGAACCCGGACGAGGACACTGCCTTCCTGCGGGTGGTCAACCTGCCGCGCCGTGAGATAGGCCCCACCACCCTCGAAAAACTGGGCCAGTATGCCAACCAGCGCGGCAAGAGCCTGTTTGCCGCCAGCTTCGAGCTGGGGCTGGAACAACACCTCTCCGGGCGCGGTCTATCCGCCCTGCAGGCCTTCACCAACTGGCTGGTTCGGCTCGGCGATCAGGCGCTGCGCGGCAATCCAGTGGAGGCGGTGCGGGACATGATCAAGGAGATCCACTACGAAGAGTGGCTCTACGAGACCTCTCCCAGCCCGAAGGCGGCAGAGATGCGGATGCAAAACGTCTCCACCCTTTACCGCTGGATCACCGAGATGCTGGAAGGGGATGAGCTGGAGGAAGCGATGACGCTGGCTCAGGTGGTAACCCGGCTCACCCTGCGTGACATGATGGAGCGCAACGAGGGAGAGGACGAGGCTGACCAGGTGCAGCTGATGACTCTGCACGCCTCCAAGGGGCTGGAGTTTCCCTACGTCTACATGGTGGGCATGGAGGAGGGCTTGCTGCCCCATCAGACCAGCATCGACGAGGATAACGTGGAGGAGGAGCGGCGCCTCGCCTATGTGGGCATCACCCGGGCCCAGACCGAACTGACTTTTACCCTCTGCAAGGAGCGGCGCCAGTACGGCGAGTCGGTGCGGCCGGAGCCGAGCCGCTTCCTGCTGGAGCTGCCGCAGGACGATCTGGAGTGGGAAAACCAGAAGAAGGTGACGGCCGAGGAGCGCCAACAGAAGGGGCAGGTCGGGGTCGCCAACCTGAGAGCGCTGTTCAAGAAGGATTGAGTGCTGGTTAGCCGCGCTCGTTCTTGGTCTGGGTGAGCAGGGGAGTGATATCGGCTCCGGGCATGGGGGGCGAAATATAGCGCCCCTGGCCCATCAGACAGCCGAGATCGATCAGTTTCTGCAGTTGTTGCTGGTTTTCGATGCCTTCCACCACCAGGGTGAAGTCCAGATCCTGGCAGATGTCGCGCATGGCACGAATGAGGGCGAGATCCTTGGGTGACTGCAGCATGCGATGGGTGAAGCTGTCATCCACCTTGATGTAGTCCACCGGGAAGTGGAACAGGGCATTGAGGGACGAAAACCCGGTCCCAAAGTCATCCAGACTGATCTGGATACCCTTGGCTCTCAATTCGTGCAACGAGGTGAGGGCATCGGAGTCCTGCCGTGACAGCTCCCGCTCGTTGAATTCGAAGATCAGATAGCCGGGGGCTATCCCCTCGGATTCGATGATTTCAACCAACTTCATGATCTGCTCATGGCTGACCAGATGCTTGCCGGACAAGTTGATGGCCACCTTGAACTTGCTCTGGCCTGACAGCGGCAGCCACTCCTTCAATTGTTGGCAGGTGTGGCTCAGGATCTGGTAGTCCAGCTCCTGAATCAGACCGCACTGCTCCGCCAGCGGGATAAAGTCGAACGCATCCTTGAGTACCCCCTCTTCGGTGATCCAGCGGGCCATCACCTCCAGCCCGGTCAGCCGGCTGTCCTTGAGCCGGATCACCGGCTGAAAATAGGGGACGATGCGCCCTTCGCGCAGCGCTCTTGCCAGCATCTCTTCCGGCGAGGCCCAGGTCTGGACCGAGCACTCTTCCGAATAGCTGACGATGCGACTGCGACCGTTGCGTTTGGCCTGATACATGGCCAAGTCGGCCTGATGGAGCAGCTGGCTGATGTCGGAGGTCTGTTCCGATACGCTGGCCACCCCCAGACTGACCGTGATGCCCAGCTCGTTGCCCATCAGTCGAAAAGGGTAGGAGAGGCGGCTGATGATGCGGTTGAGTACCGGGCTGATATCCTCCTCGGTCTTGCTGTTGTCCAGATAGATGACGAATTCATCCCCACCCAGCCTGGCCACCATGTCGTTCTGCCGAATGCAGGTCTGCAGGCGGCGGCTCATCTCCTTGAGCAGCTGGTCACCGGCGCTGTGGCCCAGAGTGTCGTTGACCTGCTTGAAGTGGTCTACATCGATGAAGATCAGCGAAAAACCCGGCGACTTGTAGCGGTGAAAGTGGGTCATGGCATGGTTGAGGTGATTCATCAGCAGGGCCCGGTTGGGCAGCTGGGTCAGCGGATCGTGCAGGGCGTCGAACTGCAGCCGCCGTTCCAGTTCCTGATGCTGCTTGAGCTGCTTTTGCAGTCGGAGGTTGGTCTGACGCAACTGCTGCAAGCGCTGGTTGATGGAATCTTCCGAGTTGATGTCGTGCAGCTGCTGGCGGATCCGCCTCAGCTCCAGCAGCAGGGTGAGTTGGCTGCGCAGGAAGTCGAGAAACAGCCGATCATCGGTTTCCAGCGGGTGCTGCAGGCTGATGAGAAAGTGGGCGAAGTACTGCTGCTGCAGGCGCAGCGGTTGGCTGTACCAGTAGAGCTGCTCCTTGTGCTGTTCCATGTTGTTGGTGCTGTGGCACAGCCCGGTGATGAACTCGTCGCTGTGGGGGGGCTGCTCCGGATAGATCTTCTCGAGTCGGTGGCTGTCGATGCGCACCAGCAGCATGTCCTGAATGGCCAGCATCTGGCGCAGGACTGCCTCGAGCTGGGAGAACAGCGCCTGACTGGGCAAGGTGTTGGCCAGCCGGATGATGCGGTTGATGCTCTCGATCTTCTTCTGCCAGTCAGGGTCTTTGCGGATCAGCGGTGAGGCCAGCTCCGACAGCTGGGAGCCTGCCTGGGTCTCGTTCAATCGCTTGGCCAGGCACTCCAGCAACAGGCGCAGGGTTGGCAGCTCCTTGGGCTGGCAGCAGGCCAGCAGCCACTGGACCTGACCATGCTCGACCGGCAGCGAGCACCAGCCATCGGCTTCATCGAGCTGGGTCAGTTGATCGGTGATACGCGACTCCTCCAGCCCCAGCTGCAACTTGAAGCTGTCGGAGATCTGGTATTCGCATACCCACTGCAGGCCGGCTTCCGACAAGCCGAGCATGCCGAAATGCTGCAGCGGGCAGAGCTGGTTCAGCTGCTGGATCAGGGTGTCGTAATCTTTGGAAGTGGCGGCGGAGGGGGCGGGGAAATCCATAATAGCGGAGACCAACGCCAGCAAGGGAGTCGAGTAATGGGGTGTTATTGGTTGCGCTGACATGAGTAACTCCCGGTTTGCCTACCCTACAAAGAGTAGCCGGAAGTCATCAGATTGAAAGGGCCGCAAATGCGGCCCTTTCAAACACTTAGAGCTTGTCGATCATGTAGTGAATGGCGTTTTCGATCTCTTCATCGCTACAGGTGGCGCAAGTTCCTCGTGGCGGCATCACACCGGTCTTGCCTGCGAAGCCGGCAATGGCGTGTTTCTTAAGCGTTTCAATACCTTGGGCGATACGTGGTTCCCAGGCAGCCTTGTCGCCACGCTTGGGGGCACCGGCGATGCCGGCATCGTGGCAGGCGAAGCAGGCGCCCTTGAACACGGCTTCGCCGTCGCGCGGACCAGATGCCGCTGCCGCCGCAGGGGCTGCGCCTGCGGTCGCAATCCCTTCCAGATCCTTGGCGGTATAGACTTGACCGACAGGCTTGATCCGCTCGGCAATTGCCTCCGGTGACATATCATCGGCAGCAAGCACTACGCCGGACAAACTGGCGGCCGTCATCCCGACCGCCAGCAAATAGCTCAGTTTTTTCAACACGCTCATGTACTCCCAGCAGGCTTTTATTATCCCTAGAAAACGACTGGATTATAACCGAATAGTTACAGCCATTTAAACGCTTGTGTGTGAAGTGTTAAGCACTCTGCGTGCAAAGTTTCTTCGTCAGATCACAAACTGGCGAGGCCGGCCCGAAAAAAAGAAACCCGGTTTTCACCGGGTTTCATCTCATGGGCGGGCCGAAAGGCTTATTTGTCCCAGCTGAGGATCACCTTGCCGGACTGGCCTGAGCGCATGGCATCGAACCCTTGCTGGAAGTCGTCGATGTGGAAGCGGTGGGTGATGATGGGGGAGAGATCCAGCCCGGACTGGATCAGGCTGGCCATCTTGTACCAGGTCTCGAACATTTCACGACCGTAGATCCCTTTGATAAACAGTCCTTTGAAGATCACCTTGCCCCAGTCGATGGCCATGGTAGCGGGGGGGATGCCGAGCATGGCGATTTTGCCGCCGTGGTTCATCTTGTCGATCATGTCCTGGAAGGCGCTGGGCACGCCGGACATCTCCAGCCCCACGTCGAACCCTTCGGTCATGCCGAGTTCGCTCATCACGTCGCTGAGCTGTTCCTTGGCCACGTTGACGGCGCGAGTAGCGCCCATCTTGCGGGCCAGCTCGAGCCGGTATTCGTTGACGTCGGTGATCACCACATGGCGGGCACCCACGTGGCGGCAGACGGCGGCGGCCATGATGCCGATGGGGCCGGCACCGGTGATCAGCACGTCTTCACCGACCAGGTCGAAGGAGAGGGCGGTGTGCACCGCGTTGCCGAACGGATCGAAGATGGCGGCCAGTTCATCGGGGACGTTGTCCGGCAGCTTGAAGGCGTTGAAGGCTGGGATCACCAGATACTCGGCGAAGGCGCCGGGGCGGTTGACGCCGACGCCTATGGTGTTGCGGCACAGGTGGGTGCGGCCAGCACGGCAGTTGCGGCAGTGGCCACAGGTAATGTGGCCTTCACCGGACACCCGGTCTCCGACCACGAAGCCGCGCACTTCCTGGCCAATGGCGACCACTTCCCCAACGTATTCGTGGCCGACCACCATGGGTACCGGGATGGTCTTTTGTGACCATTCGTCCCAGTTGTAGATGTGGATGTCGGTGCCACAGATGGCGGTCTTGCGGATCTTGATCAGCAGGTCGTTGTGGCCGAGTTCGGGGGCCGGTACGTCCGTCATCCAGATGCCGACTTCTTTGTGCAGTTTGGAGAGCGCTTTCATGGTTGTTCCTTCACGATGAATGCAGAAAGAAGGGGCGCCAGGCCCCTTGATTCAAATCAGATGATGTCGAGTTCGCGGCCGATGCGAATGAAGGCATCGATGGCCTTGTCCAGTTGCTCACGGGTATGGGCGGCGGACATCTGGGTGCGGATGCGAGCCTGGCCCTTGGGCACCACCGGGAAGGAGAAGCCCACCACGTAGATGCCGGCGGCCAGCATGCGGCTTGCCATCTCGGCGGCCAGTTTGGCGTCACCCAGCATCACCGGAATGATGGCGTGATCGGCCCCGGCCAGGGTGAAGCCGGCGGCGCTCATCCGTTCGCGGAAGTATTGGCTGTTCTCCTTGAGGCTGGAGCGCAGCGCATGCCCGTCGGCCAGCATGTCGATCACCTTGATGGTGGCGGCGACGATGGAGGGGGCCAGCGAGTTGGAGAAGAGATAGGGGCGGGAGCGCTGGCGCAACCAGTCGATCACCTCCTTTTTGCCGGAGGTGTAGCCACCGGAGGCGCCGCCAAGCGCCTTGCCCAGGGTACCGGTGATGATGTCGACCCTGTCCATCACGCCACAGTATTCGTGGGTGCCGCGGCCGTTCTCGCCGATGAAGCCGACGGCGTGGGAGTCGTCCACCATCACCAGGGCGTCGTATTTGTCGGCCAGATCGCAGATGGATTTGAGGTCGGCAATGACGCCATCCATGGAGAAGACGCCGTCGGTGGCGATCAGCTTGAAGCGGGCGCCGTCGGCGTCAGCCTGCTTGAGCTGGGCTTCCAGCTCGGCCATGTCGTTGTTGGCGTAGCGATAGCGCTTGGCCTTGCACAGCCGTACCCCGTCGATGATGGAGGCGTGGTTGAGAGCATCGGAGATGATGGCGTCTTCGGCACCGAACAGGGTTTCGAACAGACCGCCATTGGCATCGAAGCAGGAGGAGTAGAGGATGGTGTCTTCGGTGCCGAGGAAACCCGACAGTTTCTGCTCCAGCTCCTTGTGCTGATCCTGGGTGCCGCAGATGAAACGGACCGAGGCCATGCCGAAGCCGTGGCTGTCCAGCCCCTGATGAGCCGCTGCGATCAGGTCCGGGTGGTTGGCCAGCCCCAGATAGTTGTTGGCACAGAAGTTCAGCACCTGCTCGCCGCCCACCGCAATCCGGGCCTGCTGGGCCGAGGTGATGACGCGCTCCTGCTTGTACAACCCTTCAGCCTGCACCTGCTCAAGCTGCTCGGTCAGGTGACGATAGAATCCGTTAGACATCCTCGATCCTTATTGGCTATTTCAGCTGATTATCAACAATGGGCAGTATTTTACTGCAATCTGTTGCGGCGAATTCAAATGATTGTGCTGACATTCAACAATTGTGAAACAGATCTCACCCGGCTGGTTGGGCCAGTTGACGATAGTGCTGTTCCAGCTGTCGGATCTGGTCGGCCACCTGGGGCTGCACATAGGGGCGCAGCAGGAACAGTACCCGCAAGACGCCCTGATAGAGCAACGGTTTGGTGATGCGGGTGCTGGGGGCCTGGGCAATCTGGAACGGGATCCAGCAGGTGACCACCATCTTGATGGTCTGGCCCAGATCCGGCAGATCCTCGTCGCTGACATTTATGATGCCGCCCTCGCGCAGGCTTCTGAGCAGGGCCACCACGGCGGCGCGCAACTGCTCCTGGGCCTTGAGGTATTTCTGTTGCAGCGGCTCATCGCGGCTGAGGATGTCCGGCAGATTGGCGTAGAAGAAGCGAAACTGCCACATCAGATAGAAGATGGCATCCAGATAGCCCATCAGGTTTTCCAGCTTGATCTCGTCACTGCGCGCCGGCGTGAAGCTCTCGCTCAGATGGCGGGCGTACTGGTCGAAGATGGAGTGGATGATGTCTTCTTTATTGCGGAAGTGGTAATAGAGGTTGCCCGGGCTGATGCCCAGATGGGCGGCAATGTGGTTGGTGGTGATGTTACGCTCACCCTGATCGTTGAACAGCTCGGTGGCGCTGTGAATGATCCTGTCTCTGGTTTTCATCGCTGTTCCCTCTGCCGGGCCCCTGGCCGGTGAAATCGTCAAGGTCGAATCCCCTTGCGGCCCGTGATAAACTTTTCGGCAATTTCAAATTGGCTCACTATACACAGCTTTAACAGGCAGTCACACGTGGCCATCAACGTACGCGAGGCAAACTCCATGATCGTAGTAACTGGCGGTGCTGGCTTTATCGGCAGCAATCTGGTCAAGCAGCTGAACGCTCAAGGACGGACCGATGTGGTGGTCATCGATGACCTGACCGACGGCACCAAGTTCGTCAATCTGGTCGATCTGACCATTGCCGATTACATGGATAAGGATGAGTTCCAGGCGCGGATCGTCTCCGGCGACGAATTTGAAGAGTGGGATGGCGGCATCGAGGTGATCTTCCACGAAGGTGCCTGCTCCGCCACCACTGAGTGGAACGGCAAGTTCATCATGGAGGTCAACTACGAGTACTCCAAGGATCTGTTCCACTACTGCATCGAGCGGGAAATTCCGTTCATCTACGCCTCTTCTGCAGCAACCTATGGCGGGCGCAACGACAACTTCATCGAAGATCCGAAGTTCGAGCAGCCGCTCAACGTCTACGGCTACTCCAAGCAGCTGTTCGACCAGTACGTGCGTCGCTGGATGCCGGAGATCAACTCCCAGGTGGTCGGCCTCAAGTACTTCAACGTCTATGGCCCGCGCGAGCAGCACAAGGGCTCCATGGCCTCGGTTGCCTTCCACCTCAATACCCAGGTGAAGAAGGGCGAGAATCCCAAGCTGTTCGAAGGCTGCGACGGTTTCCCCAACGGCGGCCAGATGCGCGATTTCATCTATGTGGATGACGTCTGCAAGGTGAACCTCTGGTTCTGGCAGAATCCGCAGCACTCCGGCATCTTCAACTGCGGTACCGGCCGGGCCGAACCGTTCCAGAACGTGGCCGAAGCGGTGATCAAGCATCATCAGAAGGGTGCCATCGAGTACATTCCCTTCCCGGATCACCTCAAGGGTCGCTATCAGAGCTTTACCCAGGCGGATATGACCAAGCTGCGTGGCGTCGGTTATGACGCCGAGTTCAAAACCGTGGCCGAAGGGGTCGCGGATTATATGGCGTGGCTCAACCGCTAACGAGTGAGCTTTACACCGCCATATGCAGACAAGCCGGAAGCAGGCCATACCTGCTTCCGGCTCTGTTGTTTGTCACGGTTTTTCTCAGTTTCTACCGGGTAACCACGCAATGAACATATTGATGGCACTCTCCCAGCTCGAAGTGACGGGCGCTGAGGTCTATGCCACCACGGTCGGTAACGAACTGACCCGGCGTGGCCACCAGGTTTTCTATGTCTCGGACACCCTGACCAAGCCCACTCTGGGTGAGGTGTTCAAGCTGCGATTCAACAAGCGCAGCATTCTGCGCCGCTTCTGGCACGTGTTTTACCTCGTCTATCTGATCAAGAAGCATCATATCCAGCTGGTGCATGCCCACTCCCGCGCCTCTGGCTGGAGCAGCTATGTGGCCTGCAAGCTGACCGGCACCCCCATGATCACCACGGTGCACGGCCGCCAGCCGGTACATGCCTCCCGCAAGGCCTTCCATGCACTCGGCTTTCGAGCTGTGGCGGTGTGCGAGGATATCGCCCACCAGATCATCGACAATCTGGGGGTGGATCCGGCCATCGTGCAGGTACTGCGCAACGGCATCGAAACCGACAAGTTCCAGCCTGTGCATGCCCCGACCAATGCCAGGCCGGTGATCGCCATCGTAGGCCGGCTGAGCGGCCCCAAGGGTGAGCTCTGCTATCGGTTGCTGGATGAGGTGCTGGATCTGGACGCCTGCCAGGTGAAGGTGGTGAGCGGCAGCCAGCTGCCGGCGCGTTTCCAGCGTTTTCAGGAGCGGGTCGATTTCGTCGGCTACGTGGAGGATGTCCCTGCGCTGATGGCGCAATGCGATCTGGTGATCGGGGCAGGTCGGGTGGCGATGGAGGCCCTGCTGTGCGGTCGTCCCGCCTTTGCCATCGGTGAGGCCAAGGCCACCGGTCTGGTGACCGAGCACAATCTGGATGAGGCGCTGGCCAGCAACTTCGGCGATATCGGCCCCCAGGATCTGGCGATCGATTTTGCCGCACTGAAGGCGCAGATTGGCCCGGCGCTGGCCAGTGGCACCGTTTCAGACACAATTCGTCAGCGCATTCAGGCCGAATATGGCTTGGCGGGAGTCGTCTCCGGCCTGGAATCCATCTATCAGGATGCGGTGGTCGAGACCCTGCGCCGCGAGATGCCGGTCATCATGTATCACCGCTTCATCGAGCATGACAGCGAGAAGGGGGTACACGGCACCTGGATGCCGATCGCCATGTTCGAGAAGCACCTGCGCCTGCTGAAGTGGTTGGGTTATGAGACCCTGACGTTCCGCGATCTGGCGGATAAGGGCTTCATGCACCGGCTGCAGTACGGCAAGAAATACCTGATGATCACCGCCGACGATGGCTATCAGGACAACCTGACTCGCATGCTGCCGCTGCTGGAAAAATATGGTTACAAAGCCGTGGTATACGTGGTCACGGGGGAAGGGTATAACCGCTGGGATGTGGAGCATGCGAGCAACCCGGACACCCGGGTGGACCTGATGAATGGCGAGCAGCTCAAGGCGCTGACGGCCTCCGGTCATGTGGAGATCGGCGGGCATACCCTGACCCACCCCAGGTTGAGCAAGCTTGCACCCGAGCAGCAAGCTCATGAAATTCAAGAGAACAAACGACAGCTCGAAGCCCTGCTCGGCCACCCTCTGCTGTCATTCGCCTACCCTTATGGGGATATGGATGAAAGCGCAAAGGCGCAGGCGATGGCGGCGGGTTACCGTTTTGCCGTTGCCACCAACAGCGGGCCCAGAGCCATGCACCAGGACCCTTTCAGGATCCGCCGCATTGCCATTTTCCCGCGTACAGATGTTTTTGGCCTGTGGCGCAAAATCCGGGGTAACTATGTCTTCAGGAAGTCTTGATTGATGCTCAGCAGAAGCCTTGCCTTGCTCGATAGAACAACCACAGCCCTGTTTGCGCTGACCATCCTGTTCTCCTTTTGCGGCCTGTTTCTGGCCCCTTTCGGCCAGAGCATTCAATCCAATCTGCTGGCTGTGACCGGCATCTTCGGTTTGTTGAATTACTTTGTCGGCAAACAACGGGATGTGGGGCTCAAAGACCGTCGCATTCTCTGGGGGCTGCTGGTCTATGCCGCCATGATCTTCGTCAACCGGTTGATCCACGGTGATCAATACGGAGTCATGCGCGGGCTGTTTTATGTTGTCGTCTTTGCGCTGATGATGCCGCGCAAGCCGAGTCTGCTGGTGCTGGGTTATCTGGCCATCGTGCTGGGCGGGATGGGATTGGGCATTCTCAGCATCTGGCAATACCAGCACGGCATTGCCAGGGTGGAAGGGTTTACCAACGCGATCCTTTTCTCGCAGGCTGCGCTGACGCTGGCCATCCTCAACTGGTTTGTCTTCCAGCAAAAACAGTTGCCTGGATGGTTGAGGGGGGGGAGCCTGTTTGGCTTGATTGCGGCCCTGTTTGCACTTTATCTCTCCCAGAGCCGGGGGGTCTGGCTCGCCTTCGGGATTATTCTTGCCTACGTCATCTGCTACAAGGCCTACTTCAAACCGTGGAAATACATTGCGGTAGCCATATTGTGTACGGCCACAACGGGCGCCATTTATCAGACCAACCAGCTGGTTCAGGTTCGGGTCGCAGAGGCAGTCTCGGATCTCAACTCGGCAGAAAAAGGTTCGTACGACTCATCATGGGGCTTGCGCGTCATTGCCTGGCAGAGTGCTTGGCTGGGTTTTTTGGATTCACCGGTGGCAGGGGTGGGCACGGATGGCTTCGACGCATTGAAGATAAGCCAAGTTAGGAATGAATTAGTCCCTGCGTCAATTCTGAACCCAGTACTAACTCATGCCCATAATCAATATATGCAGAATCTGGTCGTGCGCGGCAGCATAGGATTTATTGCACTGGTGATCTTTCTTGGCCTGCCGCTCTATCTGGCGGCGAACAATATAAGCAGGATTTCTGCGGGTGTGCTGGTTCCCCTCGCGTTTGCCATTAACTCCCTAAGCGATGTGCCGTTTGAGCATCAAGGGGTGCTCTATCTGTACACGCTCAGCCTGGTTTTCATCTGGTTTTCCCATGAGTTTAAAAAGGATACCTGCACGTCATGATTCCGGTTTTTGTCATCAGTTTGGCTCGCAGCGTTGAGCGACGGGCGATGGTTGTTCAGCAGATGGCGCATTTGGGCATAGATTTCGAGTTTGTTGATGCTACCGACGGGAAGGCGCTGAGCAGTGCCGAGCTGGCCAAGGTGGATTTGGAACTGGCGAAAGAAGTGTGTGGCCATGAACTGAGTTTTGGCGAGATTGGCTGCGCCATGAGCCATATTCGAGTTTATGAGCGCATTGTCGCCGAGGGTATTGAACGCTGTGTGGTGCTTGAAGATGACATCTACCTGCACATGCACAGCAAGGCGATCATCGAGACGATAGTGCACTCCTGCCAGTCCGAGATCGTCTTCCTGCATCATGGCAAAGCTAAACGCTGGCCATTCCTGTCATCCCTGCCCGGTGGCTACCGGCTTGCTAGATACCTGACGCCCAGCAGCTCCTCCAAGCGAGGAGTGCTCTCTACCGCTGGGTATGTGCTGACCCTGGCCGGGGCGAAAAAATTATTGCAGTGTGCCTATCCGCTGCGGATGCCCTCCGACTATCTGACCGGCCGCTTGCAGCTCAATGGCCTGTCTGCCTCCGGGGTGGAACCCTGCTGTCTGGATGTAGATCTGTTCACCACCACCATCGATGACAGAGCTTACGGCCACTATCTGAAATAGCACTGGGCGTGCCGACGGTGGCTGTTGGTTGGCAGCCCAGTCAGCCTTGCCGACGCTGCCGGTCATACATGCTGGATAACCCATGAATCTCAAGAAGTTGCTTACCCACTCCATTGCCAGATGGCTGATCGGCAGAGCGCCTGACGCCGCCCCATGCCCTGCCGGAGCGGAGGTGAAGCGGGTGCTGGTGGTCGGTTATGACGCCATCGGCGATTTCATTCTCACCCTGCCCGCCATTGCCCGGCTCAGGGAGATCTACCCCGCTGCACGCCTCGAGCTGGTGTGCAGCCAGCGCAACCAGCTGCTGGCGGCGTCGGTCGCCGGGATCGATGAGTGTCACGTGATCACCCTGAACGACACCCTGTGGCCAGCGAGCATGTGGTGCAAGCTGCGTGAACTCAGGCAACGGCAGTATGACCTGGTGATCAATCTGTTTGACGAGCCCGACGATATCGCCATGGCCAAGTTGCTGTTGCTGGCCAACGGGCGCTTGCAGTCGTTGTCCCTGCGCTTCAAGAGCGAAGGGCAGCAGAAGTTGCTGCCGCTGTTCAACCAGAAGGCCACCATAGTGTCGTCACACCCAGTCCGGGATCACTTCGTCTATCGTATGCTCAGCGTGGCAGGTGATGCGGCTGGGGTGCCGGCCACAGTACCATCGCCTTGCAATGAGCAGCTCGATACCAGCGCGTATGGCCACTATCTGCTGGTCAACCTGACGGGTAGCCAGGTCGGCAACTCGATGACGGAGGCGCAGATCGAAGAGATCCTGGCTCAGTTGCCGGCCTATCAGGGGATCTCCTACCTGGTATTCTCCAGGCAGCCCGTGGCGTGCCCGCGGCAGGACATGAGAGTGCTGTTTCCCGACACCATTCTCGATGCCGCCAAGATCATCAAGGATGCGCGAGGGGTCATCTCGACCGATACCTCCATCATCCATATCTCCTCTTCCTTCGGGGTACCCACCCTGGTGCTGATGAACAACGAGCGCTGGCGCGATGCCTTCATTCCGCTGGCGGGTCGCAATATCATCCTGCGCTCGACCACGGACAAGCTGGCGGCCCTGTCACCGGCGGAGATCAGCCGCCAGGTCGATGCCCTGATGGCGCTCTAGTCGCGTCAGCCTGTTATCATCCTTTTTCCAACTCAACGGCCCTTCTGGTGGATTCATGTCATTAATCAACGATCTGCAACTCCAGCGTGACATTCTTCGCCGCAAGCTGGGGCAGCTGCTGTTCGATCGCAAACGGCCGGCCCCGCTGCATGAGCGTAAGGGGAAGATAGTGTTGCTGCGCTGGGATGCCAAGCTGGGCGATGCCATCGTCTCGTCCTGGGTGGCCCGTGAAATCAAGCGCGCCAGCCCGGAACGGGAAGTGTGGATCGTCACGACTGCGGCCATGGCTCCCCTGTTTCGCGATCATTTCGGCATGGACAAGGTGATAGAGGTGCCCAAGCGGCCGGGCTATAGCCAACTCAAGCGGCTGGCACACTCGCTGGGGGAGGTGGAGTGTCTGGTGCACTTTGGCAAGATGCTGAAAATGAAGGACATCTACTTCATCAGTCAGGTGAGGGCGGATTGGGTTGCCGGCATGGACGATGCCCTGCAGGCAGTCAACCTCAAGCTGGGCAAGGCCTCCAGCGGCATGCACTTCTCCGACAAGTTCGCCCTGCTGCTGCAGCGGCTCGGCGTGAGCAATCCGGACCAGCAGTACATAGTCCCGACCATGAGCCCGCCCGATGCGCTGGCCAGCTGGTGGCCGGCCGAGCCGGTCCTCTGTTTCAACCCGTACGGCAGTGGCAGCTCCCGCCGCCTGCGGCCTGAGCTTATCAGCCAGATGCTTGAGCAGATGCTGGCGGCCGGATCTTGCGCCATCTGCCTGCTCTATCCACCGGGTATGGAGGAGGAGGTGGCCGGGATCCGGGCCGGCTTGAGCCGACTGGAGCGCCTGCTGCTGTCACCGGATGCGCCCTCGCTGGCCGGGCTGTTCGCCCAGCTGCGCCAGTGTCAGGGGCTGATCTCGGTGGACACGGCGACGGTGCACATCGCCGCCGGGTTGCACAAGCCCATTCTTGGCCTCTACAACCCGGACATAGGTGGCGGCAACGAGAACTTCCTGGAGTGGCACCCCAACTCCCCATCAGCCACTGTGCTGTTCTCGACCAATACCCGGGAGCAGGATATCAACTCCCTCGATCTGGCCGAATTCGAGCGTACTTTCAGGGCGTGGCTGCTTGCCAACCAGGCAGCGCTGTCAGCCGTTCCATCACCAGCTCGGGCGTGATGGCGCGCAGCAGGGCTTCGTCGATGAAGTCCTTTTCCGCGTTCTGTGGCAACTGGAAGTCGGGTCCCTTGGCATCAAACACATCGATGGCCTGATAACGGGGGTGGTTGACCGGGTTGGCGATGATCTTGTCGCCACCGGGAGCCACTATGGTCAGCAGGGGCAGGTCGATGGCCTGTGCCATATGCCGGGGGCCGGTGTCATTGCCGACAAACAGCCGGCAGTGGGCGAACAATCCCACCAATTCCCGTACCGAGCGGGTCTTGATGTGGTCGAAGACGCTGGCTTGCAGGGCGGCGGGCAGCAGCGGTTTCAGGCCGCGGTTGTACTCCTCTTCCCCCGGTCCGCAGTAGATCAGGATCTGGGCATCGTGTTGCTCGATCAGCCACTGGGCGACCTTGGCGAAGCAGTCGATGGGCCAGCGCTTGTAGTGCCCGAGCGAGTTGACGCCCATGGCGATCAGCGGGCGGCTCAGGTCGACGCCGGCGGCCAGCAGGGCATCCTTGCCTTGTTGCTTCTCTTCTTCACTCAGCCAGAGGTAGTAGTTGCGATCCTCGCTGGCCAGCTTGAGCGGCTTGAGCAGCGAGAAGCGATCGTCAACCAGGGTGCTGTTGCCCTGGAATTCTGTGTCCTTGCGAAAACGCACGATGCGGTTGTGGCCGAGCCGCCAGGGGAAGGAGTCAAACCCGATGCGCAGGCGGGCACCGGAGAAGAGGCAGCTGAGCAGGCCGATCATCTGGCCCTGGCTGTTGACCACCACGTCGTAGCGTTCGCGGCGAATGGCCAGCAGTAGATCCTTCATGTAGCGCCACTGGTTGCGCCTGGCCTTCTCGATGATGATGAGCCGATCGATATTGGGATTGCCCTGCGCCATACCCGCGCAATAATCCATGACCAGATAGTGAACCTCTCCGCTTGGGTCATTCTGCTTGAGGTTGTTGCACAGCGCGGTGGAGATCAGCACATCCCCTATCTGTTTGGTTTGAACTACAAGGTATTTCATAAGGCAGGCCTCAACAGAGGTCATGGTTGATCGTCAGCGTGACAGCATACCGCACAAGTGAGTCAGATGCTGTCGGTGCAACGTGAAAATCCGATCTGGCGCAGGCCGTCAACCTGGCGCGTCGTCAAATGAAAGAAGCCCGTCGTTGACGGGCTTCTTGTATCGATTACTCGATGTTCTGAATTTGCTCGCGCATCTGCTCGATGAGCACCTTCAGCTCGACGGCGGACTGGGTCACCTCGGCGTTGATCGACTTGGAACCGAGGGTGTTCGACTCGCGGTTGAACTCCTGCATCATGAAGTCGAGACGACGGCCACAGGCGCCACCCTTCTTCATGATCTTGTTGGTCTCGCTGATGTGCATCTCCAGGCGATCCAGCTCTTCGGCCACGTCGATCTTCTGGGCCAGCAGCACGATCTCCTGCTCGATGCGGGCCGGGTCCAGCTCCACCTTGGCTTCGGCCAGCCGGTCGGTGAGCTTCTGGCGCTGCCACTCGATGATCTGCGGCAGGTGCACGCGCACCTTCTTCACTTCTACCTGAATGCCGGCCAGACGCTGCTCGATCAGTGCCTTGAGGTTGGCTCCTTCGCTGGCGCGGGAGGCGAGGAAGTCTTCCATGGTCAGGTCAAATCCGCCCAGCAGCTCGGTGGCGACCGCATCCATGTCCTGCTCGGCGGCAGCCATCACGCCCGGCCAGCGCAGCACGTCGACCGGGTTGAGCTGACCCTGACCCGCCTCTTTCATCACCCAGTTGGCGCTGTCGATGATGAGCTTGGCCAGCTCTTCATTGATATGCAGCTGGCTGGCAGCGGCTTGGGCGGCCTCGAACCGCAGGTTGCACTCCACCTTGCCGCGCTGCAGCTTGGCGCGGAAGCGCTCACGCAGAACCGGCTCCAGGCTGCGCAGTTGTTCCGGCAGGCGAATGTAGGTCTCCAGATAGCGCTGGTTGACCGAACGAATTTCCCAAACGGCTGTGCCCCAGTCGCCCTTGAGTTCCTTGCGGGCGTAGGCGGTCATGCTGTGAATCATTGATTGTTCCGGGCTTGATGAAGTGTGGGGCCAGTATACTCAGCCAGGCCTGCTCCGTCAGCCGACAGCGTGGTTTTAGCGGCTGATATTTGGGCTGGGATCACTTATACTCCTGCGCCAATTCAGCCAGCCCAGAGGTCCGTCCCATGTCACGTCCCAGCGATCGCACTGCCGCGCAGCTTCGTCCGGTCACCATTACCCGCCACTTCACCAAGCATGCTGAAGGGTCCGTGCTGGTGGAATTCGGCAACACCCGCGTGCTCTGCACCGCCAGCGTCGACACCAGCGTGCCGCGCTTCCTGAAAGGGAAGAATCAGGGCTGGGTGACCGCCGAATACGGCATGCTGCCGCGCTCCACCCACTCCCGGATGAACCGCGAAGCGGCCTCTGGCAAACAGAGTGGTCGCACCCTGGAGATCTCCCGTCTGATCGCCCGCTCCCTGCGCGCGGCGGTAGACCTGACCGCGCTGGGCGAGCACTCCATTACCGTTGACTGTGACGTGCTGCAGGCCGATGGCGGCACCCGCACCGCCTCCATCACCGGTGCCTGTGTGGCGCTGGTCGATGCGCTGAACTGGATGGTCGAGAAGGGCATGCTCAAGCAGAGCCCGCTCAAGCAGATGATTGCCGCCGTCTCCGTCGGCATGTATCAGGGCGAAGCCATCTGCGATCTGGAGTACATCGAAGACTCCGCCGCCGAGACCGACATGAACGTGGTGATGACCGAAGATGGTCGCATCATCGAGGTGCAGGGCACCGCGGAGGCCGAGCCCTTCACCCATGAAGAGTTGCTGGCGATGCTGGCGCTCGCCAAGGGCGGCATCGCCGACATCATCGCGCTGCAGAAGCAGTCGCTCTCCTGATTTTAAAAACGCGGCATTGACCGCGTTTTTTTATACCCCACGAAAGTAAACGACAAGCCAAGCAAGGAGCCAGAATGAAAGCCTACCAGCGTCAATTTATCGAGTTCGCCCTGGAGAAACAGGTCCTCAAATTCGGTGAATTTACCCTGAAATCCGGTCGTAAAAGCCCCTACTTCTTCAACGCCGGCCTGTTCAACAGCGGCCGCGATCTGGCCCGTCTCGGCCGCTTCTATGCCGCCGCGCTGATGGATGCCGGTATCGAGTTTGATGTGCTGTTTGGCCCGGCCTACAAGGGGATCCCCATTGCCTCCGCCACTGCGGTGCAGCTGGTTGAGCAGCACGACGTGGACGTGCCCTGGTGCTTCAACCGCAAGGAGGCCAAGGATCACGGCGAGGGCGGCAATCTGGTGGGCAGCCCGCTCAAGGGGCGCATCATGCTGGTGGACGATGTCATCACCGCCGGTACCGCCATCCGCGAATCCATGGATCTGATCCAGGCCAACGGCGCCTCGCTGGCGGGCGTGCTGATCGCGCTGGACCGTCAGGAGAAGGGCAAGGGCGAGCTCTCCGCCATTCAGGAAGTGGAGCGTGACTACGGCGCCCACATCATCGCCATCATCCAGATGAGCGATCTGATCCAGTATCTGGAAGAGAAGCAGGCCGAGCAGCCGGAGCTGGCGGCGCAACTTGTTGCCATGAAGGCTTACCGCGCCCAGTACGGTATCTGAGTCGCAGTTCACACCGCGCAATAGCTGAATGCGGCGCCCTTTTGCTCTCTGGCAGCAGACGGGCGCTGTTTTTTTCATCTGCAAAAAGTGGATCATGTGGCTTGAGCTTACCCTTACAGTAAAGGTTAGGGTTTGTTGGTCGGCGCACATTCTGGCCGACGGGTTCCGGGGAGGAACAACATGACCACTCATCTTCAATCACCGATTCATCTGCAGTTGCCGCTCAGCGGCATGAGCTGCGCCAACTGCGCCGGCCGCATCACGACCGCTCTCAACAAGCTCGACGGGGTGCAGGCCACCGTCAACTTCGCACTGGAGCAGGCCGCCATCGACCTTGCCAGCCCGGACCGTTTGCCGGCGGTGCTGGAGAGCATCAAGGCGCAGGGTTACGACTACGGCAGCGAGACTATCCTGTTTCAAATCACCGGCATGACCTGTGCCGGTTGCTCGGCCCGCCTGAACAAGATGCTGGCGGCGCTGCCCGGCGTCATCTCGGCCGACGTCAACTTCTCCATCGAGCAGGCCCGTATCGTGCTGGTACCCGGGATGCAGACGCCCGCAGGCCTGCGCGAGCAGATCGAGGCGCTCGGCTTTGGCGCCCAGCTGGCGCAGGGCTCGGCCAGTGGCCGCCGCCAGCAGTTGCTGGAGCGGGAAGCGCAGGAGGCCGCCAGCGCCCGTCAGGCGCAAACCAGGGTCATCGTCTCGGCCCTGCTGACCCTGCCGCTGCTGGCGGGCATGCTGGCCATGGCCGGTCTGCTGCCCTGGCATCTGCCCGCCTGGCTGGAGCTAGTGCTCGCCACCCCGGTGCAGTTCTGGATCGGGGCCCGCTTCTATCGCGGTGCCTGGCTCGCCATCAAGAACCGCTCCGCCAACATGGATGTGCTGGTGGCGACCGGTACCAGTGCGGCCTACTTCTACAGCCTCTATCTGCTGCTCAACCTAGGGATGGCCGCCAGCGGCCAGCTCTACTTCGAGGCGAGCGCCATCATCATCACCCTGATCTCCCTCGGCAAGTTGCTGGAGGCACGGGCCAGACGCAGCACCCAGTCCGCCATTCGCGAACTGATGGCGCTGCGGCCGGAAACCGCCACCGTCTGGCGTGGCGAGAGCTGGCAGAGCGTGGCCATCGACGAGGTGCTGCGCGGCGATCGACTGCGGGTGCTGGTGGGTGAGCGGGTGCCGGTGGACGGCAGAATCGTGAGCGGCGAGAGCGAGCTGGACGAGTCGATCCTCACCGGCGAGAGCCTGCCGGTGCCCCGTGGCGAGGGTGACAAGGTGCTGGGCGGAGCCATCAACCGCGCCGGCGTGCTGGAGATCGAGGCCACTACGGTGGGGGAGGACTCCAGCCTCAGCAAGATCATCGCACTGGTAGAGAATGCCCAGATGGGCAAGGCTCCGCTGCAGCAGCTGGTGGACAAGGTCTCCGCCGTGTTCGTGCCGGTGGTGATGGCCATCGCCCTGTTCACCCTGCTGGTGTGGTACGCCATCAGCAACGACTTCGGTCAGGCGCTGCTGGCGGCAGTGGCGGTGCTGGTGATCGCCTGTCCCTGTGCGCTGGGGCTGGCGACGCCGGCGGCCATCGTCACCGGTACCGGGGTAGCGGCGCGCCACGGCATTCTGATCAAAGATGTCGATACCCTGCAGAAGGCCCACGCCATCAAGGCGCTGATCTTCGACAAGACCGGTACCCTGACCCAGGGTCGGCCGGTGCTGGCCAGCTGGAGCGGCAACGATGAGCAACTGCGCCTCGCCGCCGCCCTGCAGCAGGCGAGCGAACACCCGCTGGCGCTGGCCATGCGCGAGGCGGTCGGCAAGGAGGCTGCGTTGCCCCAGCCGGAGGCGGTGGAGGTGCGGGTCGGGGCCGGTATTGTCGGTCAGGTCGCCGGCCACATGGTCGCCATCGGCAATGGATCTTTGCTGGCCCAGCTCGGTATTGAACCGCCACAACAGGATGAACAAGCCGCCGACGGCGCGACCCGGGTCTGGGTGGCCATCGACGGGGTGGTGGCCGGCATAGCCGCACTGGCCGATACCCTGCGCCCCGAGAGCCCGGATACCATCGCCACCCTGCGCCAGCGCGGCATCGCCAGCTGGCTGGTGAGCGGTGATGCGCCGGCGCCGGTGGCCCATATCGCCGCCAAGCTGGGGCTGGACGGGGCCTTCGACTCAGTCCTGCCGGCCGGCAAGGTGGAAAAAGTGGAGGCGCTGCGGGCGCAAACCAGCGGGCTGGTCGCCATGGTGGGGGACGGGGTGAACGACGCCCCGGCACTGGCGGCGGCGGATGTCGGCATCGCCATGGGCTCCGGCTCCGACGTGGCGATGGAGACCGCCTCCATCACCCTGATGCGGTCTGACCCGCGGCTGGTGGCCGATGCCATCGATATCTCGGCGGCCACCTGGCGCACCATCCAGCAGAACCTGTTCTGGGCCTTCGTGTTCAACATCATCGGCATTCCGCTGGCGGCGCTGGGTTACCTCAGCCCCGAGCTGGCGGGGGCGGCCATGGCCCTGAGCAGCATCACAGTATTGAGCAATTCCCTGTTATTGAAACGCTGGCAGCCGCGGGCTCTCGCCCAGGTCAGCCACAATCTCAGCACAGAATCGAACCGTTAAGGAGTCATCCATGAACATCAGCAAGGTAGCCAAGGCGACGGGACTGACCGCCAAGACCATTCGCTACTACGAGAGCATCGGCCTCATCTCGGCGCCGGTGCGCAGCGACAACGGCTACCGCAGTTACACCGAGGGGGCGCTGCGCGAGCTGCGCTTCGTCAAGCGGGCGCGGGAGACCGGCTTCAACCTGGAGGAGTGCCAGGAGCTGCTGGCGCTCTATCGGGACGAGCACAGAACCAGCGCCCAGGTGAAGAAGCTGGCGCAGGAGAAGATCGTCGATCTGCGCGCCCGCATCGCCGGCTTGCAGGCCATGCTCAGCTCCCTCGAGGGGCTGGTCGGCTGTTGCCACGGGGATGAAAACCCCGAGTGCCCGATCCTCGACGAGCTGGAGCGCGGCTGAGCCGTCTCTGCCGGCAGGCCGGGGCCTGGCATCATCGACTGACTAACCGCTTAATAACGGACGTTTTATTGTTGGCTCCGAAGGGGTAGTGGTAGACTGTGCGGCTCTTGTACAGGGAGTACGCAGTTGACCCAGAGTGTGACACGTCAGGTGAAGCAGGCCATCATGGCCCAGCTCTATACCCACGCCTCATTCAGCCTGCCTTGCCTGGGTCTGCTGGCGCTTGGCTGGAGCCTGCTGTTCCACGACTACCTGCCCGCCGCCGAAGCGCTCGGCTGGCTGGCCGGGGTGTTGCTGCTGCTGATCTGCCGAGGCTGGCACCTGCGCTGGCGTCAGCCCAGGCTGGCGCAGATCCCGCTGCCGGTGCTGGAGCGGGAGCTCTTCATCGGGGTGACCATCACCTCCATCATCTGGGCGCTGGGTGTGCTGCTCTACATGGACAAGCTGCCCGACACCTATCGCGCCGCCATGATGATGCTCTCCAGCCTGATCCTCACCGGCAGCGCCATCATGCTGTTTGGCAGCCGCCGCTCGCTTTACGGCGCCGTCTTGCCGCTCGGGCTGGCCATGCTGTTCGAGCTGGGGGCGGGCAACGAGCAGGAGCGGATCGTCTCCTGCATGCTGGCGGGCTATCTGTTTGTCTTCCTGCCGACCCTGCTGCGCCGCCTGCGGCGGGATCAGGTGGCCTCTCTCTACCACCGTTTCTCCAACGCCGATCTGGTGGCCGAGCTGAAGGCGGTCTCCGAGCACCTCAAGCTCACCTCCCGCTTGGACGGGCTGACCGGCATCGCCAACCGGGCCCACCTCGACTACTGCCTCGAGCGCGCCTGGCGTCGCTGTCACCGGGCCCGGGCGCCGCTGTCGCTGGTGCTGGTGGATGTGGACTACTTCAAGCAGTTCAACGACCTCTATGGCCATCAGCTGGGGGACGAGTGTCTGCAGCAGGTGGCGGGTCTGCTGGCCGAAGTACAGCGGCGCGAGGACGATCTCGCCGCCCGCTACGGCGGGGAGGAGTTCGCCCTGCTGCTGCCCTGTACCAGCATGCAGGGGGCGCTGCAGATCGCCGAGAACGTGCGGGTAGCGCTGAAGGATTTGAGCATTCCCCATCAGAAATCCCTGGTCTCCGGGCGGGTCAGTTGCAGCTTCGGGGTGGCAACCCTGGTGCCGGATCAGAGCCTCTCCATCAGCGAGCTGATTCAAAAAGCGGATGCGGCCCTCTACCAGGCCAAGCATAATGGGCGGGATCGTATCGAAGTAGCCTTGATGGGTAAGGTTGCCTGAGTTTCACAAGACAGATTAAAGAGGTCGTCTATGCAATGTCATCGTATCGAAGAGCTGCTGGAGTTGTTGCAGCCTGCCTGGATCAAGGAACAGGATCTCAGCCTGGTGCAGTTTGTTGCCAAACTGGCCGAGGAAGCGGGATTTGAAGGTCCTCTGTCCGAGCTGACCGACGACATGCTGATCTATCACCTCAAGATGCGGGAATCCGACAAGCAGGCGATGATCCCCGGCCTGGCCAAGGACCACGTGCCCGACTTCAAGGAAGCCCTGCTCAAGGCCCGCGGCATCAAGTAAAGATTGCTCCAGCTGGAGCCTTTATTGGTGTTCAAAAGAATCTCTCAAAAAGGCGTTTCGTCAACTGGCGATACGTCTTTTTTGTTGCTTGAAATTGCGACGCCACTCGAACATTAGATACATTTTACCCACACAATTAGCAGGCTGTTTAAGATATAATCCGCTCCATAACAATTAATGAGTGGAGCGAAGTGTTGCAATGGCCGACCAGGACAAGATCGATATCAAGGATGTCACCGGCGATGTAACGGGGACATACAACCCCAATACCTTCAAAGCGAGCGATGACAGGTTCAATCCCGGCAACCGCATCTACGTGAGGGCCCAGACCGGCTACTGGCAGCGGGTGCGCAAGGCCATGGGCTGGTTCTTCGTGGTGCTCTTCGTCGCCATTCCCTGGTTGCGTTATGACGGTCGCCAGGCCGTGCTGTTCGACATCGGTCACCAGCAGTTCCACATCTTCGGTGCCACCATCTGGCCGCAGGACCTGACCCTGCTGGCCTGGATCTTCATGATCGCCGCCTTCGGGCTCTTCTTCGTGACCACCTTCCTCGGCCGGGTCTGGTGTGGCTATCTCTGCCCGCAGACGGTGTGGACCTTCATGTTCATCTGGTTCGAAGAGAAGCTGGAAGGGGCGGCCAACAAGCGCCGCAAGCTGGATGCCTCGCCCTGGAACGCCGAGAAGCTGGCCCGCAAGGGGGCCAAGCATCTGGCCTGGATCCTGCTGTCGCTGGGTACCGGCCTCACCTTCGTCGCCTACTTCCAGGATGTGTTCCAGCTGGTGCCGGACTTCTTCACCCTGCAGGCCAGCGGCTGGGTCATCTTCTGGGTGGTGCTGTTCGCCGCCTGTACCTACGGCAACGCCGGCTGGATGCGCGCCATCATGTGCATTCACATGTGCCCGTATGCTCGCTTCCAGTCCGCTATGTTCGACAAGGACACCTTCATCGTCGGCTATGACGCCAAGCGCGGTGAAACCCGTGGCGCCCGGGCCCGCAAGGCCGATCCCAAGGCGCTGGGGCTGGGGGACTGCATCGACTGTGACCTCTGCGTGCAGGTCTGCCCGACCGGCATCGACATCCGCGACGGTCTGCAGTACGAGTGCATCAACTGCGGTGCCTGCGTCGATGCCTGCGATCAGACCATGGAGCGGATGGGCTATCCGAAGGGGCTCATCAGCTACACCACCGAGCACAAGCTGGCCAACGACTCCACCCACGTGGCGCGGCCCAAGCTGATTGGTTACGGCCTGGTGATGGCGGTGATGCTGGGGGTGTTCGTCTACAACGCCATGTCCATCATGCCGATGGGGCTCGATATCCTGCGGGATCGCAACCAGCTGTTCCGCGAGAACAGCGAGGGGCTCATCGAGAACACCTACACCCTCAAGATCCTCAACAAGACCCTGCATCCCCAGACCTATCAGCTGGATGTGGAGGGGCTGCCGGAGCACGAATGGTTTGGCCCGCGCGAGGTGACCTTGAAGGCGGGCGAGATCTTCACCCTGCCGGTGAGCGTGGCGGTCGACCCCTTCAATCTGAAGAAACCGACCCTGGACATCCGCTTCGTGCTCAAACGTGAAGGGGCGGCCGCGGACGACAGCAAGGGGATCCTGCGCCAGCCCAGCAAGTTCATCAGCCGGCTGTGACCGCCGCCACCATGGCCGGTTTTAGCCGGTCATCGGGCGCGGCAATGATAAGCAGTAGTGATAGAATGGGGCGCAACGGCGCCCCTTTCTCATGGTGGATGACATGCGTTTCAACTATTCCGACCTCAATCCCGATCTCATCATGGATGCGCTGGACCTCAGCGGCCTGCGTATCGACTCCGGTCTCATCGAACTCAACAGCTACGAAAACCGGGTCTACCAGTTTCAGGATGAAGATCGTCGCCGCTACGTGGTGAAGTTCTACCGTCCCGGTCGCTGGAGCCGGGCCCAGATCCTCGAAGAGCACGACTTTGCCGCCCGCCTCAATGAGGCGGAGATCCCGGTTGCCGCTCCCATCGCCTTTGCCGGCGAGACCCTGCTGGAGCATCAGGGCTACCCCTTCGCCATCTGGCAGAGCGTGGGGGGCCGCCAGTTCGAGGTGGACAACCTCGACCAGCTGGAGTGGGTGGGGCGCTATCTCGGCCGCATTCATCAGATTGGTGCCAGCCGCCCCTTCCATCACAGGGTCCGGCTCGATGTGGAGAGCATGCTGCACGAGCCGCGTCAGCTGCTGGCGTCTGGCGAGTGGCTGCCGAGCGGGCTGGCCAAGTCCTTCTTCGGGGTGCTGGACGAGCTGATCAAGCATGTCAGTGATGCCATGACCCTGGACGTGGCCCAGATCTCCCTGCATGGCGACTGCCATCCGGGCAACATCCTCTGGCGCGACGGCCCCCTGTTCGTCGATCTCGATGACTGTCGCAGCGGCCCCGCGATTCAGGATCTCTGGATGATGCTGAGCGGCGAGCGTCACGAGCAGCTGATCCAGCTCGATACCCTGCTGGCGGGCTATGAAGAGTTCATGGAGTTCGACCCGCGCGAGCTGGCGCTGATCGAGCCGCTGCGGGCCATGCGCATCGTCCACTACATGGCCTGGCTGGCCCGGCGCTGGGAAGACCCCGCCTTCCCGCGGCACTTCCCCTGGTTCAACACCGATCACTACTGGCGCCAGCAGATCGCGACCCTGCACGACCAGCTGGAAGCGCTCAAGGCACCGCCCCTGACGCTGACGCCTGGCTGGTAATGAGGGAAAGAGAGCGGGCGGCAGACGGGACTCGCGCACCCAGCTTGACCATTGACTGCGCAGTGGTGACGCAATAGGCTTGGCACTGCTTCGGTTCGCCGGGCGTGCCTCACAGTGATCCCTTAACAGGAAATGTCATGAAAAAAGTACTATTTTTCCTTGCTGCCATGCTGATGATCCCCATGGTTCACGCCGCCCCCGAATTCAAGGAAGGCGTCAACTACGATGTGGTCAAACAGACCGGTAGCGCCCAACCGGAAGTGCTGGAGTTCTTCTCCTACTACTGCCCCCACTGCGCCAAGTTCGAGCCGATTGCCGAGGATCTGAAGAAGAACCTGCCGGAAGGCGTGCCGATGAAGAAAAACCCGGTGGCCTTCCTGGGCCGCGAGATGGGTCCGGAGATGCAGCGTGCCTACGCCGTTGCCAGCCTGCTGAATGTTGAAGGCAAGCTGACCCCGGCCATCTTCGACAAGATCCACACCCAGCGTCAGTACCCGCAGAGCCGTGCCGACGTGAAGCAGATCTTCGTGGACAACGGCGTGCCGGCCGAGGAGTTCGACGGTGCCGTCGACAGCTTCGCCGTCTCCGGCATGGTCTCCCAGTTTGACCGCAACACCGAGAGCTACAACATCCGCGGTGTGCCGGCCTTCCTGGTCAACGGCAAGTACATGGTGAAGATCGAATCCATTACTTCCCAGGAACAGTTCAACCAGCTGGTGAAATTCCTGCTGGCCAAGAAAGACTGATCCCGCCAGACCCGATGAAAAAAGCCCGCCGGTGTAAACCGGCGGGCTTTTTGTTTGCCATCAGATTGGCACAAGTCAGACCCCGACGTGGAACGCCTGCTTGAGGTTGCGGATGAAGTCCGCATCCCGGCACAGGGTCTTGCCGGGGCTGTCGGAGATCTTGGCGACCGGGCCGCCGTTGCACTCCATCAGCTTGAACACGATGTTCATCGGGCTCACGCCGGGCAGATCGCAGGTGAGCTTGGTGCCGATGCCGAAGCTGGTGTTGATGCGGCCACGGAAGTGACGGAACAACTCGACCGCCTTGTCGAGGTTGAGGCCATCGGAGAACACCAGCGTCTTCTCGGTGGGGTCGATGCCGAGCCGCTGATAGTGGCTGATGGCCTTCTCGCCCCACACCACGGGATCGCCGGAGTCGTGGCGCAAGCCCTGATAGCGGCTGGCCAGCTCGAAGTCGAAGTCGCGCAGGAAGGCATCCATGGTGATGCAGTCGGTCAGCGCGATGCCGAGGTGATTGGTGAATTCATCCAGCCAGCTGGTGAGGGCGGCCCGCTGGCTGTGCTCGAGCGGGAAGCCGAGCTGCTGGTGGGCCTGGAACCACTCGTGGGCCTGGGTACCCACCGCCGGCAAGCCGTACTTCTGGGCCAGCAGGTAGTTGCTGGTGCCGCGAAACGCCGGCAGCCGCTCCTTGAGGCGACCCACCACCGCATCCTGCACCGCGAGGGAGAAACGGCGCCGGGTGCCGAAGTCGATGAGGTTGAACTCGCTCATCTCCTCCCGGCTCAGCTCCCGCTCCAGCTTGTCGATCTTCTGATCGAGCCGCTCCAGCGCCTGAGTGACGCCGAACTGGGGGTAGCGGAAGCGGTTGCGCATCTCGCTGATGATGGCGAGCACCGGGATCTCCCACAGGATCACGTCCTGCCAGGGGCCCTCGACCCGCACGTTGATGCGACCGTCCTGCTCGAACACCTTGAGCAGGGAGGCATCCAGCGGCTTGCGACGCAGGTGGTCGAGGTAATCGGCGGTAAAGAAGGGGCGCTCGGCCAGGAAGTTGAGCTCGGGCCTGGTCAGCCGCAGCGAGCCGGCGAGGTGCAGCTGCTCCTCGATCTGGCCCATCATGGGCAGCAGATCCTCTTCGTTGCGGCTGTGGAACTCGGCCACCACCTCGGCATCCGGATAGCGATGGAACACCGCCTGCTGCATGTGCAGCTTGTAAGCATCTGTATCGAGCAGGCTGTTGAGTATGGGTGGCATATCAGACTCCCCGCAGGCGGGTGAACGCAAGAGCGCTCCCCTGCCGCTTTTGTAGATTGCAGACGCCGGTATCGGGCAGGCTGATGAGAATGAGGGGCATATCAGGCGTCCAGCAGGCGTTGTACATCGATCAGGCTCTGGGCGAGTTCGGCGCCGGCCTCGATCATCTGGGTGTGGGCGCTGGCAACCGTCTCGGGAGCGATGCCACGACAGGCATCGAGATGGACGATCACCCGGAAGCCGGCGCGGCGCAGTTGCAGCACGCTGGTCTTGACGCAGTAGTCGGTGGCGAGGCCGCCGGCCAGCACGGTAGTGACGCCGCGGGCGTGCAGAAACTCGATGAGTCCTGTGCTGCGGCGCTCGGCCAGATCGTGGAAGCAGGTGCCGTAGGGGTGCAGATCCGGCTCGACCCCCTTCCAGACGAAGAAGTCGTAATCGACCGGGGCCGGCAGGCCGTCGAGCAGTTCGAAACCGCGGGTACCCGGCACGCAGTGCACCGGCCAGGTGAGGTCGGCGTTGGGCAAGTCCAGCGGCAGCAACATGCCGGCGGGATCGCTGACGGCCCAGGCGGCGTTGGCGGGATGCGAATCCTTGCTGCCGATCCGCAGGCTGGCGAGGGTGGCCTGAGCGTTGAGCGCAGCCACAATATCATCCCCGCCCGCGACGGGCAGTTCGTTCGGGCAGAGGGGGGTAAAGCCCTTCTGCGCATCAATATCCAGGCTGGCGACGGTTCCCATTGAGTGGCTCCTGCACATACTATTCGTGTGATATTATCTACCAAACATTAATCGAAGGCGAGCAGGGCGATCGGCATGTTGAGAATGAGTCTGGATATGGTGGTGCTGCGGTTGAACGAGGAGCGGCTCGAGCTGCTGCTTGAGACCCGTGATCGCCCACCCTTTGCCCACTGCTGGCAACTGCCGGCGCTGCGCATCGACGAGACCCGGGATCGGGATCTGGACGCGGCTCGCCATCGCCTGCTGACCGAGTGGGGGCTTGGCCACTGCTACAGCGAACAGGTCTGCACCCTCGGCAATCTGGAGCGGGATCCCCGTGGCTGGTCCACCACCCTGGTCTATCTCTGTCTGGTGGACTCCGAGGTCGAGGTCGTGCACGGTTGCTGGCATCCGCTCTGTGACCTGCCGGGGCTCAGCCTCGCCTTCGACCACACCCAGCTGATTGCCCGGGGGCTGGAGCGGCTGCGGATCAAGAGCCGTTACAGCACCTTGCCGCTGCAACTGCTGGGTGCCGAGTTCACCCTCTCCGAGGTGCAGCGGGCCTTCGAAATCATCCTGCAGACGCCGATGAACACGGCGGCATTTCGCAAGCGGATCCACCGTGCCGGCATCCTGCTGGATACCGGTCGCAAGCGTACCGGCAAGCAGCGCCCCGCCATTCTCTACCGGATGGAGAGCCCCTGCTGCGTGATGTTCGATCAGGTGATGAACGGAGCGGAAGCATGAGCTCATCCCCTGTTCGTGTGCTGGTCAGCGCTTGTCTGCTGGGTCCATGTTCGTTGCGCTACGAGGGACCAGGTTTTAGCCAGCGAGGGAGCAAAGCATGAGTGGGACCAGCGTACACAAGGTGCTGGTCAGCGCCTGCTTGCTGGGCCAGCCGGTGCGCTACGACGGCCAGAGCAAGGGCATTGTCAGCGACTGGCTGCGCGAGCTAGGGGCTGAAGGACGAGCGCTGGCGTTTTGCCCCGAGGTGGCGGGTGGCCTGCCGACCCCGCGCCCCCCTGCCGAACGGCAAGGCGAGCGGGTGGTGACCGAGAGTGGTGTGGATGTGACGGCAGAGTTCGCTCACGGCGCCCGGCTGGCGCTGCAACTCTGCCAGGCTCAGGGCATTCGCTTCGCCCTGCTGAAGGAGGGGAGCCCCTCCTGCGGCAGCGGCCGCATCTACAACGGCCGCTTCGAGGGTGTCTCTGTGGCGGGTGAGGGCATGACCACGGCCCTGCTGCGCCGCCACGGCATCCGGGTGTTCAGCGAGGCTCAGCTGCCCGAGCTGGCCTCGGCGCTCGCCTTGGCTGCCTGCGGCTCGGCCTGAGCCGCCGCATCGGCTGCCTGCCACTGCGCCAGCACGGCGTCTTTCTCCTGCCAGCGCTGGTTCAGCCACTGCTGGAAGCTGCGTTTGAACTGCTTGTCGTTGAAGTAATCCCCCACCAGCTGCTCATCCACCGGCAGCTCCTCGATCCGTACCCGGATGCGCTTCATCCGCCCCATCAGGAAATCCTTGAAGGGGGTTTCGGGGTTGTCCGGGTAGCTGATGGTGACGTTGATCAGGCTGTCGAACTGCTCTCCCATGGCCGCCAGGGTGAAGGCCAACCCGGCCGCCTTGGGCGACATCAGGTGCTGGTAACGGGAGCGGGAGGCGTCGCGCTTCGCCTCGGTGAAGCGGGTCCCCTCCACGAAGTTGATGACGGTGGTGGGGATGTGGCGAAACTTCTCGCAGGCGTTGCGGGTGGTCTCGATATCCTTGCCCCGCAGATGCGGGTTCCTCAGCAAAAACTCCCGTGAGTAGCGACGCATAAAGGGCATGTCGAGCCCCCAGCAGGCCAGTCCCAGCAGCGGGATGTAGATGAGCTCGTGCTTCATGAAGAACTTGGGCACCGGCAGCCGGTCGCGAAACAGATGACCCAGCACCACGATATCGGTCCAGCTCATGTGGTTGCTGACGATCAGATACCAGCCATCCTTGCGCAGCCGGGTGTCATCCTCCACCTGCCAGTCGATGCGGGTGGTGAGGCGGATCACCAGGGCGTTGCAGGCCAGCCACAGGCGCATGAAACGGTTGTTGAGGCGACTGCAGGCACGGCCAAAGGCCGGGATCGGCAGCAGCAGCTTGGCCAGTGACACCAGCAGGATCAGGCTGGCGCACAGGGCGGTAAACAGTATGGTCAGGCCGGCGCTGATGAGCAGCACCAGCGGACCCGGGAGCAGGGTTAGCATGGCGTCGTTGAGGGCGTCTTGTCCGCCAGCAGCTGATCCAGGGTTTGGTCCTTCTCGTGCCAGATCCCGTTCAGCCACTGTTGAAACTCTTGTTGGAACTCGGGGTCATTGAAGTAATCCCCCACCAGATTGCGTTCGATCGGCAAAAAGCGGACTCGAACCTTGATCTCCTTGACCCGACCGCACATGAAGTCCCAGTAACTGGGGATGCCGTCCGGATAGGCGATGGTCACATCCACCAGCTTGTGCAGCTGATCACCCATGGCCGCCAGGGTGAAGGCGATGCCGCCAGCCCGCGGGTGCAGCAGGTGGCGATAGGGTGCCGCCTGTTTGTCGTGTTTGCGGGCGGTGAAGCGGGTGCCCTCCACGAAGTTCATCACACTCACCGGAATATGGCGGAACTTGGCACAGGCCTGGCGCGTGGTCTCTATGTCTTTTCCCTTCAAATGCGGCTTCTTTTCCAGCAATTTGCGCGAATATCGCCGCATGAAGGGGAAATCCAGCGCCCACCAGGCCAGGCCGAGAAAAGGTACCCAAATCAGTTCTTTCTTGAGGAAAAACTTCAGGAAGGGGATTTTTTGATTAAAAATCCGCTGCAGTACCAGTATGTCGACCCAGGATTGATGGTTGGCAATCACCATATACCACTCATTCCGGCGCCCTTTGTCCACTCCGACCACATCGAAAGGGGTTCTGATGATGGTTTTCTGGATCAGGTTGTTGAAACCGATCCAGCAGCCGGCACTGCCATCCAGCAGCGCGTTGCAGAAGGTGCGCCAGCCCTTGAGGGGCAGCAACAACTTGAGCAGGCCCAGCGTGAGGATGGGGATAAACCAGAACAGGGTGTTGAGAAAATAGAGCAGGGTCGAGAGGCTGCCGCGCAGTCGCTCAATCAGCTTGTTGGGCATGGGTCGGGTCCGTCTTGCTGTCGATAAGGGGCCATCAAGTGGTCAGATCTGTGGCCATAATATCAGCCGATGGCCCGCGAGACCATGCGAGGGGCCATCGGGGTCGCTTCCTGCCCCGTATCAGCCGCTGCGCAGCCGTGACAGCAGCCGGTCCATGGCCCGGTAGCCGAGCGCCTCGATCAGGTGCTCCTTCTCGATGGCCTGTCGTCCTGCCAGATCGGCTATGGTGCGCGATACCCGCAGGATGCGGTGCCAGGCCCGGATGCTGAGCCCCAGCTTCTGGATGGCGTTCTCCAGAAACTCGGCATCCTGCGGCGACAAGCGGCAAATTTCTTCGATTTCACGGCTATCAAGCAGGTTGTTGAGTTTGCCGTTGCGGCTCAGCATGCGCTCCCGCGCCCCCAGCACCCGTTCGCGGATCTGCTGGCTCGACTCCCCCCGCTCCGACTTGCCGGTCAGGCTGCCCTTGGGCAGCAGTGGCACCTCCACCGTCAGGTCGAAGCGGTCGAGAAAGGGGCCGGAGAGCTTGCCGAGGTAGCGCAGGATCTGATCCGGGCTGGAGCGGGTCTGGCCATCGCCATAGTGGCCGCAAGGGCTGGGATTCATGGCGCCGACCAGCTGGAAGCGGGCGGGGAAATCGACCTGGCGGGCGGCCCGGCTGATGGTGATGTGGCCGGTCTCCAGCGGCTCGCGCAGGGAGTCGAGCACCTTGCGCTCGAACTCGGGCAGTTCATCCAGAAACAGCACCCCGTTGTGGGCCAGGGATATTTCACCGGGCCGCGGGTGGCTGCCACCCCCCACCAGCGCCACGGCCGAGGCGCTGTGGTGCGGCGTACGGTAGGGTCTGTGATGCCAGTGACCGGCGCGCGGGGTGAGGCCGCCGATGGAGTGAATGGCGGCGGTCTGCTGTGCCTCTTGTTCGCTCAGCGGCGGCAAGATGCCGGGCAAGCGGCTGGCCAGCATGCTCTTGCCAGTGCCGGGCGGGCCGATGAACAGCAGGTTGTGGCTGCCGGCGGCGGCGATCTCCAGCGCCCGTTTGGCCTGGGACTGGCCGATCACGTCCTGCAGGTCCGGCACATCGGGCAGGGTATCCGTGGTCTGGGGATCCGGCAGCGGCAGTTCGTACTGGCCCGCCAGCCAGGCGGTGACGGCCAGCAGCTGATGGGCGGTGCGCACCTCGGCATCCTGAATGAGGGAGGCCTCGGGGCCGTTTTCTCGCGGTACCAGCAGGGTGCGCCCCGCGTCGCGGCAGGCGAGCACGGCGGGCAGTACCCCGAGCACGGGGCGGATCTCGCCGGTCAGGGCCAGTTCGCCTAAAAATTCGTGATCGAGCAGGTATTTTGCGGGTATCTGCTTGGAAGCGGCGAGAATGCCGATGGCGATGGCCAGATCGAAACGGCCCCCCTCCTTGGGCAGATCGGCGGGGGCCAGATTGACCGTGATGTGTTTGCTCGGGAACTCGAAATTGCCGTTGAGCAGGGCGCTGCGCACCCGATCCCGCGACTCCTTCACCGAGGTTTCCGGCAGGCCCACCATGTTGAAGGCGGGCAAACCGTTGGAGAGGTGCACCTCCACCGTCACTTGCGGGGCCGCGACACCCAAGCTGGCACGGCTATAAACCACAGCTAATGACATAAATCCCGTCCTTGGTTTGATGTATGTGCTGGTTAACCGTTTTTTATTAGTTTTTTGTTCCAATCGACGCGTTCGGACTCAGTCAAAATCAGAGTCTTGTCAGGCAAAAAACGCTTGCCCAATAAAAATCACCGTGCTAGTTCTAATAGCCATTCGCGGTAAAAACCGCCCAATTTCACAGGATTTCCGGTTGTAACTATGAACATGGCCTCCCGTTTCGTCAGCATTATTGTGGTCCTAGTGGTGATTATTATCTCACCGCTCGGGGCTCGTTTAGCTGCACGGAACAAGGGATAGACCCACCACCGGACAGAACGAAACAAGCGACCCCCGAGCCTCACAGCTCGGGGGTTTTTTTTCGACCACAGGACAGGATTTTCCAGATGAACGGCGCGCAGTTTTTGGTACAGGCTCTCAAACAACAGGGTGTGACTCAGGTGTTTGGTTACCCGGGCGGGGCCATCATGCCGGTCTACGATGCCCTGTATGACGGTGGCCTGGCCCATCAGCTCTGCCGCCACGAGCAGGGTGCCGCCATGGCGGCGGTGGGTTATGCCCGCGCCTCCGGTCAGGTGGGGGTCTGTATCGCCACCTCTGGTCCCGGCGCCACCAATCTGGTGACTGGCCTCGCGGAGGCGCTGCTCGATTCGGTGCCGCTGGTGGCCATCAGTGGTCAGGTGCCCTGCGCCGCCGTCGGGACCGATGCGTTTCAGGAGGTCGACGTGCTCGGCATGTCTCTCTCCTGCACCAAGCACTCCTTCATGGTGACGGACGTGGCCGATCTGCCGCAGGTGATCGCCGAAGCCTTCGCCATCGCCAGTGAGGGGCGCCCGGGCCCTGTACTGATCGACCTGCCCAAGGATGTGCAACTGGCCAAGGTGCCAACCCAGAGCCCGCTGTTTGCGGTGGGAGAGCCCGAGCACCTGAGCCAGGCCGAACTGACTGCCGCCCGTACCCTGCTGGCCGCCGCCAAGCGCCCGGTGCTCTACGTCGGTGGCGGGGTAGGCATGGCCAATGCCGAGCAGCAACTGCGCGAGTTTGCCGCCGCCACCGGCATGCCTGCGGTCACCACCCTCAAGGGGATCGGTGCACTCGACCCCGACAGCCCCGTTTACCTTGGCATGCTCGGCATGCACGGTACCAAGGCTGCCAACTATGCGGTGCAGCAGTGCGACTTGCTGCTGGTGGTGGGTGCCCGTTTCGATGATCGGGTGACCGGCAAGCTGGAGGCGTTCGCCCCCGAAGCCAAGGTGATCCACCTGGATGTGGACGCCGCCGAGTTCGGCAAGCGCCGCGCCGCCGAGGTGGGCATCACCCAGGATCTCAAACAGGTGCTGCCGCGCCTCGCCATGTCCCTTGCCATCGACCCCTGGCGTGAGCACTGCGCGAACATGGCCCGCGAGTACGCCTTTCGCTACGACCATCCCGGCCAGCCCATCTATGCCCCGGCGCTGCTCAAGCAGCTCTCCGCCAGGTTGCCGGAGACCAGCGTGGTGGCCTGCGACGTGGGTCAGCACCAGATGTGGGTGGCCCAGCACATGCGCTTCACCAGTCCGCGCAACCACCTCTCCAGCGCCGGTCTCGGCACCATGGGCTTCGGCCTGCCGGCCGCCATCGGCGCCAAGATGTCGCGCCCGGAGGATGAAGTGGTGCTGGTGAGCGGTGACGGCTCTTTCATGATGAACGTGCAGGAGCTCGGCACCATCCGCCGGGCCCAGCTCAAGGTGAAGATGGTGCTGCTGGACAACCAGCGCCTCGGCATGGTGCGCCAGTGGCAGGAGCTGTTCTTCGACGGCCGCTACAGCGAGACCATCCTCTCCGACAACCCCGATTTCATCGCCCTGGCTGCCGCCTTCGGCATCCCCGGCGAAACCATCACATGCAAGGATCAGATAGCCGGTGCCCTCGATCGCCTGCTGGCCAGCGAGAGTGCCTACCTGCTGCATGTGGCCATTTCAGAGGAAGAAAACGTCTGGCCCCTGGTTCCGCCAGGAGTCGCCAACCACCAGATGATGGAGCAACGCCCATGAGTCAGTTCAATACCTTGCAAATCCATGCCCAGCCCAGACCCGAAGTGATGGAGCGGGTGCTGCGGGTGGTGCGTCACCGCGGTTTCAACCTCTGCGCCCTCAACATGGAGCAGGATTGCCAACAGCTGCGGATCACGGTTACTGTCGAGTCGGTGCGTCCCATCCAGCAGTTGTGGAGCCAGCTGGTGAAGCTGGTGGACGTTTCCCGGGTCGATGCACTGGAACAGCAACCCCGGATCAGAGCTTAAGGAGCCAAGCCAATGTCACAGCCTTCCCAATCCGCCACTCACCCGCAATACATCTGGTTCAACGGCAAACTGGTGCCCTGGCAGGATGCCCAGGTGCACGTGATGAGCCACGCCCTGCACTATGGATCCTCGGTGTTTGAAGGGGTGCGCGCCTACGATACCCCCAAGGGTACCTGCATCTTCCGCCTGCAGGAGCACACCCGCCGCCTGTTCGACTCCGCCAGGATCTACTGGATGGACGTTCCCTACAGCGAGGCCGATGTGAATGAAGCCTGCCGCACCGTGGTGCGCGAGAACGGCCTGAAGAGCGGCTATCTGCGCCCGCTGGCCTTTGTCGGCAACGTGGGGCTGGGGCTGCATCCGCCGCTGGATGCCAAGGCCGACCTGATGGTGGCCGCCCTGCCGTGGGGCGCCTATCTGGGGGAGGAGGGGCTGAAAAACGGGGTGGATGTCTGCGTCACCTCCTGGAACCGGCTCGCTCCCAACACCATTCCCACCGGTGCCAAGGCGGGCGGCAACTATCTCTCCTCCCAGCTGATCAGCCGCGAGGCCAAGCGCAACGGCTTCGCCGAGGGGCTGGCGCTGGACGTGAACGGCTACCTGAGCGAAGGGGCGGGGGAGAACCTGTTCCTGGTGAAGAACGGCGTGCTGTTCACCCCGCCCGCTACCGCCGCCATCCTGCCCGGCATCACCCGTGACACCATCATGACGCTGGCCCGCGATCTTGGTTACGAGGTGCGCGAGCAGGCGCTGCCCCGCGAGGCGCTCTATGTGGCAGACGAAATCTTCATGACCGGCACGGCGGCAGAGGTGACCCCGGTGCGCTCCGTCGATCGGATGAAGGTGGGCGCTGGTTGCCGCGGCCCGGTGACCGAACAGCTGCAGAACGCCTTCTTCGGCCTGTTCAATGGCCAGACCGAAGACAAGTGGGGCTGGCTGACGCCCGTCAACGACTGATGAGAGAGGGGAGGCGTCATGCCTCCCCGAGTCGCTTCCGGTCAGGGCACTGCGCTGTGTCCTCACCAGGATCGATTCCCGATCCGAGAGTCACTTTTTCATTTCCAAAGATAATGAGCCCGCTGGGCATTCAGGGAGTAGAGACATGCCGAAGTTGAGATCCGCCACCACCACCCACGGACGTAACATGGCCGGGGCCCGCGCCCTGTGGCGCGCCACCGGAATGACCGATCAGGATTTCGGCAAGCCCATCATCGCCGTGGTCAACTCCTTCACCCAGTTCGTGCCGGGCCACGTTCACCTCAAGGATCTGGGTCAGCTGGTGGCGCGCGAAATTGAAGCCGCTGGCGGCGTCGCCAAGGAGTTCAACACCATCGCCGTGGATGACGGCATCGCCATGGGCCACGGCGGCATGCTCTACTCCCTGCCGTCGCGCGAGCTGATTGCCGACTCGGTGGAGTACATGGTCAACGCCCACTGCGCCGACGCCATGGTCTGCATCTCCAACTGCGACAAGATCACCCCTGGGATGCTGATGGCCGCCCTGCGCATCAACATCCCGGTGATCTTCGTCTCCGGCGGCCCGATGGAAGCGGGCAAGACCAAGCTCTCCGACCAGATCATCAAGCTGGATCTGGTGGACGCCATGATCCAGGGCGCCGACCCCAAGGTTTCCGATGCCCAGAGCGATCAGGTGGAACGCAGCGCCTGCCCCACCTGCGGCTCCTGCTCCGGCATGTTCACCGCCAACTCCATGAACTGTCTGACCGAGGCGCTGGGTCTCTCCCAGCCGGGCAACGGTTCCCTGCTGGCAACCCACAGCGACCGCGAGCAGCTGTTCAAGCTGGCGGGCCAGCGCATCGTGACCCTGGCCAAGCGCTGGTATGAGCAGGACGATGCGTCGGCGCTGCCGCGCAACATCGCCACCAAGGCGGCGTTCGAGAACGCCATGGCGCTCGACATCGCCATGGGCGGCTCCACCAACACCGTGCTGCACCTGCTGGCGGCGGCCCAGGAGGCGGGCGTCGACTTCACCATGGCCGACATCGACCGCATGTCGCGCAAGGTGCCGCAGCTCTGCAAGGTGGCGCCCTCCACCCAGAAATACCACATGGAAGATGTGCACCGCGCCGGCGGCGTGGTGGCGATTCTGGGCCAGCTGGAGAAGGCGGGTCTGGTGCATGGGGATACCCGCAACGTGCTGGGCACTTCGCTGGTGGAGCTGCTGGCCGAATATGACGTCAGCCGCCAGCCGAGTCAGGAGGTGGTGGACTTCTACCGCGCCGGCCCGGCCGGGATCCGCACCACCAAGGCCTTCAGCCAGGATTGCCGCTGGCCCGAGCTGGATCTAGACAGAGCCGAAGGCTGCATCCGCTCGCTGGACAACGCCTACAGCCTGGAAGGGGGCCTGGCCGTGCTCGCCGGCAACCTGGCGCTGAACGGTGCCATCGTCAAGACCGCCGGGGTGGATGAGGAGAACCTCACCTTCCGTGGCCCGGCCCGGGTATTCGAGAGCCAGGACACGGCGGTTGCCGGCATTCTGGACGGCACCGTCAAGGCCGGTGAAGTGGTGGTGATCCGCTACGAAGGCCCGAAAGGGGGCCCAGGCATGCAGGAGATGCTCTATCCCACCACCTATCTGAAATCCATGGGGCTCGGCAAGGCGTGCGCCCTGATCACCGACGGTCGCTTCTCCGGCGGTACCTCTGGCCTCTCCATCGGCCACGTCTCGCCGGAGGCGGCCTCCGGCGGCACTATCGGTCTGGTGGAGGATGGCGACATCATCAACATCGACATTCCGGCTCGCAGCATGGTGCTGGAGGTGGCCGACAGCGTGCTGGCTGCCCGCCGCGTCGCCGTCGAAGCCCGTGGCTGGAAGCCGCTCGATCGCCAGCGTCCGGTCTCCTTTGCCCTGCGCGCCTACGCCATGTTCGCCACCAGTGCCGATAAAGGTGCGGTGCGCGATCGCTCGATGCTGGGGGAATAAACCATGGTCTCTGCGGCGGATTATCTACGCAAGGTGCTGCTTTCCCCCGTCTATGAGGCGGCGCGAGTCACCCCCCTGCAAACCCTGAAGAAACTCTCCGAGCGGCTCGGCAATCACGTCAGCCTGAAGCGGGAGGACCTGCAACCGGTCCACTCCTTCAAGCTGCGCGGCGCCTACCACAAGATCGCCACTCTGACCGAGGAGCAGAAGGCGCGCGGCGTCATCGCCGCCTCCGCCGGTAACCACGCGCAGGGGGTCGCCCTGTCGGCCGCCAAGCTCGGCATCAAGGCGATCATCGTGATGCCCAAGACCACGCCGGACATCAAGATTGACGCGGTGCGCCGGCAGGGTGGCAACGTCATGCTGTTTGGCAACAGCTTCGACGAGGCCTACGGCGAGAGCCGCCGCCTTGCCGAGTTGGAGGGCTACACCCTGATCCCGCCGTTTGACGACGTCGAGGTGATCGCCGGCCAGGGCACCATCGGCAAGGAGCTGCTGGAGCAGGATACCCACCTTACCCACGTCTTCGTGCCGGTGGGCGGCGGCGGCCTGGCTGCCGGGGTGGCGGTCTACATCAAGCAGCTGCTGCCGGATGTGAAGGTGATCGGGGTGGAGGCGGAGGGTTCCGCCTGTCTCAAGGCCGCGCTGGCGGCTGGCGAGCCAGTCAATCTGGAGCGAGTCTCGCTGTTTGCGGACGGGGTGGCGGTCAAGCGCATCGGCGAAGAGACCTTCCGCCTCTGCAACCAGTATCTGGACGAAGTGGTGACCGTCTCCAACGACCAGATCTGCGCCGCGCTGAAAGACATCTTCGACGACTGCCGTGCCATCGCCGAGCCGTCGGGGGCTCTCTCGCTGGCGGGCCTCAAGGCCTACAGCGAGCGGGAGCAGGTGAAAGGGGGGCGGATGGCGGCCATTTTGTCCGGTGCCAACGTCAACTTCCACAGCCTGCGCTACGTGTCAGAGCGCTGCGAGATCGGCGAGAAGCGCGAGGGCATGCTGGCGGTGACCATCCCCGAGCGCAAAGGGGCCTTCCTCGACTTCTGCCGTCAGCTGGGGCCCCGCATGGTGACCGAGTTCAACTATCGCTACGCCGATGCCGAGCAGGCGTCGCTGTTCGTCTCGGTGCGCCTCACCGGCGGTGACGAGGAGCTGGGCCAGATCATCGATCAGCTCGGTGGCAACGGCTATCCGGTGGTCAACATGACCGAGAGCGAGCTGGCCAAGAACCACGTGCGTTACATGATTGGCGGCCGCCCGGCCCGGCCCCTCGGTGAACGCCTCTACAGCTTCAAGTTTCCGGAGCAGCCGGGCGCTTTGATGCGCTTTCTGGAGACCCTCGGCTGCCGCTGGAACATCAGCCTGTTCCACTACCGCAACCACGGTGCCGACTATGGCCGGGTGCTCTGTGCCTTCGAGCTGCCGGACGAGGACGTGGCCGCCTTCCACGACTACCTGCACGAGATTGGCTACGGCTGGAAAGAGGTGAGTGACGACCCCGCCTACCGGCTGTTTCTGGCCAGCTAGGTGGGTTGCGAGCAACAAGAGGGAGGCCATCGGCCTCCCTTTTTCATGGCGCTGGCCAGCACATCCGCGGATACCCCCTGCATGGGGCGTTTTCCTGCCGGGAATGCCGGGCGCTTCACACTCTTGAGTCCCAAGTCATTTGAGGCTGGCAACAGATGGGATAACCTGATGGACGGGGCCGGGTTTGCCCCATCAGGGAAGAGAGGCGCAAGAGCGCCCATCACGACTCATTGCAGAGGCTTTCACCATGAACAAATCGATACTTGCCGTGCTGGTCAGCGGCCTGCTCGTCAGCGGGGCCGTGCAGGCTGCCGCTCAGGACAACACCTGGTACGCCGGCGGCAAGGCCGGCTGGTCCAAGTTCTTCGACGTGGATCAGAAGCAGGTCGTCTCCGACACCCTGGGGGCGCTGCAGAACACCAGCACCAGCAAGGATACGCTCGGGCTGGGCGCCTTTGCCGGCTATCAGCTCAACCCCAACCTGGGCTTCGAATTCGGCTATGACTGGTTCGGCAAGTACACCTCGTCCGGCGAATTGAGCGGGGTGAGGGTGGAAGGGGAAGCCAAGAGCCAGATGATCCAGACCACCATGAAGATAGGGTTCCCGGTCAACGATGTGCTGGATCTCTACGGCCGTATCGGCGGCGGTTACGCCTGGACCAACAGCGAACTGTCGGCCCAGACGGCCACCGACTTCATCAAGGATACCGGCAACAAGCATGGCGCCGTGTTCGTCGGGGCGCTGGGGGCCGAATACGCCATCGACCGTGACTGGGCCGCCCGCCTCGAATACCAGTACACCACCCCGCTCGGGGATACCTCCCTCGATCGTGCCGGCATCGAGATGGACAACGGCATGCTGGCGTTTGCCATGCTCTATCGCTTCGGCCAGCAGGGCGGCGAAGTGGCGGCGCCCGCACCGGCCCCGGCTGCGGCGCCTGCTCCCGCCGTGGTGGTGGTGCCCAAGACCTTCAGCCTGAGCTCGGACGTGTTGTTCGAGTTCAACAAGGCGACCCTGAAGCCGGCTGCCAGCCAGGCGCTCGACAACCTGTTCAGCCAGATAGTGGCGGCCAATCCGAAAGACGGGGTGGCGACCGTGATCGGCCACACCGATCGCATCGGCTCCGACGCCTACAACCAGGCGCTCTCCGAGCAGCGCGCCCGCAGCGTCGCCGACTACCTGATCGCCAAGGGACTGTTTGCCGACAAGGTGCGGGTTGAGGGGCGCGGCAAGTCCTCTCCGATCACCGGCAACAACTGCAGCAGCGGCTCCAAACCGGCGCTGATCGCCTGTCTGGCACCGGATCGGCGGGTGGAAGTGCGGCTGGAAGGGGTCTCCCAACCGGCGCAATGACCACGGTGGCAGCATGAACGACAAGGGAGGCCCATGCCTCCCTTTTCATTGCCGCCAGCGGGGGCGGTTATGTGCAGATGCCGATGCCGCAGCCCCCTGATATAGCCAATCGGTGTTAAGCCCCCCTCGGCAACTGGTCGATAACTGACCAGATGTATGGCGCCGAGGGCGAAGATATGCGCATCGATCACTACGACCTCCAGGGGGAGGTGCAATACCAGCAGCAACAGGCGCAGTCCCGCAAGGTGCGCCGGCTCGGCCCCGTGCCGGCTGCCAGCCAGGTGCAGTCCCCTGCCACGGTGCCGGCGGACTCGACGCCTGCGGCTGGCGGTGGCAGCCAGCTCACCTTCACCCGCAGCAGCCTGCTGACGCTGCAGATGGCCAGCCGTACTGCTGCCGGCCCGGTGCCAGCGGCCCCCACACCGGCACCCGCCAAGCCTGCCGAGACCGGCAAGGGCGAACAGGATGGCATTCCCAATGACGGGCTCGACAACCGCCAGCGGCTCATCAAGCTGATGATCGAAGCGATGCTGGGCCACGAGATAGAGTTGCCGGACCCGATCAAACCGGCCGAGCAGAGCGCGGAGGGAGTCCCCGCGCCGACGGGCGAGGGGACTCAGCCCGCCGCCGAGCCGGATCAGCTGGTGGAGGTGACCGACAGCCTGTTGCAAAAAGAGCAGCTCAACGTGGTAGCGGCGGCAAACGTGCAGACCCAGGATGGCCAGACCCTGCAGCTGGATCTCGGTTTTGTGCTGGACTGGCGCCAGCTCGACATCAGTCAGCGTCGCACCACCCTCAATGCCCTCAAGGATCCGCTGGTGCTCAGCCTGGACGGCAAGATAGCCGGCCTGACCGACGCCCGGGTCAATTTCGACATCGATCAGGATGGCAAGGCGGACAGCCTGCCCGGCCTGAGTGAAGGGAGCGGCTTCGTGGCGCTGGATCGCAACGGCAACGGCACCATAGATGACGGCGGCGAGCTGTTCGGGGCCCGCTCCGGCAATGGCTTCGGCGAGCTGGCGACCCTGGATGAGGATGGCAACGGGGTGCTGGACGAGCGGGACAGCCAGTTCTCGGCGCTGCAGTTCTGGCAGCCGGAGCAATCCCCCATCGCTCTGGTGGAGCTGGGGATCGGCGCCATCCTGCTGCATCCCCTCGACACCCCCTTCAACCATCTGGGGGAAAGCGGCAATCATGGGGTACTGCGCCAGTCCGGCCTCTATGTGACCGAACAGGGCAAGGGCGGCTGGGTGCAGCAGGTCGACCTGCGGGTCTGAAATCGGCACCCGCATGGCAAACCCGGTCGCTGACGCCGCGTGCCAGCGGGCGCTTCACCATCAGCGACCAGAGTCTGACTCAGTTCAGCTCGGTGGGGTCGATGTCGAGGCTCCAGCGTACCCGCTTGGTCTCGGGCCATCCCTCCAGCTCCTTCACCGCCCAATCCAGCAGCTGGGCCAGTGGCGCCCGGTTTGGCCCCTGCACCAGCAACTGCATTCGAAACTTGCCCGCCTTGCGCTCCATGAAGCCGCTGATGGGCCCCAGCACCTGAACATGGGGATAGCGGGCGCTGCGCAGGGTATCGGCGAGGCGGCTGAGGAACAGCTGCACCTCGTCACGGCCATTGGCCTCGGCCCGAAACAGCCCCTGATAGCTGAACGGCGGCAACCCCAGCAGGCGACGCTCTTTCAGCGCAGTGTCGGCGAAGTGGCCATAGCCGTTCTGGGTCAGATCCTGCAGCAGGGCGTGCTCGGGATGGTGGCTCTGCAACACCACCAGCCCGGGCTTGCTGGCGCGGCCGGCACGGCCCGCCACCTGGGTGTAGAGCTGGGCCAGCTTCTCGGCGGCGCGAAAATCGGCACTGAACAGGGCGCCATCCACATCCAGCAGCCCCACCAAGGTCACATCCGGGAAGTGGTGGCCCTTGGCCAGCATCTGGGTGCCGATCAGGATCTTGTACTTGCCCGCCTTGATGTCACCGAGGTGGGTCTCCAGCTCCCCCTTGCGACGGGTGTTGTCCCGATCGATACGTACCACCGGATATTGCGGGAACACGGTGCCGAGCAGCTGCTCCAGCTGTTCGGTGCCAACCCCGGAGCCGATGAGCTCGTTGCTGCCACACTCGGGGCAGTGGTGGGGCAGCGGGCGCACGCTGTCGCAGTGGTGGCAGTGCAGCCGTCGCCCGGCCTGATGCCAGGTGTACCAGGCATCGCAGCGTTCGCAGGCGGCGCTCCAGCCGCACTGGTGACAGATCAGGGCCGGAGCATAGCCACGGCGGTTGAGAAACAGCATCACCTGGTTGCCTGCCGCCAGATGCTCTGCCATCAGCTGCTCCAACTGGGGGGAGAGTCCGGCCTGCAGCCGCACATTCTTGATGTCCAGGATCACCTGACGAGCAGTCTGGGCGTTACCGGCGCGGCGAGTGAGCGTGAGGTGGTGATACTTGCCGCTGCGGGCGTTGTGCAATGTCTCCAGCGACGGGGTGGCCGAGCCGAGCAGGATGGGGATGCCGGCGCGATGGGCCCGCATCACCGCCAGATCCCGCGCATGGTAGCGAAAGCCGTCCTGCTGCTTGAAAGAGCCGTCGTGCTCCTCGTCGATGATGATGATGCCGAGGTTGTGAAAGGGGGTGAACACCGCGGAGCGGGTGCCGATCAGGATGGCGGCGCCGCCGTCGCGGCAGGCGAGCCAGGCATCGAGCCGCTCCCGATCGTTCATGGCCGAGTTCATCGCCACCACCGGCACGTTGAAGCGGCGACGGAAGCGGTTGATGGTCTGCGGGGTGAGACCGATCTCCGGCACCATCACCAGTGCCTGCTTGCCCGCCTTGAGCAGGGGCTCGAGGATGCTCAGGTACACCTCGGTCTTGCCGGAGCCGGTGATGCCATCCAGCAGGAAGGCACCAAACTGGTCGCTCTGGCTGGTGACGGCGGAGACCGCCAGCGCCTGTTCGCCGTTGAGGCGCAGCCCCTCACCCGGCTCGAAGCGGGCGACCCAGTCGCCGTCATGGCTCGGCTCCAGCGAACGCTTCTCCAGCAGCCCCTTCTTCTCCAGCGCGGTGAGCGCAGCGCTCGAAATCTCCTCCTGCTTGAGGGCGGAGGGGGTCTGCGGCCCCTTGCGCAGCAGGGCGAGCGCCTGCTGCTGCTTGGCCGCCCGCTTGAGCTCGTTGAGATCGACCGCCATGCCGGCCTCGGTGGCGAACCAGAACTCCAGCTCGCGATAGGCAGCGGGCTCCCCCTTGCGCACCAGCACCGGCAGGGCGTGGGGCAGCACTTCCCCCAGCGGGTGCTGGTAGTAGCTGGCGCTCCAGTTCATCAGCGCCAGAATGTCGGGCCCCAGCACGGGGGCGCCATCAAGCACGCGTTTGATCGGCTTGAGCTTGTTGCGCGGCACCTGGCTGTCGGCCGGGTGATCCACCACCAGCCCGACCAGGGTTTGCGGGCCGAACGGGATCTCGACCCGGCAGCCGGGAGCAGGCAAAGGTAGGGGGGAGAGATAGTCGAAGTGACGGCGTAACGGCACCGGCACAGCCACACGAACCAGATCCAGCGTTTGGGAAGAATTCACCAGAGATTGCCTATTTTTTCTGCGAAGCCACTTGCCTGAACTCAGGCATTTCCTATATTATTCGCAGCCTTTGAAACTGTGTTCAACAATCGTGTGGTGTCCGACAGAAGATCGGATAGCGACACGGCCTGATAATTGAGGTTGTCCATGAAAGCTGGTATCCATCCTGACTACGTAGCCATCACCGCCAAGTGCTCTTGCGGTAACGTCATCAACACCTTCTCTACCCTGGGTAAAGATCTGAACCTGGACGTGTGCTCCGAGTGCCACCCGTTCTATACCGGCAAGCAGAAAGAAGTTTCTAGCGGCGGCCGCGTAGACAAGTTCAACAAGCGTTTCGGTGCGATGACCACCAAGAAGTAATTCTACTTCTGAAGAATTCTGAAAAAGGCGCCCAATGGGCGCCTTTTTTATTGGTCGGCGTTCTGTAACGGCTCGCTTTGCCCTATGGTGGGACTCTCCTTTCTCCCTTCGCGGGAGCAGGGGCGAAGATGAGGGGCGGTAACATGGGCAAGACAGGGAGTGTGCAGATGCGTGATTGTCTGGTGATGGGGGCGGCGGGCTACATAGGTTCTTACCTGGTGCCCCATCTGCAAGAACTGGGTTATCGGGTGATTGCCGGGGCGCGGCGCCCCTGCCGTCTGCCACCCGGGGTGGAGTTTCGCCTTGCCGACAGCCTCAAGCCGATCACATTGCTGCCCGCCCTGGCCGGCATCGACACCGTCTTCTATCTGGTGCACGCCATGGGGGCGGGGGCCGATTTCCACCGGCTGGAGCAGCAGGGGGTGAAGAACTTCGCCGCCGCCGCCCGCGCCGCGGGGGTGCGTCGCATCATCTATCTGGGCGCCATCCAGCCGGCGCAGTGCAACAGCCGTCACCTCAACTCCCGCCGTTATTGCGGTGAGCTGTTTCGAGGCGCCGGTGTGCCGACGGTGGAGCTGCGCGCCGGCATCATAGTGGGGCCCGGCTCAGCGGCGTTTGAGGTGATGCGGGATCTGGTGTTCAACCTGCCGATGATGGTGACGCCCAAGTGGGTGCGCTCGCGTACGCCGCCCATTGCGCTCTCCAACCTGCTGCACTACTTGGGCGGGCTGGTGGAGGCCGACGGGGTGGACGGCCAGATCTTCAACGCCGCCGGCCCCGAGCTGCTCAGCTATCAGCAGCAGTTGCAGAAGTTCGCCGCCCACATCGGCAAGCGCTGCCCCATCATCCCGCTGCCGTTTCTCAGCCCGCGCCTCTCCGCCTGGTGGCTGCAGTTTGTCACCTCGGTGCCGCAGCCGGTGGCCAAGGCGCTGGTGGGTGGTCTCAAGCACGACATCCCGGCCGACGACGGCCCGCTGCGGGCCCTGCTGCCACAAACCCTGCTCAGCTTCGACGAGGCGCTGGCCGAGAGCCTCTCTCTGGAGCAGCAGCTGGGCGCCGAGCAGCAGGGGGAGGAGACCCCGCTCGGCCTGCGCTGGCGCCACCCCGAGTACGGCTTCTATGACCGCACCGCCAGCGGCGATGCCATCTGCCTCGCCTCGCCCGAGGTGGTGTGGCAGGTGCTGCAGCAGCTGGGGGGTGAGCAGCGCTACTTCTACATGAACCAGCTGTGGGTGGTGCGCGAATGGATGGATCACCTGATCGGCGGCCCGGCGCTGACCCGTGGTCGCACCAACCCTGATCGCTTCGTGAAGGGGGACATGCTGGACTCCTGGCAGATCCTCGGAGTGGACGAGGGGCGCAGGCTGGATCTGCTGTTCAACATGCGGGCCCCCGGCGTGGGCCGGCTGGAGTTCAACATACTGCCGGAGGAGTCGGGGCTGACCCGGCTCAAGGTGACGGCCCACTGGCATCCACAGGGGGCCTGGGGGCTGGCCTACTGGCTCGCCATGCTGCCGTTTCATCTCTTCATCTTCCAGGGGATGACGGAGGCCATCGCCAGGCAGGCGGAGGCGAAAGCGGGCATCCCTGTGATGGGGTGAAACCATATCTATAACTAAATGGGTATTCGTGGTTGGCATGACATGCTAATTACTGGCTTGTCAGTGGCTGGGTGACGATACTTTCCTCTGTGAAAGCCCGATGGTTTTCTTTATGATCCCCAGCCCTCGCCAGTGGGCGAGCCAATGCACCACTCAATTCACTACCGTATCGGGGTCCCCCATGTCCGATCAGCGTCACGATCTTCGTCAACAAGCACTCGATTACCACGCCCAGCCCGTGCCGGGCAAAATCGCCATCGCCCTCACCAAGCCGGCCGAGACCGCCCGCGATCTGGCGCTGGCCTACAGCCCGGGCGTTGCCGAGCCGGTGCGCGAGATCGCCGCCAACCCGGCCGATGCCTACCGCTACACCGGCAAGGGCAACCTGGTGGCCGTCATCTCCAACGGCACCGCCATTCTGGGACTGGGCAATCTGGGGCCGCTGGCCTCCAAGCCGGTGATGGAGGGCAAGGCCCTGCTGTTCAAGCGCTTTGCCGGCATCGACGCCATCGACATCGAAGTGAAGCACGAGACCAGCGCGCAGTTCATCGACACCGTTGCTGCCATCGCCGACACCTTCGGCGGCATCAACCTGGAAGACATCAAGGCCCCCGAGTGCTTCGAGATCGAGCAGGCACTGATCGAGCGCTGCGACATCCCGGTGTTCCACGATGATCAACACGGTACCGCCATCGTCACCGCCGCCGGCCTGCTCAACGCGCTGGAAGTGCAGGGCAAGCAGATTGGCGACAGCCGCATCGTCTGCATGGGCGCCGGGGCTGCCGCCACCGCCTGCATGGAGCTGCTGATCAAGTGTGGCGCCAAGCCCCACAACATCTTCATGCTGGATCGTCAGGGCGTCATCCACAGCGGTCGCACCGATCTGAACCAGTACAAGCAGCGCTTCGCCAACGACACTCCCCTGCGCACCCTGATGGAGGTGATCGACGGGGCGGATGTATTCGTCGGTGTCTCCGGCCCGGATGTGCTGCCCGCCGAGGCGGTGGCGCTGATGGCGCCCAACCCGGTGATCTTCGCCTGCTCCAACCCGGATCCCGAGATCAAGCCGGCGCTGGCTCACGCAGTGCGCGGTGACCTCATCATGGGCACAGGTCGTTCCGACTACCCGAACCAGATCAACAACGTGCTCTGCTTCCCCTTCATCTTCCGCGGCGCCCTCGACGCCCGTGCCAGCCGCATCAACGATGCCATGAAGATCGCGGCGGTCGAGGCGATCCGTGGTCTGGCCAAAGAGCCGGTACCGGCCGAGGTGCTGACCGCCGCCGGCGCCAGCGAGCTGGCCTTCGGCAAGGACTACGTCATTCCCAAGCCGATGGATGCCCGTCTGCTGCCGCGCGTCGCCCGTGCCGTGGCGCTGGCGGCGGTGGCCTCCGGGGTGGCCCGCATCGCCCTGCCGGCGGACTACATGCTGGGCTGAGCCAGGGCAAGCGCGCAGAAAACAGAAGGGGCCCCATGTCGGGGCCCCTTTTCATTACGGGAAGCTTGTTGGTCGATTACTTGGTCTTGGGAGCAACCTTGACGGCCGGCGCCTTGGCGTGGGTAGCCTTGTGGTGTTTTTTCACGACCTTGGTCTGGGTAGCCTGGGGAGCGGCAGCCTTGGTCGGGGTGGCAGCCATGGTGAAGCCGGAGGTCAGGGCGAAGACAGCAGCCAGGCTCAGGGGGATCAGCTTGTTCATATTCCAGTTCCTCATTCGGGTTGATGACATGGAGCGTTTCTCCATGACTTCATCCTAGGGCTGTTCGACCTGCGGTTCAGTGAGTGACTGGTGACGGTTTGTATCCAAATGTACAGGCAGCATCAGGCAGAAACGGGCACCGCTGCTGCTCGGTAGCAGTTGCACCTCGCCGCCGTGGTGGCGGGCGATGCTGCGTACGATGGCCAGCCCCAGCCCGGCGCCGCCGGTGCGTCGGTCGCGGCTCTGATCCAGCCGCACGAAGGGCTCGAAGATCTGCGGTGCCAGCGCGGGATCGATGCCGGCGCCGTCGTCGGCCACCTCCAGCAGATAGTGATCCTGCTGACGCGCCATGCTGAGGGTCACCCGGCCGGCGGCGTGGCGCAGGGCGTTGCCGATGAGGTTCTCCAGCGCTCGATCCAGCAGGCGAGTATCGCCGCGCCAGGGCAGGGCCATGGCCGGGCGCACGAAGTCGAGCCGCTTGTCCGGCCGCAGAGCCTGCCAGTCGGCGAGGCGGCTGCCGGCCCAGCTGCCGAGCTCCAGCTCGCTGCACTGCAGCGGCAGCTCGGGGCGATCGAGCCTGGCGTAGGTGAGCATCTCCTCGATGAGGGCGTCCAGCGCGCCGAGATCCCGCTCTAGCCCCTGTTGCTCCTCGGCCGAGGGCGCCGGATCCAGCATGGCGAGCCGGTAGCGAAGCCGCACCAGCGGGGTGCGCAGCTCGTGGGCGATGGCGTCGGTCAGCTGCTTGCGGCTGGCCAGCATGGCCTGCAGCTGCTCGGTCATCTGGTCGAAGGTGCGACCGACCCGGCCCAGGCTGCTGCCGGGTGGCAAACGGGTGCGGCAGGAGAGATCGCCGTCGCCGACCCGGCGGGCGGTCTGTTCGAGCTGTTGCAGGCCGCGCCAGTGCGGGCGTAGCCAGAGCAGGATCGGCAGCCCCAGCGAGAGACCGATGACCAGCAGCAGCCCCACGTCGACCCAGTGCAGCTCGTGCAGGTAGGAGAGATAGGGCACGGGGCCGACGATCAACACCTGATCGGTGCCCGGAATGCGCTGCAGGAAGGTGTCATCCTCCTCGACGATGACGATGTTGCCGGCCTCCAGGAAGGCCTGATCCTCGTTGGCCAGCGGCTGGTTGGCGAGGGCGCCGATCTGCAGCGGCAGGGTGAGCTGGCGGCTCTGCTCGGCCATGCGGGCGGGCCAGTGCTCCGGCGGCAAGCGGGCCAGCTCGCCGGTGAGTAGGCCGAGGGAGCCCTGCATCATCCGCTCCAGATAGCGATCTCCCGCCCGCTCGGCGGTGACCTGATAGACCATGCCGACCAGCAGGATGGCCAGGGTGAAACAGCCGATCAGCAGCAGATAGAACTGGATAAACAGGCGGCGCATGGGTGTGCTCTCCCGAGGTCAGTGGCGGATGGCCCTATTATTCCCAGGCGTGGGGCACCAGCAGGTAGCCTTTTTGGCGCACCGTCTTGATGCGGATCGGGTTGCTGGTGTCATTCCCGGGCTTCTGGTGTGCAGGCGTGTGAGACATCAGCTCATTCCCAAGCCTGAGGCACCAGCAGGTAGCCCTTCTGGCGTACTGTCTTGATGCGGGTCGGGTTGCTGGTGTCGTCCCCCAGCTTGCGGCGCAGGCGGGAGATGGCCACGTCCATGCTGCGATCCTGGCCGTCGTAGTCGCGACCGCGCAGGCTGCGAAACAGCGCCTCCCGCCCCAGGATCTGGCCGGCGTGGCAGGCCAGCTCCCACAGGAGATCGAAATCGGCGGTAGAGAGCGGAATGCTGTCGCCGTCGAGGCGCACGTCCCGGCCCGGGCCGTCGATCTGCAACCGGCCGAACTGCAGGCGCTGGGGCGGCGTGCTGGCGACCACGGGTTGTGGGACCTGTTGCCCCTGCTGGCGGAACTGGACCCGCAGCCGGGCCAGCAGCACGGGGGGTGGCGTGGTCTTGAGGATGTAGTCGTTGGCGCCCAGCTCCAGGCTCAGGATCTGGTTCATGTCGCTGTCCAGCGAGGTGAGCATGACGATAGGGCCGGCGAAGCGCGGGCGCAGATCCCGGCACAGGGAGAGACCATCCTGACCCGGCAGCATGATGTCGAGCAGCACCAGGTCCGGCTGCTCGGCCTCGACCCTGGCGAGCGCCAGATCGCCCCTCGGCTCCAGCAGCACTTCCATGTCGTGGCGGGCCAGCCAGCTGCTGATGAGCTGGCCTATCTCGGGATCATCTTCAACAAAAAGAATGCGTTGCATGGTGGCATGACACCCAGACTGTGGCGCGGATGCGCGTGCCGCCAGCATAGCGGCTCCGGCCGCCCCATGCACATGGTTAAATAATCAAACAGGGCCCGCGAGCCCTGTCTTGTTTTGCTGGTCTGGCTGGGAATTATGCCCCGGCGGCATCAACCCGTCTTGCGCTTGAGATAGACGCCGGCTTCCATATGGTGAGTCCAGGGGAATTGGTCGAACAGGGCGAAGCGGGCGATCTCGTGGGTGTCGCCGAGCACCGCCATGTTGGCCTGCAGGGTCTCTGGGTTGCAGGAGATGTAGAGAATGTTGTCGTAATCCTGCACCAGCTTGACGGTGGCGTCATCGAGGCCGGCCCGGGGCGGGTCGACGAAGATGGTGTTGCACTGGTAGGCGCCCAGATCCACCCCCTTGAGACGGTTGAACTCCCGCTCGCCGCGCATCGCCATGGTGAACTCCTCGGCCGACATGCGCAGGATGATCAGGTTGTCGACGCCGTTGGCGGCGATGTTGAACTGGGCGGAGTCCACGCTCGGCTTGGCGATCTCGGTGGCCAGCACCTTGCGGAAGTTCTGCGCCAGGGCGATGGAGAAGTTGCCGTTGCCGCAGTAGAGCTCCAGCAGGTCGCCCTCGCTCCCCTTGGTCACGTCCAGCGCCCAGCCCAGCATCTGTTCGTTGATGGCGGCGTTGGGCTGGGTGAAGCTGTTTTCCACCTGCTTGTAGACCAGCTCGCGGCCCTGCACATTCAACCGCTCGATGACGAACTCCTCCCCCAGGCAGATCTTCTGCTTGTGGGCACGGCCAATCAGCTGCAGCTCGAATCCCTTGGCCCGCAGGTCGGCCTGCAGCGCTTCGGCGGCCTGCTGCCACTCGCTCTCCAGCTTGCGATGGTAGAGCAGGCTGACGCAGATCTGGCCGGACTGGGTGGAGAGGTAGTCGATCTGGAACAGCTTGCGGCGCAGCACGGGGTGCGGGCGCAGCCCTTCCAGCAGCACCGGCATCAGCTGGTTGATGAGGCGGCTGGCAGTGGGGAACTGATCGACCCGGATGATCTCCTTGGTGGCCGGCGCATACATGCAGTGGTACAAGTCATCACCGTCGTGCCAGATGCGAAACTCGGCGCGCATCCGGTAGTGTTCGGCGGGGGAGGCGTGCACTTCCAGCGCAGGCAGGGTGAAGTCGGCAAACAACCCGCAGAGGCGCTCGCGCTTCTCGTCGAGCTGGGCCTGGTAATCGGCCGGGGTTCGAAGGGGCGCCGGGTCGGCGGAAACCTGCTGGGATTGGGTCATGATTTACCTCACATGCACACCGGTCTGGCCGGGTCGAAATCGGGGGAAGCCTGCAGCCACCCAAAGGGGCCCGATTTTAAAAGGCCGCCGCAGATTGTCCAGTATTTTGTGGTCAAGAAGTGTGCAGTCAGGCCGATAGCTGATCTACAGGCATGGTGGGAGGACACATTATGCAGATCGACGGAGTGGGCGCGGCCCAACCCAAGGGAGTGGGTGTTGCTCCCAAATCGCCCCAGCAGGCGGACTCGAAGCCGGTAAACAACGAGGACGAAGTCTCGTTGCACAAGGCGCCGAAATGGGCGCAGGTGCTGGTGCAGCAGGCGCTGCAGTTCGCGCTGGAGATCAATGGTCAGGGTTACAAGGCGCCCAAGGCGCAGGATCAGCCGGAGGCGGTGACCCCGGATACCCTGTTCGACTTTCAGTCGGTGGCCGACAACGTGCTGCAGTTCGTCACCGGCCGGCTGGGGGCTGCCCGGGCCGACGGCAAGTCGGATGACAGCCTGACCGGCATGATGGAGCAGGCTCGCAAGGGGGTGGACAAGGGCTTTGGCGACGCCAGGAAGCAGCTCGGCGACTGGGCGGACAATTCCGACATCAAGACCGGCATGGATCAGAGCTACAAGCTGATCCAGGAGGGGCTCGATCAGTTCGAGAAGGAGTTCTTCGGCAAGGTCTCCACCACCGACATGGGGCAGGCCGAAATGGCCAGTCGCCAGCAGGGTTCGCTGGAGATCCAGACCAAGGATGGCGACAAGGTGGTGCTGCGCTTCAACGACAGCTGGCAGACCAAGTCCCAGAAGGATGACAGCGGCAGCCAGTTCAGCCTCAAGTCGAGCCAGAGCTTCAGCTTCTCGCTGGAGGGCAACCTGAGCAGCGAGGAGATGGACTCCATCGGCAAGCTGGTCAAGGGGATCGACGATCTGGCCGGCAACTTCTTCTCCGGCAATTTCGACGACCTGTTGAAGAAGGCGGGCGAACTGAAGCTGGATGACAGCCAGCTGGCCTCCTATTCGCTCAAGCTCAAGCAGAGTCTCAAGCTGAGCCAGACCTATCAGGGGGCGCACTCCCTGCAGGAGATGCTCAAGCCGCTGGCCGACTACCTGCCCAAGCTGGATCAGGTGCAGCAGCAGGCGGATGCCCTGCTGCCGGCGTCCCAGCAGCAGGCGCTGACGCCGGCGGTGCTGGCGGCCCGTGGCCAGAGCGATCCGGCCCAGGTGGGCAGTTTCACCAGCTTCAACCAGCGGATGCTGGATGCGCTGCGGATGATCGGCCAGTTCCAGCCGGCGACGGATGCCAGCAGCAAGAGCGTCTGAACGGTTTCGAATCGAGGACCATGACCGGCCGTTTGCCAGCTCCTGCGGGGGCTGGCAAACTGGCCTTTTTCCCGATCCGGCCAGCCCATGAACCCGAAAAAGCCCAGAGACAAGCGCGAGCTTTGCTACCCCTTCATCTTCGAAACCCAGTTCCAGTGTGACTACGAGATCGCCACCGATGAGCTCTGCTGCCAGGTGGGCGCCGTGTTGTCACACCTGGCTCCGGATGCCGAGATTGCGCCCATGCTGGCGGATCTTGCGGCGTTGCAGCGGCTTATCTACAACCTCAACGGCTCGGTGCGCGGCAGGCTCGGCCTCTTCGAGGAGGATCTGGCATGGCTGAAGGGGCGTTACGATCACTACAACGAGGCGAGCCGCGGCCGGGTCACCGGTTTCGTGCTGCCGCAAGGGCCGCAGCCGATCCCGACCCTGCATCTGTGCCGCTGCGGCAGCAAGAAGGTAGTGCGGCTGCTGGTGCGACTGGAAGAGAGCGGGGTGCGCTTCGACCCCATCCTCTATCGGTTCGCCAACCTGCTGGCCAACTTCTTCTTCGTGCTGACCGTCTACCTCAAACAGCTGTGGCAGGTGGACGAGGTGCCCTACGTCAGCATCAACTACTGATGCTCAGCCGGGCTTGCTGGCGGTCTGCACAAGGCCACTGTAGGCCAGCTGTGGCGCATAAAATAATCGGAGCCTGTGGCTCCGGTTTTTTTATTGGCGAGATAACGTCAATCAGCTGGAGAGCAGCACTCTGGCCGAGTTGGCGGGGATGGTGAGCTGCACCTCGCCCTGTACCACTTCGAATTTGTCGCCGTTGAAGGCATCGGTGAAGCGGCTGGCGGGGCTCGCGGTCTGCCACAGGGGCAGGCTGATGGTGCGCGGCTCGCTGGGGTGACGGTTGCAGGCTACCACCACCTGATCGCTTTGCAGGGTGCGGGCAAACACATAGCTGTGCGGGCCGGCATAGAGGGTCTGGATGTCGCCGCGGCGCAGAGCCGGGCGCTGCCGGCGGATCTGGATCAACCGGCGGTAGTGGTCGTGCAGCACGTGATCCCAGGCGGTGGTCTCCCACGGGAAGCAGCGGCGGCAGTCCGGGTCATTGCCGCCAGAGAGCCCCACTTCATCGCCGTAGTAGATGGACGGCACGCCGATATAGGTGAGCAACAGGGTGGCCGCGAGCCGCATCCGCTGCTTGTCCTCCCCCAGCAGGTGAAGGAAGCGGGCAGTATCGTGGCTGTCCAGCAGGTTGAACTGGGCCAGCTGGTTCTTGAACGGAATGTGGGCCCGCGCCAGCTTGAGCCAGCGATCCAGCTCTTCGGCGCTGATCTTGATGGGGTGGTAGGCGATGTCCTGGCCCGCCAGGAAGGCGCGAATAGGGTGGGCGAAGCCGTAGTAGTTCATGGCGCCGTCCTCCTGATCCCCCTGCAGCCACTGGCTGGCCTCGAAGAAGTGCTCGCCCAGCACATAGGCGTCCGGGTTCTCCTGCTTCACCGCGCCGCGAATAGCGCGTACGTGGCCGCGGTTGCCCTCGGCAGTGCCACGCTCCCCCAGCATGTGGATGACGTCGAAGCGCCAGCCATCGATCTGGTAGGGGGCGCGCATCCAGTAGCGCAGAATGGCGTTGTCTGCCCGATAAACGGCGTCCTGCACCTGTTCGCTGGAGAAGTCGAGCTTGGGCAGGCTGCGGATGCCCTTCCAGCTGACGTAATCCCCGTCGTTGTCAAAGGTGTAGAAGCTGCGCCACGGTGAGTCCGGGTTGCGCTGGGCGCCCAGCGGCGGGCAGAACCAGGGGTGCTCGGTCGAGGTGTGGTTGACCACCGCATCCAGGATGATCTTCATGCCGCGCTGGTGCAGGTTGCGAGTCAGCTCGGCAAACTGGGCGTTGCTGCCGAGGTGCGCATCCACCTTGAAGTAGTCCTGAGTGTCGTACTTGTGGTTGCTCGGCGAGTCGAAGATGGGGTTGAGATAGAGCGCCGTCACCCCGAGGGATTGCAGGTAGTGCAGCTTGGCATCGATGCCCGCCAGGTCGCCACCGTAGAATTCACAGGCGCCATGGCCCTCTTCGTGGCGGCTGACCGGCTCGCCCCACGCCTTGCTGATCACCGCCTTGCCGCGGTACTCGTACTCGTGATGCTTGACGCTGAGCGACGGATCGCCGTTGCAGAAGCGATCGGGGAAAATCTGGTAGAACACCTGGTCCTGCACCCAGGCCGGTGGCTGGTGCAGGCTGTTGAAGCGAAAATGCTGTTCGCGCGGTGGCATGGCGGCACTGACGCCGGCCCCGTGCAGCCACCACTGCTCCTCATCGGTGATGCACTTGAAGCAGTAGAGGTGAATGTCCTGCCCCTTGATGAGCGGCAGGGTCGCCTGCCATACCTGCAGCCGGTCGCGGGTGGAGACCGCCGTCATCGGGATCAGGTACTCCTCGTTGTCCGGCTCGTGGCGCAGCCACACCTCGCGGATCGGGGCATCCAGCTCGCTGAACAGGGTCAGTTGCAGGGCATCGGCGCTCTCTTTGAACCAGGGCGCCACCTGGGGATGAAACAGAAATGGATGGGTCATGATGCTTATTGAGTCAGAAGATCGGCGAGGGCATTGCCCTGTTCATGCAAGGTTTCGAGCTGGCCGGCGAGCGACTTGGGATCCAGCCCCAGCTGGTCGGCCAGTGGCTTGGGGAAGCGGGCGATGATGGCCTGGGCAGGCACTCCCGCGTTCCAGGCGAAGGAGATGAAGACCGCCAGACGGATCAGCACCGCCTCCTTGCTGACCGGGTCGTGGGAGAGGGGATCCAGCTGCTGGGAGATTGCATCGACGAAGGCCTCGGAGAGGTTCCAGCGCCGTGCCAGCTCGGCGCCGAGCTGGGCGTAGTCGTAGCCCAGCATCTCGCGCTGGGCCTCGACCCGGCTGCTCCCCTTCTGGATCGCCAGACTGATGAGCTCCGCCTCTTCCGGCAAGGTGCTCTGGATCAGCAGCTCGCCAATGTTGTGGATGAGGGCGCAGGTAAAAGCGGTCTCGGGGTCGAGCACCTTGGCCTCCTGGGCCAGGGTCTTGGCGATGGTGGCGACCTGGAAGGTCTCGGTCCAGAACTTGTTCTTGTCGAAGCTGGGAGGCGCCTTGAAGCTGCCGATGATGCCGGAGGCGACCACCACAGAGCGCAGCCGGTTGAAACCGAGGCGGATGACCGCCTGTTCGATGGAGGTGACTTCGTTGCCACGACGCAGGGCGGCCGAGTTGGCCATTCGCAGCACCTTGACGCTGATCACCTGGTCCATGGCGATCTTGGCCGCGATCTCGTCGATGCGGGCATTTTCATCGCTGAAGCTCTGCATCAACTCATGCAGCAGTTGCGGGATAGTGGGGAGTTGTTTGATCTTGTCAAACAGACGGTCCATCGACATGGCTGAGGCAGCCTCCATTGCGAGCACTGCCTCATATTGTGCCACAGGCGGGGCACATGTTCCTGTTTGTGATGCCGGTTTGTGAGCCCTAGAGCACCCAGTCGCGCAGGGTGTATTCCAAACGATGCCGTTTGCCCTGCAGGATCAGGGTCTGGGTGGTGCCATCCAAGGTGGCACCTTCGGTGAGGGTGGTCAGCACCGCCTGCTCCACGGCATCGAGCGGGGCCAGACAGGCCATCTCGGTGCTGCCCAGACTGGTCACCCAGAACTTGTTCCCCTCGAGGTGGCCCTGCCCGAAGTAGCGGTTGCAACCGGCGATGCCGTTGACGGTGAAGTGCTCACCTATCTCGAAATCGGGCGGATTGTCTTGCGGCGCGGCAACGGGCTGGCCATCCAGCTTGTCGAGCACCCAGTGGTGGTGCTGCAGGTCTTGCGAGGCGAAGCGGGGAGTACTGCTGCAGGCGCTGAGCAGAAGCAGGGCGAGCAGCAGTAGCAAGAATCTGGGCATGAAAGGGCTCCGGTAGTGGGAGTGACAAGCATACCCTCTGTGCGCGCCCTCAGGCAGGGCGAGGGGGAGGGCCCCCGACTGCTTCTGTCGCCCTGTGGGTGGGGCCTGTGTCGTTAAATGGCAACACAGCCCCCATGCCTGGCTGCAGTTGGGTCAGATCGGGGTGGGTTGACCGCTGCCAAACAGCCGCTCGGCGTAACGGGCCAGACCGGAGGCGACCGAGCCGAAGTCATCACCCCCTTCCAGCGGCACCTGGGGCAGCTTCTGGCGGATGAAGGCCTGGATCAGCGGGGAGCGGGCGCTGCCGCCGGTGATGAAGACCCGATCCGGCTGCACGCCGGCGGCGGCGATGGCTTCATCCATCAGCTCGCCAATTTTCTCCAGCAGCAGGGCAGAGGCATTGGCCAGCTGTTCGCGGGTCAGCTCCGCCTCCAGCCCTTTTTCCAGCTCGCTCAGCGATTGGTGATTGGACTCCTGCGTCGAGAGGGCGATCTTGCCCTGCTCGGCACGCCACACCAGCTGGTGGCTCAGCTTGTGGGCGCGCAGGCTGGCGAGGCGGCCCAGCTTGCTGCCGGGCTGGCTGTCGAGCTGCAGATCCTGCAGCTGGCGGGCGGTATCCAGGCTGTAGAAGCGGCTCTGGGCGCTGACGTCGTTGATGGCGGCGGCGTCCCAGAACAGCGGGTGGGGCAGCGGTTTGCCGGTCTTGAGGGTCTCGTGCATGCCGAGTAGCGGCATCATGCCCTCCACCGTCAGCCGGATGTCGAAGTCGTTGCCGCCGATGCGCTGGCCGCTGTGGCCGAGCAGATCGCCGTCGCGATCGAGCCGGTCGCGGTGGCTTGGGCCCATCCGCAGCACCGAGCAGTCGGTGGTACCGCCGCCGATGTCCACCACCAGCACCACCGTATCTTCGGTCAAGCGGGCCTCGAATTCGAAGCCGGCCGCCACCGGCTCATAGAGAAATTCCACCTGTTCGAACCCGGCGAGGCGGGCCGCCTCGCTCAGGATGGCGATGGCCTGACGATTGCTCTCTTCCCCCGCCAGCCCCTGGAAGTTGACCGGGCGGCCGACCACGGCGCGGCGGATCGGCGCGCCGAGCTGCTGCTCTGCCTCGCGCCGCACGTGCAGCATCATGGCGCAGACGATGTCTTCGAACAGGGCGATATGCGGTGCCTTGAGGCCGTAGGCGCCGAGGAAGGATTTCGGCGACTTGAGGTAGTAGCCGTCGTCCGGCTCTTCCAGATAGCGCTCCAGCGCCGCGGCGCCAAAGCTGAGCTCGTCGATCAGCCCCTCTTCGCGCATCTGGCGGCGTACCGCCTGGGCCCGGGTCACCACGGGGCCGCGCAGTTTGAGGTACTCGCTCTGCTGGGCGGGGGCCAGCCCTTCGGCCAGCAGGCCGGCGATGGCATCCCGGTGAGGCGCGTGCAGGGTGGAGGGAAGGTAGTGGGCACCGCTCAGGTTCAGCAGCCTGGGGCTGCCTTGTTCCATCACGGCGACGGCACAGTTGGAGGTACCGTAATCAAATCCGATAAACATGGGCAGCCAGACTCCTGAGCAAAAAAGGGCTGGTAGCCTACCCGAAGGCGCCGGGTCTCACAACCCGGCGCCTCGCTTATTGCGCGGTGGTTTACTCCACCTCGTTGTCGCAGCGCCCCTGGCTGTCGATGGCGCGGATGTTGCTGAGGGTGGTGTCGGCGATGGCGTGCAGCGCCTCGCGGGTCAGGAAGGCCTGGTGACCGGTGAACAGCACGTTGTGGCAGGCCGACAGGCGGCGGAACACGTCATCGGTGATCACCTCGTTGGACTTGTCGGCGAAGAAGAGATCTTCTTCTTCCTCGTAGACGTCCAGCCCCAGCGCGCCGATGCGGGCGGTCTTGAGCGCCTCGATGGCGGCGTTGGAGTCAAGCAGGCCGCCCCGGCTGGTGTTGATGATCATCACCCCGTCCTTCATCTTGGCGAACGCCTCCTTGTTCAGCAGGTGGTAGTTCTCCTTGAACAGCGGGCAGTGCAGGCTGATGACGTCGGACTGGCGGAACAGGGTATCGAGATCCACGTACTCGGCACCGAGATCGATGGCCGCCTGGTTTGGATAGGGATCGCTCACCAGCAGGCGCATGCCGAAGCCCTTGAGGATGCGCAGGGTGGCGATGCCGATCTTGCCGGTACCGATGATGCCGGCGGTGCGACCGTGCATGTTGAAGCCGACCAGCCCCTCCAGCGAGAAGTTGGCGTCACGGGTGCGCTGATAGGCTTTGTGGATGCGACGGTTGAGGGTCATCATCAGGCCCACCGCGTGTTCGGCGACCGCTTCCGGGGAGTAGGCGGGCACTCGCACTACCTTCAGCCCCAGCTCCTTGGCGGCGGCCAGATCCACGTTGTTGTAGCCGGCGCAGCGCAGGGCGATCACCTTGGTGCCATTGGTGGCCAGCTCGGTCAGCACCTCGCGGTCGGCATCGTCGTTGACGAACAGGCACACCACGGGGAAGCCGTGGGCCAGCCGGGCAGTCTTGGCCTCCAGCCGCACGTCGAAGAACTCCAGTTCATAACCGTACTGGCTGTTGGCCTGATTGAAGTGCTCTTTGTCGTAGCTCTTGGTACTGAAAACGGCGACTCTCATGGTGCGCTCTCCGCAGATAATGATGTAGTTAAATTACAACAAATATGGGTCGTCATCACGGGATAAATGGTGGGGGGTCAGCCCCACGGCATGATGGGCACGGCGCTGACCGCACTCTTGTAAGAACCATCTACCAGCTTGGTGCTGTAAGTCAGATAGACCAGCGCGTTGCGCTTCTGATCGTAAAAGCGCACCACTTTCTGCTCCTTGAACACCAGCGAGGTGCTGACGTCGAACACCTCTTCCCCTGCCTTCAGCTTGGCGGGCAGGGTGATGGGGCCAATCTGGTAGCACGAGAGGGAGGCGTGGGAGGGATCTTCCGCCAGCCCGAGCCCGCCCTTGACGCCGCCGGTCTTGGGGCGCGCCAGGTAGCAGGCGACACCGTCGATGCGGGGATCGTCGAACGCCTCCACCAGGATCTTGTGGTTGGGGCCAAACAGCTTGAAGGCGGTGCTCACCTCGCCGACCGGGTCGGCCTTGTCGGCCTGCGCCGGGCCGGCAATCAGTGCGCCCAGCAGCAGCGGCAGGGCGCGAGCAAGGATCTGAGAATGTCTCATGGTCTCTCCTGTTGGCTTCCCTCAGTAGGGAATGCCCAAACGACGATAGAGGCTGGCCAGCACCCAGGCGGGGCCGATCAGCAAAAACTGCAGGTCGGCGAGGAAGGAGGGGCGCTTGCCCTCGATCTTGTGACCGACGAACTGGGCTATCCAGAGCAGCACGAACCCGGCCAGCGCCGGCCACAGCAAGGGGCCTTGCCAGCTGTGGCAAATGACCAGCCCCAGTGCGGTCAGCAGCGTCATGCCCACAAACAGCGCAAACGACAGCCGCAGGTAGAAGGCCAGCACCGGGATGGCGACCAGCGCGGCCCAGTTGAGCGACGGCGGCAGCGGCCCGGCCGGCAGGCACCAGAACAGGGCCAACGAGCAGAGATAGATACCGGGCACCGCCAGCTTGTGGATCGCCACATTGACCGGGTGCCGGTGGCTCTGGCCGTACAGTTCAAACCACTCCTCGATTCCCTTCATGGCACCTCCCTGGCGCGCTGTGGGTGCCACCCCGGTTGAGGTGGCCGACTCTTATCCCTGCGGGGGATACTCCCAATATTGGGCCGGAATGGATTTTAGCAACGGTGTCATGTCGGGATTGGGCAGGGAGATGGTGACCCGCCGTTCGAGATTGGCGCTGGCCAGGGCCTCGCGGATCTTGGGGTTCTCCCGGAAGAATTTCATGAAGCTGCCGTCGGCATAGGCCCGCTCAAGCCCGGTCTGGATCGCCTTGGCCAGCTTGGGGGATTCCGGGCTGACGAAGAAGAACTCGGCGAAGGGGTAGCGGATCAGCAGGTGCTGATCGATGACCAGGTTGGGATATTGCGCCACCAGCTCGCTGCGCTCGGCAAAGATCTCCACCAGATTGCGCGGGAAGAAGTCCAGCTTGTCGCCGTCGTTGATCAGCCGAAACAGGTTGCTGTAGCGCCCCGAATAGGTGGGGATGCCGGCGTTCTCGAGGATCTTGTTGTCGGCCCAGCCCACCCCTTGCGCCGCCTTCAGTTTCTTGAGGTCGGCCAGCGAGTTGATCTGGTTGAACTTCTCCTGGGCATCGGCGTGGATGAAGGAGAGCCGCAGCCCTTCCAGACCGCGAAACAGCGGGATTGGCACGGCGATGAGCGAGGATTCGAGGGCGCTGGAGGTACCCATCCAGAACACATTGATGGTTTGGCCCTTGCTCAGCTGTTGCTGCAGGCTGTACTGGTTGAGGTTGAGTTCGACCTGCTTGATGCGAAACGGCTGGCCGGCATGGGTCAGCGCCAGTTCCAGCAGCTTGAGTTGGTACTCTTTGTCGAGGTCGTTGATCGGCCGGCTGGGAACCTTGACCGTGAGGGTCTGTGCTTGTGCCAGCAACGGCAGACACAAGCACAGTTTGAGGAACCATTTCACTCTCTGCTCTCCTGTAGATTCCGGGCTTGCCCGGAGTCTAACAGAACTTGTCACTCTCTTGCTGCGTAGCCGTGATCCGCCAGGGTGAGCAGCCTGGTGTCCTCATTGTCACCTGCATGCCCACCCCGCTGGCGACGCTCGCCGAGCGAATGTGAGCAGGCAGCGAGGCGTCAGGCGACGCGACGATACACGTGGGTATCGTTGAACTCCTTGGTGCTCTGGCATTCAACGCAGAAGCGGGACTCGGGACGAGCCTGCAGCCGCTTGAGGGAGATCTCGTCACCGCAGGATTCGCAGTAACCGAAATCCCCTTCGCTGATGCGCTTGAGGGCACCACGCAGCTTGCGCAGATGCAGCTTGTCATGCTCGATGCGGTTCAGCTCCAGACGACGGGCTTCCTCGATGCTGGCACGGTCAATTTCATCAGCCATCTCGTTGGTATCGGTGGCGATGGCCTGGCTGGCCTGGGAGTTGAGGCGATCTTCGAGTTCGAGGATCTGGCGCTCGATCTGTCCCTTGTAAAAGGCCAGTTGGTCTTCAGTCATGAAATCACACATACGATTTACTACCAGTCAGTTTACTAACCCAATTATCCCTGTTTATGGGGGCTGTCTGCCTGCAGACCAAGCCCTGTGTCCTGAATTTGCACCAAATCCAAGCAGGAGAGTGCAAATCAGGGCGGGCCTTGTACCAAAAAAATGCAGGCATGCAAAGCAAAGAGGACAAGTATTGTGCGCCCTTGCAAAAAAATGACCCGATTCAGACAGGGTCTGACTGAGAACATGGGGGATCCTGCACGCTTGTTGGCACCGGGCTTGCAGTGAGTCGTTATCACGCCAGGGTGTTTAGTATTTGTCCCCGCGATGGTCATTATATGCGCCGTTATTTATAGTTTTTTAAACACCACCGCTTGACATTGCCCCTGATGGCGGGCTTTTATGGTGGTGTTGATTACAATTTGATAACAAGGGTGTTCCATATATTAGACACCCTTGCCAATGGCAACCGTAGAGTCGGGGTTTAACATGGACAGTATCAAGGGCTGGATGGAGAGCAATCGCATCACGGAAGTGGAGTGCCTGTTTCCGGATTTCACCGGCAATGCCCGAGGCAAGATCATTCCAGCCAACAAGTTTCTGCGCGAGGGGGGCATGCGGCTGCCCGAGGTCATCTTCACCCAGACGGTGACCGGCGAGTATCCGGATGACGACAGCATGATCGACCCGCTGGAGCGGGACATGCAGCTCTATCCCGATCCCAACACCATTCGTTTCGTCCCCTGGGCGCTGGAGCCGACCGCCCAGGTGATCCACGACTGTTTCGACATCAATGGCAAGCTGATCGACATCGCGCCGCGCTCCGTGCTGCGTCGGGTCCTGTCATTTTACGAGAAGCAGGGCTGGAAACCGGTGGTGGCCCCCGAGCTGGAATTCTATCTGGTCAAGCGCAACGAAGACCCCGACTATCCGCTGGTGCCGCCGGTGGGGCGCAACGGCCGCCCAGAGACGGCCCGCCAATCGTTCAGCATCGATGCGGTCAACGAATTCGACCCCATCTTTGAAGACATGTACGACTACTGCGAGGCGCAGGAGCTGGAGGTGGACACCCTGATCCACGAGTCCGGCGCCGCCCAGATGGAGATCAACTTCCTGCACGGCGACGCCGTCGATCTGGCGGATCAGGTGTTCCTGTTCAAGCGCACCATGCGGGAAGCGGCCCACCGCCACGGGATTTACGCCACCTTCATGGCCAAACCGATGAGCGACGAGCCCGGCTCCGCCATGCACATCCACCAGAGCCTGGAAGATGTGAACGGCCGCAACCTGTTCGGCACCGAGAACGGCGGCCACTCCGAGCTGTTCATGCACTTCATCGCCGGCCTGCAGAAATACACGCCGGCGGTGACCGCGCTGCTGGCCCCCAACGTCAACTCCTACCGCCGCCTCACCTTTGGCGAGAGCGCGCCACGCAACGTGCAGTGGGGGGTGGAGAACCGCACCTGCGGGCTGCGGGTGCCCTTCTCCGAGGCCAGTGCCCGCCGGGTGGAGAACCGCTTCGCCGGCGCCGATGCCAACCCTTATCTGGCGCTGGCCGCCACCCTGGCCTGCGGCTACCTCGGCATGATGGAGAAGCTGGAGCCGCTGCCGGAGATGAAGTCGAGCGCCTATGAGCTGCCCTACAGCCTGCCCCGCTCGCTGGAGGAGGCATTGAGCCACCTGGAGCAGTGCGACCCCATCAAGGAGATGCTGGGCGAGCGCTTTACCCGGGCCTTTGTGGCGGTCAAACGCAAGGAATATGAGACCTACTTCGGGGTGATCAGCCGCTGGGAACGGGAGTTCCTGCTGCTGAACGTGTGACCCAGATGCGCGCCGGTCGCGCATCACCCTGCCCGGAGGGGCCGCCGGCCCCTCCCGCATGAATCGAGACAGTTGGGGAGCAGGCACTGCACGACACTCGGTGCGTCACCGTGACCGGGGGAGTTGTCTGTACCTCCTCAACTGACCAACAAACATCGCTTAAATCGAAGGAACCGAGGAGCAAGCAATGCAGCATACCACCCGTGAGTGGCAGCAACTGGAAGCCAGCCATCACCTGCATCCGTTTACCGATTTTCAGGCACTGAACAAGAAAGGCAGCCGCATCATCACCCGGGCCGAAGGCGTCTATCTGGAAGACTCCGAAGGCAAGCGCATTCTGGACGGCATGGCCGGCCTGTGGTGCGTCAACCTGGGCTATGGCCGCCAGGAGCTGGTGGACGCCGCCACCCGCCAGATGCAGCAACTGCCCTACTACAACCTCTTCTTCCAGACCAGCCACCCGCCCGCTGCCGAGCTGGCGACCCTGCTGGCCGAGATCACGCCGCCGCACCTCAACCACGTCTTCTTCACCGGTTCGGGCTCCGAGTGCAACGATACCGTGCTTCGCATGGTGCGCCACTACTGGGCCAGCAAGGGGCAGCCGGACAAGCAGGTGATCATCAGCCGCCACAACGCCTACCACGGTTCCACCGTGGCGGGCGCCAGCCTGGGCGGCATGAAGGGGATGCACGCCCAGGGCGGATTGCCGATCCCCGGTATCGTGCACATCGACCAGCCCTATCACTTCGGCGAGGGGCAGGGGATGAGCGCCCACGAATTCGGGCTGGCCCGTGCCCGTCAGCTGGAGGAGAAGATTCTGGCGCTGGGGGTGGACCAGGTGGCCGCCTTTATCGGCGAGCCGATCCAGGGCGCCGGCGGCGTCATCATCCCGCCCGACAGCTACTGGCCCGAGATCCAGCGCATCTGCGACAAGTACGGCATCCTGCTGATCGCCGACGAGGTGATCTGCGGCTTTGGCCGCACCGGTCACTGGTTCGCCAGCGAAGGCTTCGGCATCAAGCCGGATCTCATGTGCCTGGCCAAGGGCATCACCTCCGGCTATCTGCCGATGGGGGCCGTGATGGTGGGGGACAGGGTCGCCAAGGTACTGGTGGAAGAGGGAGGCGAGTTCAACCACGGCTTCACCTATTCCGGCCATCCGGTGGCCTGCGCCGTGGCGATTGCCAACATTACGCTTATGCAAAACGAAAGCATAGTTAAGCGAGTTCATGATACCATCGGCCCCTATTTGCAGCGCCGCTGGGCGGAGCTGGCGGACCATCCGCTGGTGGGCGAAACCCGTGGCAAAGGCCTGGTGGCCGCGCTGGAAATAGTGCAGGACAAGCAGACCAACAGCCGCTTCCCGGCTGGGCTGCAGGCCGGTATGACCTGTCGGGAGTTCTGCTTTAACAATGGCTTGGTGATGAGGGCGGTCGGCGATACCATGATCATATCGCCCCCCTTGGTGATCACCGAGGAACAGGTGGATGAATTGGTCAATCTGGCCAGGCTCAGTCTCGATCTGACGGCGGCAAAGCTGCGGGGATAGGCGGGCGCCGGGCAGGTTGGCTTGCGCATACAATTTGCTTAGGAGACAAGGACGATGTCTTTCAAAACGGGAATGATTGCAGCCTCTGTGGCACTGGTCATGATGAGTACCGGGGCGATGGCCGAGGACAAGGTGTTGCACGTCTACAACTGGAGCGATTATATCGCGCCAAACACGCTGGAAGACTTCCAGAAAGAGACGGGCATCAAGGTGGTCTACGACGTGTTCGACAGCAACGAGGTGCTGGAAGCCAAGTTGCTGGCCGGCAGTTCGGGCTATGACATCGTCGTGCCGTCCAACCCCTTCCTGGCCAAGCAGATCAAGGCGGGCGTGTTCCAGAAGCTGGACAAGTCCAAGCTCTCCAACTGGCAAAACCTGGATACCTCGTTGCTCAAGGCGCTCGAACCGAGCGACCCGGGTAACCAGTACTCCATTCCTTACCTGTGGGGCACCATCGGTTATGCCTACAACCCGGAGAAGGTGAAAGCCGTGCTGGGTGACAAGGCGCCGGTGGATTCCTGGGATCTGGTGTTCAAACCGGAAAACATGGCCAAGTTGAAGGAGTGCGGTGTCTCCTTCCTCGACTCGCCGACCGAAATGCTGCCGGCCGCCCTGCAATACCTGGGCTTCAAGCCGGACAGCCAGAAGCCGGACGAGCTGAAGAAGGCGGAGGAGCTGTTCCTCTCCATCCGTCCCTATACCGCCTACTTCCACTCCTCCAAATACATTTCGGATCTGGCCAACGGCAACCTGTGCGTGGCGGTCGGTTACTCCGGTGACTTGCAGCAGTCCAAGTCACGGGCGATCGAGGCCAAGAACGGCGTCAACCTGACCTACGTGATCCCGAAAGAGGGGGCAGGCAGCTTCTTCGACATGCTGGCCATCCCGGCCGATGCCAAGAACGTGGAGGCGGCCCATGTGTTCCTGAACTACCTGATGAAGCCGGAGGTGATCGCCAAGATCTCCGACGCCGTCAGCTACCCGAGTGGCAACAAGGCTTCCGTGCCGCTGGTGTCCGAGAAGATCCGCAACGATCCGGGCATCTACCCGAGCGACGAGACGCTGGCCAAGATCTACACCTTCCCGGATCTGCCGGCCAAGGTGCAGCGTCTGATGACGCGTAGCTGGACCAAGATCAAGTCAGGCAAGTAAGTGACGAGTGCCCCTCCCGGTCCGCAGTTCGGCCGGGAGGGAGGTGACCCACCCGACAGGTTGGACGGCGCGTAAGGATGCGCGACTGGCAAATCACACATTAAGAGGACTGAGTAAGTGCACACAACCAAGATAGTGACGATGGCCCTGGCTCTGGGGTTGGCAAATGTGGCTCAGGCAGCCCCTGTAGTCCACTTTTACAACTGGTCCGACTATATCGGCGAGACCACCCTCAGCGACTTTCAGCGGGCGACCGGGATCCAGACCGTCTATGACGTGTTTGATTCCAACGAAACCCTCGAAGGCAAGCTGCTGACCGGACGCACCGGTTACGATCTGGTGGTGCCCTCCAACAATTTCCTGGCCAAACAGATCAAGGCGGGGGCCTTCCAGAAGCTGGATCCCGCCCTGCTGCCCAATCTGGCCAACCTGGATCCCGTGCTGCTCAAGCAGCTCGACAAGGTGGATCCGGGTCATCAGTACGCCGTGCCCTATCTGTGGGGCACCAATGGCATCGGTTACAACATCGACAAGGTCAAGGCTGTGCTGGGGGTCGACAAGATTGACTCCTGGGCCGTGATCTTCGAACCGGAAAACATGCAGAAACTGGCCCGTTGCGGGGTCGCCTTCCTCGACTCGGCAGACGAGATGATCCCGGCGGCGCTCAACTATCTGGGGCTCAACCCCAACAGCCAGGATCCGGCGGATCTCAAGCGCGCCGAGGAGCAGCTGCTCAAGGTGCGCCCCTACGTGGCCTATTTCCACTCCTCCAAGTACATCGGCGATCTCGCCAACGGCGACATCTGCGTGGCGGCCGGTTTCTCCGGCGACATCCTGCAGGCGGCGGCCCGTGCCGACGAAGCCGGCAAGGGGATCAAGATCGCCTACAGCATACCGAAGGAGGGGGGCAACCTCTGGTTCGACATGATGGCGATCCCGGCTGATGCCACCAATGTGAAAGAGGCGCACGCCCTCATCAACTACGTGCTGCAGCCAGAGGTGATTGCCCAGATCAGCAATCATGTGGGCTACGCGAACCCCAACGCCAAGGCGGGGGAGTTCATGGAGGAGCACGTGCGCAATGACGAGTCCGTCTATCCACCCCAGGCGGTGCTGGAGCGGCTGTATGTGCAGCAGGCACATCCCCGTGCGGTGCAGCGCCTGATCACCCGGAGTTGGACCAAGATCAAGTCCGGAACCTAACCTTGGCGCCCATCCCGGGGCGCCAGACTGTTTTATGGATCGGCCCCGGCCGGTATTACCTTTGGGAGTTTGGTAATGGCGATAGCCTCCAGTGCCTACAAGAAAGCCCTCGAGGGCAGCCAGCAACGCAAAGAAGTGCTGGTCAAGATAGACAGGGTAAGCAAGCAGTTCGATGAAACGCTGGCGGTCGACAACGTGTCCCTCAACATCCACAAGGGCGAGATCTTCGCCCTGCTGGGCGGGTCCGGCTCCGGCAAGTCGACCCTGCTGCGGATGCTGGCGGGGTTCGAGCGTCCCACCGAGGGGCGCTTGTTCCTCGACGGGGTCGACATCACCGACATGCCGCCCTATGAACGCCCCATCAACATGATGTTCCAGTCCTACGCCCTGTTCCCCCACATGACGGTGGCGCAGAACATCGCCTTCGGCCTCAAGCAGGATGGCCTGCCCAAGGCGGAGGTCGATGCCCGGGTGGAGGAGATGCTCAAGCTGGTGCAGATGACCCAGTATGCCCGTCGCAAGCCCCATCAGCTCTCCGGCGGCCAGCGCCAGCGGGTGGCGCTGGCGCGCTCGCTGGCCAAGCGCCCCAAGCTGCTGCTGCTGGATGAGCCCATGGGGGCGCTGGACAAGAAGCTGCGCTCCCAGATGCAGCTCGAGCTGGTCGAGATCATCGAACGGGTCGGGGTAACCTGCGTCATGGTGACCCACGATCAGGAAGAGGCGATGACCATGGCCGAACGGATCGCCATCATGCACCTGGGCTGCATCGAGCAGATCGGCAGCCCGATGGACATCTACGAAACCCCGGCCAGCCGGCTGGTGTGCGAGTTCATCGGCAACGTCAACCTGTTCGACGGCCTGCTGGTGGAGGATGAGCAGGACCACGCCACCATCGCCTGCGCCGATCTGGAGCAGCCCATCTATGTGGGCCACGGCATCAGCTCCCGCGCCGAGAACAAGAAGGTCACCTACGCCCTGCGGCCGGAAAAACTGCTGATGAGTCTGCAAAAGCCGGTGGAGATCGAGCATCCGGACTTCAACTGGACCAAGGGCGAAGTCTATGACATCGCCTATCTGGGCGGTCATTCGGTTTATCACATCCAGTTGCCTTCGGGCAAAATCGTTCAGGCTTTCATCGCCAATGCCGAACGCCACGGCAAGCGGCCGACCTGGGATGACCAGGTGTTCCTCTACTGGGAAGATGACAGCGGCGTGGTGCTGCAATCATGATGGCATTGAGACGACTGAAGGCACTGGGGGGGCGGCAGCTGGTGATCGGCATCCCGTTCTTCTGGCTGTTCCTGTTCTTCCTGCTGCCCTTCATCATAGTGGTGAAGATCAGCTTTGCCGAAGCGGACGTGGCGATCCCGCCCTACACCGACGTGGTGAGCTGGGCCGACGATCAGCTCACCATCTTGCTGCACATGGGCAACTACCTGCTGCTGCAGGAAGATGAGCTCTACATCGCGGCCTATCTCGGCTCCCTCAAGATGGCTTTCATCAGCACTGTGCTCTGTCTGCTGATCGGCTATCCGATGGCCTATTCCATCGCCCGGGCCAACAAGGAGACCCAGACCGTTCTGCTGTTGCTCATCATGATGCCGACCTGGACCGCGATCCTGATCCGGGTCTACGCCTGGATGGGCATTCTCAGCAACAACGGCCTGCTCAACAGCCTGTTGATGGGCATCGGCCTCATCAACGAGCCGCTGCAGATCCTCAACACCAACCTGGCGGTCTACATCGGCATCGTTTACTCCTACCTGCCGTTCATGGTGTTGCCGCTCTACGCCAACCTGGTCAAGCACGACCAGAGCCTGCTGGAGGCGGCCTCCGACCTCGGTGCCCGCAACCTGACCCGGTTCTGGCAGATCACGGTACCGCTCTCCAAGAACGGCATCATCGCTGGCTGCATGCTGGTGTTCATCCCGGTGGTGGGCGAGTTCGTCATTCCGGAGCTGCTGGGCGGCCCCGAGACCCTGATGATCGGCAAGGTGCTGTGGCAGGAGTTCTTCAACAACCGTGACTGGCCGGTGGCGTCCGCCCTGGCGGTGGTGATGCTGGCGGTGCTGATCATTCCGATCATCCTGTTCAACCGCAACCAGGCCAAAGAGCTGGAGGGGAAAGTATGAGGCGCTTTGGTTTTGCCAAGCTGATGCTGTGGCTGGGGCTGCTGTTCATCTACCTGCCGATGATCATCATGGTGATCTACTCCTTCAACGCCTCCAAGCTGGTGACGGTCTGGGGCGGCTGGTCGCTGAAGTGGTATTTCGGCCTGCTCGACAACAAGCAGTTGATAGGTTCGGTACTGCGTTCGCTGGAGATCGCCTTCTATACCGCCATCGCGGCGGTGGCGCTGGGGACGGTGGCGGCCTTCGTGCTGACCCGGATCCCGCACTTCCGTGGCCGGACCCTGTTCGGCGGCATGGTGACGGCGCCGCTGGTGATGCCCGAGGTGATCACTGGTCTCTCCTTGCTGCTGCTGTTCGTGGCCATGGCCCAGCTGGTGGGCTGGCCCGCCGAGCGGGGCATGGTGACCATCTGGATCGCCCACACCACCTTCTGTACTGCCTATGTGGCGATCGTGGTGTCGGCCCGCCTGCGGGAACTGGATCTCTCCATCGAGGAGGCGGCCATGGATCTGGGGGCCAAGCCTTGGAAGGTGTTCTTCCTGATCACCATCCCGATGATCGCCCCCTCGCTGGCGGCGGGCGGCATGATGTCGTTTGCCCTGTCGCTGGATGACCTGGTGCTGGCGAGCTTCGTCTCCGGCCCGGGCTCGACCACCCTGCCGATGGAGGTGTTCTCAGCGGTGCGGCTCGGGGTGAAACCCGAGATCAACGCGGTGGCCAGCCTGATCCTGCTGTCGGTATCGCTGTTCACCTTCGGCAGCTGGTATCTGATGGCCAAGGCGGAGAAACGTCGCCGCGCCGAGATCGCCATGACCACCCAGATGCAGGCAGTCGCCTGACCTCGTGTTAAGATCCGCATTCTCTCGTCAATCCGGAGGATGAGAATGCGGATCTCCATCTTTAGCGGCCAGGGTACCGAACTGGTTCCCGGCCTTGTCAGTGCCATCCACAAACAAGCCACCTCCATACCGCTCTGGTGCGGTCCCAATGGTCTGGCTGGCGACGAACAGTGCGACCAGCGCCACCATGGTGGCCCTGATCGGGCGCTGCACTACTATCCCGCCGATCACTACCCCTGGTGGCACAACTGGCAGACGGCGCTGGGCCTGCCGGCCCCGCGTACTCCCTGGCAACCGGCTGCCTTCGGCGAGAACCTCTCCGGGGTCGGGCTGACCGAGGCGCAGGCCTGCATCGGCGATGTCTATCGACTCGGCGAGGCGCTGATCCAGATAAGCCAGCCCAGATCCCCCTGCTTCAAGCTCAACCAGCGTTTCGGCTATGGCCAGATGTCGCAGGTGATGCAGCTCAGCGGCCGCTGCGGCTGGCTGTTGCGGGTGCTGGAGGAGGGAATGGTGATGCCGCAGGAGCGGCTGGAGCTGGTGGACAGGCCCTACCCTGAGCTGACGGTAAAGCGCACCGCCGACATCTTGTTCAACCAGCTGCGCAACGAGGCGGACCTGCTGTTGCTGCTGGAAAATCCGGCCCTCTCGCCCAACTGGCGCAAGCATGCGGCAGACTGGCTGGAGCATGGTGTGGTCGCTGACTGGCGTCGTCGCTTGCTCGGCCCGGCCGAATTCCAGCTCACTGTGTCATAAGCGTTGCCAGGCCATTTTTTGGCCGCTGACGGCTCAGGACGGATGGAACTGACGAATAGTTGAGCGAACAGCCATTTTTTTGCTTCCAAACGTAAAAAAGGCTTGTGTCGAGTCGGGGCTTTCGGTAAATTCCCGTCCCGCAGACATCGGTGTGTAGCGCAGCTTGGTAGCGCACTTCGTTCGGGACGAAGGGGTCGGAGGTTCGAATCCTCTCACACCGACCACATTAGAAAAGGCCGCTCAATAGAGCGGCCTTTTCGCATTTGGCGTTTGCGCAAGTGAAGGGAAATATTCAAGGCTGGCGGCTTGCTAGGGTAACTGCAATGCTCCTTTGTCTCTCTGGCCCTCTGTTTCATCCATCTCGTCAGTTCCGTTGCCCGGCGCTGGGCAATAAAAGGGCCACCGCTCGGTGGCCCAGGGTGGAGTCTGATCCTGACTCCGGCACTCTAGATTGTGGCAATCTCTGGTTGGGTTCTGTCTATGGTGCCCTCCTTGCGCGCTAGGCGCCTGTTAGATATGCCAGTGCTGATGCCGCAATGCCTTGAAGCCGTGCTGAGGTTGCAAGGCCGCGTGCTTGGGGTACTCACTAATGAAATGTTCGATTCCCTCCATCAGTTGTTCACGTAATGAAGACACGGGCTCATGCCAGGCTTGCAGGCATAGATGGCCGGGGATCAGCTGCTCCTGATAATCTTCCAGCAGCTGTTCTGGCCAGGGTTCAATACCGGAATTGCGTTGCAGCAAATAGTGGGCGGCGGGTTCACGGGCATAGATGAACTGAATTTGGGCCAGGTCGCGTTGGCTTAGCGTTTGACTGTTGATATGACAAGTCAGGTATTTTCCCGTCTTCAGGTCCAAGAAGTGACCGCGTTGCCGACAGGCTATGATGCGATACCAGGGCAGGGGCGAACAGAGAGAGTATCCCTCAAGCTCCTGTTCCAGCCAGTGGCGACACTCGGGTGTCTGCACCTCGTCGAGCATGGACTCGAGCTGCCTCAACAAGGCTCTGGATGGTTTGGTGGCCAGTTTCGCACTCATCGCCTGCAATCCTCCCTCTGCACACAATCCCGACTTTCAGTATGAACCTGGTGGCGGCAGAGGGGGTAAGGTTTCTAATGATTAAAATCAGATTAGCAGCGTGGTTTTTATGCAATAGGTTGGCTCAGCCTACCAGATAGGTGCCGGTACCGAAGGCGATATGAGTCCCTTCTTCGTTGTGCAGTTCCATGCGGGCAACCGCGACCTTGCTGCCGGCCCGGATGATGTGGGCGGTGGCGATGAACTCGTTGCCGCGCCCCGGCCGCAGGTAGTCCACCCGCAGATCGATGGTACCGAGGCGGGAGAAGCGCTCCTTGAGGTAGCTGGGGGAGAAGTCTTCCAGCTCGTCGATGCAGGAGGCGGCGACTATCATGCCGCCGGCCACATCGAGCAGGCTGGCGGTGACGCCGCCGTGCAGGATGTTGTGGAAGGGGTTGCCGATCAGCTTCTCCTCCATCTTGATGCGCAGCTCCACCTTGTCGAAGTCGTAGTGCGTTACCTGCATGCCAATCAGCTTGTTGAACGGCATCCTCTCGGCGAACAGGTTGGCAATGCCACTGAGCGCCATCTTCTTGAGCATCTGTTTCATTCCTTGAGTCCGATCCCTGGCAGTACGACCGAGTAAAAACTCCAGCCAGTCTGCAACACTTCCTTAACAGTCGCAATGGCAGGTTTATTGTGGGCGGCGGCTGCTTTAGAATGGCGACCCCAAAGGAGAGCCCATGACCGCCATTGCCGAAACCCTGCCTGACCCTCAGCCAGAGAATCCGCTTGCCCTGCTGCAGGCGGTGTTCGGCTATCAGCAATTCCGGCCGGGCCAGCTCGAAATCATCGAGCAGATTGTGGCGGGGCGCGATGCGCTGGTGCTCAAGCCCACCGGTGGCGGCAAGTCGCTCTGCTACCAGATCCCTGCATTGTTGCGCCCTGGGCTCGGGGTAGTGGTCTCTCCCCTCATTTCGCTGATGAAGGATCAGGTGGACAGCCTGCGCGCCAACGGCGTGGCGGCGGTCTACATCAACTCGGCCCTCAGCCGGGAGGAGATGATCCAGAATTTTGCCGCCATGCGGCGCGGCGAGATAAAAATCGTCTATGTCTCCCCCGAACGCCTGCTGCAGCACGAGTTTATGGATCGGCTGGCGGAGCTGCCGCTCGGCCTGTTTGCCATCGACGAGGCGCACTGCGTCTCCCAGTGGGGGCACGACTTTCGACCGGAATACGCGGCGCTGGGCCGGCTCAAGCAGTGGTTCCCGCAGGTGCCGGTAGTGGCGCTCACCGCCACTGCTGATGAGGCGACCCGCAGCGATATGCTACATCGGTTGGAACTCCACGACCCCTTTATCCACACCGCCAGCTTCGATCGACCCAACATACGCTACAGCCTGGTGGAGAAGTTCAAGGCGGCGGAGCAGTTGCTGCGCTACGTGCAGAGTCAGAAGGGCAACTGCGGCATCGTCTACTGCTCCAGCCGCAATCGGGTGGAGGAGGTGGCCGAGCGGCTCTCCCGCCACGGCTGCAAGGCGGCGCCCTATCACGCCGGCCTGCCGCTCGAGCTGCGCCAGCGCACGCAGGAGTCCTTCCTGAAGGACGACATCGAGATAGTGGTGGCGACGGTGGCGTTCGGCATGGGCATCGACAAGCCCAACGTGCGCTTCGTGGTGCACTACGACATTCCCAAGAACATTGAGTCCTACTATCAGGAAACCGGCCGGGCCGGCCGTGACGGTACCCCGGCCGAGGCGCTGCTGCTGTACGATCCCGCCGACATCGGCCGGGTGCGCCGGCTGCTCGACAACATCGAAAACCCCCAGCAGTTGCAGGTGGAGCAGTACAAGCTCAACGTGATGGCGGCCTTCGCCGAGGCGCAGACCTGCCGGCGCCAGGTGCTGCTCAACTACTTCGGCGAGTACAACGACAAGCCGTGCGGCAACTGCGACATCTGCCTCGACCCGCCCCAGAGCTATGACGGCACCGAAGATGCCCAGAAGGCGCTCTCCTGCGTCTGGCGGGTGGGGCAGAACTTCGGGGTGGGTTATGTGGTGGAGGTGCTGCGCGGGTCGCTGAACCAGCGCATCAAGGATCACGGCCACGACAAGCTGTCGACCTACGGCATCGGCAAGGATCAGAGCCACGAGTACTGGATGAGCGTCATCCGCCAGTTGATCCATAAGGGGCTGCTGACCCAAAACATCACCCGCAATCTGGTGCTGCAGTTGACCGAGGCGGCCCGTCCCGTGCTGCGCGGCGAGGTGAAGCTGGATCTGGCGGTGCCGCGCCTGCAGCCCATCTCCAGCCGCAAGGAGAAGCGCAACGGCCTGCTCGACAACGCCAACTACGACAAGCGGCTGTTCAAGGAGCTGCGCGCCCTGCGCAAGCAGATCGCCGAGGATGAAGAGGTGCCGCCCTACGTGGTATTCAACGACGCCACCCTGGTCGAGATGGCGCAGCTGATGCCGATGACCGAGGCGGAAATGCTGGCGGTCAACGGCGTGGGTCACCGCAAGCTGGAACGCTTCGGCGAAGCCTTTATGGACCTGATCATCGACTACTGCCGTCGGTAAAAGGTTGGTGAAGTAGAGCCGGGCAGAAGCTTCGCCAACTGGCGGCGCCCTTCTGCCGGGCGCGCCTGGTTATTTGAGACTGGCGTAATAGGCCGCTAGGTTCTCCATGTCCGCATCGGTGAGCGGCGCCATGAAGGGCACCATCAAAGGCTCCTTGCGGCTGCCATCCTTGAAGGCCTTCAACTGTTTCACCAGATAGGCGGCGTTTTGCCCAGCCAGATGGGGATAGTTGGGAATAAGAGCCTTGCCTTCGACCCCGTGACAGGTGGCGCAGACGGCGGCCTTGGCCTTGCCTGCCTCGATATCGGCCGCCTGGGCCGGCCCCCACAACAACAGCAACAGGGGCAGGGCGCCCAACCATCTTTGCATCTTCTTCTCCTTGAAATGAAATAGCGCATCGTCCGTTAGCCAGTGCTGGCCGACGGCGGTATAAAGAGTGACACGAGCATACGCAGGGACGAACCGCACCACCATGAAGCTGATCAACACTTTTGCCACCGAACTACCCTGGGCCTGCGAGCCTGTCGCACCCCAGCCACTGCATGCCCCCGGCCTGCTGCACCTCAACCGTGCGCTGCTCGGCGAGCTGGGGCTGGGGGCGGTGAGCGAGGCCGACTGGCTGGCCTGCTGTGGCCATGGGCAGCCCTTGCCCGGCATGCAGCCGGTGGCCCAGGTCTATGCGGGCCACCAGTTCGGCGGTTACAGCCCACGCCTTGGCGATGGCCGCGCCCTGCTGCTGGGGGAGCAGCTGGCGCCGGATGGCAGCCGCTGGGACCTGCACCTGAAAGGGGCGGGCAAGACCCCCTTCTCCCGTTTCGGCGATGGCCGCGCTGTGCTCCGCTCCAGTATTCGCGAGTATTTGGCCTCCGAGGCGCTGCATGCCCTCGGTATCCCCACCACCCGGGCACTGGTGCTGGTGGGCAGCCAGGAGCCGGTCTACCGCGAACAGGTGGAGACAGGTGCGACCGTGCTGCGTACCGCCCCGAGTCATCTGCGCTTCGGCCACGTCGAGTATTTCGCCTGGAGCGGGCAGGGGGAGCGGATCCCGGCCCTTATCGATTATCTGCTGCGCCACCATTTCCCCGAGCTGGCCGATGGTGCCGAGCTGTTTGCCGAAGTGGTGCGCCGCACCGCGCGGCTCATCGCCAAGTGGCAGGCAGCAGGCTTCTGCCACGGGGTGATGAACACCGACAACATGTCGCTGCTCGGGCTGACGCTGGATTACGGTCCCTACGGCTTCATCGATGCCTATGTGCCGGACTTTGTCTGCAACCACTCGGATCCGGGCGGCCGCTATGCGCTGGATCAGCAGCCGGCGGTGGGTTACTGGAATTTGCAAAAGCTGGCGCAGGCGCTGGCCGGCCACGTGGATGGGGACACGCTGGCAGCGGCCCTGGCCCAGTACGAACACCAGTTGATGCTGCACTACTCCGAACTGATGCGCGCCAAACTGGGGCTGGCGGTGTGGGAAGAGGACGATCCTGCGCTGTTTCGCGAGCTGTTCCGGCTGCTGGCGGCGCACGGGGTGGATTACCACCTGTTCCTGCGTCGTCTCGGTGAGGTGACGGGAGAGGGGGCATGGCCCGTCAGCCTGCTGGCCCTGCTGCCGGAGCCTGCCGCCTGGCAAGGGTGGCTTGAGGCCTATCGGGCGCGCCTGGCCCGGGAAGGGAGTGAGGATGGCGTGCGCAAGGGGCTGATGGATGCGGTCAACCCCAAGTATGTGCTGCGCAACGCGCTGGCCCAGCGGGTGATCGAGGCCGCCGAGCAGGGCGACATGGCACCGTTCGAGCGGCTGTTTGCGGCCCTGCAACGCCCCTATGATGAGCAACCCGAATACGAGGATCTCGCTACTCCGCAACCGGCATGGTATTGCGGTGGCGAGCTCTCTTGCAGCAGTTGAGGAGTCGCAGATGAACTGGCGTATCGCGCAGACAGACAGGGAAGCCGGGGTGGTGACGCTGGTGAACCCCGCGCTCGACTGGGACAGCTTTCCGACTCTGGCCGAGGCTCTGTTGCAGGAGTGGGAGCTGGTGGCGCTCGAGCGGGAGTGTGGTGCCGATCGTCACAGCTGGCTGCTGGAGTTCGAAGGGAGCCGCTTTCGGCTCGAATACGAACACTACAGCGGCTGCTGGCTGGCGGCGGAGCAGCCGGCCGATGCCGAGGTACTGCTCTGGCTGGCCCGCCAGCATCAGGGCTGAGCAGGGGCGGCAGCATCAAGCAACCGCATAAAGATTGAACTATCAGTGTGGGGGCGTATAATCTCGCCCCTCAATTATCGCCAATGGTGGCGGTATGGGTTCCCTAACCCCATTAACCAAAAAGGTCACAATATGAATCTGACCCCTGCTCAGCACCAGACGGCGCTGGTGCGCCTCTCGTTGTTCCACATCCTGATCATTGCCAGCAGCAACTACCTGGTGCAGCTGCCGATCACCATCTTCGGCTTCCACACCACCTGGGGTGCCTTCAGCTTCCCGTTCATCTTTCTGGCCACCGACTTGACGGTGCGGATCTTCGGGGCCGGTCTGGCGCGCAAGATCATCCAGACCGTGATGCTGCCGGCGCTGGCCATCTCCTATGCCCTGTCGGTGCTGTTCTTCGAGGGCAGCTTCCAGGGCGTCGGCAACCTGGCCGAATTCAATCTCTTTGTTGCCCGGATTGCGTTAGCCAGCTTTATGGCCTATCTGGTGGGCCAGTTCATGGACGTGGTGGTGTTCAACCGACTGCGGTTGTTGAAAGCCTGGTGGGTGGCACCGGCTGCCTCCACCCTGTTCGGCAACCTGGTGGACACCATCGCTTTCTTTACCATCGCCTTCTGGCGCAGCACGGATCCCTTCATGGCCGAGCACTGGGTCGAGATTGCCACCGTGGACTACGTGTTCAAGCTGCTGATAAGCCTGGGATTGTTTGTGCCGCTCTACGGCGTGCTGCTGCGTTATCTCAGCCGCAAGCTGGTGGGCGAGGCCGGATTGGCCAGCCTGCAAACGGCCACCCGGCAAGCCTGACGAGATTGACCACCCACTGCGGTGGTCAATTTTTTTGCATTTTTGGCAAATAAGAGTTGCCAAGTTAAATGAGAATGATTATTGTTACATTGTTTTCCGGGAAAGACTTCATTCGTTCCAACGTGATGGACTTCTTGTGAAGGCACGACATTGCTCACATTGCTTCCAGTTAAGGGGCCAGTTTTTACTGGCCCTCTTTTTTTGCATGTTTTCGGCCAGCGACGGGTATAAAAAATGGGAGCCTTGGCTCCCATTTTCACTCTGCTCTGCTTACTCGATGTCGAGTGCATCGGGGGAGAGGATCACCCCTGTGGTATCGGCGTAGAGGTGGTCGTCCGGCAGGAAGGTGACACCGCCGAAGTTGACCGGCAGATCGGTCTCGCCCACGTCCTTGCTGTCGGCACCCACCGGAATGGCTGCCAGCGCTTGAATGCCGATATCCAAGTCTTCCAGAATGTCGACCTCGCGCACGCAGCCGTAGCAGACGATCCCTTCCCACTCGTTTTCGGCCGCCGTGGTGGCGATCTCGCTGTCGATAAGGGCGCGGCGCATGGAGCCACCGCCATCGATCAGCAACACCCGACCGACGCCGTTCTCTTTGACGAGTTCACGGATCAGGCCGTTTGATTCGAAGCATTTAACTGTGGTGATGACGCCGCCGAACGAGGCGCGGCCGCCGAAGGAGCAGAGCATGGGTTCGAGCACATCCACCATGTCCTGATAGATGTCGCACAGTTCTGAAGTGTTGTATTCCATTGTGTCAAATCCACCGCTGGAAACAGGTGGGATCCAGTATAAGGAGTGGGACCGGCATTTCAATGAATATTCCTTGAACAACAACGGGGATAACGTTTTCCGCATAAGCTCAATGCAGTCCATCCCGTGCTTGTGAGAGGTTCATCGTGCTGATCCGTCATAAATTGATCCTGAATACCGCGCTGGTCGCCGTTGCCATGCTGGTATTGAGCGGCCTGTTTCTCTACTCCAACCAGGTGAGTCGCCATCTGACCGAGGCCCAGCGCAACGTGGACGGGCTCGAGATCGCCATGCTCAACCTACGACGGGCCGAGAAGGATTTCCTGATCCGCAAGGATCCGGCCTTCGTGACCCGCTTCAACGAGGTGCTGGCCAATTTTCACCAGCTCAACCAGACCCTGGGTCAGGATGACAACCTCAGCGCCGTGCAGGGCGAGCTGACCCGGCTGGATCAACAGATGGGGGCCTATGGCAAGGCCTTCAACGATCTGGTGGCCCAGCAGCAGATCATCGGGCTGGGGCCGGAAGACGGCCTCTATGGGCGTTTGAGAACCGCGGTGCATCAGGTGGAAGAGGGGCTCAAGCAGCTCGATGAGCAGGGGTTGCTCATCACCATGTTGCAGCTGCGGCGGGCGGAGAAAGACTTCATGCTGCGCTCGGACATCCAGTATCTGGAGCGCTTCCAGACCCTGCACAAGGACTTCCAGCAGCGGCTGGCAACCCTGCCGGAGGCTGATCGCGGCAAGCTGGAGCAGGCCAGCGAGCAGTACCGGCAGGACTTCGTCGCGCTGGTGCAGGGCATGCAAGTGCTCGGACTGAGTGAAGATGAGGGGCTGCGCAATGAGATGCGGGGCCTGGTGCATCAGACCGAGCAGGGCTTTACCGCCGTCGGCAAGCACATCGCCGACGAGCTGGTACGGCAGACCTCACGCCTCAATACCCTGATGCTGGTCTGCGGCGGCATCATCATAGTGCTGATCGGCATCATGAGCATGCTATTGGGCCGCAGCATCGACCGCCCCATCTCGCGGGTGAATGACACCGTCAACCGCATCCGGCAGGACAACGATCTGCGCCTCAAGATAGAGCTGCAGGGGGCGGACGAGATGGCCCAGCTGGCAGGCAATCTGGACGTGATGCTGGGGGGCTTTCGCCACCTCATCGGCGACGTGAAGCAGAGCGTACACACCCTGACCGAGGCGGCGGATCACCTCTCCGGCAACGTGCGCCGCACCAGCGAGGGGGCCGCTCGCCAGCTGCAGGAGACCGACATGGTGGCGACCGCCTCCACCGAGATGGGCTCCACCATAGAGGAGATCGCCCGTAACACCGAGCAGGCCGCCAACAATGCCCAGACCACCAACAACAAGGCGATGGAGGGACGCAGTGCGGTGGAGAACACCGTCAGCCAGATCCGCTCCCTGGCCGACAATCTGGAGAACTCCTCCCGCGAAGTGGCCCAGCTGCAGCAGGAGAGCGAAACCATCGGCTCTGTGCTGGACGTGATCCGCGGCATCGCCGAGCAGACCAACCTGCTGGCTCTCAACGCGGCCATCGAGGCGGCGCGGGCGGGGGATCAGGGGCGCGGCTTTGCGGTGGTGGCGGACGAGGTGCGTAGCCTCGCCATCCGCACCCAGAAGTCGACTCAGGAGATCGCCGGTATCATCAGCTCGCTGCAGAAGCAGACCGGCAACATAGTGGGCATGATGGCGACCTGCCGCGAGCAGGGCAACAGCAGCTCGGAGCAGGCCAGCATGGCGGGCGAACTGCTGGAGCAGATCACCCAGGACGTCACCCACATCATGGACATGAGCACCCAGATTGCCGCCGCCATCGAGCAGCAGAGCCTGGTGGCCAATGAGGTGAACCGCAACGTCAACAACATCCGCGACATCGCCCAGGAGTCGAGCCTGATGGCGGAGGAGAACGCCAAGTCGAGTCACGGCCTGACCGAGCAGGCCAAGCTGCTCAACCAGGCGGTGGCCAAATACCGGGTGTAGCGGCCGCGCCAAATGAACAAGGGAGCCATAAAGGCTCCCTTTTTATTGCTAAGCGGATTAAAGCAGGAACAGGGTGGCCAGCCCCAGGAAGATGAAGAAGCCGCCGGTGTCGGTGATGGCGGTGATCATCACGCTGGCCCCCACCGCCGGATCGCGGCCCAGCCGGCTCATGGTCATGGGGATGATGACCCCCATCAGCGCCGCCACCAGCAGGTTGAGCATCATGGCGAGCGTCATCACCGCGCCCAGCGCCGCATCCTGATAGAGGATGTAGGTGGCCACCCCCATGGTGCCGCCCCACACCAGGCCGTTGATCAGGGCCACCCCCAGCTCGCGCCACAGCAGGAAGGAGACGTTGCCGGTCTGGATATGCTGCAGCGCCAGCGCCCGCACTATCATGGTGATGGTCTGGTTGCCGGTGTTGCCGCCGATGCCGGCGACGATGGGCATCAGCGCGGCCAGCGCCACCAGCTGGGAGATGGTGTGCTCGAACAGACCGATCACCCGCGATGCCACGAAGGCGGTGCAGAGGTTGATGGCGAGCCAGGCCCAGCGGGTCTTGACCGCCTTGGAGACGGGCGCGAACACGTCCTCCTCTTCACTGATCCCCCCCATCCGGCGCAGGTCGGTGTCACTCTCCTCATAGACCAGATCCACCACCTCGGCGACGGTGAGCCGGCCCATCAGCTTGCCACGGCCGTCGATGACGGCGGCGGAGACCAGGTCGTCCCGCTCGAAGGTGCGGGCGGCGGCCTCATCGTTGTCTTCCGGATCGAAGGTGACCGGATCCTTCTCCATCACGTCGCGCACCAGGGTCTCGGGTCTGTGCAGCAGCACAGTGGTGAGCGGCAGCTCCCCCTGCAGCCGGTTGCGCCGGTCGGTGACGAACAGCTTGTCGGTGTTGGCGGGGATCTTGCCGCGCAGGCGCAGGTAGCGCTGCACCGTGGCCAGGCTCACCTCGGCCCGCACCGTGATGAGCTCGAAGTCCATCATGGCGCCGACCGTGTGCTTGCCGTAGCGGATCACCTCCCGCACCCGGTCGCGCTGGGCCGGGGCCATGGAGGTGAGCAGCCGCCCCATCAGGTTGCGGGGCAGGTACTGGCCCAGATAGATCTGATCGTCGATGTCGAGGGTGCGCAGGGCGTGCAGCAGCTCCTTGTCGCTCATGCCGCTGATGAGGCTGTCCCACACCGTCTCCGACGCCTCGACCAGGATCTGGCCGTGCTTCTCCTCGTCCACCTGCTGCCACAGCACGTGACGCTCGTCCGGCGGCAGGGATTCCAGCGCATCGGCGATATCGGCGGCGGGCAGGCTGTTGACCAGCCGGGTGAGCTCGCTGGTCTGATCCCGCAGAGTGGCATCCTGCACCCCTTGCGGGTCGAGCAGGCTGTCGGTGAGGGCATCATCGGCCAGCAGCAGGGTGAGAATGCGCGATCTGTCTTGTTCACGCTGTTTGGCGCTGTTCTTGGCGGGGAGGGACATGAAGCAGAATTCCTGAATTCGGTGGTCCGGCTGACACACCCCATAGGATACCAGACTCAAAACAAGAGGTTATGACAGTAAATGCAGAAAAAGAAACGCCACCCGAGGGTGGCGTTGGAATGGATGCCGCGATCAGGCCGAGGCGAGGGCCGCGTCGGCGGCGCATCCTTGCCCGAACCAGGCAAGCTGGTCCGCCAGGGTCACCACGGATCCCACCATGATGAGGGCCGGACTCTCGACCCCTACCGCCAGTTCGGGCAGCTGATCGAGGGTGCCGCGAATGACCCGCTGGCTTGGCTGGGTGCCGCGCTCGATCAGCGCCACCGGGGTGTCGCCCGCCTTGCCGTGGGTCAGCAGCTGCTCGCGGATGGTGGCACAGGAGGAGAGCCCCATGTAGAACACCAGGGTCTGCTTGTCTTTGGCCAGCAGCGGCCAGTCGAGATCCTGGGCGCCCCCTTTGCCGTGGGCGGTGACGAAGCGCACGCTCTGGGCGTGGTCGCGGTGAGTCAGCGGAATGCCGGCGTAGGCCGCGCAGCCGCTGGCCGCGGTGATCCCCGGCACCACCTGAAAGCCGATGCCGCTGCCGACCAGCGTCTCCAGCTCCTCGCCGCCTCGGCCGAAGATGAAGGGGTCGCCCCCCTTCAGCCGCACCACCCGCTGGCCCTTCTTCGCCTCCTCCAGCAACAGCTGGTTGATCCCCTCCTGCGGCACGCAGTGGTTGCCCGCCTGCTTGCCGACGAAGATACGCTTGGCATCCCGGCGCACCAGCGCCATCACCTCGTCGGAGACCAGCCGGTCATAGACCACCACGTCCGCCTGCTGCATCTGGCGCAGGGCGTGCAGGGTGAGCAGGCCCGGATCGCCGGGGCCTGCCCCCACCAGCACCACCTCGCCAGCGGTCTGGCTCTCGTCGGCAAACAGGCTGTCGGCCAGCTGATTGGCAGAGGCGCTATCGCCCCGTGCCAGCGCCTGCCCGAGCCGGTCCGCCCCGAGCAGCCGTTCCCAGAAGCGGCGCCGCTCGCCCATGCTGGCGAAGCGGGCCTTGACCCGCTCCCGCAGGCTGCCGGCGAAGGCCGCCACGGCGCCCAGATGCTGGGGCAGCAGGGCTTCGAGTTTTTCCCGCAGCAAGCGGGCCAGCACCGGGGCCTTGCCGCCGGAGGAGATGGCCACCATCAGCGGCGAGCGGTCGATGATCGACGGCATGATGAAGCTGGAGCGTTTCGGGTCATCCACCACGTTGGCAAAGATCCGTGCCTGATTGGCGCTCTGGTAGACCAGGGCGTTCACCTCGCGCCGATCGGTGGCGGCCACCACCAGCCACTTGCCCGTCAGTTGCTGCGGCGCGAATTCACCGGCCAGCCACTCGATGCTGCCGTTGGCAGCCAGTTCCGCCAGCTCGGGGTCGAGCTCGGGCGCTACGACTGTGAGCTGGGCACCGGCATCCAGCAGCAGGCGCGCCTTGCGCTCCGCTACCTCGCCGCCGCCGACCAGCAGCACGGGTTTGTTGTCGAGTCGGCAAAAGATGGGCAAGTAGTCCATGGGGCCTCCTGATCAGGCGGTTTGGGTCTGGCTGGCAGTGGTGGTGGTCTCGCTCACCGCGACCGGGCGCTCAGCCTTGGGGGTGGCATACCAGTAGCCGAGGCCCATGAAGAGGGCGCCGGAGACGGTGTTGCCCAGGGTTACCCACAGCAGGTTGTGGCCGATGCCGCCCAGGGTGTAGGCCTCGGAATGGGCACCGAACCAGGAGAGGGCGAACAGGGTCATGTTGGCGACCGAGTGCTCGTAGCCGGAGGCGATGAAGGCCAGCAGGCACCACCAGATGGCGATGAACTTGGCGGCACCCTCGGTGCGCAGCGCCATCCAGATGGCGAGGCAGACCAGCCAGTTGCACAGCACGCCCTTCATGAACAGGGTCAGCGCCGGTGCCTGGGTCTTGGCCAGCGCCACCTTGTGCGCCAGGCTGCCCGCGTCCGGCAGCAGGCTGCCGCCGTAGGAGTAGATCAGCGCCACCGCGATGGAGCCGAGCAGGTTGCCAGCCCAGGTCTGCGGCAGGATGCGCAGCAGATCGGCCATGGCGATCTTGCCGGTCTTCACCCCGAAGGTGAGGAGCATGGTGTGGCCGGTGAACAGCTCGGAGCCTGCGATGATGACCAGGGTCAGGGCGATGCCGAAGGTGGCTCCCATCACCAGCGGACGGATGCTCGGATCCACCAGGTTGCCCAGGGTGAAGATGAGGATGATGCCAAGGCCCACATAGGCCCCCGCCATGGCGGAGCTGAGCCAGAAGCCGAGCTTGTCGCTGCGCTCGAAGCGGTTGATGCGGGCCGCGTTGGCGGCGCACTTGTTGATGGTTTCGGTATACATCTTTGTTTCCTTCAAGAGGGCCGCCCGCGGGCAGCCCGAAAGAGAGTGAAATCGGCTTTAGACGGCGACCCAGACCTGCTGGTCGCGTACTTCAACGGGATAGCTTTGCACCGACATGGCGGCGTTCTCGAGGCAGTGGCCGTCGCGCAGACGGAAGTGCTGCTTCTTGAGCGGGCTGGCGACCCAGAGCTCACCCTCGTGTTCACCTACGATGCCGCGCGACAGTACGTTGGCGGCGAAGAAGGGATCCCGGTTGTCGATGGCGAACACCTCGGCCGCCGCGCTCGGGCGGAACAGGGCGATCTGGCGCCCTTCGAGCAGAGCACAGACGCCGGTGCCAGGGAGTATGTCGTTGAGTTGGCAGGCTAATTTCATCATTTGGTTTCCACCTCGATCTGGTAGACGGGGATGCGCTCGGCCGGGGTGGCCGGTCGGTGCTGGTCGCGCTCGCTGACGAACTGGACGTCCGGGTCGCGCTTGTCGCTGTTGATGAAGTGGCTGAAGCGCTGCAACGCTTGCTCTTCGTTGAGGGTGCGCGACCATTCGCACTCGTAGCTGTCGATAAGGCGCTGAATATCGCGCTCCAGGGTGTCGGCCAGCCCCAGCTTGTCGTCGACGATCACCTCGCGCAGGTAGTCGACGCCTCCTTCCAGATTGCCGAGCCAGACCGAGGTGCGCTGCAGTTTGTCGGCGCTGGTGACGTAGAACATCATGAAACGGTCGATCAGCTTGATCAGCGTCTCGCGGTTGAGGTCAGACGCCAGCAGGTCGGCGTGGCGTGGCTTCATGCCGCCGTTGCCGCCTACATAGAGGTTCCAGCCCGCGTCGGTGGCGATGATGCCGACGTCCTTGCCCTGGGCTTCCGCACATTCACGGGTACAGCCGGAGACACCGAACTTCATCTTGTGGGGGGTGCGAATACCCTTGTAGCGGTTCTCGAGGAAGACCCCGAGGCCGACGCTGTCCTGCACGCCGAAGCGGCACCAGGTGCTGCCGACGCAGGTCTTGGCCATGCGCAGCGCCTTGGCGTAGGCCTGACCGGTCTCGAAACCGGCCGCCAGCAGTTTGCGCCAGATGGCGGGCAGATCATCCTTCTGGGCTCCGAACAGACCGATGCGCTGGGCGCCGGTGATCTTGGTGTAGAGCTTGTAGTCGCGGGCCACTTCGGCCACCGCCAGCAGCCCTTCCGGGGTCACTTCACCGCCGGCCATGCGCGGGATGACGGAGTAGCTGCCGTCCTTTTGCATGTTGCCGAGGAAGATGTCGTTGGTGTCCTGCAGCTGGGTGTTGAGCGGGCTCAGCACATAGTCGTTCCAGCAGGAGGCGAGGATGGAGCCGACGGTCGGTTTGCACACCTCGCAGCCATGGCCGTGACCGTGCTTGGCCAGCAGCTCGTCGAAGCTCTTGATCCCCTCCACCTTGACCAGGTGGAACAGCTCTTGACGGGAGTAGGGGAAGTGGCCGCAGAGGTGGTTGTTGACCTCGATGCCCTGCTTCACCAGCTCGGCGTTGAGCACCTGGCTGATGAGCGGCACGCAGCCGCCGCAGCCGGTACCGGCCTTGGTGTGCTGCTTGATGGCGGCCAGGGTGGTGTGACCCTCGGCCACCGCCTTGGCGATGTCGCCCTTGGAGACGTCAAAGCAGGAGCAGATCTGGGCACTTTCCGGCAGGGCATCCACCCCCAGGGTCGGTTTGGCACCGGCGTAGGCGGGCAGGATCAGGGTGTCCGGGTGGCTCGGCAGCGGCAGGGCGTTGAGCATCATCTGCAGCAGGTTGCCGTAGTCATCCACGTCACCCACCAGCACGGCGCCGAGCAGGCGGCTGTTGTCTTCGCTCACCACGATCTTCTTGTAGACGCCGGCCTGGTCGTCCTGGAACACATAGCTGTGGCTGCCCGGGGTGCGGCCATGGGCATCACCGATGGAGCCGACGGAGACACCGAGCAGTTTGAGCTTGGCGCTCATGTCCGCCCCTTCGAAGCGGCTGTCGCCGCCGAGCAGATGGTCGACGGTGATCTGGGCCATTTTGTAGCCCGGTGCCACCAGGCCGAAGAAGCGGCCCTGCCAGGCGGCGCACTCGCCGATGGCGTAGATGTCGGGGTCGGAGGTGAGGCAGTGATCGTCGATCAGCACGCCGCCACGGTCGGCAATGGCCAGTTCGCAATAACGGCCCAGGGTATCCTGCGGGCGGATGCCGGTGGAGAAGACCACCACGTCCACTTCCAGCTGGCTGCCGTCGGCGAAGGCGAGGCGGTGCTGGGCGTCGCGGCCGCCGTGCATCAGGATCTCGCTGGTACTCTTGCTGGTGTGCACCTGCACGCCCATGGATTCAATCTTGCGGCGCAGCAGCTGGCCGCCCTGACCATCGAGCTGCTCTGCCATCAGCACAGGAGCAAACTCCACCACGTGGGTCTCGAGACCCAGTGCCTTGAGGGCGCCGGCGGCTTCGAGGCCAAGCAGACCGCCCCCGATCACCACCCCGCTCTTGCCGCTCTTGGCGGCGCTGCGGATGGCTTTCAGATCCTCGATGGTGCGATAGACGAAGCACTCGTGGTGCTGACTGCCCTGGATGGGCGGCACCCAGGGGTAGGAGCCGGTGGCCAGCACCAGCTTGTCGTACTCGACCACAGTGCCCTTGTTGGAGTGCACTTCGCGGTTGGCCCTGTCGATTTTTTTCACCGCTTCGCCGAGCAGCAGGCGGATGCCGTGCTTGTCGTAGAAACCGGGTTTGACGAGGGAGAGATCTTCGCTGGTGTGATGGGAGAAGTAGGAGGAGAGATGGACGCGATCGTAGGCGGGACGGGGTTCTGCACCGAAGACGGTGATCTCGTAGCGGCCCGGGTCGGCCCGCTCGATCAGCTCTTCGATGAAGCGGTGCCCCACCATGCCGTTGCCCACAACGACCAGTCTGACTTTGCTCATAGTTGCCTCAAGTTTGGAGTAATAAAACATCATTCTGAGGCTAGGCTACCCAGTCGGCAGGGGCAGACGATTGATGCAAATCAAGTGTCTATTTATATATCCCCTCAGGGGTAATTCCTGATAATTCAAAGCTATACATAAATAGGTATACCAGTGGTGCAATTGGTGGCGGAATGCGGATCGGGACCGCAGCAGCAGGGGCGGCCTGGCTGACCACGCAAAGCAAGGCCCGTACTGCCAAAAGGCGTGAAAGATTCCTTCATTGGCAGTTTGGCGAGGGGAGAGCCCTACGGCAGGGGGCGGTAGGGGTTCTGGGCGCAGATGTCGCGAATGAGGGTGCGCAGCCAGCGGTGGGCCGGATCCGCGTCCAGCCGGGGGTGCCAGAGCAGGGCGACCCGGATCCCGGGCAGGGTGAAGGGCAGGGGCCGCACAACCAGATCGCCCAGCAGGGCGGCGCAGTGGTGCTCCGGCACCGTGGCCACCAGGTCGCTGCCGCGCACCAGCGCCAGCGCGGTGGCAAAGCCAGGGACCAGAGTGGCGACGGTGCGGGTCAACCCCAGCTTGGTCAGCGCCTCATCGACCGGGCTGTGGGGCTGGCCGCGGCGGGACACCAGCACGTGACGCGCCTCGGCATAGTGGCTGGCGGTCAGCGGGCCATCGCACAGTGGATGGCCCGGCCGCACCACCGCGACGAAGTGGTCCTGAAACAGCGCCTGGGTACGCAGCTCGGGCGCCGTGGTGGCGCTGATCACCCCGGTCTCGAAATCCAGCTCGCCGCTGCGCAGGGGGCCGCTCTCCTTGTCGGGTTTGGCCAGAAAGTGGAGCCGCACCCCCGGCGCTTCGGCGGCGAGCCGGCTCAGCAGGGCGGCGCCGAACAGTTCCACCAGCCCCTCGCTGGCGCGCAGGGTGAAGGTGCGTTCCAGCCGCGCCGGGTCGACCTCCAGCCGGGGGCGCAGCACCTCCTCGGCTTCCTGCACCAGCCGGCCGACCTGTTCGCGCAGCAGCAACGCCCTGGGGGTGGGTACCAGGCCGCGGCCGGCCCGCACCAGCAGCGGGTCGCCGGTGGTCTCCCGCAGCCTGGCCAGGGCCCGGCTCATGGCGGAGGGGCTCAGGCCCAGTCGTCTGGCCGCGCCCGCCACGCTGCCTTCGTCCAGCAGGGCATCCAGGGTGATCAGCAGGTTGAGGTCGGGAGTGCTCATGTGCATGCCTTCATCGAGGTGGGTGCAAGGGGCCAGCTTCATCATACCCGAGAACGGGCCCCCTCATATGGCGTCCAGTGCATTGATAAGCTGCAACTGGTGTGTCTTCCGCCTGTTCACCGACCCCACTAGCCTTGTCGTCATCACCCCTTTGTGGAGCCCGGATCATGTCACCCTTCACCCGTGTTTTACCCCCCGCTGCGCGCCGCCTCGGTCTGCTGGCGCTTGGCCTCGCCACCCTGTTGCCCATGCTGGCGGGGAGCATGGCCAGCATGTTGCTGCCGGCACTGGGCGCGGACTTTGCCGTTCCCTTCGCCAGCTTGCAGTGGGTGCTGGTGGCCTATCTGCTTGGGCTCACCTGCCTGACGGTGGTGGCGGGCCGGCTGGGGGACAGGTTCGGCCGGCGCCGCCTGCTGCTGTGGGGCATGGGACTGTTTGTGCTGGCCAGCCTGCTTTGCGCGCTGGCGCCGACCATCGGCTGGCTGCTCGCTGCCCGGGTGCTGCAGGGGGCGGGAGCGGCCTGTATGCTGGTGCTCTCGCTGGCCATGGTGGGCCAGCTGGTGTCGCCGGCCCGGCGCGGCCGGGGCATGGGGCTGCTCGGTACCCTCTCGGCCTGCGGCACGGCGCTCGGCCCCTCGTTTGGCGGTCTGCTGCTGGATGTTGCCGGCTGGCAGCCAGCCTTTCTCGCGCTGCTGCCGATCGGCCTGCTGGCGCTGGTCTGCGGTCTGTTCGGTTTGCCTCGGGATGAGGCGTGCACAGAGGGAGAGGGGCTCAATCTGGCGAGTCTGTCGCTCTTGCTGGTGGCGCTGCTCTGCTATGGGCTGGCCCTCACTTCGACGAGGGCGCTGGCCCTCTGGCTGGGAGGCGGGGCGCTGCTGGCCACCGCCTGGCTGGTGCGCAGCGAACTGGGCGCTGCCGCCCCCCTGTTGCCGCTGGCGCTGCTGGGGACCCGTCGGCTGCGCGGTGGTCTGGCGGCCAGTGCACTGGTGGCCGGTATCATGGTGCTGACCCTGCTGATCGGCCCCTTCTATCTGCAGGGGGCATTCGGGCTCGACCCGCTCACCAGCGGCTTGCTCATCTCGGGCGGGCCCCTGCTGGCGGCACTGACTGGGCTGCCCGCCGGCTGGCTGGTGGACAGGGTCGGCGCCATCACAGTGGTGCGGCTGGGATTGCTGCTGATGAGCGGCGCCGCGGCCTTGCTGGCGATGCTCAGCCCAGCCCTTGGCCCGCTCGGCTATCTGCTGCCGATCCTGTTGCTGACCGCCGGCTACGCCCTGTTTCAGACCGCCAACAACAGCGCCGTGATGGGTGGCTGCGGCGGACATGCGCGGGGTGCCGTGGCCGGGCTGCTGACCCTGGCGCGCAATCTGGGTCAGCTGACGGGGGCGGCCGGGCTCGGCGCCCTGTTTGCCGGTCTGGCGGGAGGGGGCGATCCTGCCGTCGCCAGTGCCAGCGAGCTGCATTTTGCCATGCAGGCCAGCTTCGCCCTGAGCGGCGTGTTGCTGCTGGCCGCGCTCTGGCTGGCGGGAAGAGACCAGTGCAGTACGACTGACGATGCGACCCGGGCAGGCTGCGAGTCAGGAGGGGGCTGAAAACAAAGACGCCTCCACAGGGGAGGCGTCTTGTTATGAGATTGAGCGGTTCGCTTACAGGAGATTAAACCGCTCAGCTCCTCGTTCTCGATTTACAGGATAAAGCGGCTCAGATCCTCGTCTTCAATCAGCTTGCCGAGGTGGGCGTTGACGTAGTCGGTGTCGATGACGAAGGTCTCGCCGGACTTCTCGGAGGCGTCGTAGGAGATGTCTTCCATCAGGCGCTCCATCACGGTGTGCAGGCGGCGGGCGCCGATGTTCTCGGTGCGCTCGTTGACCTGCCAGGCCGCTTCGGCCAGACGGCGGATACCATCCTTGGTGAACTCGATCTTGACTCCTTCGGTAGCCATCAGCGCCTGGTACTGATCGGTCAGCGAGGCGTTCGGCTCAGTCAGGATCCGCTCGAAGTCATCGGTGGTCAGCGCGGTCAGCTCGACCCGGATCGGCAGGCGGCCCTGCAGCTCTGGGATGAGGTCAGACGGCTTGGCGATCTGGAAGGCGCCGGAGGCGACGAACAGGATGTGGTCAGTCTTGACCATGCCGTGCTTGGTGTTGACGGTGCAGCCCTCGACCAGCGGCAGCAGGTCGCGCTGTACCCCTTCACGGGAGACATCGGGGCCCGAGCTCTCGCCACGCTTGCAGATCTTGTCGATCTCGTCGAGGAAGACGATGCCATTGTTCTCGACCGCGGCGATGGCTTTCTGCTTCAGCTCTTCCGGATTGACCAGGCGGGCCGCTTCCTCTTCGATCAGCGCCTTCATGGCCTCTTTGACCTTGATCTTGCGCTTCTTCTTCTGGTTCTGGCCCAGGTTCTGGAACAGCCCCTGCAACTGGTTGGCCATCTCTTCCATGCCCGGCGGGGTCATGATTTCGACGCCCATCGGGGAGGCGGCGAGCTCCAGCTCGATCTCCTTGTCATCCAGCTGACCTTCCCGCAGTTTCTTGCGGAAGATCTGGCGGGTGTTGGAGTTGTCGGCTTTCTCTTCCTCGCCCCAGCTGTTGCGCGGGTTGGGCAGCAGGGCATCGAGGATGCGCTCTTCGGCGGCTTCCTCGGCGCGGTATTTCATCTTCTCCATCTCGGTTTCGCGCACCAGCTTGATGGCGGCATCGGTCAGATCGCGGATGATGCTGTCCACTTCCTTGCCGACATAGCCCACTTCGGTGAACTTGGTCGCTTCCACCTTGATGAAGGGAGCGTTGGCCAGCTTGGCCAGACGACGGGCAATCTCGGTTTTGCCGACGCCGGTCGGGCCTATCATCAGGATGTTTTTCGGGGTCACTTCATGGCGCATCTCTTCATCGAGCTGCATCCGGCGCCAGCGGTTGCGCAGGGCGACGGCGACTGCGCGCTTGGCGTCGGCCTGGCCGATGATGTGACGATCCAGCTCGTGGACGATTTCTCTCGGGGTCATCTCGGACATGATGGCGTTCCTGTATCCGGGGCGGGCAGGGCCCACCCCTTGGAAAATGGGGTTTGGCTGGCGGCCTTATTTGGCGGCCCTATTTCGCCGACTTATTTAGCTGAATAATCCAGCACTTCGATGGTGTGGTTGCCGTTGGTGAACACACAGATGTCGCCCGCAATCTTGAGGGACTTCTCGACGATGCTCTTGGCGTCGAGTTCGGTGTTTTCCAGCAGGGCGATGGCGGCGGACTGGGCAAAGTTGCCGCCGCTGCCGATGGCGATGAGATCGTGTTCCGGCTGCACCACGTCACCGTTGCCGGTGATGATGAAGGATTTGTGCTCGTCGGCGACGGCCAGCAGGGCCTCGAGGCGGCGCAGGGCGCGATCGGTACGCCAGTCCTTGGCCAGCGCCACGGCGGCGCGCTCTAGGTTGCCCTGATGGGCCTGCAGTTTGGCTTCGAAGCGCTCGAGCAGGGTGAAGGCATCGGCGGTGCCGCCGGCGAAACCAGCCAGTACCTTGCCGTTGTAGAGGCGATGAACCTTGCGGGCATTGCCCTTCATGACGGTGTTGCCAAGGGAAACCTGGCCATCGCCACCGATGACGACCTGACCGTTGCGGCGAACTGAAACTATGGTAGTCACTTTACTTACCTCGCTTGAGCCGAATGACGGCCTGACTGTGCATGGCAAGAAAGATGGGGATGGCAAACCGGCTTTTCAAGCCTGCGGTGTGGCGAGACAGACGGGACGGGAGAGGCGCGGTGGCAACTGGCACCAAAAGAAACAGGGCCGGGTGTTGCCACCCGGCCCTGTGGTATGCATGCGGCGATCAGCCCTTCTTGGGGATGCAGCCGCTGATGCCGGAGCCCTGCAGCTTGCGGTTGGCCGCATCGGCCGCCGCCTTGCCGCTGAAGGGACCGACCATCACCTTGTAGACGGCGCCACCGGCCCCGTTGACCACCTGCAGGCTGGAAGAGAGCCCGGCGGTGAAGGCGATGCGCGCCTTGAGCGATTCGGCGGAATCCTGCGAGCGCAGCGCGGCGCACTGCATCATGTAGCGTTCGTTGTCGGCCGTCGCGGGCGGGGTCGCCGCCTTGGCCTTGGCGGCCTCGGCCCGTTCCCGCTCCAGTTCGGCACGCAGCTCCCGCTCCATCCGATCCCGTTCGGCCTTGCGGTCGATCACCTGCTCCTGGGCACTGGCCACCGGTGCGCCGGTCGCCGGCTTGGCCGGTTGTACCGGTTGCGGCTTGTAGGGCTGTACCTGACCGATGGGGGTACCCGGCTGGGGAATGTCGGTCGGCACCGGTTGCGGCAGCTTCTCCGGCTGCAGGGTCATGGTTTCCGCCGGCGGTGGTGGCAGCACGCCCGGCTGGGGCGGCGGCTCGGTGATATCGACCTGCTTGTTCTCCAGCCGTTCGATATAGCTCCACTTCTCCTGCGGCAGACCGTTGTTCTGTGCCTTGGGCTTGTTGGCTTTCACCTGCTCTTCGATGGTCGGGGCATCATGACCCTTGCCACTGATGGTGTAGAGGAAGCCGCCGAACCCTGCCAGCAGCGCCCCGGCCAGCAGGGCCGGGATAACAGGAAAGCGGCGAGGTGCCGCTTTCTTGGTGTTGCGACCACCCGCCCGACGTCGCGGGCGGCTGCCGACATAATCCCGGGTCGCCATCTATTACATGCGCTCCAGGGTGTGGATGCCCAGTACGCCCAGACCCAGCTTGAGTACCTTGGCGGTGGCGGCGCACAGCAGCAGGCGGCTCTGACGGGTCGCTTCGTCGACGCCATCCTTGTTGATCGGGCAGGCTTCGTAGAAGGTCATGAAGTTGCCGGACAGCTCGTACAGATAGGTACAGAGCAGGTGCGGCATGCCCTTGTCCGCCACGCCGTTGACCGCGTCGGAGAACTGGATCAGCTTCTGGGCCAGCACCTCTTCCGCTTCCTCGTTCAGGATCACATGACCGCTCAGGGTGTCGGCATTGACGCCGGCCTTGCGGAAGATGGACTGGATACGGGTGTAGGCGTATTGCAGGTATGGCGCCGTGTTGCCTTCAAAGGAGAGCATCAGGTCCCAGTCGAAGATGTAGTCGGTGGTACGGTTCTTGGAGAGATCCGCATACTTGACCGCGCCCATAGCGATGGCGTGTACCACCTGGGCCTTCTCTTCGGCGGAGAGGTCGCTGTTGCGGCTCTCCAGCAGGGCGCTGGCGCGCTCTTCGGCTTCGTTCAGCAGTTCGACCAGCTTGACGGTGCCACCGGAACGGGTCTTGTAAGGACGGCCGTCCTTGCCCAGCATCATGCCGAAGGCGTGGTGCTCGAGCGGTACGGATTCCGGCACATAGCCCGCCTTGCGGGTGATGGTCCAGGCCTGCATCAGGTGCTGGTGCTGACGGGAGTCGATGAAGTACATCACCCGGTCGGCGCCCAGGGTTTCGTAACGGTATTTGGCACAGGCGATGTCGGTGGTGGTGTAGAGGAAGCCGCCATCGCTCTTCTGGATGATGACGCCCATGGGCTCGCCATCCTTGTTCTTGTACTCGTCCAGGAAGACGACGGTGGCGCCTTCGCTCTCGACTGCCAGGCCGCGCGCTTTCAGATCGGCGACGATCTCCGGCAGCATGTCGTTGTACATGGACTCGCCCATGATGTCCTTGTTGGTCAGGGAGACATTCAGGCGGTCGTAGTTGCGCTGGTTCTGCTCCATGGTCATGTCGACCAGCTTCTTCCACATGGTGCGGCAGTACTCATCGCCGCCCTGCAGCTTGACCACGTAGTTGCGCGCGCGCTCGGCGAAGGCTTCGTCTTCGTCGTAGTGACGCTTGGCCTGGGTGTAGAAGGCTTCCAGATCGCGCAGCTCCATGTCGGAGGCGTGCTCGTTGGCCATCTTCTCCAGATAGGCGATCAGCATGCCGAACTGGGTACCCCAGTCGCCGATGTGGTTGGCACGCACCACCTTGTGGCCGAGGAACTCCAGCGCGCGGGCGGCCACGTCACCGAGGACGGTGGAACGAATGTGGTGCACCGCCATCTCCTTGGCCACGTTGGGGGCGGAGTAGTCCACCACCACGGTCTGCGGCGCCGGCAGCTTCACGTTGGCGTTGGCAGAGGCGACCATGGCCTCCACCTGACCGGCCAGCCAGCTCGGGTCGAAGAAGAAGTTGATGAAGCCGGGGCCGGCGATCTCGACCTTGGCGATCAGATCGGAGGCGGGCAGGTGCTCGATGATGGCAGCGGCCAGCTCACGGGGATTCTTGCGGGCCGGTTTGGCCAGCAGCATGGCCAGGTTGGTGGCCAGGTCGCCGTGAGCCTTCTCCTTGCATCGGTCTACTTGCACGCGGGCTTCCAGGTCCGCCGGCAGGACGCCCGCTGACTTCAGATTGGCTACCGTTTGTTCAAGTAGATGATGAATATGCTCTTTCATAACTGACCACCAAGGTTGCGCGTCGAAAAATGACTGATATATAAGGGCGTGAATTTTACCCGCATCGGCCCGAGAAAACTATAGGGACGGCCCGCCGGAGTTGGACGGGCGGATATTTCACTGCATTTGGCACCGTAATCCAGAATATTGGACGGAAATTGTGGTGCTTATCCATTTCTACTGCATATCGAAGCGGCTTGTCCAGGCTATTTTCCCCTGATTGTTAAGGGGTTTTTTATTCCAACTCGTTCTGAATGATCTGCCCCGTCGGCACGGTCGTATCAACAGGGACCTTTTACCGAGGAATCTGTCGATGAAACTGGCGCTGTTTCCCCTCTCGGCCCATCTGCTGCCCGGCGGCATCATGCCGCTGCGCATCTTCGAGCCCAGATACCAGCGCATGATCGCCCAGGCGGGAGATCAGGGCTTCGCCCTCTGCATGCTCGATCCCCGCCAGCCCGATGCGCTGCGCAACATGTACCCCATCGCCACCCGGGTGCGGATCGTCGACTTCGATCAACTGCCGGACGGCCTGCTCGGCATCACGGTGCTCGGCATGGAGCGGGTCAGGATCACCGATCTGTGGCAGGAGGCAGACGGCTTGCGGCTTGGGGAGGTGGAGCAGTTGCCCCCTTGGCGCACCGGCCGGCTCAATGCCGATCAGCACTCGCTGGCCAGGGCGCTGCAGGAGGTGTTCGAGGACTATCCGGAATACGCGGCCCTCTATCGCAACCCCGACTGGGGCGATGCCAGCTGGGTGGCCCAGCGCTGGCTGGAGGTGCTGCCGATCCCGGTGGAGCAGAAGCAGTGGCTGGTGGCGGCGGAAGACAACCAGCCGGCGCTCTCCCTGCTGAGCGGGTTGCTGGTCGCCAGCCACTGAACCCTCTTTGATACGGCGCCGGTGATCCTTTTGCCGCGGCGCACGTATTGGCACTCATCACCCTCTTCAAGGTACGGCGCCATGGCATATACTGGCCAATCACAATCGACTCCGCACAGGATATCGCCCCCCATGGATGACCCCGTCGGCGATCTGAAATCCCTGCTGGTGCGGGTGGCCGAGCATGGCGACAAGGCCGCCTTCGCCACCCTGTTCCAGCACTTTGCCCCGCGTATCCGCAGCTACGGGCTGCGCCACCTCGGCAGCGAGGCCAACGCCATGGAACTGGTGCAGGAGACCATGCTGCTGGTGTGGCAGAAGGCCCGGCTCTATCACCCCGACAAGGGGGCTGCCACCACCTGGATCTACACCGTGATGCGCAATCAGGGCTTCGACATGCTGCGCCGACGCCGCGCCAGCAAAGAAGAGCTGTGTGCCGAGGAGCTGTGGCCCATGCTGGAGTTCAGGGCGGAAGAGGAGCACCTGAGCGGCGGCGAAGACGCCGTGCTGACCCGCCAGATGGCCCATTACGTCGGCACCCTGCCGGAACCGCAGCAGCAGGTGGTGCGCGGCATCTACCTGCAGGAGCTCTCCCAGCAGGAGCTGGCGGACCGGCTCGGCGTGCCGCTCGGCACCATCAAATCCCGCCTCAGACTGGCATTACAAAAATTGAAGGAACAAGTGGAGCAAGGCCATGATTAAAGCCCATCCCGTTCAGGCCATGTTGCGCGCCTTTGCCGCCGACGAACTGCCCCTGCCGCTGGCCGTCGGCGTTTCCGCTCACTGCGAGCTCTGCCCCGATTGCGCGGCCCGGCTGCGGGCCTGCGAAGAGGAGCTGGCCCGGCAATACCTGGCGCCGGCCGAAGAGTGCGAGCCGCTGCCGGCGGCGTTCGATGCCATGCTGGCCGGCATCCTGCAGCAGCCGGTGGCCAGTGCGGCCGCGTTGAGTCAGTCGGCGGCGGTCCAGCCCGAGCTGCAGGTGGCGGGCCAGTCGTACCGGTTGCCGCGGGTGCTGGCACGTCACCACGCCCCCAGCTGGCGCCACATCGGTGCCATCCGGCAGGTGAGCCTGCCGCTCGACGAGCAGGGGGCCCGCGCCAACCTGCTGCACATAGAGGCGGGTGGCCGCATCCCGGAGCATACCCACAAGGGCTATGAGCTGACCTTGCTGCTGGCTGGCACCATCGAAGATGGCGACACCCGCTATCAGGCGGGGGACTTCATCTGGCGTGATGCCAGCCACGCCCACAGTCCGCACACCCCGGACGGCTGCCTCTGCTACACGGTGCAGGATGCGCCGGTGCAGTTCACCAAGGGGCTGTCGCGGCTGCTCAACGGCATCAGCCATCGCCTCTACTGAGCCATGGCAGCAATAAAAAAGGGACCCTCGAGGTCCCTTTTTGCATGGTGTCGTGGCCGGATCAGGCGACGAACACCAGATAGACGGCGAAGGCCACCACGAAGCGGTAGATGGCGAACGGAATGAAGTCGAGGCGACGGATCAGCGCCAGGAAGGTCTTGATGGCGATCATGGCCACCACGAAGGCGGTGATGAAGCCCACCGCGAACATGGGGAAGTCGGCCATGGAGAGCAGATCCCGGCTCTTGTAGAGATCCAGTCCGCTGGCCGCCACCATCATGGGCACCGCCAGGATGAAGGAGAACTCGGCCGCCGCCTGGCGGCTGATCCCCATCAGCATGCCGCCGCTGATGGTGGCACCGGAGCGGGAGAAACCGGGCCAGAGCGCCAGACACTGGAACAGACCGATGCCGAGCGCCTGCTTGTAGCTGATGTCGTCCAGGGTTTCGGAGCGCACTGCCGGGCGGAACTTCTCGGCGATGATCAGCAGGATGCCGCCGGCCACCAGGGCGTACATCACGGTTTGCGGGCCGAACAGATGAGCCTTGATCCAGCTGTGGATGGCGAGGCCGATGATCACGGCGGGCAGCATGCCGAGGATGATGTGTACCAGCGAGAGAGTGGCGTGTCCCTGCGCCGGTTTCTGGCCGAAGTGGATGCCGATCAGGCCAAACAGGCGGCGCCAGAACACGGCGACCACCGCCAGGATGGAGCCCATCTGGATCACCACTTCGAAGGTGGCAGCCTTGGGGCCGTCGAAGCCAAGCAGGTGGCCGACGATGATCATGTGGCCGGTGGAGGAGACGGGGAGGAACTCGGTCAGGCCCTCCACTATGCCCAGCACGAAGGCGACAAACAGGGCGTAAGACTCTGTCATGTTTCAGATCTCTTGATTATTGGTCCGGATGAAGTCGGCCCCGAGCCGAGCCAGGGGCGACCAATGATGGAGGAAAATCGGGCGGGCAACCAGTGAATATTGTGTCGGCGCCAGACCCCGCCGGCGGGATCGACGGTGGGGCCATGGGTTTTCGTTCGGGTCAGGTCTGTTCGCTGTCGGCATCGGCCTCGATCAGGCGGTGTCCTGGCTGGCCAGGATCCCCTCGATTTGCTGCAGCAGCGCCGCATCCAGCGGGGGCTGGGCCTTGGCTTCCACCGCGCTGACAATCTGCTGCGGGCTGCTGGCACCGATCAGGGCGCAGCTCACCACAGAGTCGCGCAGCACCCACTGCAGCGCCAGTTGCGACAGCGGTTGGCCCCGCTGCTGCGCCAGCGCGTGCAGGGCCTGGATGGTGGCCAGCTTGCCGGCGGTGATCTGCTCGGGCTTGAGGAAGGGGCTGGCACTGGCGGCGCGCGAATCCGCTGGAATGCCGGCCATGTAGCGATCGCTCAGCAGCCCGCCGGCCAGCGGGGAGAAGGCGACCACCCCCATGCCGTGCTCGCGGCAGACCGGCAGGGTTTCGGCTTCAATATCGCGCTGGAACAGGGAGTATTTGAGCTGATTGACCAGACAGGGGGTGCCCAGTTCCGCCAGCCGGGCGGCGGCCTGCGCGGCGAGCGGGGCCGGGTAGTTGGAGAGGCCGATGTAGAGCGCCTTGCCCTGACGAACCATCAGGGCCAGCGCCTGACAGGTCTCTTCCAGCGGGGTGCGCGGATCCGGCCTGTGGTGATAGAAGATGTCCACGTAGTCGAGACCGAGCCGGCGCAGGCTCTGGTGCAGGCTGGCAAACAGGTATTTGGCGCTGCCGCCATCGCCGTAGGGGCCATCCCACATGATGTATCCCGCCTTGCTGGCGATGATGAGCTCGTCCCGATAGGGAGCCAGGCTCCCCTTGAGCAGCTTGCCGAAGGTGATCTCGGCCGACCCCGGCGGCGGCCCGTAGTTGTTGGCCAGATCGAAGTGGGTGATACCCAGATCGAACGCCTGGTGCACCATGGCTTTTGCGGTGGCGGGATCGCACTCGGCGCCGAAGTTGTGCCAGAGGCCGAGACCGATACCGGGCAGACGCAGGCCGTGGCGACCGGCGGGTCGATAGGGCTGGCGCTGGTAGCGGTCGGGGGCGGCGAGGTAGTGATCATCCATAACGACTCCTTGCGTGAACTTGTGTGCGAGCGGATGTGACGGGTGACCCCGCGCCCTCTTCATCCGCCATGTCGGCATGGAGCAGAGTGCACGGGGCCAGCGTGTAGCCAGAGTGCCGCGAAACGGTGACGCTGCCCCGGCCTCGCCTGGGGTGGTCAGCGCAGGTCTGGCGGAGGGCGCCGAGGTCAGCCGGCGGCGATAAAGCGATAACGGGTCTGGTGGCGATAGGTCTGCCCCGGCAACAGCCAGGGATCCCCCAGCTCGGGCCGGTTGGGACTGTCCGGCAGCTGCTGGGCCTCCAGACAGAAGCCGGCGTGATCCTGATGGAGTTGGCCATCGCGTGCTGGCGTATTGGCCAGCCAGTTGCCGGTGTAGAACTGCAGCGAGGGCTGGTTGGTGTAGACCTCCATCGCCAGCTGGCGATCCCCCGAGACCACCCGCGCCGCCCACTCGGCGCTCGGCCCGTTGAGCACGAAGGCGTGGTCATACCCCTTGGCCTGTTGCTGCTGGGGGTGGCTCAGCCACTCTTGTCCGATAAGGCGTTCGTGGCGCAGATCGAACGGCCCCTCCACCGGTGCGATCGCGAGCGGGAGCCCGCTCGGGTCGGTCGGCAGGAAACGGTCGGCATTGAGGCGGATGAGGTGATCGCGGACATCGCCATCGGCGGCTTGTCCATCGAGATTGAAGTAGGTGTGGCTGGTGAGGCTGACCGGGGTCGGGGCATCCGTGCTGGCGACGAAATCCACCACCAGATCGCACTGCTCCAGCCGGTACTCCAGCGTGACCCGCAGGTTACCGGGAAAGCCCTGATCCCCCGCCCGGGAGAGCAGGGTCAGCCTGACCCGGTCCGCCTCCCGCTCCTTGAGCTGCCAGTGCTGGCGATGAAACCCCGCCCGTCCGCCGTGCAGGCAGTGGGGTGACTGGTTGGCATCCAGCGGCCAGCGCTGGCCGTCGCGCAGCAGCTCGGCGTTGCCGATGCGGTTGGCAAAGCGCCCCGCCACCGCCCCCAGCCACACCTGCTGAGCAGGGTAGACCTCATCGGCGCAGCCCAGCAGCACTTCGCGGCGCCCGCCCGCCACCGGCAGGGTGAGGGAGGTGAGGGTGGCGCCAAAATCGAGGCCGCGCAGGCGCAGCCCCTCCTCGTTTTCCAGCTCGAACGGGATCATGGCGTCGCTCATAGTGTGCCTGCACCTGTGTTGCCGATCCGGCAGACATGGCCGTCGGTCTGCATCATAAATGGACTCATAGTTTGCCCGCCCCCGCGCTGGCGCGGCAGACGTAGCTGTCGGCCTTGAGGCCGAAGCGGGCCGGGTACTCGGCATCGACCGCGGCGATCACCTCGGCCACCTTGTCGGGGTGCAGCAGGGCGACCACGCAGCCACCGAAGCCGCCACCGGTCATCCGCACACCGCCCTCGGTGCCGATCCTGGCCTTGATGATCTCCACCAGACCGTCGATGGCGGGCACGGTAATTTCGAAGTCATCGCGCATGGCGGCGTGGGAGTCGGCCATCAGCTCGCCGAGGCGCACCAGATCCCCTTGCGCCAGCGCGTCGGCGGCGGCCAGGGTGCGGCTGTTGTCGCCCACCACGTGACGGGCACGGCGATAGCAGACCTCATCCAGCCCGGCCTTGCCCGCTTCCAGCGCCGCCAGATCCAGATCGCGCAGCGCCTTGACCCCGTAGTGACGGGCGGCTGCTTCGCACTGCTGGCGGCGGGTGTTGTATTCGCTGTCCACCAGGCCGCGGCGTACGTTGGAGTTGACGATCAGCACCGCCAGATCGGTGGGCATGGGGATGAGCCGGGTTTCCAGCGAGCGACAGTCGAGCAGCAGGGCATGATCCTGTTTGCCGCTGGCGGAGATCATCTGGTCCATGATGCCGCAGTTGCAGCCGACGAACTGGTTCTCCGCCTGCTGGCCGTTGAGGGCAATCTCGGCCTGCGTGATGGCGAGCCCCAGCGCCTCCTTGAAAGCCTGGCCGATGGCAACCTCCAGCGAGGCAGAAGAGGAGAGGCCGGCCCCCTGCGGCACGTTGCCGGAGACCACCAGATTGAGGCCGCGCAGCGGATAGCTCCGCTCCTGCAGGTACTTCACCACCCCGCGGATGTAGTCGCTCCAGCGCTGGTCGGCATGGTGGCCGATGGGTTGGTCGAGATCGAACAGGTCGCGCTGGTTGCCGTAGTCGGCGGCGATCACGTGCACCAGACTGTCATCGCGCAGGCCGATGGCGACGCAGGTCTCGTAGTCGATGGCGCAGGGCAGCACGAAGCCGTCGTTGTAGTCGGTGTGCTCGCCGATGAGGTTGACGCGGCCGGGGGCCCGCACCAGCAGGTCGGGTTGTTGCTCAAACTGCTCGGCAAACACGGCGCTGACGCGCTGGCTCGGGGTCATAGGGCCTCCTCGTTGGCCTGATTGGTCTGGTTGTAATGAATGGGGGAAAGCGCCCGTAGCCGTTCCGCGGCTTGCTCCGGGGTAAGGTCACGCTGGGTCTCGGCCAGCATCTCGAAGCCCACCATGAATTTGCGCACCGTGGCGGAGCGCAGCAGCGGCGGATAGAAGTGGGCGTGCAGTTGCCACGCTTCTGGGCAGTCGGAGCGGGGCGGGGCAAAGTGCCAGCCCATGGAGTAGGGGAAGCTGCACTCGAACAGATTGTCGTAGCGGCTGGTGAGTTCCTTGAGCGCGATGGCCAGATCCTGCTGCAGCTCGGGAGTGAGGTCGAGCAGGGAGGGAACGTGGCGCTTGGGCAGCAGCAGGGTCTCGAACGGCCAGGCCGCCCAGAAAGGAACTACCGCCAGCCAGTGGGCGGTCTCCACCACGATGCGGGAGCGATCCTGCAGCTCCCGCTCCACGTAGTCGACCAGCAGCGGGCGGCCGTGCTCCGCCAGCCAGTCGCGCTGGTGCTGCTCTTCGCGGGCAATTTCATTGGGCAGGAAGTCGCTGCCCCACAGCTGACCGTGGGGATGAGGGTTGGAGCAACCCATGACGGCGCCCTTGTTTTCAAACACCTGCACCCACTCCCACTGGGCCGACAGCTCGGCCACCTGCTCCATCCAGGTGGTGATCACCTGCTCGATGGCAGGCAGGGGCAGCTCGGGCAGGGTCTTGCCGTGATCCGGCGAGAAGCAGATGACCCGGCTGGTGCCACGGGCGGCTTCCAGCTTGAGCAGGGGATCCTGCTCGCCACTGGCGGCCGGGGTGTCCTGCATCAAGGCGGCGAAGTCGTTGGTAAAGACGAAGGTGTCCCGATAGTCGGGATTCTGGTCGCCGGTGACGCGCTTGTTGCCGGCACAGAGGAAGCAGTCGGGATCATGGGCCTGGCTCGGCGCCTGGCTCACCTTCTCGACCTGGCCCTGCCAGGGGCGCTTGGCTCTATGAGGGGATACCAGCACGTATTGGCCGGTCAGCGGGTTGAAACGACGGTGGGGGTGATCAACCGGGTTGAACATCATCACTCCTCAAGCTCAATAAAAGGAATTGCGGGCAGTGATGAGGGCGGGTGCGCCTCTCATCTGTGGCCCCTCTCCCGCGACGGGAGAAGGGAGCAAAACGGACATCACGCCTCGTACCCCTGGGGGTTGGCGGATTGCCAGCGCCAGCTGTCGGCACACATGGCGGCCAGATCCCGCCGGGCACGCCAGCCCAGCTCGCGTTCGGCCTTGGCGGGATCGGCCCAGCATTCGGCGATGTCGCCCGGGCGTCTTGGTTCGATGCGATAGGGCAAGGGGCGGCCGCTGGCCGTCTCGAACGCCGCGACCATCTGCAGCACGCTCTGGCCCTGGCCCGTGCCCAGGTTGTAGACGTGCACGCCGCCCTTGCTGGCGCAGTGCTGCAGCGCCTTGACGTGCCCTTCGGCGAGATCCATCACGTGGATGTAGTCGCGTACGCCGGTGCCGTCGACGGTGGGGTAATCGTTACCAAAGACGGAAAGGTAATCGCGCCGGCCAATGGCGACCTGGGTCAAAAACGGCATGAGGTTGTTGGGGATCCCCTGGGGATCTTCCCCCATGGTGCCCGACTCGTGGGCGCCGACCGGGTTGAAGTAGCGCAGCAGGGTCATGCTCCAGTGCGGCTCGGCCCGCTGCAGATCCTCGAGGATCTCTTCGATGATCAGCTTGGAACGGCCGTAGGGGTTGGTGGCGCTGCGCGGGAAATCCTCCCGGATGGGGGTGCTGGCCGGGTCGCCGTAGACGGTGGCCGACGAGCTGAACACCAGGTTATGGACGCCGGCCCGTTGCATTGCCTGCAGCAATACCAGGGTGCCGCTCAGGTTGTTCTCGTAGTATGCGAGGGGGAGGCGGGTGGACTCGCCGACCGCCTTGAGGGCGGCAAAGTGGATCACGGCGTCGATCCGTTGCTCGCTGAAGATGCGATCCAGCAGAGCCGGGTCACGGATGTCCCCCTGATAGAAGCGGGGCTCGCGCCCGCTGATGGCGGCGATGCGAGCCAGTACGCCCGCCTTGCTGTTGCAGAGGTTGTCCACCACCACGGGCTCCATGCCAGCCGCTTGCAGTGCTAGGCAGGTGTGGCTGCCGATGTAGCCGCAGCCGCCGGTGACCAGTACTTTCATCCTCATCTCCACGCTGAAAAAAGCCTGTGAAGGAGTCTAGCCGAGGGGCCGGCGGGCAAACTGTGAACTGGCTAACAAATATGTGTAAACGATTACACTTGTTTTGATGGTCATCATTTCAGCAATATGGTTTTCCCCCCTGTTATCAGTGACATTGCTCGGTATAATGGCGCCATCCCGAGCCGTGAAATAAGTGAAAACAGCATGAGTACCATCAAGGATGTCGCCCGTTTGGCCAACGTATCGGTGGCAACGGTTTCACGGGTGATGAACAACTCACCCAAGGCCAGTGCCGCCTCCCGCGAGGTGGTACAGAAGGCCATGGCCGAACTGGGCTACACCCCCAATGCCAACGCGAGGGCACTGGTCAGCCAGACCTGTGACACCATGGGGGTGCTGGTGGGCGACGTGGCGGATCCCTTCTTCGGCGCCCTGGTCAAGGGGGTGGCCGCGGTGGCGGTGGAACAGGGTCTGCACCTGTTGATGGGTAATGGTTTTCACAAGGCACGGCAGGAGCGCGAATCCATCGAACTGCTGATCGGCAAGCGCTGCGAGGCACTGGTGGTGCACAGCAAGGCGCTGAGCGACGAGGAGCTGATCGACTACGCGCTGCGGGTGCCCGGCATGGTGCTGATCAACCGCGACATCCCGGCACTCAAGGGGCGCTGCATCGCACTCAACAACCGGCAGGGGGCCGCCACGGCGACCCGCCATCTGCTGGAGCTGGGCCACCGCCACATTGCCTTCCTGAGTTCGGATCACGCCATCGAGGATGCCATCCTGCGGCTGCAGGGCTATCAGGATGCGCTGGCCGAGGCGGGGCTGCGCGCCGATCCCGAGCTGGTGGAGAGCGGCATGCCCAACGAGGAGGGCGGTGAGCGCGCCATGCTCAACCTGCTGGCCAAGGGGCTGCCCATCACGGCCGTGGTGGCCTACAACGATGCCATGGCGGCGGGGGCCATCTCGGTGCTGGCGGACAACGGCCTCAAGGTGCCGGAGGAGGTGTCGGTGGTGGGCTTCGATGACATCATCTATGCCAGATACCTGCGCCCCAAGCTCTCCACCATGCGCTATCCGGTTGAACTGATGGCAGCCCAGGCGGCCAAGCTGGCACTGCAGCTGGCGGCGGGGGAAAGCGAGGTGGTGCAGAGCCGCATTTACACCCCGACCCTGATCAACCGCCACTCGGTGGCTCCCGTTCGAAGCTGATCCCTTTCATTTACCTCCGTTTACCGCTCCGGATCGCCGTTTTTGCGGCGCTTGATCCGGAGCCTTCGCCTTTTACCTGCATTTAGCGCATTTTTACCCTGTTTTACTTAACAAATTCAGTGTAATCGTTTACATCTGTGTGAGCGAGATCGCCGATCACCGGGCAAAACTCCCCTACACTGCATACGTTTTCGGCGTTCATGCAGGGAGAGAGAAGAATGCTCAGGGAGATAGTGGCCCGTCAGGACTGGCAGACCCAGGCGATTACCGCAGTGAATCGGCTGTCTGCCCATACCCCCTTGTTCAGCTGGCGCAGCGAAGCCGCAGCGCGAGATGATCTCGCCTCGCCATCGCGCACCCTGCTGGACGGGGAGTGGCGTTTCTCCTTCTTCGCGGCGCCCGAGCTGGTGCCGGAGCACTGGCTGGTCAAGGATCTGCCGGATGCCTGCTCCATCAAGGTGCCGGGCAACTGGCAGCTGGATGCGGCCTACCCAGGGTTGCGGCCTGCGACAGATGTGCCCATCTACACCAACATCAAATATCCCTTCCCGTGCGATCCACCGCGGGTGCCGGCCGAGAATCCCACCGGTTGCTACTCCCGCAAGTTCAGCGTGCCGGCCGACTGGCTCGCCAGCGGTCAGACCCGGATCATCTTCGATGGGGTGGACAGCGCCTTTCACCTCTTCTGCAACGGTCGCTGGGTCGGTTACTCCCAGGACAGCCGGCTGCCTGCCGAGTTTGACCTGACCTCTTTCCTCTGCGGCGGTGACAACCGGCTAGCAGTGCTGGTGCTGCGCTGGTCCGACGGCTCCTATCTGGAAGATCAGGACATGTGGCGCATGAGCGGCATCTTCCGCTCCGTCAGCCTGCTGCACAAACCGGTCCGTCATCTGATGGATATTCGGGTCACCCCAGAGCTGGACGCCTGCTATCGGGATGGTCGTCTCAAAATTGCGTTGCAGGCAGCCAATGGGGCTGGTCTGTCGGTGGCGGCCAATCTCTATGACGGCGGTGAGCGGGTGGCGACCCTGCGCCAGCCGATCGGCACGCAAGCCATTGACGAGAAAGGGGCGTATGACGATCGCGCCGAGTGCTGGCTCGAGGTGGCGGCCCCGCGCAAGTGGAGCGCCGAGACCCCCCACATCTATCGCCTCACCCTGACCCTGCTGGACGAGCAGGGGGAACCCATCGAGAGCGAAGCCTATGACGTGGGCTTTCGGGCGGTGGAGATCCGTGGCGGCCTGCTGCGGGTCAACGGCCAGCCGCTGCTCATTCGCGGCGCCAACCGTCACGAACACGATGCGGCCAACGGCCATGTGGTGACCCCCGCCGCCATCGAGCAGGATCTGCTGTTGATGAAGTGGCACAACTTCAACGCGGTGCGCTGTTCTCACTATCCCAATCACCCCGAGCTTTATCGGCTGTGCGACCGGCTTGGCCTCTACGTGGTGGACGAGGCGAACCTGGAGACCCACGGCATGACCCCCATGGGGCGGCTGGCGCGGGATCCCGCCTGGAGCAACGCCTTCTTGGAGCGGGTGACCCGCATGGTGGCCCGCGACTTCAATCACCCCAGCATCATCATCTGGTCCCTTGGCAACGAGTCGGGTTACGGCCCGGCCCACGATGCCATGTATGGCTGGGTCAAGCGGGCGGATCCGAGCCGTCCGGTGCAATACGAAGGGGGTGGAGCCGATACGCCGGCCACCGACATCATCTGCCCCATGTATGCCCGCACCCATCAGGATCAGCCTTTCCCGGCGGTGCCCAAGTGGGCGCTGGCCAAGTGGATCGGCCTGCCAGGAGAAACCCGTCCGCTGATCCTGTGCGAATACGCCCACGCCATGGGCAACAGCCTGGGGGGCTATGCCCACTACTGGCAGGCATTTCGCGATCATCCGCGGCTGCAGGGTGGTTTCGTCTGGGATTGGGTCGATCAGGGACTGGACAAGCTGACCGATGACGGCCGCCATTTCTGGGCCTATGGCGGTGATTTCGGCGATACCCCGAATGATCGCCAGTTCTGCTGTAACGGCCTGGTGTTCCCCGATCGTACCCCCCATCCTGCCCTGTTTGAGGCAAAACGTGCCCAGCAGCCGTTCGGGTTGAGGCTGCTCGAGCGGCAACCGCTGACGGTCGAGATCCGCAGCGAATACCTGTTTCGCGATACGGACAACGAGCGGTTGCAGTGGCGGTTGTGCGAAGACGGCGTAGTGGTGGGCCAGGGTGAATGCCCACTCACCCTGGCACCGCAGGGAAGCGTGACGCTGACTCTGCTGGAGCGGTTGCCGGCCTTTGCGCCGGGAGCGCTCGCTTGGCTGGATCTCGCCATCGTGCAGCCTGCCACCACGCCCTGGTCTGCGGCCGGTCACGAGGTGGCGCGCCAGCAATGCATGTTGCCTGCGCCGCTGGCACTGCCCGCCACCCGCACGCCGGCTACCTTTATCGAGCTGGCGGATGGCTGGCAGATCCGGGCGGCCGCCAGCGAGTGGCGGCTGGACAAGGCCAGCGGCCGCATCCAAAGCTGGTGCAAGCTGGGCCGCGAGCAACTGAAAGAGGCCATCGCCGATCACTTCTATCGGGCACCGCTCGACAACGACATCGGTACCAGCGAGGCGGACCACGCCGATCCCAACGCCTGGATCGCTCGCTGGCAGGAGGCCGGGCTCAATGAGTTGCAGCATCGCTGCCTCGATATGGTAGTGAGCCCTGACCAAGGGGTTGTGACGGTGTGTCACGGCTACTTCGTCGGCGAGGCGCTCAAGCTGCTGACCCGCTGGCGCCACGAGTTCGATCAGGATGGCGCCATGCGCCTCGCCATCGAGGTGCAGGTGGCGGCCGAGATGCCCTCTCTGCCGCGCATCGGCGCCCGGCTCTGGCTGACCGACGAGGTGCTGGCGGCAGGGGAGGAAGTGAGCTGGCTGGGGCGCGGCCCGCATGAGAACTATCCGGATCGCCTGCTGGCTGCCGACCTCGGTCGTTGGCAGTCGTCGCTCGATGCGCTGCACACCGCGTATGTGTTCCCGACCGACAACGGGCTGCGCTGTGACACCCGCCAGCTGCAGCTGGGTACTGTCGAGGTCGAGGGGCTGTTCCATTTCAGCTTGAGCCGCTTCAGTCAGCAGCAGCTGGTACAGGCCCGCCACCAGACCGATCTGGTGGCCGAGGGAGGGCTGCATCTCTGTCTCGATGGCTTTCATATGGGGATTGGGGGCGATGACTCCTGGAGCCAGAGCGTGCGGCCGGAATATTGGTTGCAGCCGGGCGGCTACTATTGGAACTGTGTTCTACGCTGAATCTGAGCGATTGCTTAACAAGAAAGAGCCTCGTTCAGGGCTTTATCCTCAGCGATCAAATGTAACTGCATGATTTTTAATTGATTTGTTGCTATGTAACAGAGTGTAAACGTTTTCATTTTGTTGTCATGATCACAGATTGTCATACAACAAACTGATTACATTAGGCTGGCGCCAGTTCACTTGGTGTACAGCATTCCCTACAAAAACAGATAGAGAGATCGGAGCATAACAATGAAAAAGATCACGACCATTGCCGCCGTACTGATGAGCCTGATGGCTGGAGCCACCGCTCATGCCGAAACCCGCATCGGGGTGACCGTCTACAAATACGACGACAACTTCATGGCGGTAGTGCGCAAGGCAATCGAGAAGGAAGCGGCGGCCAACCCGGGGGTGGAGCTGCTGATGAATGACTCCCAGAATGACCAGTCCAAGCAGAACGATCAGGTCGACGTACTGCTGGCCAAAGGCGTGAAGGCGCTGGCCATCAACCTGGTTGACCCGGCGGCGGCCCCGGTCGTGATCGAGAAGGCCCGTGGCGAGGACGTGCCCGTGGTGTTCTACAATAAGGAGCCGAGCGCTGCCGATCTCGCCAGCTATGACAAGGCTTACTACGTGGGTACCGACTCCAAGGAGTCAGGCATCATCCAGGGTCAGCTGATCGCCAAGCACTGGAAAGCCAACCCGGCCTGGGATCTGAACAAGGATGGCGTCATCCAGTTCGTGCTGCTGAAAGGGGAGCCGGGTCACCCCGACGCCGAAGCCCGTACCACCTACGTCATCAAGACGCTGAACGACGGCGGCATCAAGACCGAGCAGCTGCACATGGATACCGGTATGTGGGATACCGCCATGGCCAAGGACAAGATGGACGCTTGGATCTCCGGCCCCAACGCCAACAAGATCGAAGTGGTCATCGCCAACAACGATGGCATGGCGATGGGTGCCGTCGAGTCGCTGAAGGCCCAGGGCAAGACCGCCATCCCGGTATTCGGGGTTGATGCCCTGCCGGAAGCGCTGGCACTGGTCAAGAGCGGTGCCATGGCCGGTACCGTGCTGAACGATGCCGCCAACCAGGCCAAGGCAACCTACGAGCTGACCAAGAACCTGGCGGAAGGCAAAGCGGCCGGTGAAGGCACCAAGTGGAACATCGTCAACAAGGTTGTGCGCGTTCCCTACGTTGGTGTCGATGCTGACAACCTGTCCAAATTCGAATAATTCCCTCCTCCCGGGCAAGGGGTCTCCCCTTGCCCTCAGTTTCAACCAGATGTGATGGCTGATATGACAACACAGCAACAATCAGAATGGCTGTTGGAGATGATTGACGTCAGTAAAAGCTTTCCCGGCGTCAAGGCACTCGATAATGTCAATTTACGGGTCCGTCCTCATTCTGTGCATGCGTTGATGGGCGAGAACGGGGCAGGAAAATCCACGTTGCTCAAGTGCCTGTTCGGCATTTACGAGAAGGATCAGGGCAAGATCTTCTTCAAGGGGCAGGAGATCAACTTCACCTCCTCCAAAGAGGCGCTGGAGAATGGCGTCTCCATGGTGCATCAGGAGTTGAACCTGGTGCTGCAGCGCTCGGTGATGGACAACATGTGGCTCGGCCGCTATCCCACCAAGGGGCTGTTCGTCGACCACGGCAAGATGTATCAGGACACCAAGCATATCTTCGACGAGCTGGACATCGACATCGACCCAAGGGTCAAGGTCGGTACCCTCTCCGTCTCCCAGATGCAGATGATCGAGATCGCCAAGGCGTTCTCCTATGACGCCAAGATCGTCATCATGGACGAGCCCACCTCCTCGCTGACCGAGAAAGAGGTGAGCCATCTCTTCAAGATCATCAACAAGCTCAAGGAGAAGGGCTGCGGCATCGTCTACATCTCCCACAAGATGGAAGAGATCTTCCAGCTGTGTGACGAGATCACCATATTGCGGGATGGCCAGTGGGTGGCGACCCAGCCGCTCAAGGGCATGACCATGGATCAGATCATCGGCATGATGGTCGGCCGTGAGTTGACCCAGCGCTTCCCGGAGAAGACCAACCAGCCGAAAGAGGTGATCCTCGAAGTCGAGCATCTGACGGCGAAGAACCAGCCCTCCATTCAGGACATCACCTTCAACCTGCACAAGGGGGAGATCCTCGGCATCGCCGGACTGGTGGGGGCCAAGCGCACCGACATCGTCGAGACCCTGTTCGGCATCCGCGATCGCAGTGAAGGGGTCATCAAGCTGCACGGTCAGCCGGTGGCGAACCACAATGCTCACGAGGCGATCCGCAACGGCTTTGCACTGGTGACCGAGGAGCGGCGCTCCACTGGCATCTATTCGCGCCTCGACATCGCCTTCAACTCCCTGATCGCCAACATGGACAACTACAAGGGTTCCATGGGGCTGCTCAGCGACAACAAGATGAAGAGCGATACCCAGTGGGTCATCGACTCCATGCGGGTCAAGACACCGACCCAGCAGACCCAGATCGGCTCCCTCTCGGGGGGCAACCAGCAGAAGGTGATCATCGGCCGCTGGCTGCTGACCCAGCCGGAGATCCTGATGCTGGATGAACCGACTCGCGGCATCGACGTGGGGGCCAAGTTCGAGATTTATCAGCTCATCCTGGAGCTGGCGAAGAAAGACAAGGGCATCATCATCATCTCGTCGGAAATGCCCGAACTGCTCGGCATCACGGATCGCATCATGGTCATGAGCAATGGCCGGGTCGCCGGGATCGTCAATACCAAAGAAACTGACCAGAGCGAGATACTGCGCCTGGCATCTCTGTACCTCTAGAGACAGGAAGACATTTATGGAGTCGGCTAAAAATTTCAATCTGATGCGGGCGCTCAAGGAGAACGGCATCTACGTGGTGCTGCTGGTGCTGCTCATGATCATCGTGATCAAGGAACCCTCCTTCCTGAGTCTCACCAACTTCAGCAACATCCTGACCCAGTCTTCGGTACGGGTCATCATAGCGCTGGGGGTGGCTGGCATCATCATCACCCAGGGGACGGATCTGTCGGCCGGTCGTCAGGTTGGCCTGGCGGCGCTCATCGCGGCGACCATGCTGCAGGCGCTGACCAACGTCAACAAGGTGTTTCCCAGCCTGGGCGAGGTGCCCATTCCGGCGGTGATCCTGCTGGTGTGCGTGGTGGGGGCCCTGATTGGTCTGGTCAACGGTCTCATCGTGGCTTATCTGAACGTCACCCCGTTCATTACCACCCTGGGGACCATGATCATCGTCTACGGCATCAACTCCCTCTACTTTGACTCGGTGGGCGCCTCGCCGGTAGCCGGTTTTGACCCCCGTTTCTCCAGCTTCGCGCAGGGGTTCATCAAGCTGGGCGGCTTCAAGCTATCCTATCTGACCTTCTACGCCGCCATCGCCAGCGTGTTCGTCTGGGTACTGTGGAACAAGACCCGCTTTGGCAAGAACATCTTCGCCATCGGCGGCAACCCGGAAGCCGCCAAGGTCTCCGGCGTCAACGTGGCGGTCAACCTGGTGATGATCTATGCGCTGGCTGGGGTGTTCTACGCCTTCGGCGGCATGCTGGAAGCGGGCCGGATCGGCAGTGCCACCAACAACCTCGGCTTCATGTATGAACTCGATGCCATCGCCGCCTGCGTGGTGGGCGGGGTGTCGTTTGCCGGCGGGGTGGGCACGGTCGCCGGGGTGATCACCGGGGTACTCATCTTTACATTGATCAACTATGGTTTGACCTATATCGGGGTCAGCCCTTACTGGCAGTTCATCATCAAGGGCGGCATCATCATTCTGGCGGTGGCGCTGGACTCCATGAAGTACGCCAAGAAGAAATAACGATTGGCAGAGAGGGTTGGCAGTGCCAGCCCTCTCTTCTGGAGGGATCCCATGCCATTCAAGGTCAAGATTTACGTCTTGCTGCTGCTGGCCATTCTGGTCACCATCGGCACTGCCTGGTTCAGCGTCAATCACTTCATCAGCGCCTACATCCGCACCCAGGCCACCCAGAACATCAACGAGCAGATCACCCTGGTCAAAGAGAAGCTGGCCAGCGACATCAATCAGAAAATCCTGCTGGCGGCCAACCTCAACTTCGGGGTGACCAACGTCAAGAAGACGCTGGAAGAGACCGGCTTTCACAATATCGTCAAGGTGATCGGCGACATGGCGTTCGACGTGAGCGGGGTCATCAACGATACGGCCAAGGTCGATGCGCTGCGCAAACTGATCCCCGCCGCCAACAACCAGATCACCGTCAGCCCGCTGCAGCAGGTGGATGGCAAGCCCGTCATCTCCATTCTGGTGCCGCGAGGGGCCGACTCTGCCTACCTTTATTACCTCGACATGAGCGAGTTCAAGAACCTGCTGGAGAAGGTGAGCGGCGAGGGGCGTTACTTCTCGCTGGCCGATGGCCAGGGCAATGTGCTCTACAGCAGCAAACCGCGGGGAGAGAACGAGGCTCGTCCCAATCCGCTGGATATCCGTGGCAGCAGCTGGACGCTGACCGGCTACATCGATCTCGACTACATCCGCACCATGACCCAGGCGCTCAACGGCCAGATCATCATGGCGTTGCTCGGGGTGGCGGTGGTGGTGATGGTGCTCGCCATACTGGCGCTCAATCTCGCCTACCGTCCCATCCTTTCGCTGCGGGATCTGGTGCTGGAGCTCTCCCGTGGCAGCGGCGACCTGACCCGTCGGCTGGCGGTAACCAGTACCGATGATCTGGGCCAGATTTCGGCCGGCATCAACCGCTTTATCGAGCGGCTGCAGGAGATGATGAACGAGGTACGGCAGGCCAGCGGCCAGCTCAACAGCGGTATCGAGGGGCTGGCCAGCCAGACCGGGGCCGCCCAGTCCCTGCTGGCAGATCATGTGCGGGAAACCGAACAGGTGGTGACCGCCATCAACGAGATGAGTCGCACCGCCGTCTCCGTCTCTGAGAGTGCGGCCAGCACAGCCCAGCTGACCGGCCAGAGCCAGCAGCTGGCGAGCCAGTCCCGTCAGGTGGTGGATCAGGCTATGGCCAGCGTGATGGCGCTGGTGGACGAGGTGGAGGCCACTGCCCGCTCCATCGAGGCGATGCAGCAGGATGTGCAGCAGATTGGCTCCGTGTTGGGGGTTATCGGCAGCATAGCCGAGCAGACCAACCTGCTGGCCCTCAACGCCGCCATCGAGGCGGCCCGCGCTGGCGAACAGGGGCGTGGTTTTGCGGTGGTGGCCGACGAGGTGCGCTCCCTTGCCGCTCGCACCCAGCAGAGCACGGCGGAGATCCAGACCATGCTGGCCAGTCTGCAGCGGGGTACCCAGACGGTGGTGGATGCCATGAGCAACACCAAGCAGAGTTGCCAGGGCGCCGCCGAGAACACCACCCGGGTCAATGAATCGCTGGATCTGATGGCAGGAGAGGTGGTGGAGATCAACGATCTTATCAGCCACATTGCCACGGCGGCGGAACAGCAGAGTGCGGTAGCTGAAGAGATCAATCGCAACATGAGTGCGATTGCCGAGGTGATCCGGCAGCTGACTCACAACGGGGAGGAGACGGTAGCCAGCTCAGCCGCGATGCAGCAGACCTACGACAGGTTACGGGAGATCGTGGGCCACTTCCGGCTCGAGTAGATACGGGAGGCTGGCCGCCGAAGAAAATGGCCAAAAAAGATGGGGGCGACTTGCGTCGCCCCCGATAGTCTTATCGCTCATGTCCTTGAACGAAGTTGCTCCCTGCAATCCCTGACTATACCTCTTCCTTTAGGTTTCCCCTTCCCAATCCTTTGGGGTGTCCTTTAGCCATCATGGCCTGACGAGTCATCCGTTCCCGTCGCACTTTCTCCGTCCTGGGAGGTGTCCTTTACCACATCCTGTGGTGAGTCCATTTGCCCAACCCTGGCAGCCAGTCTTCCTGACCGACTTCATTGCGTCCGTGCAGGAGTAACTATAAGGATTTCACGGGGCACGACAACGGTAGATTAAAAAACGTTTTTACGTATCTCGTTACGAAGGAAACTTGTTTCGATATATTTCATTTTAAATCAGTGGGTTGATTTATTTATGTTCAGGTTTCTTGATCCTATCTTCCGACTATCGCGAGAGCTTTTTCGGCGCTTTGCTCACGAGGTGAATGGCGAATGTCTCACAAGCTGTTTAACCGGGGTTCAGAAAAGGATAAGGGGAGCAGAGCGCGGGGAACTGGGGGCGATAATCAGTGTCATGATTGTCGTGTCAGTTGTGTTCCTGGAGCCGTTCATAGATGGTTTGGCGCTCTTCCGGGCTCAAGGAGGAGAAATAATGGGTAAACAGACGCAGCAACAGGGATTTGTTCATGCCATCCTGCTGGGTCAGGCTGCCAAGCTCGTCGATGGCCGTGGTACTCAGGGAAAAGGTCGCTTTTTTGTAGCTGGGTTTCAGGTGTTCACCGTTTTCGATGAAGGCGAGTGCAGTGAGGGCTTCCTCCCGATGCAGATTCAGCTCCAGGCTGACAACCTTGGGTTTGCCCTTGGCGTAGAAGTCAGCATCTTCGATGAACTCGTCAATGGTGAACTTCTTCTGATGATGCAGATTGTGTTTCTTCTTCAGGTCGGCAAGGCCCATCTCACACCCCCAGCTCCAGAAACTCCTTGGCGATGGCCCGGATCTCTTCGGCCGATTTGCCATCCGGTTCTATTTCCATCACCGACAACCCCTTCTCCTCGCTGTCATCGTAGACATTGCGGCCATAGGTAATGGAGCTGAGTACGTCGACACCGAAGGAAGAGCACACCTCCTTGGCCTCTAGGATCCGTTTCACCTGGTTGGGCAGGGCAGGGCACTGGGTCAGCACCACGGCTGCCCGCAGGCTGGGGTTGACCATCTTGCAGGTGGTGATGAGGTCTTCCATGTGCGGCAAGGTCTTGAGGTCGCGGCGCTTGGGGCGCAGCGGGATCAGGGCGTGGGTGGCAACTGCCATGGTAGAACGCAATGCCCGGTTGTCCTGGCCGCCGCAATCGACGATGAGATAGTCATAGCGGTTTTTCAGGCTGAGCAGGTCGTTGCGGATGTTGCCGTAGAGTTGAACACAATTTATCTGGGGCAGGTCCGGATTGTCATTGCGCTCCTGGATCCAGTCCGAGGTGGTGCGCTGTGGATCGCAATCGACCAGCAACACCTCGCCATGAAACTGGGTCCTGAGGTAAACCGCCAGATTCTGGGCCAGGCAACTCTTGCCGCTCCCCCCTTTTTCGCCACCGACCAGCAGGATCATGACCGTCTCCTATCCCTATGAAAAACAGCTGCATTGAGTATAGGAGGGGGTTGGGCCATGACAAGCCAAGAGGAGGTGGCCTCCTCTTGGGCTCTCACTCTCAGTAGTGCTGGCTGCCGCCATACCACTGACAGACATAGGCCGGCAGCAGCATCTGGGGAGCCTTATCGACCTGGCATACCACCAGCGGCATGGCCGGCGCCCCTTCTGCACTGACCAGTGCTGGGGTCATGGGCAGCAGCAGGCTTGCAAACAACAGCAGTGACTTGATCTTCATGGTTAGCTCCTTGGTGATAAAACGGGTGTGATCCTGATCACTTTCTGAGTTAAGCCGAGGTGGTTGGTGACGCAAGGTGCTGAAATAAATTCAACTAATGAAAAAAGTTTGAAAAGAGCCGATGGCAGGCGTCCTGAAAAATGAGCGACCAAGATGCGGGCTGGGTGCATATCCATATAAATGGTGAGCCGGCAGGTGCGCCGCAGCGGGCCTGCGCGAGCGGGTTGGGCGAGATGCCATGATCTGGGACAACAAACAGATTATTCAGTGAGCAGGCAGGCAATGACTATTTATTTCCCCGTATCACCGCTTTGAAATCTCATAAAATTCAATTTTTTGCATATTAAATTCAATGAATGTTGATTTTGTTTTTATCTCTATGAAATTGAAGGTTTTTTGTTTTTATATATATCCCTTAGTAGATATGGCGGATGAATGAAACAAGAAGAAATATGAAAAATTCACGATGAAAAGTGCGTATTTAAACGAAGGTGATGAATGGGGAATTGTCAGTTCTGTTATCCCTATCAAAGAATAAACCGTGATTTTATTCAGTTATAAGTGAATGTGATCAATGTCTAAGTTTGGTGTGATTCGCAGGTCTAACCTCGGTCTCGAAAGGCAAGGGCAGGATAGAACACAAGCCGATTACCCTACATAAAGAATATCCCGCCTTAGCCACGAGCATGAATAGAAGGAATCTATTCAATCACTCGCAGGGACCACTGCTAGACGGAATATAATCATGAGCAAATTTTATGTAGGTTCTGAAGTTGGCCAATTGCGCCGTGTCATGTTGCACCGCCCCAACCTCAGTCTGAAGCGTCTGACTCCTTCCAACTGCCAGGATCTGCTGTTTGATGACGTCCTGTCGGTTGAACGTGCCGGTCAGGAGCACGACAAATTCGCTCAGGTACTGCGCGATCAGAATGTCGAAGTTTTCCTGCTGACCAATCTGCTGGCCGAAACCCTGGACGTGCCGGAAGCCAAAACCTGGCTGCTGCAACATCAGGTCTCCGACTATCGCCTCGGCACCTCCTTTGCCAACGACGTGCGCTGCTTCCTGGCAGACATGCCGCACCGTGAACTGGCCCGCATTCTCTCCGGCGGCCTGACCTACTCCGAGATGCCTTACAGCGGCGTCAACATGGTCGTCGGCATGCACGCCCCGACCGACTTCATCATCGAGCCGCTGCCCAACCACCTCTTTACCCGTGACACCTCCTGCTGGGTCTATGGTGGCGTTTCCATCAACCCCATGGCCAAGGCCGCCCGCCGTCGCGAGACCAATCATGTGAAGGCCATCTACCGCTGGCACCCGCAGTTTGCCGGTCAGGACTTCATCAAGTACTTCGGTGATGAAGATCGCGACTACGACAACTCCACCATCGAGGGGGGCGACGTGCTGGTCATCGGCCGCGGTTCAGTGCTCATCGGCATGTCCGAGCGCACCACGCCGCAAGGGGTCGAACACCTGGCGCGCGGCCTGTTCAAGCACGGCCAGGCCAAACAGGTCATCGCCATGCAACTGCCGAAACACCGCAGCTGCATGCACCTCGATACCGTCATGACCCACATGGACATAGACACCTTCTCTGTTTATCCGGAAGTCATCCGCAAGGATGTGAACTGCTGGAGCCTGACTCCGGGCGGCGCCACCGGCATGAACATCAAGGAAGAGGGTTACTTCGTCACCGCCATCGAGAAGGCACTGGGTGTCGATCAGCTCAAGCTCATCACCACAGGTGGTGACACCTTCGAGGCTGAGCGCGAGCAGTGGAACGATGCCAACAACGTGCTGACCGTGCGCCCCGGCGTGGTGGTGGGTTACGAGCGCAATACCTACACCAACGAGAAGTACGACAAGGCAGGCATTACAGTGCTGCCCATCCCGGGTGAAGAGCTGGGACGTGGTCGCGGCGGCGCCCGCTGCATGAGCTGCCCGATGGAACGCGACGGCATCTAACAAGACGGCGTGGCGCCGGCAAGAGGCCGGCGCCACAGATACCAAGACTCGAGAGTAACACTCATGAAAAAACCAACTGTCGTCGTCGCCCTGGGTGGCAATGCTCTGCTCCGTCGTGGCGAGCCGCTCGAAGCTGACATCCAGCGCAAAAACATCGCCACCGCCGCCAAGACCATTGCCCTGATCGCTCAGGAGTACAACGTGGTGCTGGTGCATGGCAACGGCCCGCAAGTCGGTCTGCTGGCCCTGCAAAACAGCGCCTATACCAAGGTATCCCCCTATCCGCTGGATGTGCTGGGCGCCGAGTCTCAGGGCATGATCGGCTACATGCTGATCCAGGAGCTGAAGAACCTGATGCCGAGCCGCAACGTCACCGCGCTGCTGACCCAGGTGCAGGTCGATCCCAAGGATCCGGCGTTTGCCAATCCGACCAAATTTATCGGCCCCGTCTACGAAGAGGCTGAAGCCCGCACCCTGGCAGAAGAGAAGCACTGGGTGGTCAAGGCTGACGGCAAGTTCTTCCGTCGTGTGGTGCCGTCCCCGCTGCCCCAGCGCATCGTGGAAGGCGACGCCATCGAAACCCTGATCGCTCAGGGTCACCTCATCATCTGTACCGGTGGTGGTGGCATCCCGGTGACCTGGGATGGCCAAAGCCTGACCGGCATCGAAGCCGTCATCGACAAGGACATGTCTGCCGCCTACCTGGCCAAGCAGATCAAGGCCGACGCCCTGCTGATCCTGACCGATGCCGATGCCGTCTATCTGGACTGGGGCAAACCGACCCAGCGTCCGCTGCGGATCACCAGCCCGGATGAGCTGGCCGGGGTCAAGTTCGATGCCGGCTCCATGGGGCCGAAAGTCGAAGCCTCCTGTGAATTTGTCAAAGCGACCGGCGGCATGGTCGGCATCGGTTCGCTGGAAGATGGCCTGGCCATCCTCAAGGGCGAAGCCGGTACCAATATCGTCGCCACCCGTACCGTGAATGCGTAGTTACAAATCTGTACTGAAGAATGCGTAGTCAACACTACTGCCTAAATTGGTCTGAACAAATATAGAGAGAACTCATCATGGCTTTTAATCTGCGTAACCGTAACTTCCTGAAACTGCTGGACTTCACCCCGCGCGAAATCCAATACATGATCGATCTGGCCATCGACCTGAAGAAAGCCAAATACGGTGGCTATGAGCGTAAACACCTGACCGGCAAAAACATTGCCCTGATTTTCGAGAAGACCTCCACCCGCACCCGCTGTGCGTTTGAAGTGGCGGCCTTCGACCAGGGGGCGCAAGTCTCCTACCTCGGCCCAAGCGGTTCCCAGATCGGTCACAAGGAGTCCATGAAGGACACCGCCCGGGTACTGGGTCGCATGTATGACGGCATCGAATACCGTGGCTACGGTCAGGAGATCGTGGAAGAGCTGGGTGCCTACGCCGGCGTACCGGTCTGGAACGGCCTGACCAACGAATTCCACCCGACCCAGATCCTGGCCGACTTCATGACCATGCTGGAGCACGGCAAGGGCAAACGTCTGGATCAAATCAAGTTCGCCTACCTGGGTGATGCCCGCAACAACATGGGCAACTCCCTGATGGTCGGTGCCGCCAAAATGGGCATGGACATCCGTCTGGTCGCTCCGAAAGCCTTCTGGCCGGAAGAGGAGCTGGTTGCCAAGTGCCGTCTGATCGCCGAAGAGACCGGCGCACGCATCACCCTGACCGAAGACGTCAAAGAGGGTGTGCTGGGTACCGACTTCCTCTACACCGACGTCTGGGTTTCCATGGGTGAAGCGAAAGAAGCCTGGGATCAGCGCGTCAAACTGATGACCCCGTATCAGGTCAACATGGATGTCATCAACGCCACCAAGAACCCGGATGTGAAGTTCATGCACTGCCTGCCGGCGTTCCACAACGATGAGACCACCATGGGCAAGGAAGTGGCTGACAAATATGGCATGAAAGGCCTGGAAGTGACCGAGGACGTGTTCGAATCCGAGCACAGCATCGTGTTCGACGAGGCCGAAAACCGGATGCACACCATCAAGGCAGTGATGGTTGCTACGCTGGGCGACTAAGGTCGCAGTAGTGGTGCCGGGGGGTGACCCCCGGCTTTTCGACCATGTGACAGCGGCATAATACCTCTAACCCTACGACCCGCAGCCTGCATGGATACCACACCCACAGAAGGAAGCTGGACCATGACCAAATTCAAGTTCCCGTCAGCCTACACGATACTGTTCGTGCTGATCGCCCTGGTGGCCGCCCTGAGCTGGATAGTGCCGGCCGGCAAATATGAAATGACCATGAACGAGGCCCTCGGCAAGGAAGTGCCGGTGGCTGGTACCTACAAACTGGTGGAGGGCAATCCCCAGGGGATCGTCGATGTGCTGCTGGCACCTATCGACGGTCTTTATAACCATGACACCTATCAGGCAGGCGCCATCGACGTCTCCCTGTTCATCCTGATCATCGGTGGTTTTCTTGGCATTGTGACCAAGACCGGCGCCATCGATGCCGGTATCGAGCGTGTAACCGACCGTCTGCGCGGCCGGGAAGAGTGGATGATCCCGATCCTGATGGCGCTGTTCGCCGCGGGCGGTACCATCTACGGCATGGCGGAAGAGTCGCTGCCGTTCTACACCCTGCTGGTGCCGGTGATGATGGCCGCCCGCTTCGACCCGGTGGTGGCTGCCGCAACCGTATTGCTGGGGGCCGGTATCGGTACCCTGGGCTCTACCATCAACCCGTTCGCCACCGTGATTGCCGCCAACGCGGCCGGTATCTCCTTCACCGACGGCATCTGGTTGCGCGTCGCCATGCTGGTTGCCGGCTGGCTGCTGTGCGTGGCCTATGTGATGCGTTACGCCAAGATGGTGCGCAATGACCCGAGCAAATCCCTGGTGGCTGACAAGTGGGAAGAGAACCGTGCCCACTTCCTTGGCAACAAGAGCGACCAGATGCTGGAGTTCACCCTGACCCGTAAAATCGTGCTGGGTATCTTCGTCGCCGCCTTCGCCGTGATGATCTACGGGGTGGCCGTGCTGGGCTGGTGGATGGCGCAGATCTCTGGGGTGTTCCTGGCCGCCGCCATCATAGTCGGTGTCATCTCCCGCATGAGTGAAGAGGAGCTGACCTCCAACTTCATCGACGGTGCCCGCGACCTGCTCGGCGTTGCCCTCATCATCGGTATCGCCCGCGGTATCGTGGTAGTGATGGACAACGGCATGATCACTCACACCATCCTGCACAGCGCAGAAGGGATCGTGACCGGCCTCTCCACCGTGGTGTTCATCAACGTGATGTTCGTGCTGGAAGTGGTGCTCTCCTTCCTGGTGCCGTCCTCCTCCGGTCTGGCCGTGCTGACCATGCCGATCATGGCGCCGCTGGCCGACTTCGCCAACGTGGGTCGCGAGCTGGTGGTCACCGCCTATCAGTCCGCCTCCGGCCTGGTGAACCTGGTGACCCCGACTTCCGCCGTGGTCATGGGTGGCCTGGCGATTGCCAAGGTGCCCTATGTACGCTGGCTGAAATGGGTGGCCCCGCTGCTCGGCATCCTGACCGTGCTGATCGTGGTCTGCCTGAGCCTGGGTGCAGTGCTCTGATCCACAACGAAGAGAAAGCTGAAAACGGGAGCCACTGGCTCCCGTTTTTTATGGCTGATTCATGACGATTAAAGTCGTGGGGAGGGGAGAATGGGTGAGGATGAACCGCCTTGGCGCATATCAGCAGCAACAAAAAGGCGACCTTCTGGTCGCCTCGATCTCTTCGGGAGAGGGGGTTAGCGGGCTTGCGCCAGGGTGCGCACTACAGCGGCGTGGGCCTGACGGGTGCGGCTGATGTGGCGTGGGGCGACCAGCACCACGTCGTTGCCGGCGACGGCGCCCATGATCTCGGGATTGGCGTTGCGATCCAGCAGGCGGGCCACCACGGTGGCGGCACCCGGGGTGGTGTGGATCAGCACCATCTGCTGGTTGTGCACCACTTCGCGCACCATGTCGTGGATCGAGCGGGTACTGCCGGCGGGCTCCAGTTGCTCGTCCACCAGGGTGTAGACCTTCTTGCCGTTGGCGTTCTGGGCCTTGGCCACGCCGAGCCGGCGCAGCAGACGGGAGATGGTGGACTGGCTGATGTCGGCGAAACCGCGCTCCGACAGCTCGCGCCGGATCTCCTCCTGGGTGCTGTAGCAGTGCTGGCCGATGATCTGGCGACAGGCATCCAGCTGGGCCAGATCGGGCTCTTGTTCCACGGGACGACTGAGGGTTTTGACCACGGCGAATTCCTTTGATGATGACCGACGGTAAACGCTCGATATCTGCCGCATTCGCTGAATATCAGCAAAAAATACTGGCAATCAATGCACTGGCAGGAAATGAGCGGGAATAGCTCTGTTTGGATGGCAAATTATAACCAACTGGTTATTTGGTGATGTGACAGGGGTCAAAAATGGGCCCCTTGGGGCCCACCTGGATATCTTTTGAGTCTGGCTATCAGTAGCGTTCGCTGACGATGTCCTGGGTGAAGGACTTCTCGCAGTATTTGCACTTCATCCGCACCACGCCTTTCACCTCGCGCACCCGGAAGTAGCTGTCCACCGGCTCGTTGTGGGAGATGCAGTTGGAGTTGGGGCAGTGGAACACCCCGGCGATGAACTCCGGCAGCTCCAGCTGGTGTTTCTTCACCACGGCGAAGTCTTCGATGATGTTGACGGTCGCCTTGGGGGCGAACAGTGCCAGCTGGTTGGCCTGCTGTTCGGTCAGGCGGGTGTTCTCGATCTTGATGAGATCCTTCTTGCCCAGCGCGCCGGATTTCAGGTTGAAACCGACGGTGATGCGCTCCTGGGTCTCGATCAGCTGGAACAGCTTGAGGATCTTGATGCCCTGGCCGGCGGGGACGTGGTCGATGACGGAGCCGTGACGGATGGCTTCGACTTGCAGTTGGTTCTTCTCGGACATGATATACCCCTTTCCCTTAGACGGTTTCGTTCAGTACCAGAGCCAGCAGCGCCTGGCGTGCATAAACCCCGTTCTCCGCCTGCTGGAAGTAGTAGGCGTGGGGAGTCTTGTCGACCGCGACGTCGATCTCGTCGACGCGAGGCAGGGGGTGCAGGATCTTCATGGTGGGCTTGGCGCCTTCCAGGGTGGCCACTTCCAGCACGAACTTGGCGGCCATGTGCTTGTATTCGGTCTCGTCGAAGCGCTCTTTCTGAACCCGGGTCATGTAGAGGATGTCGAGCTCCGGCATCACCTCTTCCATGGTCTCGTGCACGCTGAACTGGATGCCTTTCTCTTCCAGCTCCTCGCAGAGGTAGTCCGGCATCGCCAGCGCTTCCGGCGAGATGAAGAAGAAGCGGCAGTTGAACAGGCTGAGGGCCTGGGCCAGCGAGTGTACGGTGCGGCCGTACTTGAGGTCGCCGACGAAGGCGACGTTGAGGCCGTCCAGCTTGCCTTGCGTCTCGTGGATGGAGAAGAGGTCGAGCAGGGTCTGGGTCGGATGCTGGTTGGAACCGTCACCGCCGTTGATGACCGGTACCCGGGAGAACTCGGAAGCGAGGCGGGCGGCGCCCTCTTTCGGGTGACGCATCACCACCGCATCGGTGTAGGAGCCGATGATCTTGATGGAGTCGGCCAGGGTCTCGCCCTTCTTGGCGCTGGTGTTGCCACCGTCGGCGAAGCCGATGATGTTGCCACCCAGGCGCTGGACCGCGGTCTCGAACGACAGGCGGGTACGGGTGGAGGCTTCGAAGAAGCAGCTGGCAACCAGCTTGTCTTTCAGCAAGCGGGTGTCGGGCTCGGCCTTCAACCGCTGTGCGGTTGCGACCACCAGTTCCATGTCGGGCCGGGTCAGGTCCGAAATGGAGATGACATGTTTCTTATAGAGTGGATTGGTCATCGTCTGCATTCCCTTTGACATCAATGAAGGTTTTTCGGGCACAAAAAAAAGCCCCTGAAACAGGGGCTTTTTTTAAAAACAATTGAGGATCTGTGGGTCGGGAACCGGAAACAACGGGGCCGCTCTGGTGCGTTCCACCCGTCTGCAAGGCTGTCTTTTTCAGCAAAAACTGCATCGTCCTGTCCTGACCTTTTTTCAAACCGGACAGATTATAGAGTCGCATTTTGAATTGTCAAAAATTTATTTCAAAGGCAAGATTTGCGCTGAAAAACGTTTAACTGTCGTGAACTGGCCGGCAAACCCACACCTGGTGTTCGGCCTGCAAGGGCTGCGCATCTTCGGCCATGCTGCGCAGATAGGCGAGCCTGTGGTGCCCCTCCAGCAGACAATAGGGTTGTGGCAGCGGGTGACCGTCCGGGTAGCTGCTGCCCGCCGCCGATGCCAGCACTATGATGGGTTCGGACCAGGTACCCTGACTCAGCATGTACTCCCCGAGCCAGGATCGACGGACGTAGCGGTTGTGTCTCAGCATCTCGCCCCAGCGTTCGACCACCTCCATATGGCGGGAGCCGGTCTGCTCGATGATCCTGGCGGTGGGCCAGCTTTCACACTCGAACTGGTGGCGGGCGAGATCGATAAAGCTCCAGTTGGATTCAAAACCGCGCCAATGGCGGTAAATCCACTGGGAGAGCACATTGTCGGGAATGAAGGGCACCAGCGGGGCGACCCGTGCCAGATAGTCCGGCAGAGCCTCGGTTTTGCTCTCATCCCGGAAGTTGAGCGGTGCAAGTTGTTGAAGTAACCGATAATTGAGCATGAGCAGCCTCCTCATTGCCTGGCCACCTCTTCACCCTACCCCCATTGCCGCTGCTTTCCTACCCAAACAAGGCTGTAAATACAGCGAGTTACCCCCTTTGGCTGCAAAAAGTGACCAGATCTGCTCGTCCTTTGTGCAATCGCACCGAAAGTGAGAAAAAAGCCTTTACCTTTGATCCCGGCTTTGTATAATTCGCCTCGTTTGTTGCAGGGGCGTAGTTCCAATTGGTAGAACAGCGGTCTCCAAAACCGATGGTTGCGGGTTCGAGTCCTGCCGCCCCTGCCATTTTTCAGAGAAGCCAGCTCATTGAGCTGGCTTTTCGCTTTTCCGGGCCTCCCATTTTTTCCCATCGTCCCTTGCCCCGACTGCTGTAGCAGGGCGCTTCCTCCCGTTGTACTCGTTCCTCCCGACCGCTAGTCGTTGTTGCGCCGGTTTGCCCTGTCGTTTCTGGCAATCGTCCCGCCGCGCTCCCTGTGCTACATAACAGGGTCGGTGCCCTGGCATGCCGTTGGCAGGCCGGCACTCAATGCTCAAGCCGTGGATTGTGGGCGTGAACATCAGCTGAGGAGAGCGAACCATGAACAAGGCAGTGGAAACCCGATTGAACAAGTCCCGTCCCGGTGGCTGGATCCCCCGCGATGGCGCCCATATCGAGCGCTGGATCCGGCGGATCAAGCACTACGTGACCCAGCAGCCGCGTGCGCTGGTGCCCCCCATCGCCGAACTGCGGGATCTGGTCCATGCCGACCCTGCGCTGCATGCCCAGGCCGAAGCCATGTTCAAGGAAGCCTGGCGCCACAAGCACCTGACCCCGCTCGGTCAGCCGGAGGTTCGCTCGTTCGAGGAGTTCCTGGGGCTGCTCAACGGCATCATGACCACGGCGCCCGAGGCGTATCAGGACATCCCCAGCCACGAGCCATCCGGTCTCATCGGCTTTCCCATCAATGCCCTGCTCGACTGGCCCATGGCCACCCAGGCCGGCTATCACTTCTTTGCCAACGCCCTGATCAACCAGCAGTTCAAGAAGATCCTCGACTACTGGGCCCAGTTCCTGCAAAGCCCGGCGTCCCGCTATGTGTTGAATGAACCGGTCAGCCGGCTGGATCAGGAGACCCTGGTGGTGCCCTGGCTCGGCAAGGTGGCCAAGGCCGAGATGGTCAAGGTGGCGAACGAGGCGGTCGGGGAGGGGCCCAACCCCACACCGGGCAGCTTCGAGCAGATCTTCGAGTGCGAGCCGGCGGCCGAGTACCACGGGTTCAGCTGCTGGGACGACTTCTTTACCCGACGTTTTCGGGTCGGGGTGCGGCCGGTATCTGCGCCGACGGATGACAGTGTCATCGTCAACGCCTGCGAGTCGGCGCCGCTGCAGGTGCGCAAGGAGGTGAGCCGCAGCGATCAGTTCTGGCTCAAGGGGCAGCCCTATTCGCTGGACAACATGCTCGATTTTGACGATCTGGCGCCCCGTTTCGAGGGGGGCACCGTCTACCAGGCCTTCCTCAGCGCGCTCAGCTACCACCGCTGGCACAGCCCGGTGAGCGGCACCATCCGCAAGGTGCGCATCGTCAACGGCACCTACTATCTGGAAAACCAGTTCGAAGGCTTTGCCGACCCGCAGGGGGCGGATCCCAGCGCCCCCAACAATTCCCAGCCGTTCCTCACCTCGGTGGCGACCCGGGCACTCATCTTCATCGAGGCCGACAACCCCAAAATCGGTCTGATGTGCGTGGTGCCGGTGGGGATGGCCGAGGTGTCGAGCTGCGAGATCACGGTGCAGGCGGGGGAGCGGGTGCAGAAGGGGGATCCGCTCGGCATGTTCCACTTCGGCGGCTCCACCCATTGCCTGCTGTTCCGCCCCGGCGTCAGGCTGGAGTTCGACTTCCATGGCCAGACCCCGGGGCTGGATGCGACCAATATGCGGCTCAATACCGCCATCGCCCGGGTCAGGTAATACCGTTCGGAGTGTATGGGAGGCCGCCTGCGGGCGGCCTTGTTGTTGTCATGGGGAGCTGCTTTTTGTCCCCTTCATGCAGGTTGTCAGCAGCATGGAATAGCGATCCAGCAATGACGAGTAGCGGGTTCTGTTGTTGATAGATGTAAAAATACTGGGATTCACTAAAGTCTGTTCAGCATGTGGCCGATAGCCTTGATTAAATAAGGGTCTCTCCCTGGCCCGTCACAACAACAAGGATCCGTAGTCATGACACTTTCGTTGCGCGGCAAGCTGCTGGCCACCAGTCTGGGGGTGGTGCTGCTGATGGCCTCACTGCTCGGCATCGTTGCCTTTCACACCCTCAAATCCCGCACCATGAGCGCCATCCAGAGCGAGGCGGTCAACTATGGTCACGCCTACTCGGTCGCCATCGGCGACTGGATGGCGGATCGCAAGAACACGGTGCACGCGCTGGTGAACCTGATCGCCGACAATCCGCAGGCCGAGCTGGTGCCGCACCTGAAGCAGGCCTACACCTCGGGCGGGTTCGGGCTTACCTACTTTGGCTCGACCCAGGGGGTGATGACCCGGCAGGATCCCTCCCTCAACACCGGCAACTATGACCCGCGCGAGCGCCCCTGGTATCAGGACGCGGTGAAGGCGGGGCAGCTCATCGTCACCGCTCCCTATGTCAGCGTCACCATGCAGAAGCTGGTGGTCACCCTCTCCGAGCCGGTGCTGCATCAGGGCGAGCTGGTCGGCGCCGTGGGGGCCAACCTGGCGCTCGACAAGCTGATCGACGAGGTGCTGGCGATGCAGGTACAGGGTGAGGGGTACGCCATGCTGCTCGACAGCAGCGGCCTCATCGTTGGCCACCCCAACAAGGAGCTGGCGCTCAAGCAGATAGCGGAGCTCTCCCCCGACCTGTCGGCGGCCACCTTCCAGCAGTGGGGCCGTGAGAACAACGAGCTGCACGCCGCCACCCTGAACGGGCGCGACGTGCTGCTGGCGGTGCAGCCGGTGGCGGGCACCGACTGGCTGCTGGCCATGGTGATGTATCGCGACGTGCTGGAGGCGCCGCTTGCCACCCTGCTGTGGCAACTGGTGGGGCTGACTCTGGTGCTGATGCTGGTGTTCAGCGCCCTGCTCACCGCCATGTTCAAGTATCTGTTTGCCGATCTGGGCCGGGTGGCCGGCGCGCTGCACGACATCGCCCACGGCGAGGGAGACCTCACGGTGCACATCAACACCCGCAGCAAGGATGAGGTGGGTCAGCTGGCGGAGAGCTTCAACCAGTTCGTGGCGCGGCTGCACGGCATTGTCAGCCGGCTGCGGGATGTTACCGTCGAGTTGGCGGCCCAGTCCCGCGCCCAGGCAGCCGGGGCCCAGTCCCGCAGCCAGCGGGTGCGCCAGCAGCAGGACGAGATCGTGATGGTGGCGACCGCGGTGACCGAGATGGCCTCCGCCACTCAGGAGATCGCCGGCAACGCCGAGTTTGCCGCCACCACCTCCGGCGATGCGGTCAAGCTGGCGGTCGCTGGTCAGTCACAGGTCGGTCAGAGCCAGCGCAGCATCACCGGGCTGGCGGACGAAGTTGCCGACGCCAGCCAGATCATTGTGGAGCTGGATGCCCACGCCCAGAAGATCAGCGGCATTCTGGCCACCATCAGCGGTATCGCCGAGCAGACCAACCTGCTGGCGCTCAACGCCGCCATCGAGGCAGCCCGAGCCGGCGAGCAGGGCCGCGGCTTTGCAGTGGTAGCGGACGAGGTGCGGGTGCTGTCGCGCCGCACCCACGACTCCACCGACGAGATCCAGCAGATGATCGAGACCCTGCAGCAGACCACCCGCCGGGCGGTGAGCGGCATGGAGACCAGCCGCCAGCTGGCGGGCACCAGCGTGGAGGACGCGGAGTCCGCCAACCTGAGCCTGGGGCAGATCAACGAGGCGATCGGCGCCATCAGCGACATGGCGACCCAGATTGCGGCGGCGGCCGAAGAGCAGACCTCGGTCACCAGCGAGATCAGCCGCAACACCGAGAATATCCGCCACGTCTCTCAGGAGCTGGCCGAGCAGGCCAATCAGGAGGCGGCGCAGGCGGCCGAGCTGAAGGGGCTGACCGAGCGGCTGGAGCAGGAGATAGGCCGCTTCCGGCTCTGATCATCACTCGAATGTCCATGAAAAAGGGCAGCCTGCGGGCTGCCCTTTCTTGTTTCACGACAGGCTCAGGGGGTCTGCTTGACCCAGATCAGCTGATCGGTGGCAAAACCCAGCGATGCAGCCTTGGCGATCAGGGCATCCACGTTGGCCTTGGGCGGATTGGGTGAGCGGGCGAGGATCCAGAGGTAGTCGTGGTTGTAGCTGGTCACCAGCGAGAGCTGGTAATCGGGGTCCAGCTCGATGACGTTGTAGCCGCCGTAGAAGGGGCCGAAGAAGCTCACCTTGAGCCGTGCCTCGTCCGGTTTGTCGACGAAGTAGGCCTTGCCCTCGGCTTCGCGCCAGCTGCCGTCACTCTGCTTGCCGCGGTTGAGCACCTTGACCCCGCCGTCGTCGCGCAGGCTGTAGGTGGCGCTCACCTGCTCCAGTCCGCGCTCGAAACCGTGGTCGAGGCGGGCGATCTCGTACCAGGTGCCGAGGTAGCGGTCGAGCTGGAAGCCGGTAACGGGGCGGATGCCGTCGGCGAGGCCGGTACAGGCCGTCAGCAGACAGGCGGTGAGCAGGCAAAGCAGTGCACGCATGAACAATTCCTCTCTGGTTATCCCTCTATGATGCGCAGCTGGCCTTCCCGAAAGCGGGAGGCCTGATCCGTCGGCGTACTGCCGAAGAAGCGCTTGTACTCCCGGCTGAACTGGGAGTTGCTCTCGTAGCCGACCCTGGTCGCCGCGGTGCCCGCCTTGATGCCGTCGTGCAGCATCATCATCCGCGCCTTGTGGAGGCGAAACGACTTGATGTACTGCAGCGGCGAGGTGGCGGTGACCGCCTTGAAGTGGTGGTGGAAGGCGGAGACGCTCATGTTCACCTCCCGCGCCAGCTCCTCCATGGTCAGGTTGTCGGCGTAACGCGACTCTATCATACGCAGCACCCGGGCAATCTGGCCCACATGGTTGTGGCGATTGGCGAGCGCCTGCAGCGCCGGGCCGCCCCCTTCGTGCAGGGCGTAGAACAGCATCTCCCGCACCGTCTGCGGCCCCAGCACCCGGGCGTGGTGGGGTTTGTCCATCAGGTCGATCAGCCGCTCGGCGGCGCAGAACATGGCTTCCGACAGGGGCACCGAGTGCACGCCGCTCTTTTGCGGGGTGGGGGCGGGCAGGGCATCCCCCAGCTCCAGCAGCAACTCCTGCAGGGTCACCAGGTTGATCTCGAGGGAGAAGCCGATGAGAGGCTGCTCGGGGGAGGCGAAGCACTCGCACTCGCAGGGCAGCGGCAGGGTCATCAGCAGGTAGTGGTTGGGGTCGTAGCGAAACACTTGGTCTGCCAGATAGCCCACCTTGTGCCCCTGCAGGATCACTATCATCCGCGGCTGATAGAGCACCGGGGTGCGGCCGTGGTATTCGGTGGTGTAGATGAGGCTCACCTGATCCACCGGCGAGGGGGTGATGCCGGGGGCGGTGACGTGGCGGGCCAGCTTGGCGGCGAGATCGGTGTAGCGGGTCTGCATGGGATACTCTTGGGTTCTGTTTTGGCTGCTTTGTAGGAATAGGCAAAAATAAAGCAGGATGTTGCCTTGATGGTATTGGTTGTCTGGAGAAAAATGCAATCACATTTTTGCGGCCAGGCCGCCAGATACTCACAAAGGCAATGTCGATGAACAACTTTACCCTGCATACCCCGACCAAGATCCTGTTCGGCAAGGGCCAGGTCGCCCAGCTGCGTGAACAGCTGCCGCGCGATGCCCGCATCCTCATCACCTACGGCGGCGGCAGCGTGGTGCGCAGCGGCCTGCTGGCCCAGATCCGCAGCGAGCTGGCCGGCATGACCCTGTTTGAATTCGGTGGCATCGAGCCCAACCCCACCTATGAAACCCTGATGGGAGCGGTCGAGCTGGCCCGCGCCGAGCAGGTCGACTTCCTGCTGGCCGTCGGCGGCGGCTCCGTGCTCGACGGCACCAAGTTCATCGCCGCGGCCGCTCACTATGATCCGGCCCGGGATCCCTGGCACATCCTCGAGACCGTGGGCAACGAAGTGCGCTCCGCCATCCCGCTTGGCGCCGTGCTGACCCTGCCGGCCACCGGTTCCGAGATGAACATGGGCGCCGTGGTGACCCGTCGCAGCAGCGGCGACAAGGTGCACTTCTTCTCGCCGTTCGTGATGCCGCGCTTCGCCGTGCTCGATCCGGTGCTGACCTACACCTTGCCGGCCCGTCAGGTGGCCAACGGGGTGGTGGATGCCTTCATCCACATTCTGGAGCAGTACCTCACCTATCCGGTCAACGCCAAGGTGCAGGATCGCTTCGCCGAAGGTTTGCTGCTGACCCTGCTGGAAGAGGGCCCCAAGGCGCTGGTGGAACCGGAAAACTACGAGGTGCGCGCCAACATCATGTGGAGCGCCACCCTGGCGCTGAACGGCCTGATCGGGGCCGGTGTACCGCAGGACTGGGCGACCCACATGCTGGGCCACGAGATCACCGCCTTGCACGGCCTCGACCACGCCCAGACCCTGGCAGTGGTGCTGCCGGCCCTGCTGCAGGCCAAGCGCCAGCAGAAACACGCCAAACTGCTGCAATACGCCGAGCGAGTGTGGGATCTGCGCAGCGGCAGTGAAGCGGAGCGCATCGATGGCGCCATCGCCGCCACCCGCGACTTCTTCGAGCGGATGGGGGTCAAGACCCGGCTGCGGGATTACGGCGTGGCGGACGCAGGAATTGATACCCTGCTCGGCAAGCTGGCGGAACACGGCATGACCGCCATCGGCGAGCACGGCGATATCGACCTGGTGCAGAGTCAGCATATTTATGAGGCGGCCTGGTAAACGGGGCGCACTGGTCCGCCACCATCGAAACGATTAAATAGCAGGGGCCGGATCCGCTTATTTGGCGGGTAGCCGGCCCCTTGTCTGTTACAAAACAGTTACTTTTTTCGTTTTCGGCCCGATATCTGTGATCGGTGCGGATTTCGTAAGAACAAAAAGCGCTAAGATAGAGGGCCGGTAAAACATTTTTTTTGACTGGTTGGATCACTTTTTCCAGCGCTTTTTACTGGTATAAGTCGCTAATTTGGTTTGTTTTTTTAAATCAGGGTCCGGGACGGGCTGAATTCTGTACGCGCCCCGCCGGGACTGCGGTTGTAATAAAACTCCAAAATTTGATACTAATCACCTTCGCGCCTGAAAAGCGGGGGCCTGGCCATGACAGGAGGTTGAGGTAAAGCCTACTGATTTTCATAACAAAGGGCCCGTGACCTGCACTTTGGTCATGTCTTGTTTCGCCAGAAATGCGACACTGGGCAGCGATTGTTTATTAACCATCAGGGAATAGTCATGCAGATTGGAATACCGAGAGAGAGTCTCGCCGGTGAGACCCGGGTCGCAGCGACCCCGGCCACCGTTGAGCAGCTGAAAAAGCTCGGCTTCGAGGTCGCCATCGAGGCCGGTGCCGGCCTGCTGGCCAGCTTCGATGATGCCGCCTTCGAGGCTGCCGGTGCCAGCGTGGTGCCGAGCGTCTGGCAAGCCGACCTCATCTTCAAGGTCAATGCGCCGACCGATGCCGAGATCGCACAAATTAAAGATGGTGCCACCCTGGTGAGCTTCATCTGGCCTGCCCAGAACCCTGAGCTGGTCAAGAAGCTGTCCGCGCGCAACATCAATGTGATGGCGATGGACATGGTGCCGCGGATCTCCCGTGCCCAGTCCCTCGATGCCCTCTCCTCCATGGCCAACATCGGTGGCTATCGCGCCGTGGTTGAGGCCGCGCACCAGTTTGGTCGCTTCTTCACCGGCCAAATCACCGCAGCCGGCAAGGTGCCGCCCGCCAAGGTACTGGTGATCGGTGCCGGCGTCGCCGGTCTGGCCGCCATCGGTACTGCCGGTTCCCTCGGTGCCATCGTGCGTGCGTTCGATACCCGTCTGGAAGTGGCCGAGCAGATCGAGTCCATGGGTGGCGAGTTCCTCAAGCTGGACTTCGGTGGCGAGGATGGCTCCTCCTCCGACGGTTACGCCAAGGTGATGAGCGAAGAGTTCATCGCGGCCGAGATGGCGCTGTTTGCCCAGCAAGCCAAGGAAGTGGACATCATCATCACTACCGCCCTGATCCCGGGCAAGCCGGCACCCAAGCTGATCACCAAAGAGATGGTGGACAGCATGAAGCCGGGCTCGGTGATCGTGGACATGGCTGCCCAGGCTGGCGGCAACTGCGAATACACTGTGCCGGGTGAACTGCATGTCACCGGCAACGGCGTCAAGGTGATCGGTTACACCGATCTGCCGGGCCGCCTGCCTGCCCAATCCTCCCAGCTCTACGGTACCAACCTGGTCAACCTGATGAAGCTGATGTGCAAGGAGAAGGACGGCAACGTCGCCATCAACTTCGAAGACGTGGTGCAGCGCAACATGACGGTGATCCAGGCCGGTGAAGTGACCTTCCCGCCGCCCGCCATCTCGGTCTCTGCCGCCCCGCAAAAACCGGCTGCCGCCAAACCGGCCGCCAAGAAGGAAGCGGCCAAGCCCTCCAACAAGAAGTTCGTGTTCGGTGCCCTCGGCATCGCCGCCTTCGGTTGGGTTGCTGCCGTGGCGCCTGCGGCGTTCCTCTCCCACTTCACCGTATTCATCCTGGCCTGTGTGGTCGGTTACTACGTGGTGTGGAACGTCTCTCACGCCCTGCACACGCCGCTGATGTCGGTCACCAATGCCATCTCCGGCATTATCGTGGTCGGTGCCCTGCTGCAGATTGGGCAAGGGTCGACCCTGGTCACCGCATTGGCCTTCATCGCCGTGCTGATTGCCAGTATCAACATCTTCGGTGGCTTCACCGTCACTCAGCGCATGCTGAAGATGTTCCGTAAGGATTAAGGGGGTTTAACGTGTCTCAAGGACTGGTAACAGCATCCTATATCGTTGCCGCCGTGCTCTTCATCCTCAGTCTCGCGGGACTGTCGAAGCAAGAGACGGCCAAGCATGGCAACCTGTTCGGTATCGCGGGGATGGCCATCGCCCTGCTCGCGACCGTGTTCAACCCGGAGACCAGTGGCGTGCACTGGATCATTCTGGCCATGGTGATCGGCGGTGCCATCGGCGTGCGTCTGGCGCTCAAGGTCGAGATGACCGAGATGCCCGAGCTGGTGGCCGTGCTGCACAGCTTCGTGGGTATGGCGGCCGTGCTGGTGGGCTTCAACAGCTTCATCGATCTGCACCCCTCCGCACCGGCTGAAGTGGTCGTGTCTGTTGGCTCGAACCTGGATGCCACCCTGGCAGCCGCCCGTGCGGCGTTCGAGCAGGCGGCCAGCGTCGCCCAGGTCGAGCACCTCTCCGGCGCCATGCTGAACATCCATCTGGTCGAGATCTTCCTCGGCGTCTTCATCGGTGCGGTGACCTTCACCGGTTCCGTGGTGGCGTTTGGCAAGCTGCGTGGTCTCATCTCCTCCAAGCCGCTGATGCTGCCGCATCGCCACAAGCTGAACCTGCTGGCCGTGGTCGCCTCGCTGGCGCTGATGGTCTACTTCGTCAACGCGGGCGGTTCTACCTTCGCCCTGCTGGTGATGACCCTGATCGCCTTCGCCTTCGGCTGGCACCTGGTGGCCTCCATCGGTGGCGCCGACATGCCGGTAGTGGTCTCCATGCTGAACTCCTACTCCGGTTGGGCGGCGGCGGCGGCGGGCTTCATGCTCTCCAATGACCTGCTGATCGTGGTGGGTGCGCTGGTGGGTTCCTCCGGTGCGATCCTCTCCTACATCATGTGCAAGGCGATGAACCGCTCCTTCATCTCGGTGATCGCCGGTGGCTTCGGCTCCGACGGCGTGGCCTCCACGGCCGACCAGGAGATGGGCGAATACCGCGAAACCAGCGCCGAAGACGTGGCTGACCTGCTGAAGAACTCCAGCTCCGTCATCATCACCCCGGGCTACGGCATGGCGGTGGCGCAGGCCCAGTACCCGGTGGCTGAAATCACCCAGAAGCTGCGTGATCGCGGCGTCAAGGTGCGCTTCGGTATCCACCCGGTGGCCGGTCGTCTGCCAGGCCACATGAACGTGCTGCTGGCGGAAGCGAAAGTCCCGTATGACATCGTGCTGGAAATGGACGAGATCAACGAAGACTTCAGCGATACCGACACCGTGCTGGTGATCGGTGCCAACGACACCGTCAACCCGGCCGCCATGGAAGATCCGGGCAGCCCCATCGCCGGCATGCCGGTGCTGGAAGTGTGGAAGGCGCAGAACGTCATCGGCTTCAAGCGCTCCATGAACACTGGCTATGCCGGCGTGCAGAACCCGCTGTTCTTCAAGGAGAACACCCAGATGCTGTTTGGCGATGCCAAGGCCAGCGTCGAGGCTATCCTGAAAGCGCTGTAAGCGCCGGAGAGGAAAGCAAAAAAGGAGGCTCCGGCCTCCTTTTTTATTACTCACTTTTTGGTATATCCTCAGCCAATACACAGAGGAGATCACTGCATGGTGTGGCGTAAAGGATGGATCCTGCTTTGCCTCTGGTGGGGGTGGGCGGCACAGGCGAGCGAGCCACCGACCCTGACCCTGCTGACCGAGCTGTGGCCGCCCTATGTGATGCGGCTCGATGATGGCAGCCTGGGCGGTGCCGATCTGGAGCTGGCCCGCACCGTGCTCAAACGGATGGGTTACCGGACCACGGTCAAGGTACTGCCCTGGAAGCGGGTGCTGCAGGAGGCCAGGCTCCAGCGTGGCGATGCCATCGTCGATGCCTTCTTCGAAGAGCGCCGGCTGGAGTGGTTGCACTATCCGGATGAACCCCTCTCCCAGAGCGGGGAGGTGCTCTTCTTCCCATTCGCCAGGCCCGTCGACTTCCAGGGGCTGGCCAGTCTCAAGGGGCTGCGTATCGGTACCCAGGCTGACTACGCCTACGGTGAGGAATTCCTCACCTCGGCCCTGTTTACCCGGGTGGCCATGACCGGGGAGAGCAACATGATCAAGCAGTTGCACCTGATGATGGCGGGGCGGCTCGATGGGGTCGTGATGAACCAGATGGTGGGCCGTTACCTGCTCAAGGGGCAGGGGCTGCAGGATCAGGTCGGCCATAGCGAAAAACTGGTGAGCGAGAGCAATCGAAATTTTCTCGCCTTTACCCACAGGCCCGGCAACGAGCGGCTGGCCTATCAGTTCTCCCTCGCCCTCAAGGCCTTCAAGCAGACCCCTGAATATCAATCCCTGCTGACCCGTTACGGGCTCTGACTCCTTCCGCTGCCGGCTGAACCAGGTCGGCAGCGACCTGCCGTGCGCTTGTTCACATTTTGTGGCACTTCACCGCCAGTTGGGCATAATGCCTGCGCAAAAAGCGAAGCGGCTCAAATTTATTTGAGTCCTATTGCTTTAGAGTTACCAAAAGTTGATCGGATTGCCCAACGACTCAGGCGGCCCCGATCATTGGCTCGGCCCTCGACCGGCTGCAGCCGACCCGGCATCTCCCGCCATACTGGTTATATGTCGCTCCGCCATTGTGGAGCGGACAGCACAATGACAAGCCCGCATCGGGCACCGTGAACATGAGACACATCGCAATGAAAGCACAATGGACCGACTTTATTACCCTGCTCAAGCGTGAAGTGGTGCCGGCCCTTGGCTGCACCGAACCCATGTCGGTGGCGCTGGCGGCGGCCAACTGCCGCAAGCTGCTGGGGCAGGTGCCGACTCGCGTCAGCGTCTGGGTCAGCGGCAATCTGTTCAAGAACGGCATGGGGGTCGGTGTGCCGGGTACCGGGATGATAGGTCTGCCGGTGGCGGCTGCCGTCGGCATCACCGGTGGCAACCCGGATGCCGGGCTGGAGGTGCTCAAGACTCTCACGCCGGAGCAGGTCGACGCCGCCAAGGCGCTGCTGCCTGCCATCAAGGTGGATGTGAAGGACGTGCCGGACGTGCTCTACGCCGAGGTGCTGGCAGAGGTAGAGGGACACAGTGCCCGGGTGGTGATCTGTACTGACCACACCCGCATCATCCTGATGGAGCGTGACGGCGAGGTACTGATGGCGCAGGACAGCGCCCCGGGCGTGCAGATCCAGGCCGCCCCTTCCAGCAAGCCAGCCATGACCCTGCGCGAGATTGTCGAGTTCGCCCTGCAGGTACCGCTGGCCGAGATCGACTTCATCCGCGAGGCGGCTACCATGAACCAGGCGCTGGCGGACGAAGGGCTGCAGGGCTATGGCCTGCGCATCGGCAAGATCCTCACCGAGCAGGTGGAGCGCAAGCTGCTCTCCGATGACCTGATGACCCTGGCCATGCGCTTGTCGTCTGCCGCCTCCGATGCGCGGATGGATGGCGCCATGCTGCCCGCCATGTCCAACTCGGGCTCCGGCAACCAGGGCATTGCCGCCACCATGCCGGTGGTGGCAGCCGCCCGTTTCCTTCAGGCGAGCGACGAGCAGCTGACCCGGGCGCTGGTGATGAGCCACCTGGTGGCCATCTACATCAAGACTTACCAGAACAAGCTGTCGGCCCTCTGTGCCGCCAGCACCGCCGCCATGGGGGCGGGGGCCGCCATCACCTGGCTGCTGGGCGGCCAGTTCGAGCAAATTAGTCACTGCATCAACAACATGATCGGCGACGTTTCCGGTATCATCTGCGACGGCGCGGGCAGCGCCTGTTCCATGAAGGTCTCTACCTCCACCTCGGCGGCGGTCAAATCGTCGCTGATGGCCATCAACAACCTGCACGTGCCCCAGAGCGAAGGCATCGTCTCCGACGATGTGGATCAGACCATCGCCAACCTGGGTCGCCTCTCCAAACAGGGGATGCTGGATACCGATATCGAGATCATCAACATCATGCGGGCCAAGCAACAAGGCAAGGCCGAGTGATGCAAGAGGGTGGCGCAGGCCACCCTCCGTTTTTCTGCCTGCTGACGCCACCCCGGCCACACCGGGGGGCGGGCCGCCACGATGCGGCGCGTTTCAGGGGAGAGTGCGCACTGGGCACTCGCCCGTACATCTCGGGCCCGGCCCGATCATTTGGGGAATATCGTCATGACTCTTAGCGTTATAGGTAATCTGGCCATCCTGGTCATGTTGCTGCTGTTTCTCTATCGGTTGCAGCAAACCCACGTCAGCTTCACCCGCCGGGTCTTCTCGGGGCTGGGGCTGGGCATCCTGTTCGGCGCCGCCCTGCAGCTGCTCTACGGCGCCGGCTCCGACGTGCTGGTACAGACCGGCGACTACCTGGACATCGTCGGCAGCGGCTACGTGAAGCTGCTGCAGATGATCATCACGCCGCTCATCATGGTCTCCATCATCGGCGCCATCCTCAAGCTCAACGGCGGCACCGCGCTCGGCAAGATCAGCGCCATGACCATAGGCGTGCTGATCTTCACCACCATGATTGCCGCCGGGGCGGGCATCCTGATGTCCAACCTGTTCGGCCTGACCGCCGAGGGGCTCACCGCCGGCGCCGCCGAGACCGCTCGTGGTGCGGCCCTGCAGACCACCCTCGGCAGCGTCGAGAGCATGTCCTTTGCCAAGATGGTGCTGGAGTTCATCCCGGCCAACCCCTTCCTCGACATGACGGGCGCGCGCAAGACCTCCACCATCGCCGTGGTGATCTTCTCCATCTTCATCGGTTTGTCGGCCACCGGCATCGCCCGCAAGAAGCCGGAGATCTTCGCGAGCTTCGGCCACTTCATGCAGGTTGCCCACGTCATCGTGATGCGGATGGTGACCCTGGTGCTGCGCCTCACCCCCTACGGCGTGCTGGCGCTGATGACCAAGGTGGTGTCCGGCTCCAACTACGCTGACATCCTCAATCTGCTCAGCTTCGTCATGGCTTCCTACGGCGCCATCGCCATCATGTTTGCGGTGCACCTGCTGCTGGTGAGTCTGGTGGGCATCAACCCGGCTCGCTTCCTGAAGAAGATCATGCCGGTACTGGCCTTTGCCTTCACCTCCCGCACCAGTGCGGGCTCGATCCCGATGAACGTGCAGACCCAGACCAAGGCGCTCGGCATTCCTGAGGGGATCGCCAACTTCGCCGCCTCGTTCGGTTCGACCATCGGCCAGAACGGCTGCGCCGGCATCTATCCGGCCATGTTGGCGGTCATGATTGCGCCGACTGTGGGGGTCAACCCCATGGATCCGGGCTTCATCATGACCCTGATCGCCATCATCACCGTCAGCTCGTTCGGGGTGGCCGGCATTGGTGGCGGTGCCACCTTTGCCGCCTTGATCGTGCTCTCCGCGCTGGACTTCCCGGTGGCGCTGGCCGGTCTGCTCATCTCCATCGAGCCGCTGATCGACATGGGCCGTACCGCCCTCAACGTCTCCGGCTCCATCACCGCCGGTACCGTCACCAGCCGTTTGCTGGGGGAGACCGACATGGCGGTGTTCAACAGCGAGCACGAGGTGTGTCTGGACGGCGAAGAGTCCACCATCTAATCCGTCTGTCCGGGGGAGTCGACTCTTGCCCCGGCGAGTGACCAATGAAGAGCGGGGAGGGCATGCCCTCCCCGTTGCATGGAAAGGAGCGAGTATGAGAATCGTGATCATCGGTGGCGAAGCCGCCGGCATGAGTGCGGCGGCCAAGGCGCGCCGGCTGGCCAAAGAGGCCGAGATAGTGGTGTATGAGGCGTCCGAGGTGATCTCCTTCGGTGCCTGCGGTCTGCCCTATTTCGTTGGCGACGAGTTTCAGGAGCCCGGCTACATGGCCGAGTTCACCCCGGAGCAGTTCGCCGCCAAGGGGGTCGAGGTCAAGACCGGCCATCGGGTGCTGGGCCTGGATGCTGCCGCGCAGACGCTGAAGGTCGAACATAACGGCGACACCTTCACCGATCGTTACGATCGGCTGATGATCGCCACCGGCGCCCGCGAAGTGATGCCCCCCATCCCCGGCCTTCAGCAGGAGGGGGTATTCGGCCTGCGCCGGATGGCCGACGGGTTGGCCCTCAAGGCCGCCGTGCAGGACAAGGCCAACAGCCGTGCCCTGGTGATCGGCTCCGGCTTTATCGGGCTGGAGGTGGTGGAGGCACTGGTGCATCAGGGTAAAGAGGTGCGCCTCATCGAGCTGGCGGAGCGGGTCATCCCCGACGCGTTTGATGGCGAGATCACCCAGCATATCGAGACTGAACTGCGCGAGCAGGGGGTCTCTCTCCATCTTGGCGAGCGAGTTGAAGCGCTACTGGGGGAGGGCCGGGTGACCGGCGTGCGTACCAGCCATGGCGAGTACGAGGCCGACATAGTGGTCGTCTGCACCGGGGTCAAACCCAACACCGAGTTTCTGGCCGATACCGGCATCGAGCGGCTCGGCAACGGCGCCATCAAGGTGGACCGGCAGGGGCGCAGTTCGCTGGCCAACGTCTGGTCGGCCGGTGACTGTGCCAGCGTCTGGCACGCCGTGAAGCAGCAGCAGGTCTATGTGCCGCTCGCCACCATCGCCAACAAGCTGGGCCGCATGGTGGGCGAGAACCTGGCGGGGGCCGAGCAGGAGTTCCCGGGCACCCTCGGCTCTGCCGCGCTCAAGGTGCTGGGGCTGGAGGCGGGCCGTACCGGCCTCTCCGAGCAGGAAGCCAAGGCGATGGGCATCGATTACCGCACCGTGGTGATCAAGGACAAGTGCCACACCAACTACTGCCCGGGCCAGTCCGACATTCACGTCAAGCTGGTCTACGAGGCGGGCAGCAAGCGGCTGCTGGGGGGCCAGATCCTCGGTCGCAAGGGGGCGGTACACCGCATCGATGCGCTGGCGGTCGCCATCACCATGGGGGTGACCACCGAGCAGCTCGGCATGCTGGACTTTGCCTATGCGCCGCCCTTCTCCCGCACCTGGGATGTGCTCAACGTGGCGGGCAACGTCGCCAAGTAACGCACGGCATGACGGCGTGGCTGATGTGCGCCGTCTCTCCCTATGCCGCCGGCACGGGGGGAAGGGGCTGATGGTCATGTCATCCATGAAAAGCGCCCATAAAAAAACCGGAGCCAGTGGCTCCGGTTTTTCATTGCGTTGCTGCGAGTCAGCCGCGGCCGAGACGATTGTCCGGGTAGTTCTTGGCCAGCACTTCGCGGGCATGCTGGGCCAGGGTCGGCATCTTCAGGCTGTCGTAGGAGTTGATCATGATCTCCAGCGCCTTCTCGGTTTCGGCCGTGTCGGGATAGGTCTCGACGATCAGCTTGGCGCGGTTGGCGGCGGCAATCAGCGCATCGCGCTTCACGTAGTACTCGGCCACGCTCAGGTCGTAACGGGCAAGCCGGTTCTTCAGACCGATCATGCGGGCACGGGCATCGGCGGCATAGACGCTGTTGGGATAGTTCTGCAACAGGGTCTTGAAGTCCTGGAAGGCCTGACGGGCATAGGAGGGGTCTTTGTCGTCCCGATTGATGCCCAGGAAGTCCTGGAAGAAGTTGTAATCGCCGGCCATGTTGGTCAGACCGCGCATGTAGAATACGTAGTCGATATTTTTATGCGCCGGATTGAGGCGGATAAAACGGTCGATATTGGCGATCGCCTGGGCAGTATCATCCTGCTTGTAGTAGGCGTAAATGAGGTCGAGCTGAACCTGATTGGAGTAGGCGCCGAAAGGATAGCGCGAGTCCAAAGCTTCCAGTAACTCGATAGCATTCAGGTAGTTACCGGCATCCAGCTTGAGGCGTGCTTTCTGGTACAGGGTCTCCGGCGGTTCGTCCGGTACCTTGGGTTTGGTGCTGGAACAGCCTGTGATCAAGGTAGCGACCAAGGCGAGCGACATCAGCAGGTGAGACTTCTTTCCCATCAACAACATCCGGTCCATTTCCACGAAATTGGCAAAGTATCCGTTATGCTTGGCTAAAAGAAAAGCTAGAATACCCGGATTATTTCGAATTGATACCCCCCGCTCAAGAGACCATACATGAGCCAGCATATTGAACTGACAGGCGAATTCCAGGATCACCAATTCGGGCAGCGACTCGACCAGGCCCTGGCCGAATTGTTTCCAGACTACTCCCGCACCCGCATCAAGGAGTGGATTTTACAGGACAGAGTGACCCTGGATGGTCAGGTTGCCAATACCCCGCGCGAGAAAGTGCTGGCCGGGCAGAAGGTACATGTGGATGTCGAGCTGGCGGATGATACCCGTTGGGATGCCCAGAACATCGAGCTCAACATCGTCTATGAAGATGAACACATTCTGGTGATCGACAAGCCGGCCGGTCTGGTGGTTCATCCGGGCGCCGGCACGCCGGATGGCACCATTCTCAACGCCCTGCTGCACCGCTACCCCGCCATCGCCGAGGTGCCTCGTGCCGGTATCGTGCACCGTCTGGATAAAGACACCACGGGGCTGATGGTGGTCGCCAAGACCATCCCGGCCCAGACCCACCTGGTGGAAGCGCTGCAGGCGCGCCAGATCACCCGTGAGTACGAAGCCATCGCCATCGGTCACATGACCGCCGGCGGCACCGTCGATGCCCCCATCGGCCGTCACCCGACCCAGCGTACCCACATGGCCGTGGTGCCCAATGGGCGCGAGTCCGTCACTCACTACCGAGTGCACGAGAAGTTCCGTGGCCACACCCGTCTGCGACTGCGACTGGAAACCGGTCGTACCCACCAGATCCGTGTCCACATGGCCCACATCAAGCACCCGCTGGTGGGGGATCCCGCTTACGGTGGCCGTCTGCGTCTGCTGCGCAACGCCACCCCCGAGCTGACCGAGGCTCTGCGTGGCTTCCATCGTCAGGCACTGCATGCCACCATGCTGAAGCTGGCGCACCCCATCATGGGTGAAGTGATGGAATGGCACTCCCCCACGCCGCAGGACATGCTGGACCTGATGGAAGTGCTGCGAGCCGATACCCTGGCCAATCCGGACGATCTGGTCTGGAACTGATGAAGAGGGCGGCTCTGCGACGATTCCTGCCGTAACCCGCCCTGCATGACCTGATATGGGGCCCCTTGACTGGTTGCAGCCAAGGGGCCCCGTTTTATATGAAGGAAAGGAGCCACAGATGAAATGGATCGAACCCGACTGGCCGGCACCGGCCAAGGTCAGCGCCCTGTCGACCACCCGTGACGGCGGTATCAGCGAGGGGGTCTTTGCCGGCCTCAACCTGGGGGCCCACGTGGGGGACGAGCCGGCACGGGTCGAGGCCAATCGGACCCGGCTGCAGCAGGCGGCGGGGATCCCCGGCACGCTCAACTGGCTCAATCAGGTGCACGGTACCGCGGTGCATCCCGTCAGCCGCGACTACGGCTGTGCGCCGGATGCGGATGCCGCCTGCGCCCGTGAGGCGGGTCAGGCCTGCATCGTGATGACCGCCGACTGCCTGCCGGTGTTGTTCTGCGATCGGGCCGGCACCGTGGTGGCCGCCGCTCACGCCGGCTGGCGCGGGCTGCAGGGTGGCGTGCTGGAGGCGAGTATCGCCGCCATGGGCTGCGAGCCGGGCGAGATCCTGGCCTGGCTTGGCCCGGCCATCGGCCCCACTGCGTTTGAAGTGGGTGGTGAGGTGCGCGAGGCCTTTATGGCCGAGCAGGCCGAGGCGGTGGCTGCCTTCATCCCTTCGCCCAACGAAGGGAAATGGCTGGCGGATATCTACCAGCTGGCCCGGCTGCGCCTAGCACGCGCCGGTGTCACCGCCGTCTATGGTGGCGAATACTGCACCTTCAGCGACAGCGAGCAGTTCTACTCTTATCGTCGCAACGGCCAGACCGGTCGGATGGCCTCGATTATCTGGCTGGCTGAGTAAGTGTCTGGGGAAGTTCCCTCATACAGCGAGCAGTGCTACTGCCCATGTCGTCGCAATGGCCAGACCGGTCGCATGGCCTCGATTATCTGGCTGGCGCCCTGACGACGCTCCCCGCCCTGCTTCTTGCCGGGCGGGGATCCTGCCGGCTTTCCGATTTGCAGAAAAAATAACCAGCTCCGCCCCTTGAAATAGTCCGTACGGGCCTCATCTTTCATCTCAGAAAGTTATGTTGTTTGCCGCGCAAGCGGCGTCTGTCTTGAAAGGGGGAGTGCAATGCGCCTCGATCGCCTGACCAGCAAATTCCAGATTGCTATTTCCGATGCCCAGTCTTTGGCACTGGGTCGTGACCACCAATTCATCGAACCCGTTCACCTGATGACCGCCCTGGTCAATCAGGATGGCGGCTCCATCCGTCCGCTGCTCACCCTGACCGGGATGGACATCAATTCCCTGCGCTCGCGTCTCGGCGAGGAGCTGGATCGCCTGCCGCGCGTCAGCGGCGTGGAAGGGGACGTGCAGCTCTCCAACGGCCTCGGCCGGCTGCTGAACGTCTGCGACAAGCTGGCTCAGCAGCGCAAGGATCAGTTCATCTCATCCGAACTGTTCGTGCTGGCGGCCCTCGACGAGAAGGGGACGCTGGGCGAGCTGCTGCGTGCCCAGGGGTTGACCAAGGAGAAACTAGAAGCGGCCATCGACAAGGTGCGTGGCGGCAAGAAGGTGGAAGATGCCAACGCCGAGGAGAATCGCCAGGCGCTGGAGAAATACACCATCGATCTGACCGAGCGGGCCGAGATCGGCAAGCTCGACCCGGTGATCGGCCGGGATGACGAGATCCGCCGCACCATCCAGGTGCTGCAACGCCGCACCAAGAACAACCCGGTGCTGATCGGTGCCCCCGGCGTCGGCAAGACCGCCATCGTCGAAGGGCTGGCCCAGCGCATCATCAATGGCGAGGTGCCGGAGGGGCTGAAGAACAAGCGGGTGCTGTCGCTCGACATGGGGGCGCTGGTGGCCGGTGCCAAGTATCGCGGCGAGTTCGAAGAGCGGCTCAAGGCCGTGCTCAACGATCTGGCCAAGGAGGAGGGCAACGTCATCCTCTTCATCGACGAACTGCACACCATGGTCGGCGCCGGCAAGGGTGAGGGCGCCATGGATGCGGGCAACATGCTCAAACCGGCGCTGGCTCGTGGCGACCTGCACTGCGTCGGTGCCACCACCCTGGATGAGTACCGCCAGTACATCGAGAAGGATGCCGCGCTGGAGCGCCGTTTCCAGAAGGTGCTGGTGGAGGAGCCGAGCGTGGAGGACACCATCGCCATCCTGCGCGGCCTGAAGGAGCGTTACGAACTGCACCACCACGTGCAGATCACCGACCCCGCCATTGTGGCTGCGGCCCAGCTGTCGCACCGCTACATCGCGGATCGCCAGCTGCCGGACAAGGCCATCGACCTCATCGACGAGGCGGCGGCCAGCATCCGGCTGCAGATCGACTCCAAGCCCGAGTCCCTCGACCGGCTCGAGCGGCGCATCATCCAGCTCAAGCTGGAGCAGCAGGCGCTGATGAAGGAGGATGATGACGCCAGCCGCAAACGGCTCGAGCTGATCAATCAGGAAATCAGCGAAAAAGATCGGGAATACAACGAGCTGGATGAGGTGTGGAAGGCCGAGAAGGCCGCCCTCGCCGGCACCCAGCACATCAAGGCGGCCCTCGAGCAGGCCCGTCAGGATCTCGACGTGGCGCGCCGCGCAGGCGACCTGGGCCGCATGTCCGAGCTGCAGTACGGCCGCATTCCGGAGCTGGAGAAACAGCTGGATCTCGCCACCCAGGCCGAGATGCAGGAGACCAGCCTGCTGCGCAACCGGGTCACCGATGTGGAGATCGCCGATGTCTTGGCCCGCTGGACCGGCATTCCGGTAGCCCGCATGCTGGAAGGGGAGCGCGACAAGCTGCTGCGGATGGAAGATCAGCTGCACAGCCGGGTGATCGGCCAGGAGGAGGCGGTCGAGGCGGTTTCCAACGCCATTCGCCGCTCCCGTGCCGGGCTGTCCGATCCGAACCGCCCCATCGGCTCCTTCCTGTTCCTGGGGCCCACCGGGGTGGGCAAGACCGAGCTGTGCAAGGCGCTGGCCGAGTTCCTGTTCGATACCCAGGACGCCATGGTGCGGATCGACATGTCGGAGTTCATGGAGAAACACAGCGTGGCCCGTCTGGTGGGGGCACCTCCGGGATACGTGGGTTACGAGGAGGGCGGTTATCTGACCGAGGCGGTACGCCGTCGCCCCTACTCGGTGATCCTGCTGGATGAAGTGGAGAAGGCACACCCTGACGTGTTCAACATCCTGCTGCAGGTGCTGGACGATGGCCGCCTGACCGATGGTCAGGGTCGTACCGTCGATTTTCGCAACTCGGTGGTGATCATGACCTCCAACCTCGGGTCGGATCTCATTCAGGAGCACCACTCCGAGAAGGATTACGACGAGATGAAGGGCATGCTGATGGAGGTGCTGACCCGCAGCTTCCGGCCGGAGTTCATCAACCGGATCGACGAGACCGTGGTGTTCCATCCGCTCGGCGAGGAGCACATCAAGTCCATCGCCCGCATCCAGCTCAAGAGCCTGATGGGTCGACTGGAGGCCCAGGGTTACGAGGTGGAGGTGAGCGAGGCGCTGCTCGAGAAGCTGGTGCACGCCGGGTTCGATCCCGTCTACGGGGCGCGTCCCCTCAAGCGGGCGATCCAGCACAAGGTGGAGAACCCGCTGGCGCAGGCGCTGCTCTCCGGCCGTATCGTGCCGGGCAAAAAACTGGTGCTGGGGGCCGACAGCAACGGCCTCACCATGACCCAGTAACGGGATTGTCGATGAAAAACGCAGGCCTCGTGCCTGCGTTTTGTTTTCAGGGGGAGCGAGATGCTGAAGTTTTCCGTGCTGGTGGATGACGACGTTCATCTGCCTGGCTGTCTGCCCGAGCGAGGGTTGGCGTTGCTGCTGGAGTGTGACGGCCTCAGGGTGCTGTTCGACAGCGGCCGTGGCCGGGCGCTGTGCCACAACGCCGCCGTGATGGGGATCGATCTCGCCTCGCTCACCCATGTGGTGCTCTCCCACGGTCATTACGACCACGTGGGCGGGGTCGGCTCGCTGCCTGCCTATCCAAGACCCATCCCGCTCATCGCCTGTCCGGATGTGTTCTGCGAGCGGGGCTACTTCCTGTCGCTGCCCTTCTGGCGGCGCAACCTCTATCGCCTGTCGGGGGAGCTGGCTCGGGAGGATCTGCCGGCCAAAGGCTTGCTCCCCCACTGCTCGGCCGAGCCGGTGTGGCTCTCGGATCGTCTGGTGTTCCTCGGCAGCATTGTGCGGCGCGACCGGGCAGCGCCTTCGCTGCTCGGCTACATAGTGCGGGGTGGGCGGGTGGAGAAAGACCTCATCAGCGACGACTCGGCGCTGGCCTACAAGAGCGAGCAGGGGCTTATCGTCTTTATCGGCTGCGGTCACGCCGGGGTCGAGAACATCATCGAGCGGGCCAAGGAGGTGTGTAGTGACGAGCGGATCCACGCCGTCATCGGTGGCCTGCACCTGAAGTTTTCCGGCCCACAGCGGGCGGTGGCGCTCGGTGCCTATCTGCAGGAAGAGGCGGTGGATCAGTTGTTTGCCTGCCACTGCACTGGCAGCAGAAAGGCGGGGTTGCCGCGCCAGTGCCAGATCGGGGCAGGTTTTGAGCACAGGTTTTCGGTGTAAAAAAACGGCAATCCGAAGATTGCCGGGAGGAATGTAGTGAAGCGACCTGACGTGGGTTGAGCGGGTCGCAGGGGCAAGCCCCCGATTGCGAAGCGCGGCCACTGCTGGCCTCGCCTCTTACAGCCTGCCGGGGATGCGCTCGCTCAACCCCGATGGCCACCTGCCTGTTGCCATGCCGGCGGCGATGACGCCGGCATGACCTTCATTCGTTACAGCATGCCTTGCACGGCGGCTTTCATCTCGGCCGGCCAGACGCCGACCTGGACCTGGCCGATGTGCTCTTTTTGCAGCAGCAGCATGGCCAGACGGGATTGGCCGATGCCGCCGCCGATGGTTTGCGGCATCCGTGCGGCCAGCAGATCCTGGTGCCAGTCGTACTGCAGGCGATCTTCGTCGCCGGTGATGGCCAGCTGACGGCGCAGCGCCTCGGCGTCGACCCGGATCCCCATGGAGGAGATCTCGAAGCTGTCTTGCAGTACCGGGTTCCACACCAGGATGTCACCGTTCAGACCGGCCAGTCCCAGCTCGCTGTGGCTGCTCCAGTCGTCGTAGTCCGGGGCACGCACGTCGTGGCGCTCGCCGTGGGAGAGGGCACCGCCGATACCGATCAGGAACACGGCACCCAGCTCCTTGGCGATGGCCCGCTCGCGCCCCTTGGCATCGAGGTCCGGGTAGCGGGTCAGCAGCTCTTCGCTGTGCAGGAACTGGATCTCGGCCGGCAGGAAGGGGGTCAGCTCGTGCTCGGCACAGACCGCGCGCTCGGTAGCCTTGATGGCGGCCCAGATGCCGCGCACGGTTTCCTGCAGGTAGGCCAGATCGCGGCGCTCGCTCGGCATCACCTTCTCCCAGTCCCACTGATCCACGTAGACGGAGTGGATGGGGGTGAGGCGATCCTCGTCCGGACGCAGCGCCTTCATGTGGGTGTAGATGCCTTCGCCCGGGCCGAAACCGAAGCGACCCAGGGTCTGGCGCTTCCATTTGGCCAGTGAATGGACCACTTCGTAGCTGTGCTCCGGCAGGGTCTTCACCTTGACCTGCACCGCATTCTCGTGGCCAGAGAGGTTGTCTTGAGTGCCATCACCGACCCGGCTCAGGATGGGGGCTTGCACCTCCATCAGACCCAGTTGCTGGGCGAGTTGGCGGGAGAACATCTCTTTGACGAAGCTGATCTGTTGCTGGCTGCGAATGTAGTGCTGTTTCATGCTGAATACCTGTCTTGAACCCGTTGGATGTGAGGATTCTTCAACAGATTGCCAACTAAATTCAATATTCGATAATAGAAATAGGTTTTGTGTGTTTTTTTCTTCAAAATACACCGGTAATTAATGATGAATCATCAAAGGGAGTGCAAAAAAGTGCCGGAAAATTATCGGATCGATAATCTCGATCAGGCCATCCTCACCGCCCTGATGGAGAATGCGCGCATTCCCTATGCCGAGCTTGCCAAACAACTGCTGGTCAGCCCGGGCACCATCCATGTGCGGGTGGAAAAGATGAAGCAGGCGGGCATCATCGAGGGAACGCGGGTGCAGGTGAACCCCAAGAAGCTGGGCTACGACGTCTGCTGCTTCATCGGCATCAATCTGAAGAGCGCCAAGGATTACCCCTCGGCGCTGGCCAAGCTGCAGGCGCTGGACGAAGTGGTGGAGGCCTACTACACCACGGGCCACTACAGCATCTTCATGAAGGTGATGACCCGCTCCATCGACGAGTTGCAGACGGTGCTGATCCACAAGATCCAGACCATCGACGAGATCCAGTCCACCGAGACGTTAATCTCGCTGCAAAACCCGATCTTGCGAGATGTGAAGCCTTAAGGACTGAGGGACGCGGGAGATCCATTTCACATGCGAAACCCGGATTTCACTGCAGTGCCGGATATTGCGAGGCGTTCAGCCCTGACGGTCGGGATCAGGGCTCGATATAGGGGATGCCGTACTGGTCGTAGATGGCCTTGAGCCGGCCGTCGCGCTTCATGCGCAGCAGCTCGGCGTCGTAGGCCGCCATCAGGGCCGGGGTAGTGGCATCGGCCCTGGCCTTGGTCCAGACGGTGTAGTAAGGGCTGGCCTTGAGCGGCTTGGGAAGGTAATCGAGTTTGCCCTCCAGCCCCTCCTCCTTGATCTGGGCGAAAGCGGTGACCAGCGGCATGGGCACCACGTCGATACGCCCGGCGATCAGCTTGCGCAGTTGCAGCTGGTTGATGGGGATCTCCTGGAAGTGATAGGCCGGGTCGGCGAGGGCGGCGGTCAGCTCCGGGGTATAGGAGAAATCCTTGGTGATGCCGATGCGCCAGGGTTTGAGGTCCGCCAGCGTGTCGTAGCGGATCTTCAGCAGGTCGGCCTTGCGCACGAAGAAGTGCCAGCTGTGGCGCAGGTGGGCCTGCTGCGGGTAGAGCAGATAGCGCTCCCGCTCCGGCTTGTAGGAGTGGGTCATCACCAGGTCGTACACCCCGGTTTCGGCGTTGCGGGTCAGCCGGGCGCCAGAGTCGGTCAGCTCGATGCGGATGGGAATGCGCAGCTTGCCGAAGATGGTGCTGACCACGTCCACGTCCAGACCATGGGGAACGCCCTGTGCATCCAGATACTTCAGCGGCGGCTCCAGGGTGCCACCGATGATCAACTCTTTGGCCTGCAGCCAGAGGGGGAACAACAGGCAGAGCAGAATGAATCTTCGCAAACCACATCTCCTGCACGGAATAGGGAATCGCTCGCGGGCATAATTCAAGTATATTGGCCCCTACCTGCAACAGAGGCGACCGCCGATGGCAAACCCTGAAATTGAAAGCGAGCTGGACGGCATCGACAGAGTGTCGGTCTGCCTCTATCGCCTTGGCTTGAGTCTGGCAGCCTTGCTGCTGCTGTGTCGAGGGGCAAGCCTGCTGCTCGGGCAGGATTTTTTGGCGCCGGCGAGCTGGCTGGTGGCGCTGGCCGTGGCCAGCGGGGTATGCGGGTTATGCCTGCATGTCTATGACAAGCGCATTCGCTTTGTGCTGCAGGGGCTGGGCTGGGGCGCCCTGCTGCTCAGTGCGAGCGGGGCGCCGGATGTGCTGGTGCTGGGGGCGGCGTTGGCCACGCTGGCGGGGCTGGCCTTCAAGGAGCAGTTCTGCTTCGCCATTCCGGGGATCAGGGCGGTCCCCTTGCTGCTGCCCCTGTTGTGGCTGCTGGAGCTGGCCGGCATCGGCTGGGCCGCCGCCCTGGTGGCGCTGGTGTGCGGGTTGCTGCTCTGTCTGCTCTCCCTGGCCAAGTGGCGCATGCCGCTGCACTTCGATATCGGCGACAAGGGGCGCTACCAGATCTAGGTGGGCAGGCAGCCCTTCATCTGGGCGTTGAGGGCCTGCATGACCTGTCGGCGGCTGATGATGCCGACAACCCGGTTCCCCTCCAGCACCGGATAGACCTTGGGCCTGGCCTCGGTCATCTGGCGAGCCAGATCCAGTATGCTGTCATCCGGGCTGACCGAGAGCGGTGTCCGGCTCATCAGGTCCTCGACCCGGGTGCGGGTGTCGCAGTGATAGCTGCCGGTGAGCAGGCTCGGGATGCAATCCTGCTCGGAGAGAAAACCGATCAGCCGCTGCTGCGGGTCCAGCACTGGCAGGCCGCTCAAGCCTGAGTCATGCAGCCGGTCCAGCGCCTCGGCCAGGCCGAGCTGCGGGGTGAGGGAGTGGTTCGAACGGCTCATGTGATCGCGGATCTGTAACATGGAAGTGGCTCCGTAAGGTGGCAATGGCGCCACTATGCCCGCCGGGTGGCGGTCACGGCCAATGGCTTGTGCCGTGGGGATCGATAGGTATCCCCCGGCCGGACAATCAAGGAGAGGGTATGCGTGCATTGGTGACAGGGTGTGGCCGCCGGCTTGGTTTCTATCTGTGCGAACAGCTGGTGGCGGCGGGTTGGCAGGTGACGGGCAGCTATCGCAGCGAACGACCCGAGTTGGCGCGACTGCGGGCGCTGGGGGTCGAGCTGGTGCAGGCGGATTTCGCGCGCGAGGAGGAGGTCGGCACGCTGATCGAGGCGCTGGCGGTCCATCAGGATCTGGCGCTGGTGATCCACAACGCCTCGGCGTTTGAGCCGCAGGCGGCGGATCCGGCGGCGCAGCTGGCCCAGTTTGATCAGTTCTATCGGGTGCACATGGCTGCCCCCTTCCAGCTAAACCGCGCGCTGGCGCCCCAGCTGGCGCACAACGCCAATGCCGGCATCATCCACATCACCGACATCTACATCCACGCGCCGGCGCCCCAGTTTGCCAGCTATGTGGCCACCAAGGCGGGAGCCCACTCGCTGGCCATGAGCTTTGCCCGCGAGCTGGCACCGGCCGTTCGGGTCAACACCATAGAGCCGGGCCCCATCCTGTTTCTCGACGAGCATGGCGAGGCATGGCGTCAGCAGGTGCTGGCGAAGACGCCGCTGGCGCGGGAAGGGGGGCTGGAGCCCATCTGGCAGGCGGTTCAGCTGTTGATGCAGAACGACTACATGACCGGGGCCAGCATCCGGGTGGATGGCGGCCGCAGTCTGGCCGTCATCTAGGGGTCAGCGCAGGAGCGCGGCCGGGGTCGCCATCTCCTGCTGCAGGGCGATGGGGGCGAGGCCGACCTGGCGCTCCTCGATCACCTTGCCCGCCATCAAGCGGGTGTGCAGCGGCAGGGTCACCTTGCGATCATGCACCTGGCCACGGCCATAGAGCTCCGCCAGCAGTTCGTCGAGATAGGCATCGACCCGGGCGGTGGAGAAGTCATCGCTCTGGCTGCTGGCCAGAATGTCGATGTCCAGCGGCCGGTCCAGCACCTTGCAGCGCGGATCGCTGCGATCCCGGCCGTGGGCCAGCTCCATGGCGACGAAGTGTGCCTTGAGCTGGTGCGGTGCCAGTTCGCTCTCGGCGACGAACAGGCAGTTGAGGAAATCATGGCTGGAGTGCATCCCGACCGGCTTGGTCTGGATCACCGAGCTCAGCTGCAGGCGGCCAAAGTGAACGAGCAGCTCGCCGACCGCCTGACTGACGTGCTGATGGGGGTCAAGATTCGATCCAATGCTACACAGATAGAACATGTCACCGGTCCTTGGATGGGGCTCATCTGAAATTCATACACAGCTCACGGTTATCGGGTTAACTATGCATTAACATCGGTTTGTCTGTTGTGATCAGGCTCTATCATCTTGGCAAGAAAGGAGGTTTGCATGAGCGTGGAACTGAAATGGGCACTGCTGACCGCATCTGGCGCGTTGGCCATGATCCTGATTATCTGTGTGGCATCCGTCGGTTTGGCGTGATGCCCAAGCTGCAGCATGAACCGGCCCTCTGGCCGGTTTTGCTTTTTGGGGGAGTGCAGATATGCTGACCCACCCCTGCTGAATTGAGATAGTCCAAGATGACCAAGGTACGCCCACGCTCCCTGCTGCAAGTGGTATTGATGGGGTTCGTTCTGGTGTTGATGCCTCTGGGCGGCATGATCTGGCACGACAGCCAGTCCCTCGAACACCTCAGCCAGTTGACCAGCGACGAGCTGGAACGGGCGGTGCGCGACACCCGTCGAGCGACGCTGCTGACCACCCAAGCCATTGATCTTGAACGTACTCTTCGTCGCTATGCGGTACTGGGGGATGAGCGCATCCTGGCTAGTTATCAGCAACAGCTGGCGAGTTATCGCAGCCTGCTGGCCGCTCACCAGAGTTCCATCCCGGATGCCGAGGCTTACACGGGCCTTGAGCAGGCGCTCGCCTGGCTCGACAGCCTGCAGGATCTCGCCCGTGCCAAGGCCGAGTCAAACAGCCCCAAATTTGATGAATTTAATCAGGTTAATCAGCAGCTTGAGATTATCACTCGCAGCCAGGTAGATGAGCATGTCAGCCGGGTGCGGGCGACCATTGCCGCCCTGATGACGGAGATCTGGTGGGTCAGCGGTTTCGTGGCGGTGCTCAGCCTGCTGCTGGTGCTGCTGTTTACCTATCTGATCATCCACCCGGTGCGTCAGATTGAGTCGCGGATCTTGAGTCTGGGTGCCGGCGTGGAACCGGACAAACGCCCGGTGGACGGGCCGGCCGAACTGGTATTGCTGGGGGAGCGGATCGTCTGGTTGCACGATAAATTGAAGGAGCTGGAGCAGCAGAAATACCAGTTCCTGCGCCACGTTTCCCACGAGCTGAAGACCCCGCTGGCGGTGCTGCGGGAAGGTGCGGATCTGCTCTCCGAGCAGCTTGTAGGGCCGCTCACCCCGGATCAGCAGGAGATCTGCCAGATGCTGGAGGAGAACAGCCGCCGGCTGCAGACCCTGATCGAACGGCTGCTCGACTTCAACCGGCTCAGCCAGCAGGAGGTGTTCACCCTGACCCCGGTGGCGCTGGCGCCCCTGCTGTCAGAATTGTCTGCAGAGTACCGGCTGGCGCTGGAATCCAAACAAATCAGTGTACACTTGCCGACCGATCCGATCACCCTGCAGGCCGAGCCATATCGCTTGCGGCTGATCCTCGATAATCTGTTCTCCAATGCGGTCAGCTACGGCGCCAGCGGCGGGCAGATATGGATCCGCGCCGGGCAGGATGGCAACGGCAGCTGGCTGGAGGTGGCCAACGAAGGGCCTGCGATTCCGCTGGCCGAGCGGGAGCGGATCTTCGAGCCCTTCGAGCAGGGCAGTATTGTGCGCCAGGGGCTGCTGAAAGGCTCCGGAATGGGGCTCTCCATCGCCCGGGAATCGGCGATGAGCCTTGGCGGCGAGTTGGTATTGGTTGAAGATGAACAGGCGGATGTCTGTTTCCGGTTGACGTTGAAGTGAAGCCCAAGATGAAACAATGTGTTGTTCCGGTATTGATGATGAGCCTGCTCACAGGCTGTTCCCTGCTGCCAGCGCGTGACCCGGCGGCGTCGCCGGATCTCGCCCTCGCCAAACGGATGGAGTTTGCCAACAAGGAGATGCAGGTGCGCCTGCAATACTCGGACTGGCTGCTGGCCAGCCATGCCCAGCAGCGGGCCCAGGAGCGCCAGCGCCTCAAGGGGGCGACCGATATCGAGAGCCGGGTCAGCCTGGCCATGGTCAACACCCACCCGTCCGAGTCGGTGGCCAGCCGGCGGGCTGGTCTGGACAAGCTCAAGAGCCTGCTGCCGGAGCTCGGGCTGGATGCTCAGGCTTTCCTGCGCAGCTGGATAGCCCTCGGCGAGGAGCTGCTGGCTCGCGACAGCCGGCGCGATGATCAGAGTCAGGAGGTGCAGCGTCTGCGCCGCCAGATCGAGCAACTCTCCGCCATCGATGATCAACTCAATCAGCGCAGGCTGAACGGCAATGGCGAGGCGCTGAAATGAGTCGCATCCTGCTGGTCGATGACGATGCCAGCCTGCTCAAGCTGATGAGCATGCGCCTGCGCAGCCAGGGCTATGAGGTGGATACCGCCGACAGTGCCGAAGGGGCGCTGGACCGGCTGCGCCAGCAACGGGCCGATCTGGTGTTGAGCGATCTGCGCATGGCCGGCATGGACGGGCTGGCGCTGTTCGAGCGGATCCAGTCCCAGTGGCTGGGGCTGCCGGTCATCATCATGACCGCCCACGGCACCATTCCCGATGCCATTCAGGCCACCCGCTCCGGGGTGTTCAGCTTTCTCACCAAGCCCATCGACAAGGATGAGCTGTTCGCCACCATAGAACACGCGTTGAGCCTGACGCGCCCAAAGCAGCGGCAGGATTGGCAGTCGCTGATCCTGACCCGCAACCCGCAGATGGAGCAGTTGCTGATCCAGGCTGGCAGCATCGCCGCCATGGAGGTGCCCGTGCTGATCATGGGTCCTTCCGGTTCCGGCAAGGGCGTCATGACCCAGGCGCTGCACCAGGCCAGCAGCCGGCGTGACAAGCCACTGCACGTCATCAACTGTGCCGCGCTGCCGTGGGCGGCGCTGGATCTGCAGCTGTTCGGCGAGGATGGCCAGTCCGGCCTGTTTGAGCAGGCCAAGGGAGCGACCCTGTTTCTCGACGAGATAGGGGACCTGTCGGAATCGCTGCAGGCCAAGCTGCTGCAGGTGCTGCAGGAGTACGGCCAGGGCACGCCCGAGGTGCGGGTGATCAGCTCCAGCCATCAGGATCTGGTGGCGGCGATGGAGGAGGGGCGCTTTCGGGAGGATCTCTTCTATCGGCTCAACGTGGCCAACATCACCTTGCCCCCCTTGAGCGCCCGCAGCGAAGACATTCCGCTGCTGGCCAGGCAGGCGCTGGATGACTATCGCAGCCGTCACGGCGACTGCGCCGCCCTCGGCTTCTCGCCGGAGGCGCTGGCCCTGCTGGCGGCGGCGGGTTGGCCCGGCAACGTGCGCCAGCTCTGCAGCGTGGTGGAGCAGCTGGCCAGCCTCTGCTGCAGCCCGGTGATCGGCGCCGCCATGGTGGAGTCGGCGCTGAGCGGCGGCAGTGGTGGCATCCCCTCGTTCAACGAGGCGCGGGCCGAGTTCGAGAAGGAGTATCTGATCCGGCTGCTGCGCACCACCGAGGGCAATGTCACCCTGGCGGCCAACATGGCGGGCAGAAACCGCACCGATTTCTACAAGCTGTTGAATCGGCACGGCATCGAAGCCGCGAACTTCAAGTCGAAGGGATAAATGACAGAGGGGCGGCCCGTCGATGACGGACCGCCCCTCTTGTTTCAGACCGGATCGGTCACATCGCCGGGATCAGGCCGGGTCGGTGACGCCAGCGGTGGCCTGGGTTTTCTGGGTTTTGTGGGAGAGCCAGAGGCCGCTCGCCTTCATCAGGTAGCCGAACAGCGCACCAATCACCAGCGACGGCAGGATCAGCCGCCACTCGCCCGCCGCGCCGAAGGTGGCGCAGCAGCCGGCGAAGGTGCCGGGAATGTAGCCGAGCCACTGCTGCTTGGCCTGCGCGCACATCAGGGTGGCCACCACCCCGGTCATCAGGTAGCCCGCCACGCCGGCGCCCCACCAGGCGTCGCCATGGATCAGCAGCAGGGCCCACAGCATGCCGCTGGCATTGCACAGCAGGGTCTGCAGCAGCGCCTTGTAGCCGCCGCTGGAGGCAAAATAGCTGGTGCAGCCGAGGAAGCCGACCCAGGAGATGAGGCCGAGGGTAACGGCGACCCAGCCCCAGACGGCGGAGAGGATCCCGGTCGTGATGGCGATGGCGATCAATGGGCTCATGGCGTGACTCTTCAGTAGTGAAATTCGGAAAAAAGGGAGCCTACCCCGCGCAAGAGGGGCGGCAAGCAGGGGCGGGATTGTGTGTGATCTGCATCACTCATTTCAACTCAGGAATACGCTTGCGCTCGCGAAAATATTTCATGGTGAGGCACTGGCCCCTGCTCCATAGTTAGAGGCCCTGTCCTGCTCATGGAGTGAGTCTGATGGTGCCAAATGTGATCGTTCCCCTGCTGGTGTTCGTAGTGCTGTTTCTGGTCGGAACCATGGCCAAGGCACTGCCCCTCTATCAATTCATGTAATTTTCCGTGAAATAAAACTCGACCGGGGCGGGTCTTATGATTGTTACCCTCATCGCCCCGGGAGTTTTTCCATGTTGCTCAAGCGCCGTTCTGCCCACCACCTCACCGAACAGGATGTCACGCCGGAAGCCGTCTATCAGGATCGCCGCCTGATCCTGAAAGGGCTGGGGCTCGGCGCCGCCACTCTGGCGTTTCCGACCCAGGCCGGGGTGCTCGATCTCTTCTCTGGCGACAAGCCGACGCCGGTCGCGACCCGGGCGCTCAACATCCACGCCGCCGCCCGACCGGAGGGGCTGATCCTCACGCCGGAGGAGAAGGCCACCACCCACAACAACTTCTACGAGCTCGGCACCGACAAGGGGGATCCGGCCCGCAACGGCCACTACCTCAAGCCCGAGCCCTGGACCCTGAAGGTGGAAGGGGAGGTGGCCAAGCCGTTTACCCTGGATGTGTGGGATCTCATCAACAAGAGCACGCTGGAGGAGCGCATCTACCGGCTGCGCTGCGTGGAGGCTTGGTCCATGGTGCTGCCCTGGAGCGGCATCGCGCTGGCGGATCTGATCCGCCGGGCCGAGCCTACCAGCCGCGCCAAGTTCGTGGCCTTCGAGACTCTCTATGATCCGGAGCAGCTGCCGGGACAGGCGTCGCGTTCCCTCGGTGGCGGCATCGACTACCCCTATGTCGAGGGGCTGCGCATCGACGAGGCGATGCACCCGCTCTCCTTCCTGGCGATGGGGCTCTACGGCAAGGCGCTGCCGGCCCAGAACGGCGCGCCGATCCGGCTGGTAGTGCCCTGGAAGTACGGCTTCAAGAGCATCAAGAGCATCGTCTCCATCCGGCTGGTGGAGGAGATGCCGCCCACCACCTGGAACCTGCTGGCCCCCAACGAATACGGCTTCTACGCCAACGTCAATCCGGCGGTGGATCACCCGCGCTGGAGTCAGGCCAGCGAGCGCTTCATCGGCGAGGGGGGCATCTTCGGGGCCAAGCGCCAGCCGACCCTGCTATTCAATGGCTATGCCGACGAGGTGGCGTCCCTCTATCAGGGCATGGATCTGCGCAAGTGGTATTGAGACGAGAGGAGCTGACACCATGACTCTGCGACTGACGGCGCGTCACATCACCCTGCTGCGGGCGCTGGTACACCTCGCCTCGCTGGGGTTTCTGCTCTGGCTGCTGGTGGCCGTGCCCGGCGGCCTGCTGGGAGGGGATCCGGTGCAGGGGCTGACTCACTATCTCGGCAAGGGGGCGCTCAACCTGCTGCTGCTCACCCTGCTGGTGTCGCCGCTGGCCAAACGCTGGCGGCAGGGGCAGCTCATCAAGCTGCGCCGCCCGCTCGGGCTCTGGTGCGCGGCCTGGGCTGGTCTGCACTTTATGGTCTGGCTGGGGCTGGATCTGCAGTTCGACTGGGGGCTGATTGGCGGCGAGCTGGTCAAGCGCAGCTACATAGTGGTGGGGATGGTGGCGTTGCTGTTGCTGCTGGCGCTCAGTCTCACCTCGATCCCGGCCCTGCTGCGGCGCATGGGGCCGGCCTGGCAGAAGCTGCACAACTGGATCTACGCGGTGGCCCTGCTGGTGCCGATGCACTACTGGTGGTCGCTCAAGAGCGGCTGGCAGGAGCCGCTCATCTATCTGCTGCTGGCCTGCGTCCTGCTGGTGCCGCGCCGCGACAAGCTGCTGCGTCCCTGGCACCGGCTTCGGCCGCAGAAACTGAGGGAGGCATGAGGCCGGTAGTGCGCCGCCCCGACAACCCGCAATAAAAAAGAGGCCTAGTCGGCCTCTTTTTTGATGTCACCCGTATGGGCGTCCACCAGGAGTCGTACCCGTTGTCCCTGGGCATCCAGGGTTTCCACCTCGAATTTGTCCCCTTCCAGCTCCACTTCCCGAATGTCGTGATACCCTTGGGCCACCAGCAGTTTGACCAGCCCGGCCATGTCGAGACGGCTCTCGGCCGCCCAGCCGAGGGTGGAGAAGAGGCAAAGGATCAGCAGGAAACTGCGTCGGATCATATTCATTCCGGATTCATGGCTGGCAGACTATAAACGGCATTATGTTAGGTTTTGGGAGATGAATCATCCATGAATAGAGCCCTGTCTCTGCTTGGGTTGCTGCTGCCGGCACTGGCACAGGCGGCCACGCCGAACGAGGCCTTGCTGCAGCAGGCGGTCAGCGAGGGACGGGTGCGCCCCTTTCATGAGGTGATGGAGGTGGCTTCCCGCCTGCCGGTACGGGTGCTGCGGGTCGATCTGGGGGAGGAGGACGGCATCTGGCTGTACGAACTCAAGCTGATCGACAGCGAGAACAGCGTCATCAAGGTGGGCTATCGGGCCGACAACCTGGAGATGGTGTGGCTCAAGGGCCATCATCTGGAGCGGCTGTTCGAACCGCGTCCGCCCCCGGAAGAGGAGTGATGGAGTGAGTCCGCGAACGCGCCGCCACCCGGTTCGTTCCCCAACCGCCGCCGGTACCGGCACAACCCTGCTTTGGATACCCATTTATGCGAATTCTGATAGTTGAAGATGAGAAGACCCTGGCGGGCCAGCTGGCGGAACAGCTGCGCCTGTCCGGTTTCGTGACCGACCTCTGCCACGACGGCAACGAGGCCGGTTTTCTCGGCGAGACCGAGCCCTACGACGCCATCATTCTGGATCTCGGTCTGCCGGGCCGCGACGGCCTGAGCGTGCTGAAGGAGTGGCGCAGCAAGGGGATCGACACCCCGGTACTGGTGCTGACCGCCCGTGGCCAGCTGCACGAGAAGATCGAGGGGCTCAACGCCGGGGCCGACGACTACCTCACCAAGCCGTTCCAGGTGGCCGAGCTGGTGGCCCGGGTCCATGCCCTGGTGCGCCGCGCGGCGGGCAACGCCAGCTCGATCCTGGAGATCGGCGGGGTGCGGCTCGATATGGCGGCGTCCCAGGTGTGGTACGAAGGTACCCCCATCAAGCTGACCGCCCACGAGTTCCGGGTGCTCGGCTATCTGATGCAGCACAGGGGCAAGGTGGTGTCGCGCAGCGAGCTGATAGACCACATCTACGCCCAGGATTTCGACCGCGACTCCAACACGGTAGAGGTGTTCATCGGCCGGATCCGCAAGAAGACCCACTCCGATCTCATCGAGACGGTGCGCGGCCTTGGCTACCGGATCAACGAATGAGCCGGTACTTGATGCCCTCTTGCGCCGGAGCGGCTGAATGAGGCTGGTGCGTACCCTGCGGGGGCGGCTGGTGGTCATCGCCATGGTCTGGTGTGGCCTGTTCCTGTTCGCCACCGGCTTCAGCCTGCAGACCATGATGCGCAACTACTGGCAGGAGGCGGAGGCCGACGGCCTGCGCCTGCAGCTCTACGATCTGCTCTCCCGCCTCGAGATCCAGCCGGATGGCCTGCCGGTGGTCACCGAACCCATGGCCGATCCCCGCTTTCGCCAGCCCTACTCCGGTTACTACTGGCAGCTGGAGCTGGGGGATAGCGTGGTCAGCCGCTCCCGCTCCCTGTGGGATGTGCACCTCGACGTGCACGGCCTGAAGTCGGCCTTCGGCGATCCGGATCTCTTCGTCGGCAAGGGGCCCAACAAGGAGCCGCTGCTGATCATGACCCGCACCGTGCTGCTGCCCGGTTCGGATCGGGTGTTCACCCTGGTGATGGCCAAGGACAGCAGCGCCCTGACCCAGACCCTGAAGAAGACCCGCATCAGCCTGTTCCTCGGCCTCGGCTTTGCCGCGACCGGGCTGGTGCTCGGCTTCATGTTCCAGATCGTCTACGGTCTGCGGCCGCTGCACCTGTTGCGCCGCGAGCTGAGCCGGGTCCATCAGGGCCATCAGGAGGGGTTCCGGCTGCGCTATCCGCTGGAGATCCAGCCGCTGGTGGAGGACATCAACCGGCTGCTGCACCACTATGGCGAGCTGTTGCAGCGGGCCCGCTCCCACACCGGCAACCTGGCCCACGCCCTCAAGACGCCGCTCAGCATCATGCGCAATCAGGTGGCCCAGCTGCCGGCGGAAGATCAGGCCGCTCTCGGCGAGCAGCTCGATCAGATCCAGCGCCACATCGATTACCACCTCGGCAAGGCGCGGGTGACCGGCGCCGCCAAGATCCTCGGGGTGTCGACCCCGGTGCGGGCGCGGGTGGAGTATATCTGTCGCGCCTTCTCCCGCCTCTATCCGCGCCGGGAAGTGGACCTGCAGGTGCCGGCCACCCTGGCGGTCGGGGTGGAGGAGCAGGACTTCGACGAGATGGTGGGCAACCTGCTGGAGAACGCCTTCAAGTGGTCGGCCGGCCGGCTGCGCATCTCCAGCGCCGAGCTGGGGGGCTGGATCACCCTGCGCATCGAGGATGACGGCCCCGGCATGAGCGAGGATCAGATCGCCAAGGCGGTGCTGCGCGGGGTGCGGCTCGACGAGAAGGTGCCGGGTTCGGGTCTGGGCCTCAACATCGTCTCCGATCTGGCGGAAGCCTATCGCGGCAGCCTCATCATGGGACGCGCCGAGCTGGGCGGGCTGGCGGCTTCTCTCTCGCTGCCCAAGGTGGCAAGAGTAGAGAGCTAGGCATAAGATATGGCACCTGTTTTAGCCTGAGGAAGAGAACCATGACTGATGATCCATGGGCACTGTGTCACCTCGACGATTCGTTCGATGCCTCCGTGCTGGGCACCAAGGGGGCCCAGATCCAGTGGTTTGAGGATCGCGACAGCCTGATTGCCTTCCTGCTGGAAGATTTCGTCGACCTGCTGGCCGACGTGGGCGAGCTGGATGAGGATCAGACCGAGCGGGCGCGCGAGCGCTTCACCCTGCTGGTGGAGCAGAGCTTCGACGATCGCGGCCTGATGGACGCCATCAACGATCTCGCCTCCGGCCTGCGCCGTATCGCCTGGCTGGGGCCGCTCTCCGAGCTGGCCGAGCTGAGCGATGACTTCGCCTCCGGCCTGCGCCGCTATTTCTGGAGCCAGTACGACGGGGATGAAGATGACCCGGATGCCTGGGTGCCGGAAGAACTCTGGCCTCAGCTGGTGGAGTGTGCGGAAGAGTACATGGTGGAAGGAGACTTCTAAGCCACCTTATCCGCGCTCTGGCTGCAAGGCGGTTGGAGTGTCCGGAAGAGTAGATGGTTGAGGGTGACTTCTGATTCTGAGCCACACCCCAAACCGAGATAAGAAAACGGCGCCTTGATGGCGCCGTTTTTGTTGCTCAGTCCTCTGCTCAGGCGTTGGCCGGCACCGCGTGGGCGGTGTTGACCGGGGCCGGGCCCTGATACTTCTCGATCTGCAGCTGGGCCATGTGACCGCAGTTGCCCTGCGCCAGGCTGGAGGTGCCTTCGTCGAAGGTGAGGCAGTTGACGTTGCCGTTCTTGCACAGGCTCCCCGCCTCGCCCGGTTTGGCCGGATCGAACCAGGCCCCTTCGCAGACCCGCACCACCCCCGGGCGGATGTCGGTCGAGAGCAGGGCCCCCACCAGGATCTGGCCACGGTCGTTGAAGGCCCGTACCAGATCGCCATCCTGGATGCCGCGCGCCTTGGCGTCGTCCGGGTGGATCAGGATCGCCTCGCGATCGGCGACGGCAAACTTGTCCCGCAGCGGGGTGTTGTCGAGCTGGGAGTGCAGCCGCTGGGTTGGGTGGGAGGTGTTGAGCGACAGCGGATAGCGGGTCGCCTCCTTGCTCTTGATCCACTCCTTGGGCTCATACCACTTGGGATGGCCGGCGCAGTCGGCATAACCCATGCTGGCCACTGTGCTAGAGAAGATCTCGATCTTGCCGGACGGGGTACCGAGCGGGTTGAGCAGCGGGTTCTCACGAAAATCGGCGTGACGGATCCACTGGCGGTTTGCCTCGGGCACCGGGAAGCGGATGTAGTTGTTGGACTCCCAGAACATGTTGAACGGCGGCAGCGCCACCCGGGCGCCACGGGCCTGGGCGGCCATGCCGTCGTACATCTGCTTGAGCCACAGCATCTCGTCCTTGCCTTCGGTGTACTGCTCCTGCAGGCCCAGCTTGGCGGCCACGTCGCGGAAGATGTCGAAGTCGTTGCGCGCCTCGAACTGGGGCGGCACGCACTGGTGCATCGGGAAGACGTAGCGCTGGGAGTAGTCGCCGCCCATCTCCAGATCGTTGCGCTCGTAGCTGGTGGTGGCCGGCAGGACGATGTCGGCGTGCTTGGCGGTGGCGGTCCAGTAGGGCTCGTGCACGATCACGGTCTGCGGCTTGCGCCATGCCTTGACCAGGTTGTTGGTGTCCTGGTGGTGGTGGAAGGGGTTGCCGCCCGCCACGTAGACCAGCTTGATGTCCGGGTAGGTCACCTTGCGGCCGTTGAAGTCGATGGTCTTGCCGGGGTTAGCCAGACAGTCGGCGATGCGGGCCACCGGGATCGGCGCCGGCCCGTTCTTCGGCGCATTGCCGGCGGAGATGCCCGCCAGGATGCCGCCCTTGGCGGTGGGGCTGCCACCGGAAGAGTAGTGGTAGCTGAAGCCGTAACCGCCACCCGGCAGGCCAATCTGGCCCAGCATGGCGGCCAGGGTGACCAGCATCCAGTTGGGCTGCTCACCGTGCTGCTGACGCTGCATGCCCCAGCCCGCCATGATCATAGTGCGCTTGGACGCCATGTCGAGGGCCAGCTGGCGGATCACCTTGGCATCGATGCCGCAGATGGTGCTCGCCCACTCGGCGCTCTTCGGCTGGCCGTCTTCCTGGCCGAGCAGATAAGCGAGGAACTTGTCGAAGCCGGTGGTGTAGCGGTCGAGGAAGGCCTGATCGTGCTTCTGCTCGCTGTAGAGGGTGTGGGCTACCCCCAGCATCATGGCCACGTCGGTATAGGCGTTCGGCGCAATCCACTCGGCCCCTGCCAGCTTGGCGGTTTCGTTGTAGACCGGGTCGATGCTGATGATGCGGGTGCCCTTCTCCTTGAGCGCCTTGAAACCAGCCTGACCCTCGTGATCCGGCATGTTCCAGCTGTTCTTCAGGGTGACCTGGGCGTTGACCCCCCACAGCACCACCAGTTCGGCGTGCTCGATGACGTTGGGCCAGGCGGTCTGCTGCTCATACACCTCGATGGAGCCCATCACGTGGGACATGATCACCTGGGCGGCGCCGGCGGAGTAGTCGCCGGCATAGCCGGTGAAGCCGCCCGCCAGGTTCATCAGGCGGTGCAGCAGGGTACGGCTGTTGTGGAACATGCCGACGCTCTTCCAGCCGTAGGAACCGGCGTGTATCGCCTGAGGGCCGAAGTCACTCTGCACCCGTCCTATCTCGCCGGCCACCAGGGCGATGGCCTTCTCCCAGCTCACTCGCACCCACTCGTCGGCGCCGCGCAGTTCGGGCTTGGCCCCCGGGCCATGTTCCAGCCAGCTCTTGCGCACCATGGGGTACTTGATGCGGTTCTTGGCGTGGACCTGGAACGGCGCCATGTCGATCAGATCGTTGGGGGCCGGATCATCGGCCACTGGCTGGACCCGTACCATGCGGCCCTCTTCGACGATGGCCTCGAAAGCCCCCCAGTGGGCGCCAGTCAGGATGCCTTTTTGGGCCGGCACCAAGGTCGGGAACTGTTCAAGCGCCGTGCTGATGGCCTGGGCCAGCGCGCTCTTCGGGAAGATGCCGGCCAGCAGCGGCAGGGCGGCGCAGGCGCCCAGCCCCTTGAGCAGGTTGCGGCGGGAGAGATTGGTTTGCTTATCGGTAAAAAAAGTCATGACGATTTCCTCTGTGCCAGCCTTAGTGCGCCGCGTTCATGTCACTGGCATGTTTCTGGACGTATTGGGTCAACATGCGTGCCTGTTCCGGGGTCAGGGAGGTGCGTGATTCCATCCCCTTGATGACGCCGATCCACTGGTTGGCGTTGAAGTGATCCAGTGCGGTGAGGCCGTGGCAGCCGGTACAGTTGTTGGACATCAGGGTGGAGGCGTACTGCCACAGCTTGCCCTGATCGCCGATGAGCTGGCTCTGATCCACCCAGGCGATCAGGCTGACCTGATGCCAGGTAAGGTTGGTGGCGCTGTCGGTTTCGCTCTTGCCGGTGGTGAGCTGCGCCTTGGCCTTGTCGCCGAGCAGGGTGCTCAGGATGCGCTTGCCGGGAGCGGCGTAGAACACCTCGCTCACCCCGTCCTGCTGCCAGCCGTCGATGCGCACCTGGGCGCGGCCGTTGTCGTTGGCCAGCACTTCCACCTGGGTGGAGGGCATCAGGGTGCCTTCGTCTGTCTTGGCGTTGGCATCCAGATAGAGCGGGGTGGTGGCGATGGCGTAACGGGTGGTGACCCTGGCCGGGGTCTGGGCGGCGGCCTGGGCCAGCTCGCTGGCACCGGCGGCGGCCAGGCCGCTCATGTCGGGCATGATGTGGGCGACGCCGCGATGGCAGTCGATGCAGGTCTGGCCCTCCTTGATGGCGACCGGATGCTCGGCGCGGGCGTTGGGGCGCTGGGCCAGGATGTCCATCGCCGCGTAGCTGTGGCAGCTGCGGCAGGTGGCGGAGTCGTTGGCCTTCAGCTCGTCCCACACCGACTGTGCCATGCGCAGCTTGTGGGCCTCGTATTTCTCAGGCGTGTCGAGGGTGCCGATAGCCTCGTGATAGATGTCTTTCACGGCGCGGATCTTGGTCCACAGATAGGAGGTGGGATCACCCGGAATGTGGCAGTCTGCGCACTCGGCGCGGATGCCCTTCACGTTCTGGAAGTGGACGCTGCCCTGATACTCGGCCAGCGGGGTCTGCATGGAGTGACAGGAGACGCAGAACTCGGTGGAGCTGGTCTTGTGCATGACGGTCACCGTGACCCCCAGCGCTGCAACGCCCAAGAGGGCTCCGAGCAGCAGTAGCCAGAACCAGGTTTTTCTCAACAATTTTCCAAGCATGACGGCGTTTTCCTACGATCAAATATTACCAATATAGTAGTATCCATGGAGAGGTAGTTGATTGACCTCTATCATGATTTATATTTTGTATTGTTATTTTAAATGCATTTATTATTTTGTAATTTATCATTTAATTGAATTTAATTTAACTTCCTGCGATTTTACCGTCTCTTTCGTCCTCGTTTGAAGCATGGCCAGCCTGGGCCTGCCATCCACGCCCCGGCGGTGCTGTGCACCCGCCCGCCACTCCCTCTCAATCGCTCCTGCCTCGGCAAGGGCCTGTCGCCTCGCGCCCGGGGAGGGCTTGGGCTTTGCCCGGGGCCCGTTATATACTGTTCACATATACAGTGTTCAGGTGTTTGCCATGCGACTCTTCATCGCCGAGAAGCCCAGTCTGGGACGTGCCATTGCCGACGTGCTGCCCAAGCCCCACAAGAAGGGGGACGGTTTTATCGAAACCGCGCAGGGTGATGTGGTGACCTGGTGCATCGGCCATCTGCTGGAGCAGGCCGAGCCCGATGCCTATGACGCCGCCTACAAGCAGTGGCGCATGGAGTCGCTGCCTATCGTCCCGAGCCAGTGGCAGCTGGTGGCCAAGCCGAAGACCAAGACCCAGCTCACCGTCATCAAGCGCCTGCTCAAGCAGGCCGACTGCGTGGTCAACGCCGGTGACCCGGACCGGGAGGGGCAGCTGCTGGTGGACGAGGTGATCGATTTCCTCGGCTATGGCAAAACCAGGCCGGTGCTGCGTTGTCTCATCAGCGATCTCAACCCGCCGGCGGTGCGGCGTGCCCTCGACAAGCTCAGGGACAACAAGGAGTTCGTGCCGCTGGCGGTGTCGGCGCTGGCCCGCAGCCGGGCCGACTGGCTCTACGGCATCAACATGACCCGCGCCTATACCCTGCTTGGCCGCAAGGGGGGTTGCAGCGAGCTGCTGTCGGTCGGCCGGGTGCAGACGCCGCTGCTGGGGCTGGTGGTACGGCGGGATCTCGAGATAGAAGCCTTCGTGCCCAAGCCCTTCTTCGAGGTGCTGGCCCATCTACAGACCGAAGGCAACGAGCGCTTCACTGCCAAGTGGTTGCCGTCCGAGGCCTGTCTGCCCTGGCAGGACGAGGAGGGGCGAGTGCTCAGCCGGGCGCTGGCCGCCAAGGTGGTGGAGCGGATCCAGGGTCAACCCGCACTGGTGGAAGAGGTGGAGGAGCAGGCCCGCAAGCAGGCGGCGCCGCTGCCCTACAACCTCTCCAGCCTGCAGATCGATGCCGCCAAGCGGTTCGGCATGGACGCCAAACGGGTGCTGGACGTCTGCCAGGGGCTCTACGAGCGCCACAAGCTGATTACCTACCCGCGATCCGACAGCCGTCATCTGCCGAGCGATCACTTCAACCGGGCCGGCCAGGTACGGGAGGCCATCGCCAGCACGGCGCCGGCGCTGGCCAAGGCGGTGAGCGAGGCGGACGGCAAGATCCGCAGCAAGGCGTGGAACGACAGCAAGGTGGACGCTCACCACGCCATCATCCCCACCGAGAAGCAGGGCAACCCGGCCACGCTGGGGGCTGACGAGGCGAAGCTTTACGGTCTGATTGCCCGTCAATACCTGCTGCAGTTCTACCCGCCGTTCGAGTACAACGACAGCAAGGTGCTGCTGCGTATCGCTGGCGGGCTGTTCCAGGCCAAGGCGCGGCGGATCCTCAAGGCGGGCTGGAAGGCGCTGCTCGGGGTGGAGGAAGATGATGAGGAGGAGGCGGGGACCCTGCCGGCCCTGCGCAAGGGCGAGCAGCTGCTGTGCGAGCGGGGGGAGCTGCAGGAAAAGATGACCCAGCCGCCCAAGTCGTTCACCGATGCCACTCTGCTGGCCGCCATGACCGGCATCGCCCGCTATGTGCAGGATCCCGAGATCCGCAAGACCCTGCGCGAGACCGACGGTCTCGGCACCGAGGCGACCCGGGCGGGCATCATCGATCTGCTGTTCAAGCGCCGTTTTCTGGTGCGCCAGGGCAAGAGTATCAAGGCGACCCCGACCGGGCGGGCTCTCATTCAGGCGCTGCCTGCCACGGCGACCACCCCTGACATGACGGCGTTGTGGGAACAGCATCTCGGCCGGATTGCCGAGCGGCAGACGAGCTATCAGCAATTCATGGGGCCGCTGACCGAGCAGTTGAACGGCCTGATCGACGGAGCCAGACAGGATTCGGGGGCCAGCTTCAGCGCCCTGCTCAAGGCGGCGCCCGGAGCCGACAAGCGCCGCTTCACCAAGCCCAAGAGTCCGGTTGCTGGTGGCGCTGCGCCTCGCAAGAGTTCAGGCAGAAGTGCAGGCAGGAGCACGGGCAAGCGGACGACCAAAGGCCAGGCGGCCTGACCATTGGGTGTCGGCAGGAAAAAAAGAGAGGGGCTATGATGGCCCCTCTCTTTTTATCGGCGTAACGACCAACGGTCATCAGCCGGTGTAGACGGCTTCTTCCGGATACTTGATGCGGGTCTCGCTCGGGCGGGCCAGCATGAAGGCCAAGGTCAGCGGACCGAGACGGCCGCAGATCATCACCAGCACCAGGATCAGCTTGCCCGGTTCACTCAGACCGGCGGTGATGCCGGTGGAGAGCCCCACGGTGGCAAACGCCGAGATGGTCTCGAACATGATCTTGTCGAAGGACTGCTGCTCGGTGAGCATCAGCAGGAACATGGCCAACATCAGCACCATGGTGCTGACGATGATGATGGCCAGCGATCGGGTCACTATCTGGGGTGACAGGGTGCGGCCGAAGGCGGTGACATGGGGGCGCTTGGTCAGAAACGCCTTGGTCGCCAGCAGCACTACCGCGAAGGTGGTCACCTTGATGCCGCCCCCGGTGGAGGTGGCGCCGGCCCCGACAAACATCAGCATCATCATGAACAGCAGGGAGGCGGGCACCATCTGGCCGATGTCGATGGAGTTGAAACCGGCGGTACGGGCGCTGGTGGACTGGAAGAAGGCTGCCAGCCACTGACCGCCGAAGGAGGCCTTGCCGAGGGTGCCCGGGTTGTTGTGCTCCAGCAGCCAGAACATCAGGGTGCCCAGCAGCAGCAGGCCCGGGGTCATGATCAGCATCAGCTTGCTGTGCAGCTTGAGCTTGCGCCAGCGACGGTTGCGCACCAGGTCGACGATGACGGTGAAGCCGATCCCCCCCAGAATGATCAGCGCGGCTATGGTCAGGCTGATGATGGGGTCGTCTCTGTAGTCCATGAGATTGTTGGCGAACAGCGAGAAGCCGGCGTTGTTGAAGGCCGAGACCGCGTGGAAGAAGCTGACGTAGAGGCCACGCTCCCAGCCGAGCTCGGGTACCCAGCGGATGGCCATCAGGCCGGTGCCGATGAGCTGGGCGATGAAGGCGAACAGCACGATCCGCTTCACCAGCTGGATGATGTTGACCGACCCCTCCTGGCCCAGCGCCTCCTTGGCCAGCACCTGCTGGCGCAGACCGACCCGCTTGCTGAACATGGCGATCAGCAGCAGGGTCATGGTCATCTGGCCGAGGCCGCCAATCTCCATCAGCATCAGCAAAAAAATCTGCCCCTGCAGGGTGAAGGCGGTGCCGGTATCCACCACCCCGAGCCCGGTCACGCTGATGGCCGAGGTGGCGGTGAACAGGGCATTGATGAAACTCACTTCGCCGTTGTGGCTGGAGGGCTGCACCAGAAACAGGGTGCCGACCAGCAGGATGATCAGGAAGCTGCCGAGGATCAGCTTGGCTTCGCTCCAGCGCGACTCGTCGTCCCGGTGCAGGGCGAAGGCGTAGTTGCTACGCCAGCGGGTCATAGGGTTTCCAGCCAGTGGTCGATGGCGTGCTTGTTGCCCGCCAGGATCAGGATGTCACCCAGTTGCAGCTCCATCTTGCCGGTCAGCACGTTGTGCAGCACCTGGCCGCGCTTGATAGCCAGCAGTTGCAGTTCGGTCTGTTGCAGCAGATGCAGGTCGGCGAGGGTGCGGCCATTTTGCGGCAAACCGATGACGAATTCGGTCAGCACCATGTCGTGGCCCAGTTCCAGATAGTCGAACAGCCGGTTGTCCAGCATGCTCTGGGCGACCCGGCGGCCCATGTCCCACTCCGGGTTGATCACCTTGTCGGCTCCCACCTTCTGCAGGATCTTGGCGTGGAACTTGTCGCGCGCCTTGACCCACACCTTCTTCACGCCGGCTTCCTTGAGGACGAGGGTGGTGAGGATGCTGGTCTCGAGGTTGTCACCGATGGCGACGAAGACGATGTCGAAGTCGGCCAGCCCCAGCTCGGCCACCGTGGCCTCGTCGGTGGCATCGGCGACGATGACGTGGTTGCAGAGAGTGGCTATCTGACGGGTCTTGCTCTCGTCGATGTCTATCGCCAGCACCTCGGCATCCTGCCGTTGCAGCTCTTCACACAGGGCGCTGCCAAACAGCCCCAGGCCGATGACGGCAAATTGGTTGTTCATGAGTACTTCCTCAAGCGTCGGAGCCGGATACTCTACTCCTGCGGCATGAGTCCGAAAAGGGGGGCGGATTTTTCGTCCGGCGGCAATATAAGGTAGACTGCCCGCTTGCCATTGTCGGGACACGCAGATGAAACTCACCCCTTACGCCTCCTTGTTGACGCTCAACACCCTCGCCCTCGATGCCCATTGCCGCTGGCTGGCCGAAGTGGAACGGATCGACGATCTGCCGCAACTGGTGGCCAACCCCGAGCTGGCCGGCTTGCCGCGGCTGGTGCTGGGCGGTGGCAGCAACGTGCTGTTTTGCGATGACTTCGCCGGTGTCGTAGTGCTCAACCGGCTCAAGGGGATAACGCTGCACGACGAGGGGGATCACTGGTTGCTGCACGTGGCGGCCGGCGAGAACTGGCATGAGCTGGTGTGCCATAGCCTGCAGCAGGGCTGGTTCGGGCTCGAGAACCTGGCGCTGATCCCGGGCACGGTCGGGGCCGCCCCGGTGCAGAATATCGGTGCCTACGGGGTCGAGCTGGCCAGTGTCTGCGCCTATGTGGAGGCGTTCAACTGGCAGAGTGGCCAGCTGGAGCGCATCGAGGCGGCCGCCTGCGGATTCGGCTATCGCGACAGCATCTTCAAGCACGCCTGTCAGGACAGCCACTTCATCACCGCCGTCGGGCTGCGCCTCGCCAAGGCCTGGCAGCCGGTGGCGGGTTATGGCCCGCTGGCCGCGCTCGGTGAGCAGCCCACGGCGCAGGCCATCTTCGACACCGTCTGCGCCACCCGCCTGGCCAAGCTGCCGGATCCGGCCGTGCTCGGCAATGCCGGCAGCTTCTTCAAGAACCCCGTGGTGACGACGGCGCAGGCCGACCAGCTCAAGCAGCAATATCCGCACATGCCCTGTTACCCGACCGCTGACGGGCAGGCCAAGCTGGCCGCGGGTTGGCTCATCGATCAGTGCGGCCTCAAGGGCTTTGCCATCGGCCGCGCCGCCGTGCATCAGGAGCAGGCCCTGGTGCTGGTCAACCTGGGCGGAGCCAGCGCCATGGAGCTGATCGCCCTGGCGGCTCACGTACGCGACAGCGTGGAGCAGAAATTCGGCGTGCTGCTGGAGCACGAGGTGCGCTTCATGGGGCGCAGCGGTGAAACCTGGCTCGACGAGATACTCTCATGACCCTGACCCCCATCAGACAGACCCTGATCACCCTGCTCAGCGACGGCCAGTTTCACTCCGGCGAACAACTGGGTGAGCAGCTCGGTATCAGCCGGGCGGCGGTCAGCAAGCACATGGCCGCGCTCAAGGAGCTGGGGCTGGACCTGTTCAGCCTGACCGGCAAGGGTTATCGGCTGGCGGTGCCGATGGCGCTCTATGACGAGGCGCAGTTGCAGGCGTTGGCGCCGATGGCGCCGGTACACTGCTTTCCGGTCATCGACTCCACCAACCAGTACCTGCTGGAGCGGGTCAATCAGCTGAGCTCCGGCGAGAGCTGCCTGGCCGAGTGCCAGACCGCCGGTCGTGGCCGCCGCGGCAAGCCCTGGGTCTCCCCCTTCGGATGCCAGCTGATCCTCAGCATGTACTGGCGGCTCGAGCAGGGCATGGCGGCCGCCATGGGGCTGAGTCTGGCGGTCGGCGTGGCCGTGGTGCAGGCGCTGGAATCCCTCGGTTATCCGGGGGTGGAGCTGAAATGGCCGAATGACCTCTATTATCAGGGCCGCAAACTGGCGGGCATTCTGGTGGAGATGAGCGGCAGTGCCGGTGCCAGCTGCCATCTGGTGATCGGGGTCGGCCTCAATCTGGCGATGCCGAGCCGGGAGGGGGAGCGGATCGATCAGGCCTGGTCCGAACTGCGCCACATCCAGCCGGAACTGGTGGACCGCAATCTGCTGGCCGGCCGGGTGCTCGACCACCTGCAGCAGGCCATGCTCACCTTCGAGCAGAGTGGTCTCGCCAGCTTTGTGGCGGACTGGAACCGGCTCGATCACTTCGCCGGCCGGCCGGTGCGGCTGCTGATGGGCGAGCAGGAGATCCGCGGCGTGGCGCGCGGCATCGATGATCGCGGCGCCCTGCGGCTGGAGACCGCAGAGGGGATCAAGTTCTACCTGGGCGGCGAGATCTCCCTGCGCCGGGGAGACTAAAGGCAGTGGCGATCGTCATGAATAGAAGAGGGGGCCTGCGGGCCCCCTCTTCATTGTGATTCGTGTTGGTAGCCGCTACTTGCGCAGCTTGATCTGCTCGATGGCGTGCTCGTTGCCCTTGGTCAGGATCAGGTTGGCCCGCTCCCTGGTCGGCAGTATGTTCTCTTTCAAATTCAGATAGTTGATATCTTGCCAGATGTTGTTGGCAATCTTGGTCGCTTCGCTCTCCGCCAGTTTGGCGTAGTGGTGGAAGTAGGAGTCGGGATCCGAGAAGGCGCCGCTGCGGAACTTGAGGAAGCGCTCGATATACCAGGTGCGCAGCAGCTCGGCCTCTGCATCCACATAGATGGAGAAGTCGACGAAATCGGAGACGAAGACCCGGTGAGGCTCCTGCGGATAATCCATGCCGCTCTGCAGTACATTGAGCCCTTCGAGGATCAGGATGTCCGGCTGCTCCACCACCTTCTTCTCGTCAGGGATGATGTCGTAGATAAGGTGGGAGTAGACGGGCGCCTCGACCTTTTCGTGGCCGGCGCGGATGTTGGCGACAAATTCCACCAGATGACGGATGTCGTAGGATTCCGGGAAGCCCTTGCGGCGCATCAGGCCGCGCTCTTCCAGCACCTTGTTGGGATAGAGAAAGCCGTCGGTGGTGACCAGCTCGACCCGCGGGTGTTCCGGCCAGCGCTCCAGCAACGCCTGCATGATGCGCGCCGTGGTGCTCTTGCCCCCCGCCACGCTGCCGGCGATGCTGATGATGTAGGTACCCTTGCCGCGGGACTGACCGAGAAACTGTTCCAGTACCCGGCTGCGGCGCTGCTTGGCCTTGACGTAGAGGTTGAGCAGGCGGGAGAGGGGCAGGTAGATCTCTTCCACCTCCTGCAATGACACCTTTTCATTGATCCCGCGCAGGGTCTGCAGATCGTGCTCGGTCAGGGTCAAAGGGACCGAGTCGCGCAATAACGCCCATTGTTCGCGGGTGAATTGCAGATAGGGGTTATGCTCTGTCGTCATGGTGTCATCACTGTTTCTTGGGCAGGGCGACCATACACCAAGGGGTGGGGAGCGACAAGAGAAGCGACGGTTTCGAGCGGAGAGTGAGTCCTTTTTTGCCTGGTTCCCGGCAATAATGCACATTTTGCAAGGCGCAATGGTTGCATCCCCAAAATGCTTACCATAAAATGCGCGACGCTTAGATGTCTGTCGTCTATTTGCCCAGCAAAAGCGATAAAACAACGGGTGCAAGCAGAATTACCGTTGTGGCATTTATGCAACTGGAGGGGTTCCCGAGCGGCCAAAGGGATCAGACTGTAAATCTGACGGCTCTGCCTTCGAAGGTTCGAATCCTTCTCCCTCCACCATATTTCTCTGCGGTTTGAGTTCTTTGGGTTAGAGAAATGCGGGCATCGTATAATGGCTATTACCTCAGCCTTCCAAGCTGATGATGCGGGTTCGATTCCCGCTGCCCGCTCCAAGATGCTGATACGGCTCAGGCGATAGCAGAGCCACACCTTAGGGTGAGTTCGGCAATCGAACCTGCCTGTCAGCACCCGCCTCTCTTCCCCACCAGATTCAAATCCATCATATAAACTGTTCTGTGGTTAGCTTGCCACCGCGTACTCAGCGTTAGTTTAGAGGGACGATCATGTCTAAAGAAAAATTTGAGCGTAATAAACCGCACGTTAACGTGGGTACCATCGGCCACGTTGACCACGGTAAAACCACCCTGACTGCCGCTATCACCAACGTGCTGGCCAAGCACTTCGGTGGTAAGGCTTTCGCCTTCGACCAGATCGACAAGGCACCGGAAGAGCGTGAGCGTGGTATCACCATCAACACCTCCCACGTAGAATACGACACCGCTACCCGCCACTACGCGCACGTAGACTGCCCGGGTCACGCCGACTACGTTAAAAACATGATCACCGGTGCTGCCCAGATGGACGGCGCGATCCTGGTAGTAGCAGCGACTGACGGCCCGATGCCGCAGACTCGTGAGCACATCCTGCTGGGTCGTCAGGTAGGCGTTCCGTACATCATCGTGTTCATGAACAAGTGTGACATGGTAGATGACGAAGAGCTGCTGGAACTGGTCGAGATGGAAGTTCGCGAACTGCTGTCCGAGTACGACTTCCCGGGTGATGATCTGCCGGTAGTACGTGGTTCCGCACTGAAAGCGCTGGAAGGCGAAGCTCAGTGGGAAGAGAAGATCCTGGAACTGGCTGGCCACCTGGACACCTACATTCCGGAGCCGGAGCGTGCCATCGACCTGCCGTTCCTGATGCCTATCGAAGACGTATTCTCCATCGCTGGCCGTGGTACCGTAGTAACCGGTCGTGTAGAGCGCGGTATCGTCAAAGTTGGTGAAGAAGTGGAAATCGTGGGTATCAAAGATACCACCAAGACCACCTGTACCGGCGTTGAAATGTTCCGCAAACTGCTGGACGAAGGTCGTGCAGGCGAGAACATCGGTGCACTGCTGCGTGGCGTGAAGCGTGAAGACGTAGAGCGTGGTCAGGTACTGGCCAAGCCGGGCACCATCAAGCCGCACACCAAGTTTGAATCTGAAGTGTACGTGCTGTCCAAAGAAGAAGGTGGTCGTCACACCCCGTTCTTCAAAGGCTACCGTCCGCAGTTCTACTTCCGTACTACTGACGTGACCGGTACCATCGAACTGCCGGAAGGCGTAGAGATGGTAATGCCGGGCGACAACATCAAGATGGTTGTTACCCTGATTGCGCCGATCGCGATGGACGACGGCCTGCGTTTCGCCATCCGTGAAGGTGGCCGTACCGTAGGTGCTGGTGTTGTAGCTAAAGTTATCGCTTAATCTTTGGCTTACATAAATAAAGCAAAGCCCCTATAATAGGGGCTTTCTTATGCAGGGGCGTAGTTCGAATTGGTAGAACAGCGGTCTCCAAAACCGATGGTTGCGGGTTCGAGTCCTGCCGCCCCTGCCATATACCTCGTCTCGTACGGGGCTTTTGTGTCTTTGGTTACGTCAGATACAGGTGGGTTGTATGAGTGTTAGTTCTGAGAGCCAGGGCGGAAGCAAGGATACCCTGCTTTGGGGCCTGGTTTTCATTATCCTGGCGGCCGCTGTAGTGGGTAATTACCTGCTCAACGATGTCGTCGCTGCCGTCCGCGCCCTGGGTGTGGTCGTTGTCATTGCTGCTGCCGGTGCAGTAGCCCTGCAAACCACCAAGGGAAAGGCGACACTGGCATTTGCCCGTGAGTCTCGCCTGGAAGTCCGCAAGGTCGTATGGCCGACCCGCCAGGAAGCCATTCAGACAACCCTGATTGTGCTGGCGGTGACTGCCGTGATGGGGCTGTTGCTGTTCATTCTGGACGGTGCCTTGGTCTGGTTGGTCAACCTGATTACCGGTGTGTAAGGATAAGCCATGACTGAACAACGTGAACAACGTATGAGATGGTATGTGGTGCAGGCGTTTTCCGGCTATGAAGGCCGTGTTGCCAAATCCCTGCGTGAACATATCAAGATGCATGGCATGGAAGACATGTTCGGTGAAGTGCTGGTCCCGACCGAAGAAGTGGTCGAGATGCGCGCTGGCCAGAAGCGCAAGAGTGAGCGCAAGTTTTTCCCGGGCTACGTCCTGGTTCAGATGATCATGGATGAGACCACATGGCACCTGGTACGCAACGTACCGCGCGTCATGGGCTTCATTGGTGGCACCTCTGATCGTCCTGCTCCTATCTCTGATAAAGAAGCGGATGCCATCCTCAATCGTCTGCAAGATGCCCACGACAAGCCGCGTCCGAAAACCCTGTTTGAACCGGGTGAAATGGTGCGGGTTGCCGATGGTCCGTTCGCTGATTTCAATGGTACTGTTGAAGAGGTGGACTACGAAAAGAGCCGCGTGAAGGTCTCCGTTTTGATCTTCGGTCGTTCTACACCGGTAGAGCTGGATTTTGGTCAGGTCGAAAAGGGCTGATTAAACTCTGTTCGTTAACGGTTGTCAGGGGCAGCGAATGTCATTATAATTCGCTGCCCCTTTATTAGTTGGGGAGCCGTTTGCAGGAGCATGTCTCCGAGGCGTTAGAACCCATTTCTGAGGTATTTTTGTAATGGCTAAGAAAGTCACAGCTTATATCAAGCTGCAAGTTAAGGCTGGCAGTGCTAACCCCAGCCCTCCCGTTGGTCCTGCTCTGGGTCAGCACGGTGTGAACATCATGGAATTCTGTAAGGCGTTCAACGCCCGTACAGAAAAGCTGGAAAAAGGCTCACCGACTCCGGTCGTGATCACCGTTTACAGCGACCGTTCCTTCACCTTCGAAACCAAGACTCCGCCCGCTTCCTTCCTGCTGAAGAAAGCTGCTGGTATCCAGTCTGGTTCTGCCAAGCCGAACAAAGACAAGGTTGGTAAGGTGACTGTGGCTCAGCTGCAAGAAATCGCCAAGACCAAAGAGCCGGATATGACCGGTGCCGATCTGGATGCAAAAGTACGTTGCATCGCCGGCTCCGCTCGTTCCATGGGCCTGGTAGTGGAGGATTAAGACAATGGCAAAACTTTCCAAGCGTATGCGCGTTATTCGCGAAAAAGTTGACGGTACCAAAGAGTACTCCATCAACGAAGCCATTGCCCTGCTGAAAGAACTGGCTACTGCCAAGTTCGTTGAAAGCGTTGACGTTGCCGTTAACCTGGGTATCGATGCTCGTAAATCCGACCAAAACGTACGTGGTGCAACGGTACTGCCGCACGGTACCGGTCGTGAAGTACGCGTAGCCGTATTCACCCAAGGTGCCAACGCCGAAGCTGCCAAAGCTGCCGGTGCTGAACTGGTTGGTATGGACGAGCTGGCCGATCTGGTCAAGAAAGGCGAGATGAACTTCGACGTAGTTATCGCATCCCCGGATGCCATGCGCGTTGTTGGTCAGCTGGGTCAAATCCTGGGCCCGCGCGGCCTGATGCCGAACCCGAAAGTTGGTACTGTAACTCCTAACGTTGCCGAAGCTGTCAAGAACGCCAAGGCTGGTCAGGTTCGTTACCGTAATGACAAGAACGGTATCATTCACACCACTCTGGGCAAGGTTTCTTTCAACGAAGTTCAGCTGAAAGAAAACTTGGAAGCTCTGCTGGTTGCCCTGAAAAAGGCCAAGCCGTCTTCTGCCAAGGGTGTATTCATCAAGAAAGTCAGCATCTCCACCACCATGGGTGCCGGTGTTGCCGTAGACCAAGCTTCTCTGGAAGCTCAGGCCTAATTGATGGATTTTACAAGGCGCAAAATTTAATCTATAATTTTGCGCCTTGATTGGTTGGGGGTTTCGACCTCCGTCCAAGACCGCAGGTGGCTGCAAGGCCTTAATCCTTCCTGCGTAGACGGTGCCGGAAACCCAGCGAGAAAGATTTCTTTCTCTTCTGGAATCCTGCTACCGCATCGTTCCCCTCTGTTTGTAAAGGTAGGGGGGATGTGTCAGTACTGGGTCAAACTAGACCCGGATTCAATCCAGGAGTTAAGCCAATGGCATTGGGACTCGAAGACAAAAAGGCAATTGTTGCTGAAGTCAACGAAGCTGCCAAAGGCGCTCTTTCTGCAGTTGTAGCCGATTCTCGCGGCGTGACTGTAGAGAAGATGACCAGCCTGCGTAAATCTGCTCGCGAAGCCGGTGTGTACATGCGCGTTGTGCGTAACACCCTGCTGCGTCGCGCAGTTGAAGGTACCGAATTCGGTTGCCTGAACGACGTATTGTCTGGTCCTACCTTGATTGCTTTCTCTAACGAACACCCGGGCGCTGCCGCTCGTCTGTTCAAAGAGTTTGCCAAAGCGAACCAAAAGTTCGAAATCAAGGCTGGCGCTTTTAACGGTGAGTTTATCGCCGCAGCACAAATTGATCGTCTGGCCACGCTGCCGACCTACGACGAAGCAATTGCGAAGTTGATGGCTACCATGAAGGAAGCCTCTGCTGGCAAGCTGGTTCGTACCATCGCTGCTGTGCGTGATCAGAAGCAAGCTGCTGCTTGATTCTCGCCTATTTAGGCTGTTTGAGTTTATTCAACATCAGGAATTTTTGTCATGTCTATCACTAAAGACCAAATTATCGAAGCCGTTGCTTCCATGTCCGTAATGGAAGTTGTTGAGCTGATCGAAGCTATGGAAGAGAAGTTCGGTGTTTCTGCCGCTGTTGCTGTTGCTGCCGGTCCGGCCGCTGAAGCAGTAGAAGAGAAGACCGAGTTCGACGTAGTTCTGACTGCTGCCGGTGCCAACAAAGTTGCCGTCATCAAAGCCGTTCGTGGCGCCACCGGTCTGGGCCTGAAAGAAGCCAAAGACCTGGTAGAAGCTGCTCCGGCTAACCTGAAAGAAGCCGTCTCCAAAGACGAAGCTGAAGCTCTGAAGAAAGAGCTGGAAGCTGCCGGTGCTTCTGTTGAGATCAAATAATCTGCATTTATGTAGATTAGCCTGATAAAACAGGCTAGGGCTGGTGAATTTTTGTTCACCAGCCTTTTTGCGCTGTAGACTGAGAGCATTTCACACCGTTTACGACTCTCGGTGCACCAGCAATCCGGACTGTTTTCATTCGTCCGGGCCAACACAAAACGGTGTTGAGACAGAGCTGTCCCGTGGGACAGAGTGGGTCACTTATCAGCGAGCTGAGGAACCCTATGGTTTACTCTTATACCGAAAAAAAACGCATTCGTAAGGACTTCGGTAAGCGAGACCAGGTACTGGACACGCCTTATCTGTTGTCCATTCAGCTGGACTCCTTCAAGCAGTTCATCGAGGCTGACCCGGAAGGTGAATATGGCCTAGAGGCCGCTTTCCGTAGCGTTTTCCCGATCACCAGTTACTCCGGTAGTGCTGAGCTTCAGTATGTCAGCTATCGCCTGGGTGAGCCGGTATTTGACGTAAAAGAATGCCAGATCCGTGGAGTGACCTACTCCGCGCCGCTGCGTGTCAAGCTTCGTATGGTTCTGTACGACCGTGAAGCAGCTGCCGGCACCGTCAAAGACATCAAGGAACAAGAAGTATACATGGGCGAAATTCCGCTCATGACCGAGAACGGCACCTTTGTTATCAATGGTACCGAGCGGGTAATCGTCTCCCAGCTGCATCGTAGCCCGGGCGTCTTCTTCGACCACGATAAAGGCAAAACACATTCATCCGGTAAGGTGCTGTATAACGCGCGCGTTATTCCCTACCGTGGCTCCTGGCTGGACTTCGAGTTCGATGCGAAAGACAACCTGTTTGTCCGTATCGACCGTCGTCGTAAACTGCCGGCATCCATTATTCTGCGTGCCCTGGATTTCAGTTCCGAACAGATTCTGGCCACCTTCTTCGAAACCATCGGTTTCGAAGTCAAAGATGGCAAGTTGATGATGGATCTGGTGCCGGAGCGCCTGCGTGGTGAAACTGCGACCTTTGACATCGTGGCCAATGGCGCCGTGGTGGTTGAGACCGGTCGTCGAGTGACTGCGCGTCACATCCGTCAGTTGGAAAAAGATTCCGTTACCCAGATTGAGGTACCGGTTGAGTATGTTGTTGGCAAAGTTGCTGCCAAGGACTACGCACATCCGCAAACTGGCGAGATGGTAGTGACTGCCAACCAGGCGCTGAGCCTGGAAGCGGTAGCCAACCTCTCCCAAGCCGGCTTCAAGCACTTCGAGGTTCTGTTCACCAATGAACTGGATCACGGTGCCTACATGTCCGAGACCCTGCGTATCGACTCCAGCTCCAGCCGCCTGGAAGCGCTGGTCGAAATCTATCGCATGATGCGTCCGGGTGAGCCGCCGACTCGCGAAGCCGCAGAGCAGCTGTTCGAGAACCTGTTCTTCTCTTCCGAGCGTTACGACCTGTCTACCGTAGGTCGGATGAAGTTCAACCGCCGTCTGGCTCGTGAAGACGAGACTGGCGTGGGTACTCTGACCAAAGACGACATCGTCGATGTGATGAAGCGCCTGATCGACATCCGTAACGGCAATGACGAGGTGGACGATATCGACCACCTGGGCAACCGTCGTATCCGTTCTGTCGGTGAAATGGCTGAAAACCAGTTCCGCGTCGGTCTGGTGCGTGTCGAGCGTGCGGTCAAGGAGCGTCTCTCCCTGGGCGACCTGGACACCCTGATGCCGCAGGATCTGATCAACGCCAAGCCGATCTCCGCCGCAGTCAAAGAGTTCTTTGGTTCCAGCCAGCTGTCCCAGTTCATGGACCAGAACAACCCGCTGTCCGAAGTGACCCACAAGCGCCGTATTTCCGCGCTGGGCCCGGGCGGTTTGACTCGTGAGCGTGCCGGCTTTGAAGTTCGAGACGTACACCCGACCCACTACGGTCGTCTGTGCCCCATCGAAACGCCTGAAGGTCCGAACATCGGTCTGATCAACTCGCTGTCCGTGTACTCTCGTACCAACGAGTACGGTTTCCTTGAGACCCCGTACCGTAAGGTCATTGACGGTGTGATCACCGACGAAGTGGACTATCTGTCTGCTATTGAAGAAGGCAAGTACGTGATCGCACAGGCTAACGCCGCGACCACCGAAGATGGCCGTCTGAAAGATGAATTGATCCCGTGCCGTCACAAAGGTGAATCCACCTTTATGAACGCCGACCAGATCCAGTATATGGACGTGAGCCCGCAGCAGATCGTATCTGTGGCAGCGGCCCTGATCCCGTTCCTGGAACACGATGACGCGAACCGCGCATTGATGGGTTCAAACATGCAACGTCAGGCTGTACCGACTCTGCGCGCTGACAAGCCGCTGGTTGGTACCGGTATGGAACGCGCTGTGGCCGTTGACTCCGGTGTTACCGTAGTGGCCAAGCGTGGCGGTATGATCGACTACGTCGATGCCTCCCGTATCGTTATTAAGGTCAACGAAGATGAGCTGCTGCCTGGCGAAGCCGGCATCGACATCTACAGCCTGACCAAATACACCCGTTCCAACCAGAACACCTGTATCAACCAGCGTCCGTGCGTGATGTTGGGCGAGCCGGTGATGGCGGGCGATGTGCTGGCTGACGGCCCGTCTACCGACCTGGGTGAACTGGCGCTGGGTCAGAACCTGCGCGTCGCGTTCATGCCGTGGAACGGTTACAACTTCGAAGACTCGATCCTGGTGAACGAGCGTGTTGTTCAGGAAGATCGCCTGACCACCATTCACATCCAGGAACTGGCCTGTATCTCCCGTGACACCAAGCTGGGTCCGGAAGAGATCACTGCTGACATCCCGAACGTGGGTGAAGCCGCTCTGTCCAAGCTGGACGAGTCCGGTATCGTCTACGTGGGTGCCGAAGTGAAGGGCGGCGACATTCTGGTCGGTAAGGTAACGCCGAAAGGTGAAACCCAGCTGACGCCGGAAGAGAAGCTGCTGCGCGCCATCTTCGGTGAGAAGGCGTCCGACGTGAAGGACTCCTCCCTGCGTGTGCCGAACGGTGTGTACGGTACCGTGGTTGACGTGCAGGTCTTTACCCGCGATGGCGTGGAAAAAGACAAGCGCGCCAAAGAAATTGAAGAGATGCAGCTGAAGGAAGCGAAGAAGGACTTGACCGAAGAGTTCAAGATCCTGGAAGACGGCATTTTCGGCCGCTCCCGCAACCTGCTGCTGGCCGCCGGTTACAGCGAAGACCGTCTGAACAAGCTCGATCGCTCCAAGTGGTTTGAACTGGCCATCGAAGATGAAGCCAAGCAAATCGAGCTGGAACAGATCGCTGAACAGCACGTTGAGCTGAAGGCCGAGTTCGACAAGAAATTCGAGAACAAGCGTCGCAAGATCATCCAGGGCGATGACCTGGCGCCGGGCGTACTGAAGATCGTCAAGGTCTATCTGGCCGTCAAGCGTCGCATCCAGCCGGGTGACAAGATGGCGGGTCGTCACGGTAACAAGGGTGTTATCTCCAAGATCTGTCCGGTCGAGGATATGCCCCATGACGAGTACGGCCGTCCGGTCGACATCGTTCTGAACCCGTTGGGCGTACCGTCCCGTATGAACATCGGTCAGATCCTCGAAGTGCACTTGGGCCTCGCGGCCAAGGGTATCGGCGAGAAGATCGACCGCATGGTCAAGGAACAGCGCGAACTGCACGAGATGCGTGACTTCCTGCAACAGGTCTATGACCTGGGCGAGAAAGACACCCAGCAAGTGAACGTGGCCGAGCTGTCCGACGACGACGTACGTACCCTGGTCGGTAACCTGCGCAAGGGTCTGCCGGTAGCAACGCCGGTCTTTGATGGCGCCAAAGAGCGTGAAATCAAGGCCCTGCTGAAGCTGGCCGACCTGCCGGAATCCGGTCAGATCGCCCTGTTCGACGGTCGTACCGGTAACGCCTTCGAGCGTAAGGTCACCGTGGGTTACATGTACATGCTGAAGCTGAACCACCTGGTAGACGACAAGATGCACGCGCGTTCTACCGGTTCTTACAGCCTGGTTACCCAGCAGCCGCTGGGTGGTAAGGCACAGTTCGGTGGTCAGCGTTTCGGTGAGATGGAAGTGTGGGCCCTGGAGGCTTACGGTGCGGCATATACCCTGCAGGAGATGCTGACCGTCAAGTCTGACGATGTGAACGGCCGTACCAAGATGTACAAGAACATCGTGGATGGCGACCACCGTATGGAGCCGGGCATGCCCGAATCCTTCAACGTATTGCTGAAGGAAATCCGCTCTCTGGGTATCAACATCGAGCTGGACGAAGAGTAAGAGCTCGCTCTTATTGTTCGAGAATTGACGTGGGCGCCCCGCTGTTTCGGCAGTAGGGGCGCCGAGGTTAGACTCCTGACAGGGGAAACACGTGAAAGACTTACTCAAGTTTTTGAAGGCTCAGACCAAGACCGAAGAGTTTGACAGTATCAAGATCGGTCTGGCCTCTCCTGACATGATCCGCTCCTGGTCATTCGGTGAGGTCAAAAAGCCTGAGACCATCAACTACCGGACTTTCAAGCCGGAACGTGATGGTCTGTTCTGCGCCCGTATCTTCGGACCGGTGAAGGACTACGAGTGTCTGTGCGGCAAGTACAAGCGCCTGAAACACCGTGGTGTGATCTGTGAGAAGTGCGGCGTAGAAGTGACCCAGACCAAGGTCCGTCGTGAGCGTATGGGCCACATCGAGCTGGCCAGCCCGACTGCCCACATCTGGTTCCTGAAGTCCCTGCCGTCCCGTATCGGTCTGCTGCTGGACATGACCCTGCGTGACATCGAGCGCGTGCTGTATTTCGAATCCTATGTAGTGATCGAACCCGGCATGACCAACCTCGAGCGCAGCCAGATGCTGTCCGAAGAGCAGTACCTGGACGCACTGGAAGAGTGGGGCGACGAATTCGACGCCAAGATGGGTGCCGAAGCAATCCTGGCATTGCTGCGCGCCATCGATCTGGAAGGCGAAGTGCGCACCATGCGCGAAGAGCTGGATCAGACCAACTCCGAGACCAAGCGCAAGAAGACCACCAAGCGCCTGAAGCTGATGGAAGCCTTCCTGCAGTCCGGCAACAAGCCGGAGTGGATGATCATGACAGTGCTGCCCGTGCTGCCGCCGGACCTGCGTCCGCTGGTACCGCTGGACGGCGGCCGTTTCGCGACTTCCGATCTGAACGATCTGTATCGTCGCGTGATCAACCGTAACAACCGCTTGAAGCGCCTGCTGGACCTGGCTGCTCCGGACATCATCGTGCGCAACGAAAAGCGCATGCTGCAAGAGTCCGTCGATGCCCTGCTGGACAACGGCCGTCGTGGCCGTGCCATCACCGGCTCCAACAAGCGCCCGCTGAAATCCTTGGCCGACATGATCAAGGGTAAGCAAGGTCGTTTCCGTCAGAACCTGCTCGGTAAGCGTGTCGACTACTCCGGTCGTTCCGTTATCACCGTAGGTCCGACTCTGCGTCTGCATCAGTGCGGTCTGCCGAAGAAGATGGCGCTGGAGCTGTTCAAGCCCTTCATCTATGGCAAGCTGGAATCCCGTGGTCTGGCGACCACCATCAAGGCCGCCAAGAAGATGGTGGAGCGCGAAGAAGCTGTCGTTTGGGACATCCTGGACGAAGTGATCCGCGAACACCCTGTTCTGCTGAACCGTGCACCGACCCTGCACCGTCTGGGTATCCAGGCGTTTGAACCGACCCTGATCGAAGGCAAGGCCATCCAGCTGCACCCGCTCGTCTGTGCCGCCTATAACGCGGACTTCGACGGTGACCAGATGGCGGTCCACGTACCGCTGACCCTGGAAGCCCAGCTGGAAGCGCGCGCACTGATGATGTCCACCAACAACATCCTGTCGCCTGCCTCCGGTGAGCCGATCATCGTTCCGTCTCAGGACGTGGTCTTGGGTCTGTACTACATGACCCGCGCCCGTATCAACGCCAAGGGCGAAGGTATGGTGCTGTCCGGCCCGAAAGAAGCCGAGAAGGTATACCGCGCCGGTCTGGCCGATCTGCATGCTCGCGTGAAAGTTCGCATCACCGAATACCTGCGTCAGGAAGACGGTTCACTGCGTGCTCACACCGAGATGAAGAACACCACCGTTGGTCGTGCGATCCTGAGCCTGATCCTGCCGAAAGGCATGGAATACGCCCTGATCGACGAGCCGAAGGTGCTGACTGCTGCAGAGCAGGCTGACCTGGATGCCAACCCGCAGAACTGGATCAAATCCGTATCCAACAAGGCGCTGGGCAAAAAGCTCATCTCCCGTCTGCTGAACACCTGCTATCGCAAGCAGGGCCTGAAGGACACCGTCATCTTCGCTGACCAGCTGATGTATACCGGTTTCCACTATGCGGCCCTGTCCGGTGCTTCCGTTGGTATCGATGACATGGTCATCCCGGATGCCAAGAAAGACATCATCGCCGCGGCAGAAGCCGAAGTCGCCGAGATCCAGGACCAGTTCCTGTCCGGTCTGGTGACCGCGGGCGAGCGCTACAACAAGGTTATCGATATCTGGGCCAGCGCCAACGAGCGCGTCTCCAAGGCCATGATGGAGAACTTGTCCAAAGAGCGTAACGTCAACTCGCTGGGTGAAGAAGAAGAGCAAGCCTCGTTCAACAGCATCTTCATGATGGCCGACTCTGGTGCGCGGGGTTCCGCAGCCCAGATCCGTCAGCTGGCCGGTATGCGTGGCCTGATGGCCAAGCCGGATGGCTCCATCATCGAGACCCCGATCGTCGCGAACTTCCGCGAAGGTCTGAACGTACTGCAGTACTTCATCTCCACTCACGGTGCTCGTAAGGGTCTGGCGGATACCGCACTGAAGACTGCGAACTCCGGTTACCTGACTCGTCGTCTGGTTGACGTGGCACAGGACATGGTGATTACCGAGGACGATTGCGGCACTACCGAAGGTCTGTGGATGACTCCGCTGATCGAAGGTGGCGACGTGGTCGAACCGCTGCGTGAGCGCGTGCTGGGCCGTGTGGTTGCCGATGACGTGATCAAGCCGGGTACTGAAGACGAAGTGCTGGTAGCACGCAACACCCTGCTCGACGAGCAGCTGTGTGACCTGCTGGAGCGCAACTCCGTTGACCGCGTGAAGGTACGTTCTGCCATCACCTGTGAGACCGACTTCGGTAACTGTGCTCACTGCTACGGCCGTGATCTGGCCCGTGGTCACCTGGTTAACAAGGGTGAGGCTGTCGGTGTTATCGCCGCCCAGTCCATCGGTGAACCAGGTACCCAGCTGACGATGCGTACCTTCCACATCGGTGGTGCCGCATCCCGTGCCGCTGCCGAGAGCAGCATTCAGGTCAAGAATACCGGTAGCATCAAGCTGCAGAACGCCAAGTTCGTTCACAACAGTGACGACAAACTGGTTATCACCTCCCGTTCTACCGAACTGACCATCATGGACGAGATGGGCCGTACCAAGGAAAGCCACAAGCTGCCTTACGGTTCCGTGCTGGAAGTGAAAGATGGCCAGGCCGTGAACGCTGGTGAAACCGTCGCCAACTGGGATCCGCACACTCACCCGATCATCACCGAAGTGGCAGGTCGTCTGCACTTCGAACACATGATCGATGGCGTGACCATTACTCGTCAGACCGACGAGCTGACCGGTCTCTCCTCCATCGTCGTGCTGGATGTCAACGAGCGTCCGAGCGCCGGTAAAGAGATGCGTCCGACCGTTAAACTGGTCGACCTGAACGGCAAGGACGTGATGATCCCGGGTACCGATGTAGCCGCCCAGTACTTCCTGCCGGGCAAGGCAATCGTGAACCTGGAAGATGGTGCCAACGTGGGCGTGGGTGACGCGGTAGCGCGTATCCCGCAAGAGTCCGGCGGTACCAAGGACATCACCGGTGGTCTGCCGCGCGTTGCGGATCTGTTCGAAGCACGTCAACCGAAGGAACCGGCAATTCTGGCCGAGATCTCCGGTACCATCTCCTTCGGGAAAGAGACCAAGGGCAAACGCCGTCTGGTCATCACCCCGACCGATGGTGGCGATGTCTACGAGGAGATGATTCCGAAGTGGCGTAACCTGAACGTGTTCGAAGGTGAAAAAGTTGAGAAGGGTGAAGTGCTGGCGGACGGTCCTGAGTCTGCTCACGACATTCTGCGTCTGCGCGGTATCAGCCCGGTCGCCAACTACATCGCCAACGAAGTGCAGGACGTTTACCGTCTGCAAGGCGTTAAGATCAACGACAAGCACATCGAAGTCATCGTGCGTCAGATGCTGCGCAAGTGCGAGATCCTGAGCGCCGGCGACACCGACCTGATCGAAGGCGAACAGGTTGAAGTGGCTCGCGTGAAGATTGCCAACCGTAAGCTGGTTGCTGAGGGCAAGACCCCGGCCACCTTCCGTCACATCCTGATGGGTATTACCAAGGCATCTCTGAGCACCGAGTCCTTCATCTCCGCGGCTTCCTTCCAGGAAACCACCCGTGTTCTGACCGAAGCGGCCGTTGGCGGCAAGCGTGACGAACTGCGTGGCCTGAAAGAGAACGTGATCGTGGGTCGTCTGATCCCGGCTGGTACCGGCTTTGCCTACCACCACGGCCGGATCAACCAGCGTGCCGCCGCAGCCCGTGCTGTTGGTGTGCCGCAGGTGACTGCCGATGAAGCTCAGCAAAACCTGGCGGATCTGCTCAACGCAGCCGGCAGTTTTGACGAAGAGTAATCTTCCGCTGTAGCGAATGAAAAGGGCCCCTTCATGGGGCCCTTTTTTATTGTCGATTTTCTCGTCAAAGCCAGACGCCACGCGGATATTCGGATGATCCAGAGCAAGGTTGCAGAGTAAAAAATCAAAAAAAGTTGACATTGCCCCCTCGCAACTGAAAACTCGGGAAAGTTGAATGGGTATTACAGGGGTAGAACATGACTGTCGGTATCGAGGAAGTGATGCTTCCCGAAGAGCAGCTGATCGGTCGCACTTTTACAGACGAAGACAGGGAATTGTTGCGCTCATACGATGGGCTGATCGATGGCTTGGCCGAGTTGTTCGGCAAGCACTGTGAAGTGGTGCTTCACTCCCTGGAAAATCTGCACGAGTCCGTGATCAAGATTGCCAACGGGTTCAATACGGGACGGAATGAGGGAGCCCCCATTACCGACCTCGCGCTGCGTATGCTCAAGGACATCGAGAATACCGGCCAGGATTACACCCAGAGCTATTTTGCTCGCAGCCGTACCGGTGCCCTGATGAAGTCGAGTACCATCGCCATCAGGAACAGCGACAAGCAGGTGATCGGCCTCATCTGTATCAACCTGCACATCAACGCGCCTTTTCACGAGTTCGTCGCCGAATTTTTCCCGACGCCGCAACAAGTCGAGCGTCAGTCGCCGGAGACCTTTGCCAACAGTGTGGAAGAGCTGGTTGCCCAGACGGTGGACAACACCATCGACGAGATCAACCGCGATCCGACCGTTGCCAACAATGCTAAAAACAGGTTTATCGTGACCCAGCTGTTCGAGAAGGGCATATTTGATATCAAGGACTCGATCAACCTGGTCGCCGACAAGCTGAACATTTCCAAACATACCGTTTATCTGTACATCCGACAGCGCAAGCAGGGTGAAGACGAAAACGAGTAAGCGCCATAGAAGGGGATAGACAAGAATGGCTAAAGAAGTTATTGCAACCGACAAGGCTCCTGCCGCAATTGGCCCGTATGTTCAGGCCACCAAACTGGGCGAGCTGGTCTTCACCTCCGGGCAGATCCCGCTCGATCCGACCACCATGGAGATAGTGGCTGGCGGTATCGAAGCGCAGGCCGAGCAGGTGATGAAGAACCTGGTTGCAGTATTGAAGGAAGCGGGAGCCGATACCGGCAAGGTACTGAAGACCACCTGCTTCCTCAGCGACATGAACAACTTTGTTGCCTTCAACCAGGTTTATGCTCGTTACTTCGGTGACGCCGCTCCTGCCCGCTCCTGCGTGGAAGTGGCGCGTCTGCCGAAGGATGTGCTGGTTGAAGTCGAAGCCATCGCTTACGTTTGATCCAAGGCTGCACGAAGAGCCCCTCCCAGGAGGGGCTTTTTTGTGTTTGGCGTAGAATGGACGAACACATGCGCAGGAGTCCGGATATGAGTCTGAATTTTGCCCTGCTGGTAACGGGGCCCGCCTATGGCACCCAGTCGGCCAGCACCGCCTATCGTTTTGCCTTGAGCCTCATCGAGCAGGGCCATCGCTTGTCTCACCTGTTCTTCTACCAGGATGGGGTCTGCAACGGCAACGGGCTGCATGCTCCCGCCACCGATGAGAGCAACCTGGTCGCCCTGTGGCGTGAACTGGCCAACCAGCAAGGGATCCGTATCGATGTGTGCGTCGCTGCCGCCATGCGGCGCGGTGTGCTGGATGAGCAGGAGGCCAAGGGATTGGGCAGGGCACACTTCAACCTGGAGCCGCCATTTTGCCTGAGCGGGCTGGGTCAGCTGGCGGAGGCCAGCCTGACCGCCGATCGATTCGTCCAGTTTTAGGAGGCTGCCATGCACAAGATAGCGTTTATTTGCCGGCGCGGGCCGCACGGTACCGCCGCCGGGCGGGAAGGTCTGGACGCCCTGCTGGCCACTTCGGCCATGACCGAGTCGCTGGCCCTGTTCCTCATCGGAGATGGCGTGCTGCAACTGCTCAGGGAGCAGCAGCCGCAGGCCATCTTGCAGCGTCACTATGCGCCGACCTTCAAGCTGCTCGAGCTCTACGACATCGAGGAGATCTATGTGTGCACCGACTCGCTGGCAGAGCGTGGCCTGACGGTGGCTGATCTGCTGATCCCCGTGACCGGCCTGTCCCGCACCGACATCCGGCACCAGTGGGATGCCTGTGCGACCCACATCTGCTTTTGAGGTGACCATGATACAGCTGATATTGACCTCTCCCTTCCAGAGCCAGGACCTGGAGCAGGCGCTGACCTACCGCCAGCCGAAGGATGTGCTGGTGCTGATGCAGGATGCCGTCGTCGCTGCCACGGCCCCTCAGTGGTGTGCACGGTTGGCTGGAGTGCCGCTCTATGTCATGCGGGAAGACCTGCAGGCGAGGGGGTTGCAACAACGGATCGGGTTGGATCTGGACATGGCCGGCTTGGTGGCTCTGATCGCGGAAAAAGGCTCGCCGCAGACCTGGGCTGGCTGACCGCCAGTTTTATATAATTATTTCAGGCTGTTAGCGATATTTTCCAAGGCATTCTCACTGCCTTTCCTGGCTCGGATTGTATAAATCTTGACTCCCTTGACAACAGGGCATAAAATTTCGCGTCCCCGTATCTGCGGGGAGGATTTTTCACATGTTTATGAAGTCATTATCAGGAGCCTTTTGATGGCAACTATTAACCAGTTGGTTCGCAAGCCACGCATCAAGCTCGTTGTGAAAAGCAACGTGCCGGCGCTGGAAGCGTGCCCTCAGAAGCGTGGCGTGTGCACCCGTGTATACACCACCACCCCGAAGAAGCCTAACTCTGCACTGCGTAAAGTATGCCGTGTACGTCTGACCAACGGCTTCGAAGTCACCTCCTACATCGGCGGTGAAGGTCACAACCTGCAAGAGCACTCTGTTGTTCTGATCCGTGGCGGTCGTGTAAAAGACTTGCCAGGTGTTCGTTATCACACCGTTCGTGGTGCGTTGGACTGTGCCGGTGTTAAAGACCGTAAGCAGGCTCGCTCCAAGTATGGCGTGAAGCGTCCGAAAGCTTAATGGTTCTCCGTTAAGTAAGGCCAAACGTTAATTCGTTTCTAGTTAGATAACTTTCTAGTTTTGGGTAACCCCTGAAGTTACGGAGAATTTGAAATGCCAAGACGTCGTGTTGTTGGTCAGCGTAAAATCCTGCCGGATCCCAAGTTCGGATCAGAGCTGCTGGCTAAATTTGTCAACGTAGTAATGGTTGACGGTAAGAAATCTGTTTCCGAAGCCATCGTATATGGCGCGCTGGACATCATTGCCACCAAGACTGGCAAAGAGCACCTGGCCGTATTCGAAGAAGCCCTGGACAACATTCGTCCGGCCGTCGAGGTTAAATCTCGTCGTGTCGGTGGTGCAACCTATCAGGTACCGGTAGAAGTTCGTCCGGTTCGCCGCAATGCCCTGGCAATGCGCTGGTTGGTTGATGCCGCTCGTAAACGTGGTGAAAAATCAATGGCTCAGCGTTTGGCTGGCGAGCTGCTGGATGCCGCTGACAATAAGGGTTCGTCTGTCAAGAAACGTGAAGACGTACACCGTATGGCTGAAGCGAACAAGGCTTTCGCTCACTTCCGCTGGTAATCCGCTTGCGCAGGGTCTTTTGGCTCTGCGCACCTTTAATTATCTGGGGACAAGTGCCCTAGTAAGAGGATGACAATGGCTCGTACAACCCCCATTGAGCGTTATCGTAATATCGGTATTTCCGCTCACATTGACGCCGGTAAGACTACTACTACTGAGCGCGTTCTGTTTTATACCGGTGTAAGTCACAAAATCGGTGAAGTTCACGATGGCGCCGCCACCATGGACTGGATGGAACAGGAACAAGAGCGTGGTATCACCATCACCTCCGCCGCGACCACCGCTTTCTGGTCCGGTATGGGCAAACAGTTCCAACCGCACCGTATCAACATCATCGATACCCCGGGCCACGTTGACTTTACTATCGAAGTAGAGCGTTCCATGCGTGTTCTGGACGGCGCCGTGATGGTGTACTGTGCCGTAGGTGGCGTACAGCCACAGTCTGAAACCGTATGGCGTCAGGCTAACAAGTACAAGGTTCCCCGTATCGCGTTCGTCAACAAGATGGACCGTACCGGTGCCAACTTCCTGCGCTGCGTTGAGCACATCAAGACCCGTCTGAAAGGTAACCCGGTTCCGCTGCAACTGAACATCGGTTCAGAAGAGAACTTCAAGGGCGTTATCGACCTGGTCAAGATGAAAGCCATCAACTGGAGCGAAGCTGACCAGGGCGTATCCTTCGATTACGAAGACGTCCCGGCTGAGCTGCTGGAAAAAGCGCAAGAAATGCGCATGACCCTGGTTGAAGCCGCTGCTGAAGCGTCTGAAGACCTGATGGAAAAATACCTGGGTGGTGAAGAACTGACCGAGGAAGAGATCAAGAAAGCTCTTCGTCAGCGTGTTCTGAACAACGAAATCATCCTGGTTACCTGTGGCTCCGCGTTCAAGAACAAGGGCGTACAGGCCATGCTGGATGCCGTGGTTGACTATCTGCCGGCTCCGACCGACGTAGCAGCCATCGACGGTCTGAAGCTGGATGGCGAGACCAAAGACGAGCGTCATGCTTCTGATGACGAGCCGTTTGCTGCTCTGGCATTCAAGATTGCTACCGACCCGTTCGTAGGCAACCTGACCTTCTTCCGCGTTTACTCCGGTGTGGTTAACTCCGGTGACTCCGTGCTGAACTCCGTTAAAGAGAAGCGCGAGCGTTTTGGCCGTATCGTTCAGATGCACGCCAACAAGCGTGAAGAGATCAAAGAAGTTCGCGCAGGCGACATCGCTGCCGCCATCGGTCTGAAAGACGTGACCACCGGTGACACCCTGTGTGACGAAAAAGCGCCGATCATCCTCGAGCGTATGGAATTCCCGGAACCGGTAATCTCCATCGCGGTTGAGCCGAAAACCAAAGCTGACCAAGAGAAGATGGGCCTGGCTCTGGGCCGCCTGGCTCAGGAAGACCCGTCCTTCCGCGTATGGACTGACGAAGAGTCTGGCCAAACCATCATCGCCGGTATGGGTGAGCTGCACCTGGACATCATCGTTGACCGTATGCGTCGCGAGTTCAAGGTAGAAGCGAACGTAGGTAAGCCGCAGGTTGCCTACCGTGAAACCATTCGTAACACCGTCAAGGATATCGAAGGTAAGCACGCCAAGCAGTCCGGTGGTCGTGGTCAGTACGGTCACGTTGTGATCGACATGTACCCGCTGGAAGAAGGCAAAGCCTACGAATTCGTCAACGACATCAAGGGCGGCGTCATTCCTGGTGAGTTCATCCCGGGTGTTGACAAGGGTATCCGTGAGCAGCTGAAGTCCGGCCCGCTGGCAGGTTATCCGGTAATGGATCTGGGCGTGCGTCTGCACTTCGGTTCCTACCACGATGTCGACTCTTCCGAACTGGCGTTCAAGATCGCTGCTTCCATGGCCTTTAAGGCTGGCTTCATGAAGGCCAACCCGGTTCTGCTCGAACCGATCATGAAAGTAGAAGTCGAGACTCCGGAAGACTACATGGGCGACGTGATCGGTGACCTGAACCGTCGTCGTGGCCTGATCGAAGGTATGGAAGATGGCCCGTCCGGCAAGATCGTTCGTGCCCTGGTGCCGCTGGCCGAGATGTTCGGTTACGCTACCGCCCTGCGTTCTGCTACCCAGGGTCGTGCTTCCTACGCCATGGAATTCGCCAAGTATCACGATGCCCCGACCAACGTCGCCCAGGCCGTGATCGAAGAGCGCAAATCCAAGTAATTTAAGATTCCCCGCCTACGACGGTAGGCGGGTTTAACCTAGAAGGACTACGTCGTGTCTAAAGAAAAATTTGAGCGTAATAAACCGCACGTAAACGTCGGCACCATCGGCCACGTTGACCACGGTAAAACCACCCTGACTGCCGCTATCACCAACGTGCTGGCCAAGCACTTCGGTGGTAAGGCTTTCGCCTTCGACCAGATCGACAAGGCACCGGAAGAGCGTGAGCGTGGTATCACCATCAACACCTCCCACGTAGAATACGACACCGCTACCCGCCACTACGCGCACGTAGACTGCCCGGGTCACGCCGACTACGTTAAAAACATGATCACCGGTGCTGCCCAGATGGACGGCGCGATCCTGGTAGTAGCAGCGACTGACGGCCCGATGCCGCAGACTCGTGAGCACATCCTGCTGGGTCGTCAGGTAGGCGTTCCGTACATCATCGTGTTCATGAACAAGTGTGACATGGTAGATGACGAAGAGCTGCTGGAACTGGTCGAGATGGAAGTTCGCGAACTGCTGTCCGAGTACGACTTCCCGGGTGATGATCTGCCGGTAGTACGTGGTTCCGCACTGAAAGCGCTGGAAGGCGAAGCTCAGTGGGAAGAGAAGATCCTGGAACTGGCTGGCCACCTGGACACCTACATTCCGGAGCCGGAGCGTGCCATCGACCTGCCGTTCCTGATGCCTATCGAAGACGTATTCTCCATCGCTGGCCGTGGTACCGTAGTAACCGGTCGTGTAGAGCGCGGTATCGTCAAAGTTGGTGAAGAAGTGGAAATCGTGGGTATCAAAGATACCACCAAGACCACCTGTACCGGCGTTGAAATGTTCCGCAAACTGCTGGACGAAGGTCGTGCAGGCGAGAACATCGGTGCACTGCTGCGTGGCGTGAAGCGTGAAGACGTAGAGCGTGGTCAGGTACTGGCCAAGCCGGGCACCATCAAGCCGCACACCAAGTTTGAATCTGAAGTGTACGTGCTGTCCAAAGAAGAAGGTGGTCGTCACACCCCGTTCTTCAAAGGCTACCGTCCGCAGTTCTACTTCCGTACTACTGACGTGACCGGTACCATCGAACTGCCGGAAGGCGTAGAGATGGTAATGCCGGGCGACAACATCAAGATGGTTGTTACCCTGATTGCGCCGATCGCGATGGACGACGGCCTGCGTTTCGCTATCCGTGAAGGTGGCCGTACCGTAGGTGCTGGTGTTGTAGCTAAAGTTATCGCTTAATCGATACTTTAAATACGCACATGAAAGGGGTGGCTTCGGCCACCCCTTTTACTTTTGGGGCTTTAAATGGCCTGTGAGATACTTTGCGAAATCATTGATAGAGGTCGTTTCTGTGAGCAAACCAGCCATTTTTCTGGATCGTGATGGTGTCATCAACGAAGACACCGGTTATGTCAGCAAGGTAGATGATTTCCACTTTTTGCCCGGGGTCATCGAAGCCCTGCAGCTGATGAAGAAGAAAGGGTATCTGCTGGTCGTTGTCACCAACCAGTCTGGTATCGCCCGCGGTTATTTCAGCGAAGATGATTTCATGAACCTGACCGAGTGGATGGATTGGTCATTGGCCGATCGCGACGTGGACCTCGATGGTATCTACTTCTGCCCGCATCATCCGGAGCATGGCGCTCCCTGTGACTGCCGCAAACCAGAACCGGGAATGTTGCTGCTTGCCAAGCAAGAGCTGAACATCGATATGAACCGTTCTTATATGGTGGGTGACAAGCCTTCCGATCTGAAAGCCGCCATCAATGCCGGGGTTGGTCACAAGATCATGGTCAGAACGGGCAAACCGATAACGGATGCCGGTGTCGAGCTGGCCGATGCCATCTATGACAATCTGCATGATTTTGCCGTAGCAGCCCCCACCGTGGCCTGATTTTGCTGGTTTTAAATGCTTTTTGGTGGCTTTGTGAGCGATTGAACGATGAAAGCCATCTTTTTGCAATTATCTGCTTGCCAGAAAGTTTCAGCTCCCTATAATGCGCCCCTACCAGCACGGCGGAACACGCCAACCTGATGAGCCAGCTTCCTTGCGAAGTGGGCGCCGAAAGAAAAGCGAAAACAGTCGCTTGACTTTCGAAGTGAGAAGCGTAATATGCGCCTCCTCAACGCGACAAGCGTAACGCTCTTTAACAATTTGAATCAAGCAATCTGTGTGGGCACTCACAGCATCGAGCATCAAAAACAATTTTTGATATCA